>QFNF01000049.1 GCA_003240755.1 Sphingomonas hengshuiensis | reverse complement strand
CACCTTCTCGGCACCGTCGCGCGGTCTGATCGGCTATCACGGCGAATTCCTGTCGGACACGCGCGGCACCGGCATCATGAACCGGCTGTTCGAGAAATACGGACCGCACAAGGGCCAGATCGAGGGGCGCAAGAACGGCGTGCTGATCTCGAACGGTGCCGGCGAGGCGCAGGGCTATGCGCTGGGTCCGCTCGAGGAGCGCGGCATCCTGTTCGTCGGTCACGGCGAGGCGCTGTATGAAGGCATGATTATCGGCGAGAACGCCAAGACGGACGACCTCGAGGTCAATCCGATGAAGGCGAAGCAGCTCACCAACTTCCGCGCGTCGGGCGGCAAGGACGATGCGATCCGCCTGACCCCGCCCAAGAAGATGACGTTGGAACAGGCCATTGCGTATATCGACGACGACGAGATGGTCGAGGTGACGCCGAAGAACATCCGCCTGCGCAAGCGCCACCTCGACCCGCACGAGCGCAAGAAGGCGAGCCGGGCGAAGGCTGCGGCGTAAGCCGCGCCGAGCCGAATTAGGCTCGCCCGGCCGGCCTCGCCATGGCGAGGACCGACGACGCGGCTTCGCCGCGGCGGGTGATAGACAAGAGAACGGCCCCGGAAGCGATTCCGGGGCCGTTGCCTATCCTGCGGTCAGCTCGCCGGCACCGGCTCGTTCAGCAACGGGATCAGTTCGCGGTTGAGATCGTCGAGGTCCATCGCCCCGGCCTTCGCGTACCGGACGATCCCGCGGCGATCGATGATGTAGTTGGTCGGCACCGCCGGCACGCTGCGCGTGATGCCCCTGATCCCCTTGGCCGGGGTGATCGCCAGCGCGGCGAACAGCGCCTTCATCCTGTAGATCGGCACCGATCCCTCGGTCGTGACAGCAAACACGCGGGCGCCGTGCCGGCTCACCTTGCGATAATAGGCGTCGAGCAGCGGCAGTTCGACGCGGCACGGCACGCACCACGTCGCCCAGAAATTGACGAGGATCACCTCGCCGCGATGCTCGGCGAGCGTGGTGGTGGTCCCGTCGGCCAGCGTCAGTTCGATCGGCGGCGCGGGCTGGCCGACCTTCAGTTCCTTCGCGGCGGCAGGTGCGATCGAGAGCAGCGCGGCAACCAGCGGCAGAGTCCATTTCGACATGTCCGGTATCCCCCCGCCACGCAGTTTTCGCCGGATGACGATTGGCGTCAAGAGTCCGCGCCAGCCCCTCGCACCCCGCGCCGCCGCCCGCTATATCGCCTCCCATGCCCCATCTCTATCTCGTCGACGGCTCCGGCTACATCTTTCGCGCCTATCACCGGCTGCCGCCGCTCACCAACCGGCATGGCGAACCGGTGGGGGCGGTCTATGGCTATACGACGATGCTGTGGAAGCTGGCCGATGCGCTGCACAAGGCGGACGGTCCGACGCATATGGCGGTGATCCTCGACAAGTCGTCGAAGACGTTCCGCAACGAGCTGTACGACCAGTACAAGGCGCACCGGCCGCCGCCGCCCGAGGACCTCGTTCCCCAGTTCCCGATGATCCGCGATGCGACGCGCGCGTTCAGCCTGCCGTGCATCGAGGAGGAAGGGCTGGAGGCCGACGACATCATCGCCTGCTATACGCAGGCGGCGCTGGCACAGGGCTGGGCGGTGACGATCGTCAGTTCCGACAAGGACCTGATGCAGTTGATGACCGATCCGTCGGTCGACATGCTCGACACGATGAACAACCGGACGCTGGGGCCGGACCATGTCGTCGAGAAGTTCGGCGTGACGCCGGACAAGCTGGGCGACGTGCTGGCGCTGATGGGCGACAGCGTCGACAATGTGCCGGGCGTCCCCGGCGTCGGGCCGAAGACGGCGGCGAAGCTCATCAACGAGCATGGCGATCTGGAGGCGGTGCTGGCCGCCGCGCCGGACATGAAGAAGGGCCGCTTGCGCGACAATCTGATCGAGCATGCCGGCAATGCGCGGCTGTCGAAGGTGCTGGTGACGCTGAAATGCGACGGCGGCCTGCCCGAACCGCTCGACGCGCTGGAATTGCAGGGGATACCGGAAGCGCCGCTGCGCGCGTTCCTCGAGCATCACGGCTTTCGCACGCTGCTGACCAAGCTGGGCACGGTCGCCGATGCGCCGGTCGAAAGCCCGAGCGCGCCGGTGGCGCAGGACGACGAGCCGGCGTGCGACCATGACGCGTACGAGACGGTGGCGACGCAGGAAGCGCTCGACCGCTGGGTCCAGGTCGCGCGGCACCAGGGCTGGGTGGCGATCGATACCGAGACGACGGGGCTGGACGCGACGCGCGCCGAGCTGGTCGGGATCAGCATGGCGCTGCACCCGAACCTCGCCTGCTATATCCCCATCGGCCATGGCGGGACCGACATGTTCGCCGAGAAGCCCGAACAATTGTCGCGCGAGGCGGTGCTGGCGACGCTGAAGCCGCTGTTCGAGGACCCGGATGTCCTGAAGATCGGCCATAACCTGAAATACGACATGATCGTGCTGGCGCGCGCGGGCGTCGATGTCGCGCCCTATGACGACACGATCGTGATGAGCTTCGCGCTCGACGCCGGGCTGCACGGGCATGGCATGGACGAACTGGCGGCGACCCACCTCCAGCATAGCTGCATCGCGTACAAGGACGTGGTGGGAACGGGCAAGAAACAGGTCGGCTTCGGCGAGATCGACCTGAAGACCGCCACCCGCTATGCCGCCGAGGATGCCGATGTGACGCTACGGCTGTGGCGGCGGTTCAAGCCGCGGCTGCCGTACGAACAGGCGACCCGGGTGTATGAGATGGTCGACCGCCCGCTGGTGCGCGTCATCGCCGACATGGAGCAGGCCGGGATCAAGGTCGATGCGGCGGTACTGGCCAGGCTGTCGGAGGATTTCTCCGCGCGGATCGCGGCGCTGGAGACCGAGATCCACGACCTTGCGGGGACGAAGTTCACCATCGGATCGCCGAAGCAACTGGGCGACGTGCTGTTCGTCACGCTGGGGATCAAGGGCGGGCGCAAGGGCAAGTCGGGCGTCTATTCGACCGACGTCAACGAACTGGAACGCATCGCCGCCGACCGGGATTCCCCGGGCGCGGTCATCGCGGCGAAGGTGCTCGACTGGCGGCAGCTATCGAAGCTGAAAAGCACCTATACCGATGCGTTGCAGGCGCAGATCAACCCGGCGACCGGGCGGGTGCATACCAGCTACAGCCTGACCGGCGCGCAGACCGGGCGACTGTCATCGACCGATCCCAACCTGCAGAACATCCCGATCCGCACCGAGGTCGGCCGGCAGATCCGCGATGCGTTCGTGGCGGAGCCGGGCAACGTCATCCTCGCCGCCGACTATTCGCAGATCGAGCTGCGGCTGGCGGCGCATATCGCCGACGTGCCGCAGTTGCGCGAGGCGTTCGAACGCGGCGACGACATTCACAGCATCACCGCACAGGAACTGTTCGGCGAGGTCAACCGCGACACCCGCGGGCGGGCCAAGACGATCAACTTCGCGATCCTGTACGGTATCAGCCGCTGGGGGCTGGCCGGGCGGCTGGACGTGAGCGCGGACGAGGCACAGGCGATGATCGATCGCTATTTCGACCGCTTTCCCGGCATCAACCGCTATATCGCCGAAACGACGCAGAGCGTGCGCACGACCGGGTTCACCACGACCCTGTTCGGGCGCAAGACGCATTTCCCGCGCATCCAGTCGAAGGTGCAGCATGAACGCCAGGGCGCCGAGCGCGCCGCGATCAACGCGCCGATCCAGGGGACCAGCGCCGACATCATCAAGCGGGCGATGGCGCGAATGGGGCCGGCACTGGCCGAGGCGGGGCTGCACGAGGTGCGGATGCTGTTGCAGGTGCATGACGAACTGGTGTTCGAACTGCCCGAGGGACTGGTGGAAGCGGCGACGCCGGTGATCCGGCACGTGATGGAAACGGCCGCCGAACCGGTGGTGCGGCTGTCGGTGCCGCTGGGCGTGGAGATCGGCACCGGGCCGAGCTGGGGCGCGGCGCATTGATGCGGTGATGGTGGTGGCAGGCTGGCAGCGATCGGTCCTGACGCTGTGGCGATCGACATGCCCGATGCCGGCGGAAGCGCATCTCCCGCATTTCGCGACGAACCGTGCGCCCGCCCGGTCCAGTCCCCGCCACCGTTGCCGCCAAGCCGCACCCCGCGCCCAAAGCGCAACAGGGGGCTATGGTCCGTCGCGGCCCTAGCGTAAGAGGCCGCGATGAACCACCCTTCGCGCGTCGCGTGACCGACGCGCCGACCCCGCCGACCGACGATATCGCTGCCCTGGCCAAGGGTGGGCGGACGAACGTGTTCGGCTTTGTCCTGCGGCTCGTCGCGCGGCTGCCGTTCCTGTTCATCGCCGGGCGCATCTATGGTCCCGAGATCGTCGGGCGGTTCGCGCTGGCGGTGCTGGTGGTCGAACTGGCGGCGTTGGTCGCGACGCTGGGATTGAAGCGGGGGCTGGCGCAGGCGCTGTCGTCGACCGACCGGCCGCATGCCCATGTGGTGTGGGACGCGCTGGCGGTGGCGTTCATCCTGTCGATCGCGGCCAGCGCGGTGCTGTTCGTCTTTCCCCAGATCATGTATCCCAACAGCCGGGTGATCGGGTTCGAACGATTGCTGCCGCTGATCGTGTTCGCGATCGCATGGTCGGACGTCAGCCTGGCCGCATTGGCTTACCGGCTGAATGTGAAGGCGGCGGTGACGGCGCGCGCGGTGGTCGAGCCATGGACGATCTCGATCGCGGCGTGGGGCCTCAGCTATTATTCGACGCGCGACGGGCTCATCATGAGCTACGTCCTGTCGATGGCGGCGGCGCTGGTCGCGTCGATCGTGCCGTTCGTCCGCAGCTATGGCCTGCCCTATGGCTGGTCGCCGCATCTGCGCCCGATGCTGGCGCTGGTGAAGCGCAACATGCCGCTGGCCGGGGCCGATGCGATCGAGTGGGGCACGCGCAACGTCGATCGCTTCATCCTCGGGCTGTTGTTCGGGCCGGCGATCGTCGGCATCTATTACATGGCGCAGCAGGTCGCGTCGCTGCCGCAGAAGCTCAAGACCAGCTTCGACCCGGTGCTGGGACCGGTCATCACCCAGAGCCTGGCGGCGGACGACAAGGGTGCGGTCGCGCGACAGGTGCGGCAGGTCGGCTTCTGGATCATCACCGCACAGGCGGCGCTGGCGCTGGCCGGCAGCATCCCGGCGTCGGGCGTGATGGGGGTGGTCGGGCGCGAGTTCGTCAGCGGGGCGGGCGCGCTGTCGTTCCTGCTGGTCGCCGAAGTGCTGGCGGCGAAGGGCGCGGTGTCGGAGGCGGCACTGGTCTATGTCGCCCGGCATCGCAACCTGATGATCTCGATCGGGTTGCTCGCGTTCCAGGTCGTGCTCAGCTTCGCGCTGGTCATGCTGATGCGCGCGCTGGGCCTGCCGCAGAACTATGCCGCGGTCGGGCCGGCGATGGCGCTGTGCATTTCGGTGGCGCTGGGATCGGTCATCAAGTCGGGGCTGCTGTCGAAGCTGCTCGGCCACAGCGTGCGCGATTTCCGGCCGGCGTTCCTGTGGGCGGTGGTGGCGGCGACAGTGATCGGGTCGGCGATCATGCAGTTGCCCCGGCGACTGGAATGGGCCGAGATGCTGTTCGGCATTCCGATCATCCTCGCCACCTATTTCGCGATCCTGTGGCGCTGGGCGTTCCGGCCGGAGGACAAGGCGCTGTTCCACAAGAGCGCGGCGGCCAGCGAGGCGCAACTGCCGACCGATCGCTACAAGGTCTGATCCGTCACGCCGTTCGCGGTACCGTGCCCGGCGCGGGCCGCGGCGCACCGTTGAACAGCCACAGCAGTACCGGCGAACGCACCACCACCCGCGTATGGAACGCGTAGGACAGGATGGCGGTGATCGACACGACGAACGCAAAGGTCAGATAGTCGTGACGGAGCACGTCGCCGGCCAGCGCCTGCAACAGCTTCACCAACGGGAAATGGACGAGATAGATCGTCAGCGACGCATCGGCAATCCTGCGCAGCGGGCGGGATACCCGGCGGATCGACAGGGCGGAGCGCAGGATCAGCAGCGCGCTGGTGCCCGGCAGCACCGCACGGGCGAGCAGCGATAGCTGGGGGAACCCGACGCCGGGCGCGGACCCGCTGGCCCATGCCGTGCCGCAATCGAGGAACAGCATCGCCGCGACGATCATCGCCAGCGTCGGCCAGTGGCCGAGCACGGTCGCCGTCAGCGCTTCGTCCCGTCCCAGCAGGATACCGATGGCGTAGAGCGGGGCGTAGCCGAGCATCTGCGGCAGGGTGCTGAGCACCGTCGTGCCATCGCCCGGCACGATGGCGGCCAGCCGGATGCCGAGCGTCATCATCGCCAGCGATCCGACCAGCATCGCGACGATGACGCGTGCCTGCCGGGCGGAGGGGGTAGGGGCGTTCCCGGTCAGCCATGCCGTCACCCGGGCATGGGTGTCGCCGAACGCCAGCACCCAGGCGATCGGCAGGTAGAGGATGAGCGCCAGCAGGAACCAGAGGTGATACCAGTTGAGCCACAGGCCGACGATCGACGGCAGGGTCGTCGCATAATGCAGGCGCAGCGCCACCAGCGTCGGGACCGTCAGGACGAGACCGGTCAGCAATGGCATCGTCAGTACCCGCAACCGTGCGCGCAGCCACTGCCGTCGCGGCCGCCGCCCCGCGACGAACCCGCACAGATAGCCGGCGACGACCATGAACGCCCCCATGCGGACATGGGTCGAGACATAGCCGATCACCGCGAACAACGGATCGTGCGACCGTTCGGGCAGGGCGTGCAGCAGGATGCCGAACAGCATCAGCCCGGCGCGCCACGCATCGACCCCGGCCAGACGCTGCGACGGTACCATCGCGGCTCAGCTATCCATCGACTGGCGCCGGCAACGCCGGACCAGCGATGCCGGCAGGTCGGCGGCGAGGGTGCGATGCAACGCGGTGCTGAAGATCGCATAGCCGGCGTCGTTCAGATGCAGTCCGTCGACTTCGTAGAACGGGCCGGGGCGGCCATCGACCAGAAAGCGGTCGCGCACGTCGACATAGGTCAGGTCGGTATCGCGCACGGCCATCTGCTGCACGATGGCGTCGAACGCCGCCTGCCTGTCGGCAAGCGCCCAGCGGGTGGGCGAGGGTTTGACCGAGACGAAGAAGACCGGCGTGGTGCCCAGCCGCTTGCGCTTGTACGCCATGAAATCGGCAAAGGCGGCGGCGGTCGCCTTCACCGGAACGCCGAACGCCAGGTCGTTCTCTCCGGCGTAGAAGACGATCGCGCGCGGCGGCTGCGGGTTGCGTTCGTTGAGGAACCGGGTCGTCAGTTCGGCCAGCGTCGCGCCGCCGATCGCGCGGTTGTGCGTCGTCCACGGCAGCATGTCCTGCTGCAGGCTGGTCCAGCGCGCCATCGTCGAACTGCCGACGAACCATATCGCGCACTGGTCCTGCCGGACTTCGTTGGGCAGCGGCAGCGAATTGGTGAATGCCTGCTGCTCGCGCGCCTTGCCATAGCCCCAGCCGAAGAGGATCGCGCCGAAGACGCCGATCGCGATCAGCGCCTTGACTAGCGTCATCGCCGCTTCCCGAAGGGCGGCGGCCAACTTCGTAGGCAGGCTGGACATGCGGCCGTCGTTCCTTTCGGAACAACGCGATAGCGTGGAAAAGTTACCTGCCGCTCAACGGAATGTCCGTGCCGGTCGCCCGGCCTTACCGGAACGGCGGTTCGTTGAACGCGCGCAGCTTTCGACTGTGCAGGCGCGCGCCTTCCTGTCGCAACTGTTCGCAGGCTTCGATGCCGATCCGCATATGTTCGTTGATCGCGCGTTCGTAGAAGCGGTTGGCCTGTCCCGGCAGCTTCAGTTCGCCATGCAGCGGCTTGTCCGACACGCACAGCAACGTGCCATAGGGGACGCGGAAGCGATAGCCCTGCGCGGCGATCGTCGCCGATTCCATGTCGATCCCGACCGCGCGGCTGAGCGAGAAGCGCAGCGCCGAACGGCTGAAGCGCAATTCCCAGTTGCGGTCGTCGGTGGTGACGATGGTGCCGGTGCGCAGCCGCTTCTTGAGTTCGTCGCCCGACTGACCCGACACGATCTCCGCCGCGCGTGCCATCGCGACCTGTACCTCGGCGATGGCGGGCACGGGGATTTCGGGCGGCAGCACGTCGTCGAGGACATGGTCGTCGCGCAGATAGGCGTGGGCGAGGACATAGTCGCCGATCCGCTGGCTGGGGCGCAGGCCGCCGCAATGGCCGATCATCAACCACGCCTCGGGCCGCATGACCGCCAGATGGTCGCAGATCGTCTTTGCGTTCGACGGGCCGACGCCGATATTGACGAGGGTGATGCCGGTGCCGTCGGGCGCGACGAGGTGATAGGCCGGCATCTGGTGCCGTCGCCACGCGCTGTCGCTGACCATGCGCTCGGCATCGTCGCCCGCGGTCGCGAGCACGCCGCCGGCACCCGACAATGCGGTATAGCGGCTGGGCGTGCCGTCGGCGGCGGGCTTGAGCTGCTCGCCCGCCCAGCGGACGAATTCGTCCACATAGCGGTGATAGTTGGTGAACAGCACATATTGCTGGATATGTTCGGGCGGGGTGCCGGTATAGTGCCGCAGCCGGGCGAGCGAAAAATCGGTGCGCAACCCGTCGAACAACGCCAGCGGGCGGCTGTCGTCATGGCCGATCCACAGGCCGTCGGCGATCTCGTCGCCGATATGGGCCAGTTCGGTCGCCGGGAAGTACCGCGCCAGTTCGGACGCCGATACCGCATCGAGGCTGAGCGCGTGGCCGGCATCGAGGACATAGGGGAACGGGATTTCCTGCCGCCCCGGCGACGCTTCGACGATCACGTCATGGTTGGCGATCAGCAGGTCGAGCTGTTCGGTGAGATAGGCGGCGAACATCGCCGGCTTGGTCACGCTGATCCGGTATTCGCCCGGTGTGGTCAGCCGGCCATAGGCGCGCGACGGCATCGGCCGGTCGCTGCCGCCGCGATAGGTCAGGCGGATTTCGGGGTAGGCGAACGACCCGTCGACCCGCGCCGACGAGGGCGGGGGCGTACCATCAGTGAGGTAGCGGTCGAGTGCGGCGCGCAGCCGCGCCACGGAAGAGGTATAGAGCCGATCTAGTTCGGCGACGATCTGGGAAGCCTGCGTCATCGACTGTGGCTAAGGCGTTCCGCCGCGACAGGTCAAGGGGGGGCGGGACGAACCCCCCCGTTCGTGCCGGGCAGGAACCGAGCCTGTCGAGGCGCCGTATCGAAGCACCATGCGGCGAGGGTCCTTCGATACGCCCGTCCGACAGGCTCGATCGCTACCCGGTACGAACGGAGTAGCTGGTATGGAGCTCAGGTCGCCGAGGGGGGAACCTTCGGCGTGGCGTCCGCTTCGCGCTTCTTCTCGATCAGCTTCGACGCGCCGAATGCCGCGCCGGCGATCGCGGCGGCGGCACCGGCAACGATCGCGGCGGTGGCGCCCGGATGGGCCTTCACCGTCTCGGCGGTCGATTTGGCGGCGCTGCTGACCGCGTCGCGCGACCTGGCCGCCGCGTCGGTCACGCTTTCCTTCGCCGATGCGTAGGTGGCCGACGCCTTGTCGGCGATCGTGCCCGAAGTTTCGGCGACGTCGTTGGCGACATCCTTGCCGGTCGTCGTGTTGGTCATGACGTTCCCTTTCGCGTTCGATATGGTTGCGTAACTACCGACTAACTCGAATGGTCGCCGCCGGTTCCGCTACGGACGGCTGCAACCCGGCCACCTCAAAGCGAGGCGAGCAGGTTTTCCGCCGAACTGACCTTGAACTCGCCCGGTGCTTCGACGTGCAGCGCCTCGACCGTGCCGTCGTCGACCAGCATCGCGTAACGCTGCGACCGGGTGCCCATGCCATAGGCGGAGCCATCCATCGTGAGCCCCAGCGCCTTCGCGAAATCGGCATTGCCGTCGGCCAGCATCGTGACCTTGTCCGCAGCATCGCCGGCCTTGGCCCAGGCGCCGAGCACGAACGCGTCGTTGACCGCGGTGCAGGCGATCTCGTCCACGCCCTTGTCATGGAACGCCTGTGCCTGTTCGACGAAGCCGGGCAGGTGCCGTGCCGAACAGGTGGGGGTGAAGGCGCCCGGCACCGAGAACAGGGCCACGCGGCGACCGGCGAAGAAATCGTCGGTCGATACCTGGTCCGGCCCGTCGGGCGTGACCTTGACCAGCGTGGCGGGGGGCAGTCGGTCGCCGACCTTGATCGTCATGTTCGTCTCCACAATGCGGGCGCGCCGATCGCGCGGTCCCGGTAGCGTGGGAGCGGATGCGGACCTTTTCAACCATGGCGCTACTGCGCGGGTGCGATTAGCGTCGTTCGCATTATGGAACAGACACGATTCCTTGCCGGAGAAATCCTGCTTGCCATGCCGGGTATCGGCGATCGCCGTTTCGACCGTGCCGTCCTGGCGATGTGCACCCATGACGACGAGGGGGCGATGGGTGTCGGCATCGGCGATACGATCGACGGTCTGGGGCTGCATGCGTTGCTCAAGCAGCTCGATATCGAGCCCGGCGATGCGCCCGATGCGCCGATCCATCTGGGCGGGCCGGTGGAAACGCGGCGCGGCTTCGTGCTGCACGACGACAGTTGGGGCGGGCAGGACACGATCGACGTCGCCGGCAAATGGGCGTTGTCGGGATCGATCGACGTGCTGCGCGCGATCGCCGCCGGAACCGGGCCGGCACGCTTCCTCGTGGCGCTGGGCTATGCCGGATGGGAGGCGGGGCAGTTGGAGGGCGAGTTGTCGCGCCATGGCTGGATGAACGTCGGCGGGGATGGCGACCTGCTGTTCGACGTGCCGACGCCGATGCGGTGGCGGGCGGGGTTCGACCGGCTGGGCATCGATCCGCGACTGCTGGCGCTGGGCGCGGGAACCGCCTGACGGCAAGCATTTGTTAGGGGCGGGTGGATAGGCATGGTACCATGCCTATCCTGTCCGTCCTGTGGGAAACCGTGAAGCCGACGCTGGTCGTGTGGACGTTCGGCTTTTCGGTCATGACCGCCGTCGAACTGCTGGCGCCGCGCGAGCGCCAGTCGCTGCGAGGCCGGTTGCCGGGGTTGTTGTTCTGGGCGATCTGGCTGGCGATCAGCGGCGTCGCCTATGCCGGGTTCCGCACGCTATGGACCGCACTGGGCATTGCGCCGGTGATTACCCTGCCAACCGGCGCGGGGTGGCAGACGCCGGTATCGTGGGTGGTGGCCCCGTTGATCGGTGCGGCGATCTACGACTTCTTTTTCTACTGGTGTCACCGTGCGCAGCATCGCTGGTTGTGGCGCTATCATGCCGTGCATCATTCGATCCGGGAAATGTCGGCGGTGAATGCGTTCCACCATCCGATCGAGCCGTTCGTGCAGATCCTGCTGATCGCGATACCGACCAGCCTGATCGCCAGCGAAGCCGCGCCCGCGGTGCCGGCGATGCTGGTCCTGATGCACCTCCAGGCTTCGTTGATCCATACGCCGACCCGCTGGCATCTGGGGCCATTGTCCAGCGTCATCGTCGACAACCGCTTCCATCGCATCCACCATTCGCTGGAACAGCGGCATTTCGACCATAATTTCGGCGCGTTCACGACGCTCTGGGACCGTCTGTTCGGCACGGTGTGGATGCCGGCGAGAGACGAATGGCCGAAGACGGGTATCGCGGAGGTCGATCAACCTCGCACGCTGCACGATTGGGTTGCGCTGCCA
Source organism: Sphingomonas hengshuiensis (assembly GCA_003240755.1). Classification (GTDB taxonomy): domain Bacteria; phylum Pseudomonadota; class Alphaproteobacteria; order Sphingomonadales; family Sphingomonadaceae; genus Sphingomonas; species Sphingomonas hengshuiensis_A. Next base: position 22,992 of record QFNF01000049.1, on the reverse strand, counting down.
GTCGCCTATGATCGCGCGCGCGGTGGCGGAACGCGGCCGGCGACGCCGCCGGTCAAGATATAAAGAAATCTTTATGTAGGATTTGCGTTTCGTCCGGCGGCTGGGTAGAGGCGCAGCAACCGCCATGGGCGTGCCCCATGGCCCCTACGCAGGAGCATTCATGGCCACCGCCTCCAATCCCGCCGGCGCCGACAAGCAGACCGATTACGTCATCAAGGACATCGGCCTTGCCGATTTCGGTCGCAAGGAAATCGAGATCGCCGAAACCGAAATGCCGGGCCTGATGGCGCTGCGCAGCGAGTTCGGCGCGTCGCAGCCGCTGAAAGGCGCGCGCATCACCGGTTCGCTGCACATGACGATCCAGACCGCGGTGCTGATCGAAACCCTGACCGCGCTCGGTGCCGACGTCCGCTGGGCGACGTGCAACATCTTCTCGACGCAGGACCATGCCGCCGCCGCCATCGCCGCCGCCGGCGTGCCGGTGTTCGCGATCAAGGGCGAAAGCCTCGCCGACTATTGGGACTATGTCGGCGACATCTTCGACTGGGGCGATGAAACCGCCAACATCATCCTCGACGATGGCGGCGACGCGACGATGTTCGCGCTGTGGGGCGCGAAGCTGGAAGCCGGCGCAACGCTGAGCGAGCCGGAAAACGAAGAGGAAGTCGAGTTCCAGCGCGCGCTGAAGGCGTTCATCGCGAAGCGTCCGGGCTATCTGACCGAGACGGTCAGGAACCTGAAGGGCGTGTCGGAAGAGACGACCACCGGCGTCCACCGCCTGTACGAGATCGCCAAGAAGGGCGAGCTGCCGTTCCCGGCGATCAACGTCAACGACAGCGTCACCAAGTCGAAGTTCGACAACCTGTACGGCTGCAAGGAATCGCTGGTCGACGCGATCCGCCGCGCGACCGACGTGATGCTGGCCGGCAAGGTCGCCTGTGTCGCGGGCTTCGGGGACGTGGGCAAGGGCAGCGCCCAGTCGCTCCGCAACGGCGGTGCGCGCGTGATGGTGACGGAGGTCGATCCGATCTGCGCGCTGCAGGCGGCGATGGAAGGGTTCGAGGTCGTGACGATGGAGGAAGCGGTGACGCGCGCCGACATCTTCTGCACCGCGACCGGCAATGCCGACGTCATCACCGCCGAGCATATGGCGGCGATGAAGCCGATGAGCATCGTCTGCAACATCGGCCATTTCGACAGCGAGATCCAGATCGCCGCGCTCAGCAACTATGAGTGGGACGAAGTGAAGCCGGGCACCGACCTGGTCAGGTTCCCCGACGGCAAGCAGATCATCGTGCTGGCCAAGGGCCGGCTGGTGAACCTCGGCTGCGCCACCGGCCACCCGTCGTTCGTGATGTCGTCGTCCTTCACCAACCAGGTCCTCGCGCAGATCGAGCTGTGGACCAAGGGCGAGAACTACAGGAACGAAGTCTATGTTCTCCCGAAGCACCTCGACGAAAAGGTCGCGGCGCTGCACCTCGAAAAGCTGGGCGTGAAGCTCAGCAAGCTTACGAGCAAGCAGGCGAGCTATATCGGCGTGCCGGTCGAAGGGCCGTTCAAGCCGGATCATTATCGCTACTGAGCCGATCGAATATTCATTGCGAGGGGGCGGGCATCGGTTCGATGCCCGCCCCTTTTTTGTGTCCGCACGGCAACAGTCGCGGCGCAAATGCCGCATCTCAGACCTTGCGGATCGTCCGGAAGGTTGATGCGGGGACAAAAAGCGTATCGAGGTATGCATACGCGTAACTTGTAAAAGGGGTTGGTCATGAAACTTTCGACGTCGCGTCTGCGCTCCGGCGCGGGCCGTAGCGCTCTCGCCATCGCCGCACTGGTGGTCGCCGCCTCTGCTTCCGCCCAGACCGCAGCGCCCGGCAACACCGACAATGTGCCGATCCCGGCGGACCCCGCGGCACAGACCCCGGCCGATGCCAGCAATGGCGACACTATCGTCGTCACCGGTACCCGCATCCGTCGCCCCGATTTCGAATCGCCCAGCCCGGTCGTGTCGATCGGCGCGGCCGCGATCCAGCAGGCCGGCAACACCAACCTGACCGATATTCTGGCGCAAGTACCCGCACTGCAGGGATCGACCACTTCCGCCGATACGGCGGGCAGCGGCGTCGGCATTGGCGGTTCGGGCCTCAACACCCTGAACCTGCGCAACCTAGGCACCGATCGTACGCTGGTGCTGATCGACGGACGCCGGCAGGTGGCGTCGGTTCCGGGCTCGCAGGCGATCGACATCGGCACCATTCCCAGCGACCTGATCGAACGGTTCGATGTCCTGACTGGCGGCGCGTCGGCAGTTTATGGCGCGGACGCAGTGACCGGCGTGGTCAACTTTGTCCTGAAGCGCGATTTCGAGGGCATTACCGCACGCGCGCAGGCCGGTATCTCCGAATATGGCGATGCGGGGCGCCGACTGTTGGCGGTGACTGCGGGCAGGAATTTCGCCGACGGACGCGGCAACGTCGCCGTCGCTTATGAATATGGGTCGGAAAGCCGCCTTGAATCGCGCGACCGTGCGCGGCTGCGTGGCAACGGCCTCGTGACCTTCCAGCGCAACCCTGCCGATCCGGAATTCCGGCCGGGCTATACCGGCGGTGCCAGCAACGGCATTCCCGACAATATCCCGACGCGCGACGTTCGTTATAACGACACGGCACGTGAAGGGGGGATCGACGTCGATTTCGACGGCCAGCCCGATTATATCGTCAGCGGCGCGGGGCAGCTTGTTCCGTTCAACCTTGGCACCGTGTTGCGTCCCGGTTTCTCGCAGGGTGGCAGCGGGACAAGAATCTCGGACTACCTCAATGACCTGCTGCCGCGGATCGACCGCCATGTCGTGAACGCGATCGCCCATTACGATGTGTCGCCGGCACTGACGCTGTTCGCGGAAGGCAAGTATGCGCGCAACAAGTCGTTCACGCTGGGGCAGCCATCGTTTGACTATTACCTGTTGGTCGAGGACGGTAATCCGTTTCTGCCCGCCGGTCTGCCGAATCTCGGCAATGGCGGCGTCCTGGTGACGCGGGACAATTTCGACATCGGCCAACGGGGGGAAACGATCACGCGCGAAACCTATCGCGCTGTCGTCGGCGCTCGGGGCGAGATCAACAACCACGCCAGCTACGAACTGTCCTATGTCTTCGGCCAGTCGGACATTTCGAACCGCTACGTCAATAATACCTATAACGACCGGTTCTTCGCTGCGCTGGATGCGGTGCGGGATCCGGCCACCGGGCAGATCACGTGCCGCGTGAACCTTGACCCGAACTGGACGCCCAACCAGCCCTATGCCAGCCGCAGCGTCGTCGACCCGACGACCTTCCGCCCCGGTGAGTGCGTTCCGCTGAACCTGTTCGGCGACGGCGCCCCTAGCCAGGCGGCGCTGGATTTCGTACGTGCGACCACCACTGACCGGTCGCGACTGCGTCAGCATGTCGTGTCGGGATCGGTGTCGGGCGACTTCGGCCAGTTCTTCGAACTGCCCGGCGGCGCGGTGAACTTCGTGCTGGGCGCCGAGTATCGCAAGGAGGAAAGCCGCTTCATCCCCGATGCACTGGCGGCGCAGGGGTTGACCTTCACCAACTCGCTCGGCCGCGAAGAGGGACAGTTCGACGTGAAGGAGGGGTTCGCCGAACTCGACGTCCCCGTCCTGCGCGACGTGGCATTCGCCCATCGGTTGAACCTCGGTGCAGCGATCCGCTTCTCGGACTATTCGACGATCGGCAACACCACGACGTGGAAAGTGAACGGTAGCTACGCACCGGTGCGCGACATCACGTTCAACGGTACTTATTCGAAGGCGGTGCGCGCGCCCAACATCGGCGAACTGTTCTCCGGCCAGTCGCAGACCTTCGCGTTCATCACCGACCCATGTGACCGGGCCGAAATCCAGAACGGCACCGCGACCCGCGCTGCCAACTGCCAGGCACTGCTGACCAGCCTGGGCGTCGCCAATCCAAGCGCCTATGTTGACAGCCGCTCGGCCAACATCTCGGGCTTCTCCGGAGGAAATGCCGACCTGCGTGAGGAAGAAGCGACGACGTGGACGGCAGGTGCGGTGCTGCAACCGCGCTTCATTCCCGGCCTGTCGCTGCGCGCCGACTGGTACGACATCAACCTGCGCGGGGCGATCAACACGGTGACGGCGAACGAAGTCGCGCGGCTATGCGTCGACCAGGCGACGCTCGACAATGTGTTCTGCCGTTCGATCACCCGCACGAATGTCGCCACCGGTACGGCGGCGCAGGGCAATATCGTCAGTTTTACCGTTGCGCCGCAAAATGTCGCGCGATTCAGCACCGCAGGGCTGGACGTCAACATGAGCTATGCGTTCGATGCCGGTTCGGCGGGGCGGTTCAACCTGCGACTGATCGGCAACTATCTCGACAAGCTGGAGTTCATCGGTACGCCCGGTGCGCCGGTTACAGATCGCCGCCAGGAATCAGCCTTTCGCGCACCCAAGTACAGCGCCAATGCAGACCTGACCTGGTCGCTGGATAATGTTACCGTCAACTATGGCCTGAATTTCCTCGACAAGACGCTACGCTATGCCAATCTGACCAACCAGAGCAATCCTGACGTCGTTGCGTCAGAATACAAATATATCAAGGCTATGTGGCAGCATGACATCTATGTCAGTGTGGATGCCACCGACCGGTTTCAGTTCTACACCGGCGTTAACAACGTGTTCGGGCAGAAGGCGGATATTGCCGATACTACCTATGCCCAGCAGATCATCGGCCGGTATTTCTTTGCCGGTGCGCGCATGAAGCTGAACTGATCGTCGGACGATCGGGGCGGGTCGCCGCCCCGATTGCGACGAAGGGGCGGCGCCATCCGGCGCTGCCCCTTTTTTATATGGCCCGCAGCGACTAGGCAGGGATGTGCCCACCCCCGCCGTCCTTCCGTTCCCTCGCGAGGCGTTCGCTTGATTACCGTTTCCCTCATGGCTGCGATCCTTTCCGGTGTCGTGCTGGCGCTGCTGGTCGGTGCCGGCGGCTGGATGCTGTACGTCGGCATCGCCGCGCGGCGGCAGGTGCTGGCCGATGCCGCGTCGTTCGAATCGCTGCGTTCCACGCTGGCCGCGTCGCCTGCGCTGGCGATGGTGGTGCGCGCCGATGGACGGTTGTCGCTGGATCGCCCGCTGGTCGATCGGCTGGGTCGGGTCGAGGCGCCGGTGACGCTCGCCGATCTGGGCGATCCCGACAGCGGGCTGGAGCCCGGCAGCGCCGACCGGTTGATCGATGCGGTCAACGCCGCGATGCGCGGGGGCAAGCCGTTCCGCACCGTCGTACGCGCCACGGGGTCGGCGCGGTCGCTGTTCGCGATCGGCGAGCGGGCGCCCGCGGCGCTCAACACGCCGGGCGGGGTGCTTGTCTGGTTCTTTGACGCGACCGAATTCCATGACGAGATCGCGACGCTGGGCGCGGAGGCCGAGGAATATCGCGCCGCGTTCGAGGCATTGTCGAGCCTGATCGAGGCGGCGCCGATGCCGATGTGGTATCGCGACGACACGTTGCGGCTGGCGATGGTCAACACCGCCTATGTCCGCGCGGTCGATGCCGACGACGCGGCGGCGGTGATCGCCCGGCAGATCGAGCTTGTCGAGGGCGTCGGCATGGGCGGGCCGCTGGCCAGCGCGTCGATCGCGCGCGACACCGGCCAGCCGCAGGCGGCGGCGATGCCGGCGACGATCGGCGGCGAACGGCGCATGCTGCGCGTCCACGACATGCCGCTGCGCGACGGGGGACGCTCGTCTTCTACAACCAGCCGTTCGGCCGCACCTTTGCGATGAAGCCCGAATGGCTGGCCGACCGCCCCGAATTCGACCGGGTGCTCGACCGCATGCGCGAGGCGAAGCGGCTGCCCGAAGTCCGCGACTTTCCGGGATGGAAGGCGGAGCGGCGCGACTGGTTCCGCGCGGCCGAGGGTGCGATCGAGGAACAATGGCATCTGCCCGGCGGTACGCATCTGCGCGTCGTGGCGCAGCCGCTGCCCGAAGGCGGGCTGCTGCTGATCTTCGAGGATCGCACCGAACAGGTGCAACTGGCCAGCGCGCGCGACACGCTGTTGCGCGTGCGCACCGCGACGTTCGACAATCTGTTCGAGGCGCTGGGCGTGTTCGCGGCGGACGGGCGGCTACAGATATGGAACGCGAAGTTCCGGCAGGTCTGGGGCCTCGACGATGCGTTTCTCGACGGGCATCCACGGGTCGATGCGCTGGCCGAACGCGTCGCCGACAGCCTCGCCAACCCCGGCCGGGCGACGCTGATCCCCGAGCTGGTGCGCTTCGCCACGCAGCAGCGGATGCAGCGGTCGGGCCGCTTCGCGATGGCGGACGGGCGGCATTACGAGTTCGGGGCGGTGCCGCTGCCCGATGGCAACGCGTTGCTGACGATGCTCGACATCTCCGACAGCCGGCGGATGGAGCAGGCGCTGCGCGACCGCAACGAGGCGCTGGAAGCGGCGGACCGGGTCAAGACCGCGTTCGTCGCGTCGATGAGCTACGAACTGCGCACGCCGCTGACCTCCATCAAGGGGTTCGCCGAGATGCTGCAGGCGGGATATGCCGGCAAGCTCACCGATGACGGTGCACGCTATACCGAAGCCATCCTCGAATCGGTCGAGCGGCTGGGCGGGTTGATCGACGACACGCTCGACCTGACCGCGAACGAGACGACGCCGGTCGCGCGGGCGACCGTGCCGCTGAAGATCATCGCCGGCGAGGCGGCCGACGCCGCGCGGACGGCGGCGTCGGCGCGCGGCATCGAACTGGCGGTGGAGATCGCGCCATCCGCCGGGGTGATGCTGGGCGATGCGCGGCGGCTGCGGCAGGCGGTCGGCCATCTGCTCGACCATGCGATCGGCGGGCTGCGACCGGGCGGGCGCGTGCTGCTGCATGTCGATGGCGATACGAAGCGCGCCCGGATCGTCGTGTCGGACGATGGCCCGGGCATGTCGAAGGACGCGGTCGCCCGCGCGTTCGACCGGTTCGCGCAGGCGGGCGCGGCGCGGGTCGGCGAACGCGCGCTCAGCCTCGATCTTCCGCTCGCCCGGCAGGCGGTCGAGGCGCATGGCGGCACGATCGAACTGGTATCGGAAAAGGGCGTGGGGACGCTGGTCACGATCGACCTGCCGCGCGAGCCGTGATGCACCTGGCCGACGAAGCCGCGGCGCACGCGTTCGGTGCGCGGATCGCCGCCGTGCTGCGCGCGGGCGACGTGGTCGCGCTTTCGGGACCGCTGGGCGCCGGCAAGACCAGCATTGCGCGCGGGCTTCTGGCGGCACTGGGGCTGGCGGGCGAGGCGCCGTCGCCGAGCTTCGCGATCGTCCAGCCGTACGACCCGCCCGAAATCCGCATGAGCGTGCTGCACGTCGACCTCTACCGCATCGAGCATCCGGACGAGGCACGCGAGCTGGGACTGGACGATGCGCTGGAGGATGGCGCGCTGCTGGTCGAATGGCCCGAACGGCTGGGCGACGATCCATGGCCCGAAGCGCTCTGGCTGTCGCTGGCGTTCGACGAAGCGGGCGGGCGGCGCTTGACAGCGCGGGTGCCGGACGCTTGGGAAAGCCGATGGCCGCTGACCTGAACCCGCGCGATGCGGCATCCGCCTTTCTCGCCACTGCCGGATGGGCCGATGCGGAAATCCTGCCGCTGGCGGTCGATGCGTCGTTCCGCCGCTATTATCGCGTGATCGAGGTCGGGCGCAGCGCGGTGCTGATGGACGCACCCCCGCCCGAGGACACGCGCAAGTTCGCGCATATGGCGGCATGGCTGCTCGATCGCGGCTTCTCCGCCCCGGCGATCCTTGCCGACGATCCCGACAACGGCTTCATGCTGCTGGAGGATTTCGGCGACATGCGCATGCGCGAGACCGTCGATGCGGCGCCGGAAAGCGAGGGTCGCCTGTACGCCGCGGCGATCGACCAGTTGCTCCGCCTGCAGCGGCACGAGGCGGCGCCGGTCCCGCCCTATGACCGCGCGTTCATCCTGCGCGAAGCCGACCTGCTGATCGAATGGTATTGCGACGCGCTGGGCCTGTCGGTCGATGCCGAGGGATATCGCGCGGCATGGAACGCCGCGTTCGACGCGCTGCCCGACATGCCGGTCGTCACGGTGCTGCGCGACTATCATGCCGAAAACCTGATGCTGCTCGACGATACGCGGCTGGGGCTGCTCGATTTCCAGGACGCGCTGGCCGGGCATCCCGCCTACGACCTGGTATCCTTGCTGCAGGACGCGCGGCGCGACGTACCGGCGGTGGTCGAGGCGTCGATGCTCGCTCGCTATCGCGAATCGACCGGGGTGGGCGACGGGTTCGACGCCGCTTATCACCTGTTCGGTGCGCAGCGGAACGCGAAGATCCTCGGCATCTTCACCCGGCTGTGGCGGCGCGACGGCAAGCTGCGATATGGCGCGCTGTGCCCGCGCGTCTGGCGCTATCTGGAACGCGATCTCGGCCATCCGGCGCTGGCCGGCGTCGCGCGCTGGTTCGACCTCAACATCCCGCCGCACAAGCGCGGCGATCCGCAGGAACTCGCATGACCACGCTCCGTTCGATCCGCCCCCATCCGACCGCCGCGGTACCCGAAACCGCGATGGTGATGGCCGCGGGGCTGGGCAAGCGGATGCGTCCGCTGACCGCGATGCGTCCCAAGCCGCTGGTGGAGGTCGCCGGCAAGCCGTTGATCGACCATGTGTTCGACCGGCTGCGCGGGGCCGGCGTCAGGCGCGCCGTCGTCAATGTCCATTATCTGGCGGATGCGATGGAAGCGCATCTGAAGCACCGGGTGAAGGGCATCGAGGTCGCGGTGTCCGACGAGCGCGCGAAGCTGCTGGAAACCGGCGGCGGACTGGTCAAGGCGCGCGAGCTGATTGGCGAGGCGCCGTTCGTCTGCGTCAATTCGGACAATCTGTGGGTCGACGGACCGGTCGATTCGATCCGGTTGCTCAGCAGCCTGTGGGACGATGCGAAGATGGATGCGCTGCTGCTGCTGGTGCCGCAGGCGCTGGCGCATGGCCATCGCGGGCAGGGCGATTTCCACATCGACGCGCGGGGGCGGATCACCGGGCGGCGCAAGCCGGGGCGGTTGGCGCCGTTCGTGTTCACCGGCGTGCAGATATTGTCGCCGCGCGTCATCGCCGACTGGCCGGAAGGCGCCTTTTCGACCAACCTGTTCTGGAACCGGGCGATTGAGGCGGGGCGTGCTTACGGCGTCGTGCATCAGGGGCTGTGGTTCGATGTCGGTACGCCGGCCGCGATCGGCATGACCGAAGCGGTGCTCGCCGATGGCTGAGGCAAAACGCCTCGGCCTCTATACCATCCCGATCCACCGGGCGTTCGCCGATGCGCTGGCGGTGGGCCTGATCCGCCGGTTCGGCGGGGACCCGATCGGCCTTGCGCAGGGCATGGTGCTGGTCCCGACCAACCGTGCGAAACGCACCGTGCAGGAAGCGTTCGTGCGCGCCAGCGGCGGCGGACTGCTGCTGCCGCGCCTCGTCGCGATCGGCGATCCCGAACTGGACGAGGGCGCGGGCAGCTTTGCCGACCCGGCCGATGCCGTGGCCATACCGCCTGCGATCGATCCGCTCGCCCGGCGGATGATCCTCGCCCGGCTGGTCGGCGAGGAGCGCCAGCGTGCCGGGCGCCCGGTCGACGCGGCGGAGGCGGTGCGGCTGGCGGGCGATCTGGCCGCGACACTCGACCAGTTGCTGGTCGAGGAAGTCGCCCCGGCGGCGCTGCGCGACCTCAACCTCGACGAAACGCTGTCGACGCATTGGGAGCGTTCGCTCGAACTGTTCCGGATCGTGCTCGATCGCTGGCCCGGCGAACTGGCGGCGCTGGGGCGGATCGATCTGGCCGATCGGCGGACGCGGCTGCTGCAACGTCTGTGCGCGCGGTGGAGCGCCGAGCCGCCCCGGGGATTCGTCTGCGCGGCGGGGATCGCGACCAATGCGCCGGCGATCGCGCGTGTCCAGCGCTGCGTTGCCGGATTGCCGCGCGGGATGGTGGTCCTGCCGGGCCTCGACCTCGCGATGGACGACGACGAATGGGCGTCGCTGGGGCCGCACGATCCCGATCCGATCACCGGCCGACGGCGACGGTCGATCGAAACCCATCCGCAATATCACCTCAAGCTGCTGCTCGACCGGATGGGTGTCCACCGCCGCGAATTCGTCCGCTGGCAGGCGGCGAGCGAGCATGACGCCACCCCGACGCGCAGCCGCGCGATCGCCACCGCGCTGAGCCCTGCCGATCGCACCCACCACTGGATCGACGTACCCGCTGCCGACCGTCGCCTGTCGGGCGTGCGGATGGTCGAACTGGCGACGCCGGGGGAGGAGGCGCAGGCGATCGCCATCGCGCTGCGCGAGGCGCTGGAAACGCCCGGGCGGACGGCGGCACTGGTCACGCCCGACCGGATGCTGGCCCGCCGGGTCGCGGCGCATATGGCGCGCTGGGGCGTGACCGTCGACGATTCCGCCGGCCAGCCGCTGTCGCTGCTGGCGCCGGGCACGCTGTTGCTGGCGCTGGTCGAGACGGCGGCGCAGGGATTCGCGCCGGTCGCCCTGTTGGCGCTGCTCAAGCATCCTCTGGTCAGGAGCGGCGAGGCGGAGGCGCGGGTCGTGTGGCTCGACGGTGTCCGTCGCCTCGACCGGGCGCTCAGGGGGCCGCGACCGGCGCCGGGGCTGGCGGGGATCGACCGGCATCTGCGCGAGGGCGAACCGCGCGACGCCGCGATCCGGTCTGCGGCGCAGGCGTTCTGGGACATGGCGTGCCCTTTGTTGACGCCGCTGGCCGACGCCTTCGCCGCCGGGCCGCAACCGCTGGCCCCGTTGCTGGCGCTGCTGCGGGAAACCGCGAGCGACCTTGCCGGGGACGCCGCATGGAGCCGCCCCGAAGGCCGTGCCGCCGCCGAACTGGTCGCCGCGCTGGAGGAACAGGCGGCGATCGGGCCGCCGGTGATCGACCCGCGGGTCCTGCCGGCATTGCTGCGGACCCTGCTCGACGAGGTTGCGGTGCGCCCGCCCCAGGGCGCGCATCCGCGCCTCGCCATTCTCGGCCTGCTCGAAGCGCGGCTGCAGACGGCGGACCTGATGATCCTGGGCGGGCTGAACGAAGGCGTCTGGCCGGCGCTGCCGTCGCCCGACCCGTGGCTCGCGCCGCGCATCCGTGCCGACCTGAAGCTGCCGGGGCTCGAACGCCGGATCGGTCTGGCCGCGCACGACTTTGCCGGAGCGCTCGGCGCGCGCGACGTGATCCTGACCCGCGCCGCGCGCGACGCGACCGCGCCGACCATCGCCTCGCGGTTGTGGCTGCGGTTGCAGGCACTGGACGACGGGCTGGAACGTGCCGGCCATCTGCGCGACTGGGCACGGGCGATCGACACGCCCGAACAATATGCCGCCGCCGCGCGTCCGGCCCCGCGTCCGCCGGTGGCGCTGCGTCCGCGCCGCATTTCGGTGACGGAGGTCGACCGGCTGAAGGCCGACCCCTACGCCTTCTACGCGCGGCGGATGCTGCGCCTGTCGCCGATGGACGCGGTCGATGCCGATCCGACCGCCGCGTGGCGCGGGACGGCGGTGCACGGCGTCCTCGAACGCTGGGCACGCGAGGACGGACTGGACCCGGCGAAACTCCATCGCCGGTTGCAGGCCCTGTCCGACGACCCGCGCACCCACCCGCTGCTGCGCGCGCTGTGGGTGCCAAGGCTGCGCGAGGCGATCGACTGGGTCGCGGCCTTCACGCACGAGAAGCTGGCCGAGGGGCGGATCGTCGCGGGCGTCGAATGCGACGGCAGGCTGGAGATCGCCGGCGTCGAACTGTCGGGCAAGGCCGACCGCATCGACCGCGCACAGGATGGCAGCCTCGCCATCATCGACTACAAGACCGGCAAGGCGCCGAGCGCGAAGGCGGTGGCGGCGGGCTACAGCCTGCAGCTCGGGCTGCTGGGACTGATGGCCGAACGCGGCAGTTTCGCCGGCGTTCGCGGGACCGCCACCGCGTTCGAATACTGGTCGCTGACCAAGGATGGCGACCGGTTCGGCAAGATGACCTCCCCGGTCAATGCCGACGGGTCGAAGGGCAGGGTGGTCGCCGATGATTTCGTAGCCATCGCCAGGGGCCATTTCGAGGACGCCGTGGCCCGTTTCCTGACCGGTGACGCGCCGTTCGTCGCCAAGCTGGTTCCCGAATATGCCCCCTATGCCGAGTATGACCAGTTGATGCGTCGCGACGAATGGTATGGCCGTGAGTGACGTTCGCGCGCTGCAGCGGCTGAAGAACGACCAGGCGGTGGCGAGCGACCCGCACCGCCATGTCTGGCTGTCGGCGTCGGCGGGTACCGGCAAGACCCATGTCCTGTCGGCGCGCGTGTTCCGCCTGCTGCTGCGCGGCGTCGATCCGGCGGCGATCCTGTGCCTGACCTTTACCAAGGCCGGGGCGGCGGAGATGGCCGAGCGCGTCGCCAGCCGCCTTGCGCGCTGGGTGCGCCTGCCGACCGCCGACCTCAAGGCGGATCTGTTCGCGCTGGGCGAGGATGTGAACGATCCCGCGCTGCTCGCCCGCGCACGTACCCTGTTCGCGCGCGTGCTCGACGCGCCGGGCGGCGGGGTGCGCATCCAGACGATCCACGGCTTCTGCCAGAGCCTGCTTGCCGGCTTCCCGGTCGAGGCGGGGCTGGTCCCCGGCTTCCGCCCGCTGGAGGCGCGCGAGGAAGCCGGCATGGCGCGCGAGGCGCTGGCCGAACTGCTGGTCGAGGAACAGCGCGGCGGATCGACCCGCATCGGCGATGCGATCGCCGCCATGTCGCTGCGGATGGGCGAGGGGGCGGCCGAGGGCTTTCTGCGCGAATGCGCCCGCAATCCGCAGGCGATGGCCGAGCTGCCAGCCGGCATCCAGCCGTTCCTGCGCCGCGCCTTTCACCTGCCATCGGGCGATGTGGACGAGGTGATCGCGCAGGCATGCAGCGACGACGCATTCGACTGCGACGCGCTCGAACGGCTGGCCGAGGCGAACCGCGTCTGGGGCACCGCCACGGGGCAGAAGCTGCATGGCGCGATCATGGATTGGCTGGCGCAATCGCCCACCGAACGCGCGCTGCGGCTGGGCGACGTGCGGGGCATGTTCTTCACCCAGAAGGATACGCTGAAAAAGGCATCGGCCAAACTGGTCGCGGCCGACCCCGATTATGACGAGCTTGCCGACGCGGTCGGCACCCGCGCCGCCGAACTGCTGTCGATCCGCGCCCGGGCCGGCTATGCCGATGCGCTGGCCGGCGCGCTGGCGGCGGGCCGTGCCTATGCCGACGCCTATGTCCGCGCCAAGCGGCGGGCCGGGGCGGTCGATTTCGACGACCTGATCCGGGAGACGCTGACCCTCCTCGCGCAACCCGGCATCGGCGACTGGGTCCGCTTCAAGCTCGACCAGACCACCGAACATGTCCTGATCGACGAGGCGCAGGATACCAATCCGCAGCAATGGGCGATCGTCCGGTCGCTGGTCGAGGAATATTTCAGCGGCGACGCGGTACGCGCGGCGGGAATGCGGACGCTGTTCGTCGTCGGCGACTATAAGCAGGCGATCTTCGGCTTCCAGGGCACCGATCCGATCTTTTTCCGCGCGGCGCATCACGATTTCACCCGCCGCGCCACGCTGCCCCCCAACTATCGCGGCGATGCGCGCGAACTCGACACGCTGTCGCTGACCCACAGTTTCCGTACGACGCGGCCGGTGCTCGAATTCGTCGACGCCGCCATCGCCGCGCTGCCCGATCCCGGCATGGGCATCGACACCCCGGAACGGCACGACAGCGAAGTGCCCGGCCCCGGCACCGTCACCCTGTGGGCACCGACTGTCGTCGAGGCGGCAGGGGACGATGAGGAAGGGTGGATCGACGATGCGACCCGTGTCATCGCCCGCGACATCGCCCGCGCGATCAAGCGCTGGATCGGCACGCTCCCGCTCGAATCAAAGGGGCGGATGCTGCAGGCGGGCGACGTCATGGTGCTGGTCAAGCGCCGCGGCGACCTTGCCTCGCTGATCGTCGCGCGACTCTATGCCGAGGGGGTGCCGGTGGCCGGTGTCGACCGGCTGCGCCTCGACGCGCCGCTGGCGGTACAGGATCTGCTGGCGGCGATCCGCTTCGCGCTCCAGCCCGACGACGATCTGAGCCTTGCCAACCTGCTGGTTTCGCCATTGATCGGCTGGACGCAGGAACAGTTGCTGGCCGGCGCGCTGCGCGACGGCGGCAGCCTGTGGCGGCATCTGCGCCGGACGGACAGCGGTGCGGTCGAGCCGCTGTCGCGCATCCTGCGCCGCGCCGATTTCGCCACACCCTATCGCTTTCTCGAGGAACTGCTGTCGGGGGAACTCGACGGCCGCCGCAAGCTGATCGCGCGGCTGGGCGAGGAGGCGCGCGACCCGATCGACGAACTGCTTAACGCCGCGCTGTCGTTCGAGCATGTCGCCACGTCGTCGCTGCAACGTTTCGTCGAATGGTTCGACCGCGGCGAAGTGGAGATCAAGCGCGACGCCGGCGCGTCGGGCGGGGCGGTGCGGGTAATGACCGCGCATGGTTCGAAGGGGTTGCAGGCGCCGTTGGTCCTGCTCGCCGATGCCGCGATCGATCCCGCCAACAGCCGCCGCGATATCGTCGCCTGGTCGCCCGAGGGGCATGACGGCGCATCCTTCCCCGTCTTCCGCCCGCGCAGCGGGGAGCGTGGCACGCCGGTCGACGATGCGGTCGCCGCGATCGACCGGCGCGAGCTGGAGGAACATTGGCGTCTGTTCTACGTCGCGGCGACGCGGGCAGAGGAACGGCTGGTCATCGCCGGGGCGCCGTCCGCCCGCTGTCAGGGCGTGCCGCCGCCATTGAGCTGGTACAGCGCGGCCGCCGCCGCGTTCGACGCGCTGGGCGTAGCGCAGGGGGAGGGCGAGCGGGTCTTTACCGGCCTGACCCGCCAGGCGCCGATTTCCGCCCGCGCCCGTGGTACCGCCACGCGGATGACGGCCGCGACCCCGCCGGGCTGGCTCCGTGCTCCCGCCCCTGCCGAAGCCCGTCCACCGCGTCCGCTCGCCCCCTCGGCGCTGGGTGACGACGAAGTGTCCGACCCGCCGCCAAGCGCGACGATGCGCGCCGCCGCCGAACGTGGGCGGCTGTTGCACCAATTGTTCGAACGCCTGCCCGATCTGCCGCATGACCAGCGCGCCGATGCCGCCGAACGCTGGCTGGCTGGTGCGGCCGGGGTGGAGGATGCCGCGCTGCGCCGACGGGTGACGCGCGACGCGATGGCGGTCCTCGACGACCCGGCGTTCGCCGACCTGTTCGGCCCCGACACGCTCGCCGAGGCCCCGATCGCCGCCGTCGTCGGTACGCAGGTCGTCGCCGGCACCGTCGACCGGCTGTGTATCGGCAAGGCGGTCGTCCGCGTCGTCGACTTCAAGACCGGGCGCCGCGTGCCGGGCGACGTCGGCGACATTCCGGTCTATCATCTGAAACAGATGGCGGCCTATGCCGCGGCGCTTCGCGTCATCCTGCCCGACCGGTGGGTCGAGGCGGCGTTGCTCTACACCGCCGGGCCGAAGCTGTTCGTCCTGCCCGCCGACCTGCTCGACCGGCACAAGCCGGGCTTGGGGGCAGGGGAACAAAGCTTGCCGCACGAAGCTTGAGGTGCCGGCAGCGCGACCATAGATATCGGATCACAAGGAGATTCCCATGCCGACCAAGACCGTTACCGACGCCAGCTTTTCCGCCGATGTCCTGCAATCCGACAAGCCGGTGCTGGTCGATTTCTGGGCGGACTGGTGCGGTCCGTGCAAGATGATCGCCCCCGCGCTGGAGGAAATCGCCGACGAACTGGGCGACAAGGTGACGATCGCCAAGGTCGATATCATGGCCAACCCCGACACCGCCGGATCGATGGGCGTTCAGTCGATTCCGCTGCTGAAACTGTTCAAGAACGGCCAACCGGTCGCCGACCTGCTCGGCGCGCGGCCCAAGAGCCAGTTGAAGGCGTGGCTCGAGGGCGAGCTGGGCTGATGCAACCGATCCGTTCCGGCGGGAAATCGGGCGGAACGGATGGCGTTGCCCCGGATTGTACTATTTCAGGGGGGCGATACGATATCGCATCGTCCACCCGATTCGGGAGTAATGGTATGCGTAACCTATCTGCTACGATATTGGCGGCAATGGCATGCGCGATTGCGGGACCCGCGGCCGCGCAGCAGACTGTCAGCACCAACCAGGTGACGGATCGCTACCAGTCGACGCATACGGTTCCCGCGTCGCTGCTGCTGGAGCCGATGTTCGGCGTGCAACGTGGTTTGCTGACGCCGACCATGAAGCGGCAGCAGGTCCGGCAGGTTCTGGCGCTCAAACAGGAAGTTGAACAGCGACAGGCCGCCCAGGACGGTGTGCTGACCATCGACGACCACCGCGATATCGCCCGCCGCTATCGCCGGATCGTCGGGTTCGGATCGCTGTAACAGCGGCTGCGGTCAACTCCGATAATCGGCGTTGATCGAGATATAGCCGTGCGTCAGGTCGCAGGTCCACACTGTCGCACGGCCGTCGCCGAGATGCAGGTCGACGCCGATCTCGACCTCCTGACCCTTCAGGTGCGCCGCGACCGGGGCTTCGTCATAGCCTGCGACCGCAAGGCCGCCCTCGGCGACCTGTGTCGTACCGAAACGGATGGCCAGCTTGTCGCGCTCGGCGGGTTCGCCCGCCTTGCCGACCGCCATCACCACCCGGCCCCAATTGGCGTCCTCGCCCGCGATGGCGGTCTTGACCAGCGGCGAGTTGGCGATGCTCATCGCGACCCGGTGCGCGCTGCCGTCACTCTCCGCGCCTTCCACCGTCACTGCGATGAATTTCGACGCGCCTTCGCCGTCGCGCACCACCAGATGGGCGAGCTGCCGGCAAAGGTCGTGGAGCGCCGCCACGAACGCATCTGCGCCGTCGTCGTCGAACGACGCGATCGGGGCATTCCCCGCCGCACCGGTCGCGAACGCCAGCACCGTATCGCTGGTCGAGGTATCGCCATCGACCGTGATGCACGAAAAGGTCTGGCGATTGGCTGCCTCCAGCGCGCTTTGCAGGAACGCCGGATCGATCGCCGCGTCAGTGAACAGGAAGCCGAGCATCGTCGCCATGTCGGGCGCGATCATGCCCGACCCCTTGATGATACCGGCCAGCTTGACCGTCCGGTCGCCGACCCGCGCCGTGGTGAACGCACCCTTGGTAAAGGTGTCGGTCGTGCCGATCGTTTCCGCCGCCGCTTCCCAGTCGCACGGGTCGGCGACGAACGCCGCGTCCAGCCCGGCCTCCGCCTTGTCGATCGGCAACGGCACGCCGATCACACCGGTCGATGCGATGAACACGTCCGAGGGCTGGCACGCCATCGCCTGTGCGGTGCGCGCCGCGATCGCCTCGACCGCTGCCCGCCCGCGGTCGCCGGTAAAGGCATTCGAATTGCCGGCATTGACCACCAGCGCCCGCGCCCGACCCAGCACCAGCGCCCGGCGGCACCATTCGACCTCGGGCGAGGGGCATTTGCTGTTGGTCAGCACCCCCGCGACCGCCGTTCCCTCGGCCAGCGTGACGAAGGTCAGGTCGGTGCGGTCCCAGTTCTTGTACGCCGCCCGCGCGACCCGGAGCGTCACCCCGCCGATCGGCGGCAGCGCGGGAAACGGCGTGGCGAGCGGGGAGGTAGCAGTCGACATGGGCATGGGTCCCGGTCTAGCCTGCGCCGGACAAGCGGCAGGGGGGTGGATATGCGGCGGTTCCTACGCATGGGCGCGGCGGTTGCAACGCTTTGTTGCGGCGGCGGGGCATCGGGGCAGACCGATCCGGTGCCGATCGATCCGGCATCATGGGTCACGCCGGACGATTATCCGATAGAAGCGCTGAACGCGAACGAGGGCGGTACCCTCGTCATGACCATGCAGGTCGACGCGCGAGGTGCCGTTACCGGCTGCACCATCGCGCAGTCGAGCGGATCGGCGGCGTTGGACGCCACCGGTTGTCGCCTGATGCGCGAGCGTGGGCGTTTCACGCCGGCGACCGATGCAAAAGGGCAACCGATCGCCTCTTCGGCACAACGGCGTATCAAATGGAACGCGCCGAATTCCAGCAGGGGATCGCTTGATCCATTTGCGATGGTGGTTCGATTGACGCTCGGCAAGGACGGTACGATCCTCGATTGCAGTACGACCAGCAGCGCCCCGAACGGCGACAGCGTTCAAGCCTGCCTGAAGAAAAACGGGCGATATGCCGGCTTCGTGGAGTTGAACCTGTCGAGGTTCGGACCGGGAATCTTGACCTTGGCCAATATGCTCGAGGTCGAAGGGACATCGTTCACCCCTGGCCCGACCGTGCGCGCCGCCATGGAAATCCCGCCCTATTTTTCTCAGGTCGACCGGGTGACGGTCGACGCGAACGGAAAGGTCGCGAGTTGCGAACGCCGGTCATCGAGTGGTGAGGGCGTAGAAGCCTGTTCATTCCCGGTAACCTACGAACCGAAACCGGATCAGCCGGTCCGGCGCGCGACGATGACCTACAACATGGCCTTCCAGCCCGCCAGGTAACGCACCCCGGCTGGACGCGGGGCCGGCGCTTCCCTATGTCTCCCACGCTTGCGACTGGGCATCCGTCGCACAATGACAACGTCTGGACGGCCTGCTTGCGTTTGCTCCTGTTCCTCTCCGCGCTGCTGACGGGCCTGACCGGCCTGCTGCCGGGCGTGGGCGCGCTTCAGGCGCGGCAGGTGGCACAGGCGCAGGCGGTCGCCGGGCAGATGGCGGTCGCGATCGTCGATGCGCGGTCCGCCACGATTGCGCGTCCCGACCAGCCGCTGGTCGCCGAACCGCGGCCGCTGTTCCTCGGCGACGCGCCGCATATCGAGGTTCGCGCACGGACGCTGCGCACCCACGAATAGCGCGCCTCCGCGCCGATCGTTCCGCCCTTTCCATCGCGCAGCCGCCGGACCCGTCGCGGCGCGCGCCCCGTATCCCAAGGAATCACGCCCATGTTCGGTGGCCTCGCCAAATCGCTGTTCGGGTCGTCCAACGACCGCTACGTCAAGTCGCTCGGCGGCATCGTGTCGAAGATCAACGACTTCGAACCCACGCTGACCGCGATGTCGGATGAACAACTGGCAGCGCAGACGCCGAAGTTCCGCGAACAGCTCGCGAACGGTGCCAAGCTCGACTCGCTGCTGCCGGAAGCATTCGCCACCGTGCGCGAGGCCGCGCGCCGGGTGCTCGGCATGCGCCATTTCGACGTGCAGATGGTCGGCGGCATCGTGCTCCACCGCGGCGAGATCGCCGAGATGCGCACCGGTGAGGGCAAGACGCTGGTCGCGACGCTCGCCTGCTATCTCAACGCGCTGCCGGGCGAAGGCGTCCACGTCGTCACCGTCAACGACTATCTGGCGCGGCGTGACGCGGCGCAGATGGGACAGGTGTATGGCTTTCTCGGCCTGACCACCGGCGTGATCGTGCCCAACCTTGCCGACCATGAGCGTCGCGAGGCGTATGGTTCGGACATCACCTATGGCACGAACAACGAATTCGGCTTCGATTACCTGCGCGACAACATGAAGTTCGACCGTGCGTCGATGACGCAGCGGCCGTTCAACTTCGCGATCGTCGACGAGGTTGATTCGATCCTGATCGACGAGGCGCGCACCCCGCTCATCATCTCCGGCCCGACTGATGACAAGTCGGACCTGTATCGTTCGGTGAACGAGGTCGTGCAGCGGCTGTCGGCGGACGATTACGAGAAGGACGAGAAGCAGAAGTCGATCGTGCTGACCGAGGACGGCACCGAGAAGGTCGAACGGATGCTGGAGGATGCCGGGCTGCTGATCGGCGCCAACCTGTATGATTTCGAGAACACGCAGGTCGTCCACCATGTGAACCAGGCGCTGCGCGCGAACATCATGTTCAAGCGCGACACCGATTACATCGTGAAGGACGGCAAGGTCGTCATCATCGACGAATTCACCGGCCGCATGATGGACGGCCGTCGCTGGTCGGACGGGCTGCACCAGGCGACCGAGGCGAAGGAAGGCGTGACGATCGAGCCGGAGAACCAGACGCTCGCCAGCATCACCTTCCAGAACTATTTCCGCATGTACCCCAAGCTGTCGGGCATGACCGGCACGGCGGCGACCGAAGCGCCCGAGTTCTTCGACATCTACAAGATGAACGTCGTGTCGATCCCGACCAACGTACCCGTGCGTCGCGTCGACGAGGAGGACGAATTCTACAAGACGCTGAACGACAAGTTCCGCGCGATCGCGAAGAAGATCCGCGAACATGCGTCGAAGGGGCAGCCGGTGCTGGTCGGCACCGTTTCGATCGAAAAGTCCGAACTGCTGTCCGAATTCCTTACGCAGGAGGGCGTCGACCACAAGGTGCTGAACGCCCGCTACCATGAATCGGAAGCGCATATCGTGGCGCAGGCGGGCCGGCTGGGCGCGGTGACGATCGCCACCAACATGGCCGGGCGCGGCACCGATATCCAGCTCGGCGGCAATTTCGAGTTCCGCATGCTCGACGAACACCCCGATCTGGTCGAGGGGACCAGCGAATATGACGCCGCCGCCGCGCGCGTCCGCGCCGAGATCGTCGAGGAAAAACAGCAGGTGCTCGATGCGGGCGGCCTGTTCGTGCTCGGCACCGAACGCCATGAGAGCCGCCGCATCGACAACCAGCTTCGCGGCCGTTCGGGGCGGCAGGGCGATCCGGGGCTGTCGCGCTTCTACCTCTGTCTCGACGATGATCTGTTGCGGATTTTCGGGCCGGATACGCTGTTTGCGAAGATGATGCGCAACAATATCGAGGATGGCGAGGCGATCGGCAGCAAGTGGCTGTCGCGCGCGATCGAGACGGCGCAGAAAAAGGTCGAGGCGCGCAACTACGACGTTCGCAAGCAGGTCGTCGAATATGACGACGTGATGAACGACCAGCGCAAGGTCATCTACGAACAGCGCGCCGACGTGATGGATGCGGAGACGGTCGGCGACGTCGTCGTCGACATGCGCCATGCGACGGTCAACACCGTCGTCGGCGACGCGGTGCCGCCCGACAGCTATCCCGAACAGTGGAATGTCGAGGGCCTGCGCGAGCGTGCGCAGGAACTGCTCGGCGTCGATGCGCCGGTCGCCGACTGGATCGCCAACGAGGACGGCCTTGACGTCGAAACCCTCGAAGAGCGCATCCGCGCCGACGCCGACCGTCTGGTCGAGGGCAAGTCGGCCGAGATGGACCCGGAAAGCTGGACCCAGATCGAGAAGTCGATCCTGCTCCAGACGCTCGACCATCACTGGAAGGAGCATCTGGCGATGCTCGACGCGCTGCGAGCGGTGATCCACCTGCGCGCCTATGCGCAGAAGACCCCGATCAACGAGTATAAGCAGGAAGCGTTCGCGCTGTTCGAGCGCATGCTCGCCAGCATCCGCGAAGACGTGACCCGCACGCTGGCCCATGCCAATTTCAACTTCCAGGCGCCGCCCGAACTTCCGGAACTACCCGATTTCCTGACGATGCACATCGACCCGCTGACCGGCGAGGACGATAGCTGGGGCGGGGAGGGTACCCCGGGCCTAGTCACCACGCGCGTGCCGATGCTGCAGATGGCCGCCCCGCAGCCCGACGAGGAACTGGGCGACGATCCGGCCAACTGGGAAGGTCGCGTCAGCCGCAACGCGCCATGCCCGTGCGGGTCGGGACGCAAGTACAAGCATTGCCACGGGGCGCTGGTGGCGTAAGCGCGCCCGATCCGGTCCAGAGGAGAGCATATCCCCGCGAAGGTGGGGATATGGGTTCGCCCGAAGGGCCATGGCGTTCGGCGGTTGCCGTCACCCCGGCACAGGCCTGGGCGAGGGGCAACTATCGACGACAGGCGGCATTTTCCGGACGGAGGCCGGCGCCCGCACCGGACGATGTGGTGCGGTGACAAAGAAGATGCCGCCGATCCCCATCGGGAACGGCGGCATCGCTGCTTTCAAACCGTATCGCGGCGTTACCGGCGCGTGTCGGGTTCCATCACGCTGGGGCCGAGGCTCTGCAGCACCGCGCGGGCATCGAACGCGCGGACGTTGTCGGACGGCTTCGGACCACGGCCCAGCACGATTTCCGCCATCGCCTCATATTTGTCGACGGTGCGGATATCGACCGAGCGGTCGAAGAACGGATCGCCCCAGAACGGATCCCAGGTGCGCCAGCCGAACGCCGGGCTGCGATAGCGCCATGCCGGACCCCAGCCGCCCCAGCCAAAGCCCGCACCCCAACCGCCGAACCCGCCGACGCCGGGCGTCGAATAGGTCCGGCTGCGCAGATTGGTGTCGCGATCGGCCAGGATGAAATAGTCATAGCCGCGTTCCAGCGTCAGTTGGGCCGAGCGGTACAGCAGATAGCGTTCGACCGTCTCGCGCGAGGTCAGGCTGTTGCCGGCAAAGCTCACCTGATAGCGATTGGGTTCGATCTGCTGATCGGCATAGCCGTTGCGATAGAAGCCCGATCCGGTCGCCGGTTGATAGGGCGTCGGCGTCGCGCAGGCGGCCAGGGCCAGCGCCCCGACAAGGGTGGTGCCGATCGCGCGAAGGCGGGCACGCGAGATAGGGGTCAGCAACATCAGTTTCTCCAACGCCGCCATGGCTACCGACCGATGGCGATCTTCCATGGAGATGGAACGATCGGCCACGGGTTCGGGTCCGTGGTCACAAGCCGGTGGACCGTGCACCATGTGAGATTACCCGATGCTGAACATTTGCTGACAGCGCCCGTTTCGGCGGACCGCTGGCGATGGGCCGGATATGTGCCTAAACCCCCGAGAGCGGGGCGGACCCCGTGCAGGAAATTGCTGATGTTCCGGGGGGTGTCGCTGGCTCCCTGAGTAGGATTCGAACCTACGGCCGCTCGATTAACAGTCGAGAGCTCTACCGCTGAGCTATCAGGGAACAACTGC
>QFNF01000048.1 GCA_003240755.1 Sphingomonas hengshuiensis | reverse complement strand
GCCCAGCGGCTGCTGGGTGACGAGGCTGTACGGCCCGATCGAACGCGCGTGGATCTTGTCGTCGACCAGGTGGTGCAGCTTCAGCATGTAGATGATGCCGACAGTGACCATCCGGTCGAACTGGTCGCCGGTCCGCCCGTCGAACAGCACCGACTGTCCCGAGCTGTGCAGCCCGGCCAGCTCCAGCATGTCCGACACGTCGCTTTCGCGCGCGCCATCGAACACCGGGGTACCCATCGGCACGCCCGTGCTGATGTTCTGGACCAGTTCGGCGAGCTGCTCGTTCGACCGGCTGTCGATATCCTCGGCATAATGGTCGCCGTAGATTGCTTTCAGCCGGTCCTTGACCGCCGAGGGCATTTCGCCGCCGACCGCGTCCGGATTGGCTTCGCGCCAGTCGCGCAGCGACCGCGCGACCTGCATGCCGAGGTTGCGTGCCGCCCAGCCAAGGTGCGTTTCGAAGATCTGCCCGACGTTCATGCGCGACGGCACGCCCAGCGGGTTCAGCACCAGGTCGACCGGCGTACCGTCCTCGAGGAACGGCATGTCTTCCTGCGGCAGGATGCGCGAGATGACGCCCTTGTTGCCGTGACGGCCGGCCATCTTGTCGCCCGGCTGCAGCTTGCGCTTCACCGCGACGAAGACCTTGACCATCTTGAGCACGCCCGGCGGCAGCTCGTCGCCGCGCTCCAGCTTCTCGCGGCGGTCGTGGAACTTGTCGGTGATCCGCTTCACCGCTTCGTCATACTGCGCCTTGATCGCTTCGAGATTGCCCTGCGCCGTGTCGTCGGCGACGGCGAAACGCCACCATTCATGCTTTTCCACGCTGTCGAGCAGGTCGCGGTCGATGACCGCACCCTTCTTGACGCCCTTCGGCGCGGCCGTCGCGGTCTGCCCCTCGAGCATCTCGCGCAGGCGCGACCAGGTCGCACGGTTGAGGATGCCGCGCTCGTCGTCCGAGTCCTTCTTCAGGCGCTCGATCTCCTCGCGCTCGATCGCCATCGCGCGCTCGTCCTTGTCGATGCCGTGACGGTTGAACACGCGGACGTCGACGACCGTGCCCGACACGCCCGGGGGCAGGCGGAGCGAGGTGTCGCGCACGTCGCTGGCCTTTTCCCCGAAGATCGCGCGGAGAAGCTTTTCCTCCGGCGTCATCGGCGATTCGCCCTTGGGCGTGATCTTGCCGGCGAGGATGTCGCCCGGCTCGACCTCGGCACCGATATAGACGATGCCCGCCTCGTCGAGGTTGCGCAGCGCCTCTTCACCCACGTTCGGAATGTCGCGGGTGATATCCTCCGGCCCGAGCTTGGTGTCGCGGGCCATCACCTCGAACTCGTCGATATGGATCGACGTGAACACGTCGTCCTTCACGATCCGCTCGCTGATGAGGATCGAGTCCTCATAGTTGTAGCCGTTCCACGGCATGAACGCGACGAGCGCGTTGCGGCCCAGCGCCAGCTCGCCGAACTCGGTCGAGGGACCGTCGGCGATGACCTCGCCGGCCTTCACCACATCGCCCACCTTCACCAGCGGACGCTGGTTGATGCAGGTCGACTGGTTCGAACGCTGGAACTTCATCAGCGTGTAGATGTCGACGCCGCTCTCGGTCGCATCGACCTCGCCGGTCGCACGGATCACGATACGCGCCGCATCGACCTGATCGACCACGCCGGCGCGCTTGGCCGAGATCGCCGCGCCCGAATCGCGCGCCACGGTCTCTTCCATGCCGGTGCCGACGAACGGCGCCTCGGCCTTCACCAGCGGCACCGCCTGCCGCTGCATGTTCGATCCCATCAGCGCGCGGTTGGCGTCGTCGTTCTCCAGGAACGGAATGAGCGACGCCGCGACCGACACGAGCTGCTTGGGACTGACGTCCATCAGCGTGACGTTCTCGGGCAGCGCCATCAGGAACTCGCCGGCCTGACGCGCCGACACCAGTTCCTCGGCGAAGCTGCCATCCTCGTTCAGCGCCGCCGACGCCTGCGCGACGGTGTGCTTCTGTTCTTCCATCGCCGACAGGTACACGACCTCGTTCGACACCTTGCCGTCGATGATACGACGATACGGGGTTTCGATGAAGCCGTACTTGTTGACGCGGCTGAAGGTGGCCAGCGAGTTGATGAGGCCGATGTTCGGGCCTTCCGGCGTTTCGATCGGGCAGATACGGCCATAATGGGTCGGGTGGACGTCGCGCACCTCGAAGCCTGCGCGCTCACGCGTCAGACCGCCCGGCCCGAGCGCCGACACGCGACGCTTGTGCGTCACTTCGGACAGCGGGTTGGTCTGGTCCATGAACTGCGAAAGCTGCGACGAGCCGAAGAACTCGCGCACCGCGGCGACTGCCGGCTTGGCGTTGATGAGGTCGTTCGGCATGACCGTCGACACATCGACCGACGACATGCGCTCCTTGACCGCGCGCTCCATGCGCAGCAGCCCGACGCGATACTGGTTCTCCAGCAGCTCGCCGACCGAACGGACGCGGCGGTTGCCGAGATTGTCGATATCGTCGACTTCGCCCTTGCCATCCTTCAGGTTGACCAGCGTCTTGACGACTTCGAGGATATCCTCGCTGCGCAGCGTCGTCACCGTGTCCGGCGTATCGAGGTCGAGGCGCATGTTCAGCTTGACGCGGCCGACGGCCGACAGGTCGTAGCGCTCCGGATCGAAGAACAGCCCGGCGAACAGCGCCTCGGCGGTTTCCAGCGTCGGCGGTTCGCCGGGGCGCATGACGCGATAGATGTCCGACAGCGCCTGCTCGCGCTCCTCGGCCTTGTCCACCTTCAGCGTGTTGCGGATCCACGGACCGGTGGAGACATGGTCGATGTCGAGCAGCTCGATCCGCTCGATCCCTGCCTGGTCGAGCAGTTCGAGGTTTTCGGCCGACACTTCGTCGCCGGCTTCGATATAGATCTGGCCGGTCGTCTCGTTGATGAGGTCATAGGCGCTGTAGCGGCCGAAGATTTCCTCGGTCGGGATCAGCAGGTCGGTCAGGCCGTCCTTGCCCGCCTTGTTGGCGAGGCGCGGGCTGATCTTGGTACCGGCCGGGAACACGACTTCGCCGGTGTTCGCGTCGACGATGTCGAACGACGGCTTCTGCCCGCGCCAGTTTTCCGGCGCGTAGGGAATGCGCCAGCCGCCTTCGCCACGGACGAAGGTCACGCGGTTGTAGAAGTGGTTGAGGATGTCCTCGCCCGTCATGCCCAGCGCATAGAGCAGCGACGTGACCGGCAGCTTGCGCTTGCGGTCGATGCGGACGTTGACGATGTCCTTGGCGTCGAATTCGAAATCGAGCCACGATCCGCGATACGGGATCACGCGGGCAGCAAAGAGATACTTGCCGCTCGCATGCGTCTTGCCGCGGTCATGGTCGAACAGCACGCCCGGCGAGCGGTGCATCTGCGACACGATCACCATGAGCGGCATGTCGCCCATGTACACGTCCTGCTCCTTGATATCGAGGACCGAGCGGGCCTCGGTATCGGCGTCGACCTCGAACACGATCAGGCGCAGGGTGACGCGCATCGGCGCGGCATAGGTGATGCCGCGCTGACGGCATTCTTCCACGTCAAACTTGGGATCTTCCAGTTCGTAGGTGACGAAGTCCAGCTCGGCGGTGCCGGCGAAATCGCGGATCGGGAAGACCGAGCGCAGCGTCTTTTCGAGGCCGGAGACATAGCCGATCGACGGGTCGCTACGCAGGAACTGTTCATAGCTCTCGCGCTGGACCTCGATCAGGTTCGGCATCTGCACCACTTCGTGGATGTCGCCGAACACCTTGCGGATGCGGCGCTTGTGCGTGCCGGTTGCGGTTGCCTTGGTCGCCATGGAGTCGTGGGCCTCGCTTGCAGTCAAATCTCGTGCCCGGTTGCCACCGGGCTGGCGTGCGATCGGGACGACGAAAGCCGCGTCACCCACATGGGGCCGCAGCCGATCGAGCGTCCTGGAATGGCGACAGGCCTATGCATGCAATGCGTTGCGCGACGACGCATTCTTTCCCGGTCCTGAAGCAGGCCAGCCATATAGGAGCCGGCGCAGGGACTGTCAACGCGGGTTCATGATCGCGTCCGTTCGTCACGATCGCGCCACGTTTCGTCGCAACGGCGGATCGGATGGGCTAACGTCGAGGGCAAAACCCCGGTTGAGGACAGGCATGCAGTTCCAGCTTCCGTTCGCGGCGATCGTCGCGACCCTCGCCGTGCCCGCCGCCGCTGCGCAGCAGACCACGCCCGACGGTTCGATCCCGATCTACGACATCACTCCGCAGGCGGTACCGACCCCGACGGCGACAGCCAGCGCGACGCCGACACCTGCACCGACCCCGCGCGCCACGCCGGCTCCGCGCCCGGCGGCAACGCCGACCCCGCGCGCAACGCCTGCGGTTCCCGTGTCGCGTCCGGCCGCATCGCCGACGCCGGCCCCGGTGGTGGACGCGGCGCCCCCCGCCGCCGAACCCACCTATGTCGGGCCACCCGTCCTGGCGGTGCCCGAGGCCGCGCCGTCGCCGGTCGCCTCGGCGACGCCGACCGCCATCCCGGTCCCGGTCGCGGCCGCTCCGGTCGCGCAGGAAGATGCGTTGCCATGGTGGCTGTGGTTCCTCGGCGGCGTCGCGGTGGCGAGCGTGGTGGCGTTCCTGCTCGGCCGCCGACGTCGGTCGGTCGAGCCGGTCATGACCGAGGCGCCTGTTCCCGAACCGGGCGCTCCGGTTGCGGTAGCGCCCGAGCCGCCCACGCCCACGCCTACGCCCGCGCCCTCGCCCACGCTCGCGCCCGCGCCCGTAGCGCCGACGCCGCCCGTGCCGGCGGTCGCCGTCGCACCGACCGCGGGTCCCTTCCTCGAATTCCAGCTCGCCCCGCTGCGCGTCGGGACGGAGGGCGATCGCGCGCTGCTCGATTTCGATCTGACCGTCGGCAACCCCGCGCGGATGCCGGTCGACGAGGTCCGCATCGCGACGTTGCTCATCACCGCCAATGCCCGGCAGGACGAACAGATCGCGGCCTTCTTCGCGGATGACGAAAAGCGGGGGCTCGACCCGTTCGCGCTCGGAGCGGGCGAGCGGCGGAATCTCGAAGCGACGATGGCGCTGCCGCGCACCGCGGTGAACGTCGTCACCGCCAACGACCGGTCGTTCTTCGTGCCGATGATCGCGATCGACGCGCGCTATCGCTGGGCCGATGGGCGCCAGTCGCGCACCACTGCCGCCTTCATGGTCGGTCCGGCCGCACCGCAGGGCAAGCTCGCCCCGATCTTCACCGACCGCGGCGATCGGATGGTCGATCGGCTGGAGGTACGATTGCACGGCCAGGTCCGCCGGATGTAAGCCCGACGGCACGCGTTCTTGGTGATTATCGACATACCGCCTAGCATTCCGACAGGCGGAGGGGGGAGCGACATGGCACGGCGGGACCGGATATTGCGATTCACCGTTGCCGTTCTGCGTGTCCTGCTG
The DNA here is from genome assembly GCA_003240755.1 of Sphingomonas hengshuiensis. Taxonomy (GTDB): domain Bacteria; phylum Pseudomonadota; class Alphaproteobacteria; order Sphingomonadales; family Sphingomonadaceae; genus Sphingomonas; species Sphingomonas hengshuiensis_A. The sequence goes on along the minus strand of QFNF01000048.1, from coordinate 15,953 downwards.
GTGCTCAACATCGCCTTCGCCACGGCGTTCCTCGTCGCGACGCTCGCCAGCGTCCCGCTGCACGACATGCTCGCCGACCGGATCGTCGGCAAATATCCGGCGATCGATGTCGATCGTGTCGTTACCGGTATCCGTGCGCTCCTGCTGCTGGGTATCGCTGCGGCGGTGCCCGCGCACATCATCTTCTCGCGGCTGATCGCGGTGATCGGCACGGTGCTCGCGGGGGAGACGTTCGCGTCGCCCAATGCCCGGCGCGTACGGCAGATCGGCTGGGCGTTGCTCGCCATCCAGCTACTCGACGTGCCGCTGCTGCTCATCATCCCCAGCTTCGCCGGCATGGGGGTGCGCGCCGACGGATCGTCGATTTCGGTCGGCGGGTGGCTGTCGGTGCTGGTCGCCTTCGTCCTGGCGCGGGTGTTCGCGGAAGGGGCGTCGCTGCGCGAGGATCTGGAGGGGACGGTCTGATGGCGGTCCTTGTCCGCCTCGACGAGGTGCTGCAGGCGCGGCGCATGACGCTGACCGAACTGGCGCAGGCGGTGGATATCACGCTTGCCAACCTGTCGATCCTGAAAACCGGCAAGGCGCGCGCGATCCGCTTCACCACGCTCGACGCGATCTGCCGCGTGCTGGAATGCCAGCCGGGCGATATTCTGGTCCACGGGCCGGGCGAGGCTGAAGAAGGCGAGGATTGACCGGCCACCGGCGATGACCGGTGCATGAAAAAAGGGGGCGGTCCGGTGTGGACTGCCCCCTCCTTTTTTCGGTCGAGCCGGGATGGGAGCAGGTCCCATCCCGTCGGTCGGGCGGTTGGCCCGCCGGCCGGCCTTGGCGGAGATGGCGGACCCACCGGTCCGCTGCCCCGCCTGCGGCTTACTTGACGTCGACGGTTGCGCCGGCGCCTTCGAGCTGCGCCTTGATCTTGGCGGCCTCGTCCTTGTTGACGCCTTCCTTGACGGCCTTCGGCGCGCCTTCGACCAGCGCCTTGGCTTCGGTCAGGCCCAGGCCGGTGATGGCGCGGACTTCCTTGATGACGTTGATCTTCTTGCCACCGTCGCCGGTCAGGATGACGTCGAATTCGGTCTGCTCTTCAGCGGCAGGCGCGCCACCGGCGGCGCCACCGGCGGCCGGAGCGGCGGCAACGGCAGCAGCGGCCGAAACGCCCCACTTTTCTTCGAGCAGCTTCGACAGTTCAGCCGCTTCGAGGACGGTCAGCGCGCTCAGTTGTTCGACGATCGCGTTCAGGTCAGCCATGATATTCTCCGTAAATCAGATAGGGTTGTGTCAGTGGGAAGCGCCCGTTCAGGCGGCTTCCTTCTCCGCATATGCCGACAGCACGCGCGCGACCTGGGCCGCGGGTGCCTGCGTGATGGTGGCGATCTTCGTTGCCGGGGCAACGATGAGGCCGACCAGCTTGGCGCGCAGTTCGTCGAGCGAGGGCAGCGAGGCCAGGGCCTTCACGCCGTTCGCGTCGAGCAACTGGCCGCCCATGGCGCCGCCGACGATCTCGAGCTTGTCGTTCGTCTTGGCGAAGTCGTTGATGACCCGCGCCGCAGCGACGGGATCGGTCGACGTCGCCAGCGCCGTCGGGCCGGTCAGCAGGTCCGACAGCACCGCATACGGCGTGCCTTCGGCTGCGATCCGGGCAAGACGGTTCTTCGAGACCTTGTAAGCCGCGCCGGCTTCCCGCATCTTGTTGCGCAGGGCCGTCGACTGGGCGACGGTCATGCCGAGGTTGCGGGTGACGACCACCACGCCGACCTCGTTGAAGGTGCGGTTCAGCTCGGCGACGGCTTCACTCTTCTGAGTGCGATCCATGCCGTTCTCCTTTACTGGGGCGTGTCCCGGCAAAACCGGAAACGCCCGCGAACAATCCGCCCGTCGCGGATGCGACGACCGGGGCGAAAGTCCGTGAAGGGGCATGGTCGCCATGCGGAGCGTGTCCCTTGCGTGGCAAGGGAGACCCTCATGGCCGGTCCGGTGTGCCTCGGCACCACCAGACGGAAAAACACATTCCCCGTCTCGGCAGGAGATTAAGCGGGAAACCCGCACCTGCTGTCTCGGACGGACGTCACGCGCAGGACGAATCCCTGCGTGACGGCTGGGGCGGCGCTTACGGTCACGCACGTCCTGAGTCAAGTGTGCCAAGCGGCTTGACGTGTAGCGGCGACGCGTCATTAATCATATAAAATCTCGGGAGGTCGCATGGGCGCGGTGACGCTGGAAATCTGTATCGACAGCGTGGATGGGTGCGAAGCAGCGATCGCCGGCGGGGCGGATCGCATCGAACTGTGCGGTGCGCTGTCGGTCGGCGGGCTGACGCCGTCGGCCGGACTCGTCGCGCTGGTGGTCGCGCGGGCGCATGCGGCGGGCGTGCGGGTCCATGCCATGGTCCGGCCACGCGCCGGCGATTTCACCTACGACCGGGCCGAACGCGCCACCGCCATTGCCGATGCGCAGGCCCTGATCGCCGCCGGCGTCGACGGGCTGGTGTTCGGTGCCGTGCGGGACGACGCGATCGATACACCGGCGATGCTGGCATGGCTCGATGCGGTGCGCACCGCGCGGGGCGATATCGATTTGACCCTGCACCGCGCGGTCGACCTGCTGCCCGATCCGGTCGCCGCGGTCGATCCCGCCCTGTCGCTCGGCTTCCACCGCATCCTCACCTCCGGCGGGGCCACGCGCGCGATCGACGGTGTCCCGACGATCCGCAGGATGCAGGCGCGGGCAGGCAACCGGATCGTGGTGATGCCGGGGTCGGGCGTGAAACCCGGCAATGTCGCGGAACTGCTGGCGATGACCGGTGCCGGTGAAATCCATGCCTCTGCCAGTGTGGCGGCGGCGGCGGACGATCCCCGCGTGACCGGGCTGGGCTTTGCCGGGCCGGGGCTGGCCCGAACCGATCCTGCTACCGTGCGGGCGCTGCGCAACGCGATCGATGCCGGGGAAACGAGCCGATGACTTTCTTGCCCATGGGCCGGCGTGCCCTGCTTGCCGGAACCGCCGGCACCCTGACCGCCGCAGCCTTGCCGGCGCCGGCCGCACCCCAGGGCGTGTCCGCCGGCGGTCTGCTCCACGGCCTGTCGCCGCGCCCCGGCCTGCCCGAACGGCTCCCGGTCGAGGACCCGTTGCGTATCCTGCTCTCGAACGGCTGGCTGTTCCACGAAGGCGATATCCCGTCGCCGCCGCCGGTAACGCACGACGAAACCTACACCAATGCGAAGGCGGGCAACGCCCGTGGCGCGGCGGCGATGGAGTATGACGACAGCGACTGGGCGCCCGTCACCGTGCCGCATGACTGGGCGTCGGCGCAGGGCTTCGTCGAAACGGCGAACGTGTCGCAGGGCTATCGTCCGCGCGGGATCGGCTGGTATCGCCGCACGCTGCGGCTCGATCCGGCGGACCGGGGCAAGCGGCTGGAACTGCATTTCGGCGCGATCGCCACCGCCGCGACGATCTGGATCAACGGCAGCGTCGTGGCGCGCAACTTCTCCGGCTATAACGCGATCGATATTGACCTGACCCCGTTCGCGCGCTTCGGCGACGAACTGAACGTCATCGCGATCCGCGTCGATGCGACCGCGATGGAGGGGTGGTGGTACGAAGGTGCCGGCATCTATCGTCATGTCTGGCTGGCGAAGCGGCCGCCGCTGTCCATCGCGACCGACGGCGTGCATTGCGACCCCCGGCGGGCCGACGATGGAGGGTGGCGGGTGCCGGTATCCGTTTCGCTCGAAAGCATCGCGCGAACGGCGGCGAAGGCCGATGTCCTGGTCGATCTGCTCGACCCGGCGGGCAGGGTCGTCGGCAGCGCGCGGGCACAGGCCGAACTGCAACCGCTGGGCCAGGCACGGGTCGCGCTGTCGCTGCCCGTCGCCGAACCACGGCGCTGGTCGATCGAGACGCCGACGCTCTACACCGTGCGCGTGCGAACCGACGCGCCGGGCGGCGGCGACGAACGCCGCATTGCCATCGGTTTCCGTACGATCCGCTTCGATGCGCAGGCCGGCTTCTTCCTGAACGAACAACCGGTGAAGCTGAAGGGCGTGTGCCTGCACCAGGACCATGCCGGGGTCGGCGTGGCGGTGCCCGATGCGTTGCTGGAATGGCGCCTGCAGCGGATGAAGGATACCGGCGTCAACGCCATCCGCTGTTCGCACAATGCGCAAGCCCCCGAATTCTATCGATTATGTGATCGGATGGGGTTTGTCGTTATGGACGAGAACCGGATATTCAACCCGGCGCCCGAGAATATGGCGCAGCTCGAATGGCTTGTGCGGGCGCATCGCAACCATCCGTGCATCGTGCTGTGGTCGGTTTTCAACGAGGAACCGATGCAGGGCACCGAGGCGGGGGTGGAGATGGTGCGGCGGATGGCCGCGCGGGTCCATGCGCTGGACGGCAGCCGCCCGGTCACTGCGGCGATGAACGGCAGCTTCTATGATCCGCAGAACGTGTCGAGCGTCGTCGACGTCATGGGGTTCAACTATTACCAGGGCGATTACGACAAATTCCACGCGCAGAACCCCGCCAAGCCCAGCACGTCGTCGGAGGATACCAGCGCGTTCATGACGCGCGGCGCCTATGCGACCGACAGGGCCGCGCATGTGATGTCGTCGATGGATACCGAGGCCGCGCCATGGGGCGCGACGCACCGGAACGCCTGGGCCGCGATTGCGAGGCGGCGGTTCATCGCCGGCGGGTTCGTGTGGACCGGGTTCGACTATCACGGCGAACCGACGCCGTTCACCTGGCCGACGATCGCCAGCTTCTTCGGCATCCTCGACCTGTGCGGTTTCCCCAAGACCGCGTACGACATCCACCGCGCGCACTGGATCGACGATCGCGCGGTCGTCGGCATCGCCCCGCACTGGACATGGCCCGGCAAGGAAGGGGGGCCCGGCAAGGAAGGCCAGCCGGTCGAACTGCTGGTGACGAGCAATGCCGAGCGGGTGCGCGTCGTGCTGAACGGTCGCATGGTCGGCGAGGCGGCGGTCGACCGGATCAGGGGCAACATGTTCACCATAGCCTATGCGCCCGGGCGGCTGGAGGCGGTGGCGCTGACCGGCGGGCGCGAGGTCGCGCGGGCGGTCCACGAGACGGCGGGACCGGCGGTCGCGCTGCGGCTGACCCCGGCGCGCAACCAGATGCTGGGCGACCATGAGGATGTCGTACCGGTCACGATCGACGCGGTCGATGCGCAGGGGCGGCACGTCCCGACCGAGAACCGCATGACGCGCTTCACGGTCGATGGCGCGACGCTGATCGGCGTCGGCAATGGCGACCCCAACAGCCACGAGAGCGAGAAGGCGCCGCAGCGATCGCTGTTCAACGGCCTGGCGCAGATGCTGGTGCAGGCGGGCGAGGGGCGCGGCAAGGTGACGATCACGGCGAGCGCGGCGGGCCTGCGCCCCGCGCGGCTGGTGATCGACCGGGTCGCGGCGACGCCGCGGCCCCAGGTCGCGGTGACGCCGACCGGCGCGTTCATCCTCGGCTGGCGGCGGTCCCGGTCGTTCGCCACGGCGCCCGATCCGTCGCTGGCCCCGTCACCCGGCGACAACAACAGTTGGGATTTCACCCGCAGCGGATCGGCGGCGACGCCCGAGGCGGGGCCGTCGTTCCGCCTGTACCGTGCGCCGTTGCCGGTACGGCGTCGGGTGGTGGCGCAAGGCGGTACGCTCGGCTTTGCGCGGATCGAGGGGCGGGCGACGGTCTATGTCGATGGCCGGCAGGTCGCCGTGAAGCGCGACTTCGCCGGCGGGCCGCTGGAGGTGGCGGTGCCGCCGGGGGCAAAGGCGGTGGCGGTGCTGGTCGAGGCGGCGCCGAACGCGCGGTCGGGCCTGACCGGCGCGGTGCGGCTGGCACCGAGATAGCCGGGGCGCCCGGCCGGACCCGACGCCGTCGCCCCGGCGCATGGCCGGGGCGGCCGGGGCGACGGGCGGACCGGCCCGGTCAGGCGATCACGGGTTCGCGACCTTGATCCCTGCGGCATTCGGCGCGACGGCGGCGCCCGCCGGTCGTTCGGAGAAGCGGTCGCGTTCGCCGGGAATGGTGCCTTCGTCGGCGATGCCCGCCGCGAACGATGCCGACGAACCGGTGCCGTCGGCCTGATGCGCGGAGGGCGGCGGCAGCAGCCGGGGTTCCTGCGGGGCGCGGCGCGGCGTCGATCCGCGCAGCGACAGCAGCATGCCCGCGGCGACGCCGATCCCGCCGAGCAGCGCGGCGGTGGTCCATGGCCGCATCTGCGCTTCGAGCGCGAGGCTCTGCTTGCGGACATAATGGTCCTGGTTCGACCGGACGCGACCATCGGCCCGCGGCTGGAACAGATTGTCCTTCGCCCCCGGTTCGGCGGGGGTGGCCGTCGTCTGCGCCTCTTCCTTGAAGAACATCTCCATGAACCGGTCGGCACCACGCGGCAGCAGGTTGCTCATCTTCGTCATGGCCATGCCCGTGCCGCCGACGGTCAGGTCGCGCCGGGGATGTTCGGCGGCAAAGCAGATCGCCTTGGCCACCAGATCGGGGTCGTACACCACCGGGGGGACCCGCGCGGGCTGGTCCATGCGGTTGCGGGCATGTTCGGGATAGGGGGTGTCGATCGCGGCGGGTTTGACCAGCGTGACCGAAATCGGGCGATCCTCCGCCTCCAGTTCCATGCGGAACGCTTCGGTAAAGCCCAGTACCGCATGTTTCATGGCGCTGTAGGCACCCTGTACCGGTACCGAGCGGTCGGACAGGATCGAGCCGATGTTGATGATCGCCCCGCCGCGCCGCGCGGTCAGTTCGCGCGCCGCGTAGAGCGAGGCGGCGACCAGCCCGAAATAGCCGACATCGAACACCCGGCGCTGTTCGTCGAGACCGGTTTCGGTCAGCCGGGCATAGAGCGCCACGGCGGCGCCGTTGACCCAGGTGTCGAACCCGCCGAACGCCTCGCGCGCCTTTGCGCCGATCCGTTCGGGCGCGTCCGCCGCGGTGATGTCGATCGCGAGGTAATCGGCCTTGCCGCCGCGCAGCCGGATCGTTTCCACCGCCTCGCGCAGCGAATCCGCGTTGCGGGCCACGAGCAGGACGCGCGCGCCGGCGCGCGCGGCACGGCGTGCGGTGGCAAGGCCGATGCCCGACGAGGCACCCGTGATGACGACAGACTGTTCGGACAGCGGCTTGAGCGTGACGGCCATGATGAATCTCCGGAAGTTACCGATCGCGCGCTCAACGCACGGGCTGGTCCGGGGGTCCGCTAAGCTATTGCTCCAGAACGGCCATGCGCCGGGGCAGCACGGCCATCACCGCGCGACGGGCGGCGGTGTCGATCGAGGTCCAGCGCGCGATCTCGTCGCGGGTGCGGCCGCAGCCAAGGCACCAGCCGGTGTCGGTGTCGATCGAACAGACCAGCACGCACGGGCTTTCGATCGCCAGCGGCGCGACCGTTTCGAACGGGTCGTCGTTCACCGGATCAGAGCGGGATGCGGACGTTCAGGAAGGCGGGGAAGGGGCCGTTCCACGCGCCATCCTCCACCGCGTCCTGCTGCACATAGCGGGCGGGGCGTTCGTCGCGCCGTTCGTCGCGATCATGGCGCGGGCGACGGTCCTCCCGCTCGGCACGCGGCGCGCGTTCCTCCCGCGCGGCACGCGGTGCATGTTCGCGCGGGGCCGGCGCGTCGGTTTCGGCCGCGGGGCGGCGGCGGCCGCGACGCGGGGCTTCCCCGGCCGTTTCGGCCGCCGCCGCCGGATCGGCCGGCGCATCGGCCAGATCGAGCACCGGGATCTTCTGACCCGTCAGCTTTTCGATATTGGCGATGTTCTCGGCATCGTCGGGCGTCACCAGCGTATAGGCGGTGCCGGTCGCGCCGCCGCGCCCGGTGCGGCCGATGCGGTGGACATAATCGTCGGGATGCCATGGCGCGTCGAAGTTGAACACATGGCTGACCCCCTTCACGTCCAGCCCGCGCGCGGCGACGTCGGACGCGACGAGGATCGACACGTCGCCCGACTTGAAGCGTTCAAGCTCGGCGATGCGCGCCGACTGGTCCATGTCGCCATGGATTTCGGCCGAGCGGAAGCGGGCGCGCTGCAGGCTCTTGTTCAGTTCGCGCACGGTGGTCTTGCGATTGCAGAAGATGATCGCGTTGCGCACCTCCTCGGTCGCCAGCAATTGCCGCAGCACGTCGCGTTTCCGGGCGGCGGCGACCGGCACGACATGCTGGGCGATGTTGAGGTTGGTCGATGCCGGGCGCGACACCTCGATCGTCTTTGGATTGTCGAGGAACTTGTCGGCCAGCTTCTTGATCGGCGGCGGCATGGTGGCCGAGAACAGCAATGTCTGGCGCTGCTTGGGCAGCTTGGTGCAGATTTCCTCGATATCGGGGATGAATCCCATGTCGAGCATCCGGTCGGCCTCGTCGATCACCAGCATCGAACAGCCGGTCAGCAAAATCTTGCCCCGGGTGAACAGGTCCATCAGGCGCCCCGGCGTCGCGATCAGCACGTCGACGCCCTTTTCCAGCGCGGCCAACTGATCGCCCATCGACACGCCGCCGATCAGGAGGGCCATCGACAGCTTGTGGTTGGCACCGTACTTCTCGAAATTCTCGGCGACCTGCGCGGCGAGTTCGCGCGTGGGTTCGAGGATCAGCGAGCGCGGCATGCGCGCGCGGCTGCGCCCCTGGGCGAGGATGTCGATCATCGGCAGCACGAACGATGCGGTCTTGCCCGTGCCGGTCTGGGCGATGGCGACCAGATCGCGCATCATCAGGACCGACGGGATGGCCGCCGCCTGGATCGGGGTCGGTTCGGTATAGCCCGAATCGGTAACGGAACGCAGCAGTTCGTCGGACAGGCCGAGATCGGCAAAGGTCATTGCGATTCCATGGCTGGGGAACGCAACAGGTCCGCGCTCCGATACATCGGACGCCCCCTCGCCAAAAACGCCGGAAAAGTCAAGGTTTCGTGGGGGGCGTGCCGGGCCGGCCATGGTCCCGCCATGGTCCCGGCGGTGCGGGGCGCCGTTCCCCCGGCAACCGGCGCCGCATCCGCGCGGACCGACCCGGGTCTAGCGTGCCGGCACGAGCGCGCGGAACGCGGCGATGCGGCACTGTCCGCCCGAGCGCGAGCGGATCACGTCGCGCGAGGCGCACATGCGGCCATCGCTGCTGGGCTTGATGTAGAGCCCGCCATAGAAATCGAGCGCGGCGCAATCATCGGCCAGCCGGGCGCGGACCCGGCCGCCGCTGTTGAGCAGCAGGTCGACGCTGTCGGTGCGGCTGATGGTGACGGCGGCGAGGCTTTCGACCGGAAGGCAGCGGTCGGTACGCTTTTCGACCCACTGGATCGGCGGCAGCGCGCGCGGGGCGCTGTAGGCGACGGGCGCGAACGGCGCGCGGGGGACGCGGATGATGACGCGCTGGACGCGGACCTCGGTACGGACGGTCGCGACCGGCGGCGACGGTTCCGCCACGCGCCGCTGTGCCGCGCCGGGCAGCGCGAGCAGGAGCAACACCATGGTCGTTGCGGAAAACGGCAAAGCGGTCACGCGGTCATCATCGCTGAGCGGAATTTAACCGCAGATGAACTGGCGGCAAGGGGGCGTGCGATGCTAATCGCGGCCGATGATGCCGTCCCCGATCGCCGCCATGGTCGCCGATGCCCGCCGGGCATGGGGCGACCGCATCGTCACCACCGATGCCGATCGCATCGCGCCGTGGCTGAGCGACTGGCGCGGGCGGTATCATGGGGCGAGCGCCGCGCTGTTCGAACCCGGCGATACCGCGCAGGTGGCCGGGCTGGTCGCGCTGGCGGCGCAGCATGGCGTGCCGATCGTGCCGCAGGGGGGCAATACGTCGATGGTCGGCGGGGCGACGCCGCCGGCCGACGGATCGGCGGTGCTGCTGTCGCTGCGGCGGATGGATCGCATTCGACAGTTGGCCGCGGGGCAGGCGGTGGTCGAGGCGGGCGTGATCCTGCAGCACCTGCACGAGGCGGCGGCCGGAGCGGGGCAGCGGTTTCCGCTGACCCTTGGCGCGCGGGGCAGTGCGACGATCGGCGGGCTGGTGTCGACCAATGCGGGGGGCACGCAGGTGCTGCGCTGGGGCAATATGCGGCGGCTGGTGCTGGGCGTGGAGGCGGTGCTGCCCGACGGGTCGGTGCATGAGGGCCTGCGCGTGCTGCCCAAGGACAATCGCGGCTACGACCTGACGCAGTTGCTGGTCGGGGCGGAAGGGACGCTGGGCATCGTCACCGCCGCGACGCTCAGACTGGTGCCCGCGATCGCCGAGCGCGCGGTGGCATGGGCGGGGATCGCCGATCCGCAGGCGGGGCTCGACCTGCTGCGCGCGATGCAGGCGGCGACCGACCGGATCGAGAGTTTCGAGATCATTCCCGCCGACACGCTGGCGCTGGCGGTGGCGCATCTGCCGGGCGCGCGCATGCCGCTGTCGGGCGGGCATCCGTGGCACCTGCTGATCGAGGCGGTGGCGGGCCCCGGCGAACCGTCGCCGGCCGCGCTGCTGGAGGAACTGCTGGGCAGGGGCGTCGCGGCGGGGCAGGTCGCCGATGCGGTGCTGGCGGCGAGCGAGGCGCAGGCCGAGGCGTTCTGGCGGCTGCGCGACACGCTGTCGGCGGCGGAGAAATCGACCGGGCCGGCGGTGCAGCACGACATATCGGTGCCGGTCGAGGCGATGCCGCGCTTCATGACGCAGGCCGCCGCCGCCGTGCAGGCGCGCTTTCCCGGCACCCATGCCACCGCCTTCGGCCATCTGGGCGACGGCAACGTCCATTTCCATGTGCGCGCGCCCGCCGGCGCAGACCCGGCGCGGTGGTATGCGCACGACGCGCCGGGGATCACCCGCTTCGTCCATGACGCGGTGGCGGCGGCGGGCGGCTCGATCTCCGCCGAACATGGCATCGGCCAGATGAAACTGGGCGAACTGGAGCGGCTCGGCCCGCCTGCGCGGCTGGCGGCGCTGCGCGGGGTGAAGGCTGGGCTGGACCCGGCGGGACTGTTCAATCCGGGCAAGCTGGTAGCGCTTGCACCCCGCACCGCCAATCCATAGACGTTTGCACGAGGTTCGCCCGGGGGGGCGGCCGTCCGGCAAGGTTGGCCGGGCCGACTATGAGTATCTGGAGACCCTGAAATGGCCAGCGCGCCGCAGAATCAATCGCTTCCGTTGTTCTACAACCAGCTCGAGCCGCTTTCGAGCCAGACCCATGCGAACTGGAAGGTCCGCGCGACCGATCGCGCCCCGTTCCTGGTCGGGCAGCATGCCATCCCCGTCACCGTCGAGGAATTCCCGCTGGTGCAGCGGCGCATGCCGATCGTGTTCTCGGTCGGCGACGATCCCGTGCCGCTGGCGCTGATGGGCCTGAACGAAGGGGCCAACACGTTCCTCGACGACGACGGCCGGCTGATCGATCCGGAACTCTACATCCCGGCCTATATCCGCCGCTATCCCTACCTCCTCGCCCGGCTGCGTCCCGATTCGGAAGACCTGTCGCTGTGCTTCGACCCGACGTCGGAAGTCATCGGCCCGTTCGAGGATGGCGAGGCGCTGTTCGACGGCGACCAGCCGAGCGAAGTGACCAAGCAGATCCTCGCCTTCAACGAACAGTTCGAGCAGGCCGGGCAGCGCACCGGCATGTTCATGAAGGAGATCAAGGACCTGGGCCTGCTGATGGATGGCGAAGTCGCGATCCAGCAGGAAGGCAACGACCAGCCGTTCATCTATCGCGGGTTCCAGATGGTGTCCGAGGAGAAGCTGAACGAGCTGCGCGGCGACCAACTGCGCAAGATGCAGCAGTCGGGCATGCTGCCGCTGATCTTCGCCCATCTGTTCTCGCTGTCGCTGATGCGCGACGTGTTCGCGCGCCAGATGCAGCAGGGCAAGGTGCAGCCGCAGCCCGTCGCGGTCCCGACGTTCTGATTGTCTGTCTGGAAATGCGCCGAAACGCATTTCGCGGGACCACCCTGCTCCCCCACACGGCATCCTCGATGGGTGGCCGGGTGCGGGTAGCCCGGCAAAGTACTACTTTGCTGGGACCCGTGGGGGAGCGGGCCGGTGCCGCCATCAAACTCGCTCTTTCGCGAGTTTTCAAAAGGACTTTCCCATGACCGCCGCCCGGCCGATCCACGCCCGGCGCTATTCGCGCGGCGCGATCCTGTTCCACTGGACGATCGCGGCGTGCGTGCTGGTCAATCTGTGGATCGGCCTGGTCGGCGGTTCGATGGCGGCGCACAAGGCGGTCGGCGTCACCGTGCTCGTCCTGACGCTTGGCCGGATCGGCTGGCGGATCGGCCATGCGCCGCCGCCGTTGCCCGCCGGCATGCCCGCATGGGAACGGGCGATCGCGAAGGCGACGCATCTGCTGTTCTACGCACTGCTGCTGATCGTGCCGCTGAGCGGCTGGGCGATGGTGTCGGGCACGACGCGCCGTCCGCTCGACTGGTTCGGGCTGTTTCCGATCCCCTATCTGCCGATTCCGCCTGCCGTCGCCGGGCTGGGACATGAGGTGCACGAAGTGGTCGGGTTCGCGATGGCCGGGCTGGTCGCGCTGCACGTCGCCGCCGCGCTGCGGCATCATTTCATCCTGCGCGACGAGGTGCTGCTGCGCATGCTTCCGGGGGGTCGCGTCACCCGCTGACGCGCCGTGACGATAAAGTCACGGTCAAATGCAAAATGGGCCTTGAACGGCTCCCACCCCCACCCTAAATCATGCTTACACGGTTCGATGTCCCCCCTTTCGTTGGACCGTGCGGCGCGTTTCACGCGCCTCCTCCCTGAACCTTGGCCACTCCGTACGATCCGTACGGGGTGGCTTTTTTCGTCGGCTATTCCGCTGCGATGCGGCGCATGTCGCCGAGCGTCGCGTCGGTCAGCGCGTCGAGCAGGCGGCGGACCCGCCAGACGGTCGCTTCGAGCCCCGGTCCGGGGCGATCGAGCGCGTCGTCGAGATACAGGCTGCGATCGATTTCGACCTGCAGGCCATGGATGCCGGCACGCGGCCGGGCCTGGCTGTTCAGGATGTGACCGCCGGCATAGGGGTGGTTGACCGCCAGCGGCAGGCCGCTGTCGCGCAACACCTGCGCCGCCAGATCGGTGAAGCGCGCCGCACAGCTATGGCCGTAGCGGTCGCCAAGGACCAACCGCGCCGGTGTCGCGCCGGGCAGCGGCGGCATCGAATGCAGGTCGAGCAGCAGCGCGACGCCGAACCGGGCATGCGCGGCGGCGAGCGCGGTCGCGAGTGCGGCGTGATAGGGCGCATGGTCGCGCTCGATCCGTTCGGCGACCTCGGCCGCCGTCAGCTTGCGCCGCCACATATTGTCCGCGCCGCCCGCGCGGCGCGGGACCAGCCCGATGCCGCTGCGCACCTTGTCCGATGCCATTGCCGAAAAGCTGCGCCCGTCGACCCCGGCATCGACCTGCGGATCGCGGTCGCGGACCGGCGAGCGGTTGAGGTCGATCCAGCCGCGCGGACGGTTCGCAAGGATCATGACTTCGGCGCCCAGCGCGCCCATGGCGACCGCATCGACGAAGCGGTCCTCCAGCGGCGCCAGCCGCGCCAGCGGTACGGTCAGCAACGCCTGCATTTCCGGCGGATAGTCGCGCCCGGCATGGGGCACCGACACCACCAGCGGCGAACGCGGCACGACGGGGCCGAGGCGCCGGAACGATGGCGCCGGTGCCGGCGGGGGCGCTGGCGGGGAAGGGGGCGTGGCGGGGGGCGCGAGGGCATCCATCGGTCGCAAAGGATCACGCCCCGTCGCGCTTGTCGAGCATGCGGCTGGAAAATCTTAACCATCACCGGCATATCCACGGCACTGGCATCGAAGGGAGTCGGATGTTCAGAATCTTGCTGGCCGAGGACGACCAGGTGATGCGCGAGTATCTCACGCGCGCGCTGGAACGTGCCGGCTATCTCGTCAGTGCGGTAGATCGGGGAACGGCGGCGATCCCGCTGCTCCAGACCGAACGCTTCGACCTGTTGCTGACCGACATCGTCATGCCCGAGATGGACGGGATCGAACTGGCGCAGCGCGCGGGCGAGATGGTGCCCGACCTGCGCGTGATGTTCATCACCGGCTTTGCCGCGGTGACGCTGAAGGCCGGGCGGCAGGTGCCGCATGCGCGCATCCTGTCGAAGCCGTTCCACCTGCGCGAGCTGGTGGCGGAGGTCGATCGACTGTTCGAGGGAGAAAGAATCCCGACCAGCAATTAGGGGCTTGCCAGCCCCCGGCGCCGCCGCTAACAGCGCCACTCCGGTTTCGCTCCCTTCCCCGGAAGGGCAGCGCCGGGCGCGTAGCTCAGTGGTAGAGCACTGTGTTGACATCGCAGGGGTCGCAAGTTCAATCCTTGCCGCGCCCACCATTTCAGAGAGCCGCTAACCCGTTGGGTTGGCGGCTTTTTGCATTCTTACGCCGATAGCTGGATTTGACGGTTTTGCCGCTCCTGACACACTGGTGACACAGGAGGGTCGATTGGCGACCATAAGCAAACGAGCAAAAGGTTGGTTCGTACAAGTACGGCGGAAGGGCTACGAACCGGAGTACCGGACACTCCCGACAAAGGATGCTGCGCAGCGGTGGGCGAGGGAGCGAGAAGCGGTCCTAGACAGCGGACAGGTATCGACCAGCCGTCGTGATCTAAAGGCCATGACCTTTGGTGATTTAGTGCGACGCTACATGGTGGAGATAACCCCCGCGAAGCTTAGCGCAGAGAGTGAACGAATGCGTCTTGGCAGAATGCTAAAGGCACCCGTGTTCGGTCTGTCGCTGGCGGAACTGTCGTCAGGTGCCGTTGCGGCATACCGGGATGCGAGGGCCAAGGAGGTTAAGCCGGGTACGATCGGGCGGGAGTTGTCATTAATGCACAACGTTCTTGATATTGCCCGGAAGGAATGGGGGATCAGCCTTCCAGAGAACGTAGTTGCGAACGTCAGGAAGCTTCCTATTCGCAATGCACGCGACCGTCGCCTCCGCGTCGGTGAGTTGGAGCAGATACTTCTAGCTTTAGAGGACTGCCGCAACAGGCTGGTTAAGCCCGCGATCCTGTTAGCCATTGAAACTGCAATGCGACGTGGAGAACTGCTTTCCCTTACTTGGGATGCGATCAGCTTCGATGAGCGAACCGCGCATATTCCTCATACCAAAACGGGGTATGCCAGAACGGTGCCGCTTACGGATCAGGGCATAGCCCTTTTGAAGGGGATGCCTCGAACGGGGCCGGTAGTGTTCGATATGACGCCGATGGCGCTAAAACTGGCTTGGAACCGGGTGCGTGAGCGTGCCGGTATTCCTGACCTCCGCTTCCATGACCTTCGGCATGAGGCGATTAGCAGGTTTGCCGAGATGGGTCTGTCCATTGTGGAACTGTCCGCAATCAGCGGGCATCGTGAACCCCGTATGCTGTTCCGCTACGCTCATATCCGCCCATCAGATTTGTCTAAGCGGTTAGCTGGTAGATCGTGGGAGAAGGAATGCGGTTAAGGTGTGATGATAGCAATTTCACTATCTAATTACCTTCCTTTCACTCATTCCCCCGGTTGGTTTTAAATAATTTACCACCGGGAATGACGGAATAATCATTAGTGGAAAGTTTAATACCGGACGATTTAAATAAATAATCCCATAACAATTAACCTGTTTGTTGCCTTATAACTAAATAAGCCTAAACATTACTTAACAAACTTATAAGAAGGGGGTTGGCGCGCCGCAATGCTTGGGTCATCTGACCCTGCATTGCCGGAGCGCAACCAAAAGTACGCCATTCCCTCTATAGTATATAGGGGGGAGACGTAGTTTGCTGCTCTGTTTAGATGGCAGAGGTATAGAGCATGGATTCCATTGAAAGGTTTAGAAGGGTTGAGCTTGCTAGGGTCAGGACCCATTGATATGAGGGCGGCGATCTGATTCAGGCTCCGCAAGGAGACTGGCATGAGCGATCTGTTTTGGCTGACGGACGAGCAGA
>QFNF01000062.1 GCA_003240755.1 Sphingomonas hengshuiensis | reverse complement strand
ATGGATACGGGCGCACCCATGAAGCTGCTGGCGGGCAATTCCAACCTTCCCCTGTCGACCGCGATCGCGGACTATCTGGAGATTCCGCTGACCAGGGCCAGCGTCCGCCGCTTCGCCGACGAGGAAATCTTCGTCGAGGTGCTGGAAAATGTCCGCGGCGAGGACGTGTTCGTCGTCCAGTCGACCAGCTATCCGGTCAACGACAACCTGATGGAAATGCTCATCATGATCGACGCGCTGAAACGCGCGTCGGCGCGGCGCATCACCGCCGTCATCCCCTATTTCGGCTATGCGCGGCAGGACCGCAAACCCGGCCCCCGCACCCCGATCTCGGCCAAGCTGGTCGCCAACATCATCACCGAAGCCGGTGCCGACCGCGTGCTGTGCGTCGACCTTCACGCCGGGCAGATCCAGGGCTTCTTCGATATCCCGACCGACAATCTCTACGGCGCGCCGGTGATGTCGGAGGATATCAAGACCCGGTTCGGCGAACATAATCTGATGGTCGTGTCGCCCGACGTCGGCGGCGTGGTCCGCGCGCGCAGCCTTGCCAAGCGGCTGCACAACGCCCCGCTCGCGATCGTCGACAAGCGGCGCGAGCGTGCCGGCGAATCGGAAGTCATGAACATCATCGGCGATGTGGAGGGCCGCTTCTGCGTGCTGATCGACGATATCGTCGATTCGGCCGGCACGCTGTGCAACGCCGCCGCCGCGCTGAAACAGGCCGGCGCGGTCGGGGTGGTCGCCTATTGCACCCACGGCGTCCTGTCGGGCGGCGCGGTCGCCCGCGTCGAGGCGTCGGCGCTGGAGGAACTGGTCATCACCGATTCGATCGGCAACCATGACGTGATCGCCGGCGGCACGAAGATCCGCCACCTGACGATCGCGCCGCTGCTCGCCGAGGCGATCCGCCGGATCGCGGAGGAAGCATCGGTGTCGAGCCTGTTCGACTGAGGACGCGCCCTTGTGGCGACCACCCGCGCCCGCGGGTGGCGCAGCGGGCGCCGAAGTACCGATAACCCTCCCCGTGCACCGTCCGCAGGACGGCGGCGGGGTGGTGCTGCGGACGCAACGCCCGCATCCGCGTCGCCATCCCCCGGATCAGGCCACCCCGTCCCACACCAGCTTCGCCCCGACCGCGATCATCAGCACATAGATCAGCGTATAGAAACGCTTCGCCGACACCCGCCGCACCAGCCACACCCCGCCGAACGTCGTGGCGATCGCCACCGGCAGCAGCGCGGCGGAGGTCAGCAGATTGGCCCGCGTGAACTGGCCAAGCCCGAGATAGGCCGGGACCTTCAGCCAGTTGACCGCGCAGAAGAACAGCGCGGTCGTGCCCACCAGCATGTCGCGCGGCAACTGGCGCGGCAATACCCACAGTTGGTAGGGCGGCTGGCCCGCATGCGCGATCTGGCTGGTGATGCCGGACAGCACTCCGAACAGGCTGCCTACCCAGCCCGGCGACCGGCTGGCCACCGGCATGCCGCGCCGTTCGGTCCACAGCCGCCATGCGCCGAACAGCATCGAGATCAGCCCGACCGCGGCCAGTACCGCCGACGGGGGCACCGATGCGGCAAAACCGTAGCCGAGTGCGATGCCGACCGCCGCACCCGGCAGCATCCACGCCAGCACATGGCGGTCGAACGTCCGCCGGAATGCCCACACGCCCACCACGTCCTGCACGATCAGGATCGGCAGCAGGATCGCGGCGGCGCGTACCGGGTCGATCGCCAGCGCCAGCAACGGCATCGACAGCGCCCCCATCCCGGCAAAGCCGCCCTTGGCCAGCCCTTGCATCGCCACCGCGATGACAGCGACCAGGTAGAAGAACGGATCGTCGATCACGCGGTCAGGCGTTCCGGTCGTTCAGCGCCTGCGCGATGCGGAACAGCGCCAACACCCCGACCGCCAGCACGGCGACCAGCGCCAGCACGGCATAGGTCAGCACCTCCAGCCAGCGCGAGACCGTCCGCGTCGCCTCCGCCTGTCGGTTGATGGCGATGCTGTCGGGCGTTTCGACACGGGGCGCGCCGGTGGTGAAGGGGGCCGGCGGTGCCTCCCCGGTCCGCGGACCGGCGCGGCGCTCGTTGCCCGTGCCGGCTTCGGACGCCGGGCGCGGCGATCCGCCATCGGTCGACATCGTCGCGACCGCGCCGACCATCGCCAGCGTGGCGAAGATCGCCAGCGCCCATGACAGCAGCCGCGCCTGCCACCCCTGCGGCGTCACGGATGCTCGACCGGGTCGCATGTCTGCGCGGCCGGCGCCCGCACCCCGGCATTGCCGCGCCGCCTGAGTTCGGCTTTCAGCTCCTCGGGCTTCGGCGCCCACAGGAAACCGAAGCTGACCGTGCCGTGCTTGCTTTCGACCACATGGTGCAGCCGGTGGGCGGAGATGATCCGCTTCATGTAGCTCGACCGGGGCAGATAGCGGTGGTTGAGCCGGCGGTGGACAATGATGTCGTGGAATCCGAAATAGATGGCGCCATATGCGGCGATCCCCGCACCGATCCAGATCGTCCCCGGCCACCAGCCCCACTGCACCCCGCCCAGCAACAGCACGATCGACGGCACCGCAAAGATCGCCGCGTACAGGTCGTTCCATTCCCAGTTGCCGTGGCGCGGGGCATGGTGGCTGGCATGCAGGAACCAGCCGGGGCCGTGCATCAGCCAGCGATGCGCGACATAGGCGAACCCTTCCATGAAGATCAGGGTCGCGACGAACAGGAGGATGCCGATTGCCCAGTGCATCGCGGCGATATAGCGGCTCGCAGGCGACAATGCGACGCCTTCTACGGTAAAGCATTTGCGACGCAATTGCATTAAAGCGCTTTCGGACTGGATTTGCCGCGCCGCATGTGCTTTACGCGCGGCAACTTAGCAAACTTCGGTGACACCACCCGAGAGGCGGAAGGCGAATCCCATGAACATTCACGAATATCAGGCCAAGGAACTGCTCGCGAAGTTCGGCGTGCCGGTCCCCGCCGGCTTCTCGGCGATGACCGTCGAGGAAGCGGTCGAAGCATCGTCGAAGCTGCCCGGGCCGCTGTATGTCGTCAAGGCGCAGATCCATGCCGGCGGCCGGGGCAAGGGCAAGTTCAAGGAACTGGGCCCCGATGCCAAGGGCGGCGTCCGCCTCGCCAGGACCGCCGACGAAGTGCGCGCGGCTGCCACCGACATGCTCGGCAACACGCTGGTCACGATCCAGACCGGCGACGCGGGCAAGCAGGTCAACCGCCTGTACGTGACCGACGGCGTCGATATCGCCAGGGAATTCTACCTCGCGCTGCTGGTCAACCGCGCGACCGGCCGCGTCTCGATGGTCGCCTCGACCGAGGGCGGCATGGACATCGAAACCGTGGCGCACGACACGCCCGAAAAGATCCACTCGATCGACATCGACACCGCGACCGGGTTCATGCCGCATCACGGCCGCGCCGTCGCCGCCGCGCTCGAACTGACGGGCGACCTCGCCAAGCAGGCCGCCAGCGTCGCCTCGAAGCTGTATGACGCGTTCCTCGGCACCGATGCCGAGCAGATCGAGATCAACCCGCTCGCCGTCACCGAGGACGACAAGCTGGTCGTGCTCGATGCGAAGGTCGGCTTCGACGGCAACGCCATGTTCCGTCACAAGGACCTGATGGAACTGCGCGACACGACCGAAGAAGACGCGATGGAACTGGAAGCGTCGAAGTACGACCTGGCGTACATCAAGCTCGACGGCGATATCGGCTGCATGGTCAACGGCGCCGGCCTCGCCATGGCGACGATGGACATCATCAAGCTGAACGGCATGTTCCCGGCCAACTTCCTCGACGTCGGCGGC
>QFNF01000047.1 GCA_003240755.1 Sphingomonas hengshuiensis | reverse complement strand
CGATCGGCTTGGTGAAGCTCGGCCAGCCGCAATGCGAATCGAACTTGTCGGCCGATGCGAACAGCGGTTCGCCCGACACGATGTCGACATAGATGCCGGCACGCTTCTCGTGCAGATATGCGCCGGTGCCGGGCCGCTCGGTGCCGCTTTCCTGCGTGACATGGAATTGTTCCGGCGTCAGGCGGGCGATCGCCGCGTCGGTCTTGCGATAGTCGGTCATGGTCGTTCCTTCGTGTCCGCGATAGATGGGGCGCGGGCGTCGGCCCGGCAACCCGATCAGAACAGCTCGGCCAGGAACGCGGTGGTCGATTCCCACGACCGGCGATCGGCATCGGCGTCATGGGCCATGCCCTTGTCCGGCGCGGCGGCATGGGGGTTGGTGAAGGCGTGCATCGCCCGGCCATGGGCGTGGAGCTGCCAGTCGGCGTCGCGGCCGCCCATCTCCTCGGCAAAGGCCAGCACCTTGTCCGGCGCCGCCATCGGGTCGCGCCAGCCATGTTCGACCAGCACCTTGGCCGCAATCGCGCCGTCATAGTTCAGCCCGGTACCATCGAGCATCCCGTGCAGGCTGACCACGCCCAGCACCCCGTCCGCGCCGCCGCGCGCGAGGTCGAGGACGCACAGCCCGCCAAAGCAGTATCCGATCGCCGCGATGCGCGCCGCATCCACCCGGTCGAGCGTGGCGGCGAAGGCGACGGCGGCGCGCATCCGCTGCAACAGCGCGGCGCGGTCCGACAGCAACGGGTTGATGAGGTGGCTGTTGTCGCCCGCCGGGTCGCCCTGCACGGCCTTGCCGAACAGGTCGATCGCGATGCCGACATAGCCGAGCCCGGCCAGCCGTCCGGCGGTCTTGTGCTCGGCCTCGCCGCGCCCGGCCCATTGGTGCGCGATCAGGACCGCCGGCGCGCTTGCCGTGCCCGCCGGAAACGCCACCCCGGCCTGCAACACCGTGTCGCCATCGCGATAGTCGAACTGTTCCACCGTCATCCGTCTGCTCCGTCGAGAAAGATCGGGGCTGGAACGGTCGATCCCGTACGGGGGTTGCGTGCGGACGGGTGCCCTTCGTACGGTATCGGCGAAGCGCCGGATCACGGGCGCGATCGCGGGAGCTTGAGCGATGCGGATGATATGGGCGGCCGTCACCCTCGGCCTCGGCGCGACGGCACCGGCGCAGGACACGCCGGCGCTGGGCGCCGGCAACCATGCGGTCGATGTGGCGATCGCGCCGCCGGCCACCCCGCCCACCTTTGCCGACGAGTTTTCGGGCAGGACGATCGATCCGGCGCACTGGCGCTTCGACACCAGCCGCAATCGCGACGGGTGGCATAACAACGAACGCCAATATTATTCGCCCGCCAACACCCCGGCCAATGCCCGTGTCGAAAAGGGCGCGCTGGTGATCGAGGCGCGGCGCGAAACGCCCAGGGGCGCCGATGCCGGCGGACAGGCCTATACCTCCGCCCGGATCGTGTCGGCCAGGCCGATGGGCTACGGCTTCTACGACATCCGCGCGAAGCTGCCGTGCGGGCGCGGCATCTGGCCGGCGCTGTGGATGCTGCCGCCCGACGGCAAATGGCCCGATGCGGGCGAGATCGATATCCTCGAACTGGTCGGCTACGAACCCGACATGGTCCATGCGACGCTCCATACCGGTGCGTTCAACCATGCCAGGGGCACGCAGCGCGGCGGGTCGATGAAGCTGCCGACCGCGTGCGGACAGTGGCACAATTACCAGCTCGACTGGAGCCCGCAGGCGATCACCATCGGCGTCGACGGCCGCGGCTATATGCGCGTCGCCAACGACCAGCCCGGCGGCAAGGCAGCCTGGCCGTTCGACCGGCCGTTCCATCTGATCCTGAACGTCGCGGTCGGCGGCGACTGGGGCGGCAAGCGGGGCATCGACGACAGCAAATTCCCGCAAGCGATGCAGGTCGACTACGTCCGCTACTGGCAGCGCTGAAGCGTCACGACCTCGCCGCAGGCGGGAATGAAATCGACCGCGCGCGGGATCGGTGCGCCGGCGTGCAGCGCGCGCAGCGTCGCGATCGGTCCGCCATGGGCCACGACCAGCACCGTGGCGGCACCGGGCAGCGCGGCCCATGCCGCCCGTACCCGATCGGCCAGATCGCGACCGGTCTCGCCGCCGCCGGGCCGGTAGGTGTCCGGGTCGGTCATCATGCCGTCCATCGCCGCACCGCTTTCCCGCCAGATCGCGTCCCACGACCGCCCCTCCCACGCGGCGAAGTCACGCTCCAGCCAACGGGGGTCGGCGGTGACGGGCACGCGCTGCGCCGCGCCGATCCGCTCGGCCAGGCGCCGGGTGCGGATCGCGCCCGAATGGACGATCGCGTCGACCGGCGCCATCTCGCCGGCGACGCGACGTGCCATCGCCCATCCGGCGCGGCTCCACCCCATGTCGGACCGGCCATAGCAGCGCCCTTTCCACGCGGCGGCGACCGGCGGATGGCGCAGCAGCAGGACGTTCACCGCGCCGCGACCGCCAGCAGCAACGCCGATTGCCCGATCGCCGCGGCAAACCCCAGGCAGTCGCCGGTGCTCCCCCCGATCCGCCGCAACAGAAAGCGCCGCAGCCACCCCAGCAGCACCGCCATCGCCACCAGCGCGGCGATCGTCGCCGCCGGCCGCGCCCACAGCACCGGCGCGATACCGGGCAGCGCCAGCAGCATGGCCAGCGCCAGCCGCGCCGGCGGCATCCGCCCGGCCCGCGCCGCCGATCCCTGTCCGACCGGTGCCACCATCGCCGCCAGCGTCACCGCGCACAGCCGCCCCGCCGTCGCCGCGCCGACGATCGCCGCAACCGCCAGCGGCGGCGGCAACGCGACCATCGCTCCGGTGCGCAGCAGCACGACCAGCCCAAGCCCCAGCGTGCCATAGCTGCCGATACGGCTGTCCTTCATGATGGCCAGCGCGCGCTCCCCGCCGGCCGTCCCGCCGAACGCATCGCAGAAATCGGCGACGGCATCCTCGTGGAACGCGCCGGTCAGCAGCGCCTCGACCATCAGCGCCAGCACCGCCGCGATCCATACCGGCCAGAACGCCTGTGCGCCGACGAAGACCAGCGCCGTCACCGCGCCGATCAGCGACCCGACCGGCGGCAACCACGCCAGCGCCCGCGCCAGTCCATTCGCCGCCTGCTCCGCCGTCAACCGGGCGAGGACCGGCACCGGCAACCGGGTGAGGAACTGGATCGCCAGCAACGGGGGCGCCCAGCGTGGCGCTTCAGTCGGCACGGTCCGCCCCGATCGAGTCGAGCCGCACGACGTCGTTCAGCAACGCCGCCGCCGCATCGAGCAACGGCAGCGCCACCAGCGCCCCGCTGCCCTCGCCCAGCCGCATTTCCCAGTCGAGTATCGGCGTCAGGCCAAGCGCGGCGAGCGCGGCGCCATGCCCCGGTTCGGCGGAACGATGCGCCGCGATCATCGCCCGCGCGCTGCCCGGCGCCAGCGCCTGTGCGATCAGCGCGGCGGCGGTCGCGACATAGCCGTCGAGCAGCAACGTCGCCCCCCGCGCCGCGCCGGCCGCATAGAAGCCCGCCATCGCCGCAATCTCATACCCGGCGATGCCGGCGATGGCGCGGCGCCTGTCCGCCTCTGCCGCTGCCCGCGCGGACGCCGCCGCGACGACCGCGCGCTTGGTCGCCAGCACCGCATCGTCCGCCCCCGCCCCGCGCCCGACCGCGATGTCCGGATCGATCCCGGCCAGCAACATGGTCAGGCAGGCGGCAGGCGTCGTGTTGCCGATCCCCATCTCTCCCGCGATCAGCAGCACCGCGCCGTCGTCGATCGCGGCATCGGCTTCGCTGGCGCCGACCGCCCACGCCGCATCGAACTGCGCCGGGGTCAGGGCCGGTTCCTGCCCCAGCGGCGCGCTGCCGTCGCCGACCCGCGCATCGCGGAACGGGGGGCCGCCGGTAACGCGCGGCCCCATCATCCCGACATCGACCAGCCGCAGCGGACAATCGGCGGCGGCGGCCAGCGCGTTGCTGGTCGCCCGCCCGCCCATGATCGTCGCGACCATCATCTGCGTCACGTCCGACGGCCATGCCGACACCCCTTCCCCGACACAGCCATGGTCGGCGGCGAACAGCACCGCGCGGCGGGGAAAGGTCCGCGCATCGACCCGCTGCTGCGTCTGCGCCAGTTCGATCGCCAGCGCCTCCAGCCGCCCCATCGCCCCGCGCGGCTTCGCCAGCGCGTCCAGATGCGCGCGTATCCCGTCGATCAAACCGCTTCTCCCGCGATATCCAATAGTGCATCGATATCGAGCGCCGTCGCCAGCGCCCGCGCCACCCCGTCGAGCGCGGCGTCGATCCGCTCGCGCCGGTCGAGCGGGTCGGCGCTTCCGCCGATCCGCGCCAGCAGCGCCGCACGCGCCCCGGCCCCGTCGAACAGGCCATGGACATAGCAGCCGCCGATCTGCCCGTCGCGCGCGGTCGCGCCATCGGGCGTTCCGTCGGCAAAGCGCAGCAGCGGCGGCGTACCGGTTTCGACCTCGCTCACCCCGGCATGGATTTCATACCCGGCAAAGGTCGCGCCGCCCGCCAGCGTGCCGATTACCGGCCGCGTCGTCTTGGCGCGCGCGATCACCGTCCGGACCGGCAGCAGCCCCAACCCGGCGACGCTGCCCGCCGGCCCCTCGATCCCGTCCGGATCGGCGATATGGGTGCCGAGCATCTGATATCCGCCGCAGATCCCCAGCACCTGTCCCCCGCGCCGGACATGGCCGGCAAGGTCGATGTCCCACCCCTGCGCCCGGAAAAAGGCGAGGTCGGCGATCGTCGCCTTCGTTCCCGGCAGGATGACCAGCGCCGCGTCGCCCGGCAGCGGCTGGCCCGGCGGCACCATCCGCAACCGGACGCCCGGATCATGCGCAAGGGCGTCGAAATCGTCGAAATTGGCGATGCGTGACAACATCGGCACCGCGATCAACGGCCCGTCGCCACCCGCCACGCCGCGCCCCAGCGCCACCGCATCCTCGGCCGGCAGCAGCGCGGCATCGGCCAGCCACGGCACCAGCCCGATATCGCGCCACCCGGTCCGCGCCACGATCCCGGCGCGGCCGTCGTCGAACAGCGCCGGATCGCCACGGAACTTGTTGACCACGAAGCCGCGGATCATCGCCGCGTCGGCCGGGTCGATCACCGCCTGCGTCCCTACCAGCGCGGCGATCACCCCGCCGCGATCGATATCGCCGGCCAGCACCACCGGCACCCGCGCCGCCCGGGCAAACCCCATATTGGCGATGTCGCCGGCGCGCAGGTTGATCTCGGCCGGCGACCCCGCCCCCTCGACGATCACGATATCGGCGTCGCGTGCCAACCGGCGATAGGCCGACAGCACCGCGCCCAGCAATTCGGGCCTTCGCCGCCGATAATCGCCCGCCGCCATGACGCCCGCGACCCGACCGTCGACGATGAGCTGCGCGGTACGATCGCTCTGCGGTTTCAGCAGTACCGGGTTCATGGTCGTCGTCGGCGCGGCGCGGCACGCCATCGCCTGCAACGCCTGTGCCCGGCCGATCTCGCCGCCATCGGCACAGACCGCGGCGTTGTTCGACATGTTCTGCGCCTTGAACGGCCGCACGGTCAGCCCGCGATTGGTCAGCAGCCGGCACAGCCCGGCGACCAGCACCGATTTGCCCACGTCCGATCCGGTCCCCTGGATCATCACCGCGCCCATGCGATCCCTCCGATCAGCAGCCACAGCAGCAGACAGGCGGTGCGATAGACGCGCAGCGCCGCGAAAAGGTCGCGCGCGCCGGGCGGCGGCCCGTCGCCCAGTACGGCGCGCGCCGCCACATCGCCGTCATATGTCACCGGCCCGCCCAGCCGCCGCCCCAGCGCCCCGGCCATCGCCGCCTCGGGCCAGCCGCCATTGGGCGATGCGTGGCCGGCGGCATCGCGCCACATCGTGCGCCAGCCGCCCCGCCCGGCGATCGCCACCAACGCCCCCGCCAGTCGCGCGGGCACGAAGTTGACGGCATCGTCCGCCCTTGCCGATGCCCAGCCGAACGCGCGCAGCCCGGGGGTGCGATGCCCGACCATCGAATCGGCGGTGTTGATCGCCTTCACTGCGAACAATCCGGGCAGCCCGAACAGCAGCAAAGCGATCGCCGGCGCGACCACCCCGTCGCAGAAGCTCTCCGCCAGGCTCTCGATCGCCGCCGTCGCCACGCCCGCGTCGTCCAGCGTGGCGGTATCGCGCCCGACGATCATCGCCACCGCCGCGCGCGCCGCGGCCATGTCGCCCGCCGCCAGCGGCCGCGCCACCGCCGCGACATGATCGTCCAGGCTGCGCTGCGCGAGACCGGTCGTCGCGACCAGCACCGTCGCCACCGTCCCCAGCCGCTCGATCGCCAGTCCCAGCACCACCGACAGCGCGAGGAGCAGCACGACCAGCGCCACCCCCTCCCGCCGCCGCCGCCGGTTCCAGCGCCGCTCGACGCCCGCGATCAGCGCGCCGACCGCCATCACCGGATGCCACCACCGCCGCGGATAGCCGAACGCCGCTTCGACGATCAGCGCCGCCAGTGCGATCACCGCGCGACCGGCAGGATGTAGCGATGCCCGCGCGGCGTACGGCCGATCTCGACGTCGATGCCATATGCCTCGGCGATCGCCGCCGGGGTCAGCACGTCGTCGGCGGCGCCCGACGCGACGACGCGCCCGTCCTTCAGCAGCACCGCATCGTCGGCGACCCGCGCCGCCAGATGCAGGTCGTGCAGCACCAGCACCACGCCCCGCCCCCCGCTCGCCACGCCGCGCAACCGCGCCAGCACATCAAGCTGATGTGCGGGGTCGAGACTGGCGAGCGGTTCGTCGGCCAGCAGCCAGTCGGGCTCGCCCGCCAGCACCCGCGCCAGCAGCGCCCGGCCCCGCTCGCCGCCCGACAGCCGTTCGACCCCGCGCGTGGCGAACCCGGTCATGTCGGTCGCCGCCAGCGCCGCCGCCACCGCATCGCGGTCCGCCTGCGTCTCGCCCCACCGCCCGCGATGCGCGAACCGCCCCAGCCCGACCAAGGTCTGGACGTCGATGTCCCAGTGCACATCGGCGGCTTGCGGCAACAACCCGATCGCGCGGGCGCGGACCCGGCGGTCGAGCGCCTGCACGTCCGATCCGCCGAGTCGCGCCGCGCCGCCATCCGGCCGGCGCAGCGCGGCGAGGCAGGCGAGCAGGCTGGACTTGCCCGCCCCGTTCGCGCCCAGCAGCGCGCTCACCCGTCCGGGCCGGAAGGCGAACGACACATCGTCCAGCACACGCCGCCCGCCCAGCGTCAGGCGCACCGCATCGGCCACCAGTTCGGTCATGCCAGTCTCCGCCGCATCGCGATGAGCAGATAGAGGAAGAACGGCCCGCCCAGCATCGACATGGCGATACCGAGGCGCAGTTCGCTGACGGTCGGGGCCAGCCGCACGAGGCTGTCCGCCAGCGTCAGCAGCACCGCCCCGCCCAGCGCCGAGGGCAGCAGGATCGCCGACGGGCGGTTGCCTGCCAGCGGCCGCACGAGATGCGGCACCATCAACCCGACGAAGCCGATGATCCCCGCCGACGCGACCGACGCACCGACGCTCAGCGCGATGCCGGCGATCACCAGCCGTTGCAGCCGCACCGGATCCACCCCCATCGACCGTGCCGCCGCCTCGCCCAGCGTCAGCGCGTCGAGCGACCGTGCGGTGGTCGCCAGCAACGCCATGCCGATCCCGATCAGCGGCGCGGCGATCTTCACGTCGTCCCAGCTACGATCGGTCAGCGCGCCCATCAACCACCCCACGATCTGCGACGACACGAACGGCGTCGGCGCAAGGCTGATGGCCAGCGCGGTCACCGACCCGGCGATGCTCGTCAGGATCATCCCGCCGAGCGTGAACAGGATCAGGCTGCCCGATCGTCCGGCGATCAGTGCCAGCAGGGTCATCGCGATCCCCGCGCCGGTCAGGGCGAAACCGGGCAGCAACCACATCTGCGCGGCATAGCCGAAATACAGCGCCAGCACCGCGCCGAACGCCGCGCCGGACGACACGCCGAACAACCCCGGATCGGCCAGCGGGTTGCGGAGATAGCCCTGCATCACCGCTCCCGACAGCCCCAGCGCCGCGCCGACCAGCATGGCCAGCAAGGTGCGGGGGAGGCGGAGTTCGATGATGATGATGGAACGCGGATCTTCAACCGTCCATGCATCCAGCGGGACCCACACCTTGCCCGCCGCGACCGACAGGCAGGCGGCGAGCAGCAGCGCCACGATCAGGCCGATGGTCAGCCGGTTCATCCGCCCACTCCCCTGCGCACCTGCCGCAGCCGCGCCATCGCCGCGATGATCGTCGGCCCGCCACAGTTCATCAGCCGGGTGGGATAGGGCACGACGGTGATGTGCCGCCCGAGCCGCCGCACCGCCGGATGACCGGTCATCCGGTCGTCCTGCACCCCAGCCGGCGCGGTCGACAGCAGCACGCGCGGCGGATCGGCGATCAGATATTCCAGCGGCAGGACGTCCCATTGCCTCAGCCCGTATTTCGCACTCATGTTACGAAATCCCGCGCGTTTCAGCAGGTCGTCGGTCAGCGTGCCGCTGCCGGGGACCAGCCCGTTCCCCTGCCACACCAGCGCCCCGACCGGTCGCACGGCCGAAGGCGCCGCCGCCGCCGCGATCCGCGCCGCCAGCGCCGTACCACGATCGGCATGGCCGGTCGCGGTGGCGATGGCGCGGACCTGCGCCACGCTTTCGGGCACCGATTCCGCCACCGGATACTGGACCAGCGCGATCCTCAGCCGCCGCAACGCCGCGATCGTCGCCGGTTCGACATGCGGGCCGGCCAGCACGATGTCGGGGCGCAGCGCGACCACCTCCTCCGCCGTGCCGGACGTCGCGTGGAACCGAGCGGACCAGCCGAGCGGCACCGAGGTCGCACGGGCGTCCTGCGAATAATGGCTGATCCCCACGATCTGCGCCGGATCGGCGACATGGCGCAGCACCGCGTCGACGCACGGGTTGATCGACACGATCCGCGGCAGCCGCGGCGCGGCCGACACCAGCCATGGCGCGGCGGCGAGCAGGGCGAACGCGCGGATCAATATTCGACGCCCTTCTGCGCCTTGAACCCGGCGTGATAGGGATGCTTCACCTCGCCGAACTCGGTCACGAGATCGGCGATCGCCAGCAATTCGGGCTTCGCGTTGCGGCCGGTGATGCAGATATGCTTGGTGAGGGGGCGATCCTGCAGGAACGCGACGATGTCGGCGATGGGCAGCGTATCGTCCCGCAGGACGATGTTCAGTTCGTCGAGGATCACGAAGTCGATGGCGGGGTCGAGGATCATCTCCTTCGACCGTTCCCACGCGGCCTGCGCGGCGGCGATGTCCTGTGCGCGGTCCTGCGTCTCCCAGGTGAAGCCTTCGCCCATCACCTCGAAGCTGGCGAGGTCGGGATGCGCGTCGAAGAAGTTGCGCTCGCCCGTCTCCCACTTGCCCTTGACGTACTGCAGGATCGCGACGCGCATGCCCCAGCCGATGCTGCGGATCGCCATGCCGAACGCGCTCGACGACTTGCCCTTGCCGTTGCCGGTATGGACGATCAGCAGCCCGCGTTCGAGCGTGCGACGCGCCTGCATCTTTTCGCGGGCGACGGCCATGCGCTGCATCCGCGCATTGTGCCGGGCATGATCCTCGGGCGTCTCGGTCATCGATCATACTCCATCAGGGCAGTGGCAAGGCGGGCCAGCGTCGCGCCATCGGGCGGCAGGCCGATCCGCAGGGCGTCGGGCCGGTCGGCGAACGGGCGCGTCAGGATGGCATGGCGGCACAGATGACGGAACAGGCGATGCGCGTCGGGCGTCCGCACCAGCCGGAACAGCGGGGCATGACCGATCACGTCGCTATCGGCCAATGCGAGGTCGAGCAGCGCGCCGACCGTGTCGATCCGTTCGACCTGCCCCGCCATCCAGCTCCGGTCGGCATAGGCGGCGGACCCGATCGCCACTGCGCCCGCCGATACCGGCCAGTCGCCGAGCAGGTGGCGCAGCGCCCCGGCCACCCCCGCGCCAGCGATCACGAAGCCGAGCCGCAGCCCCGGCAGGCCATGGAACTTGCCAAAGGAGCGCAGCACGACCAGCCGGTCCGATGCTTCCGCGCCAAGCCCCGGGTCGGGATCGGCATAGGCTTCATCGACGATCACCGTCATCCGTGCGGCCAGCGCGCGCAGCCGGTCGGGCGGCGTCACCCGCCCGTCGGGATTGGCCGGGCTGGCCAGCACCAGCAGGTCGGCGTCGCCCGGATCGGCGCCCGCGGCGACGCTGCGCGCCTGCCCCCACGCCGCGGCATGGCCGGCATAGCCCGGCCGCACCACCGCCGGGCGTTCGGCGGCGAGGATCACCGCCAGCAGCCTGAGCGCAAGATCGGTGCCCGGCACCGCCACGACCCGCGCCGGGTCGTTCACCCCGAAGGCCCGCGCCGCCGCCGCTTCGAGCCCCGCCAGTTCGGCCGGCTCGGGCAAACGGGTCCAGTCAGGATCGATCGCGCCATGGTCGTACGGCCATGGCGCGATCCCGGTCGACAGGTCGATCCAGTCGTCCCCGCCGAACGCGCGCGCGGCGGCGGCGACCCGCCCCCCATGCGCGCAGAATTCGGCGAGGTCGTCCATCAGTAGCGCACGCGCACGCCGCCATAGGCGGCGCGGCCGGGCGTCCCGTACTGGAAGATCGTCTGGTAACGTTCGTCGAACAGGTTCTCGACGCGCCCATAGACCTCGACCCGCTCCGTCACCGGGAACGACGCGCGCAGGTCGGTCAGGACATAGCCGTCGAGCCGCCGGGCGTTCGAGGCATTGTCGAAGCTGTCGCCGACCATCGTCACGGTCGCGCCGGTCGCAAGCCCGAACGCGAAGCGATAATCGGCATTGACCGTCAGGCTGTCCGACGGACGCCGCGGCAGGCGGCGCCCGAAATTGGCCGTACCGGCCGACCGGTTCTCCGCCTCCAGCCACGTATAGGCAGCCGCCACGGTGAACGCTTCGACCGGACGCAGGCGCAGCGCGAATTCCAGCCCCTTCGCCTCAGCGCGCTGGATGTTGTCATAGGTGCCGAACGGGCGTCCGGCGCAGATGCCGGTGCCGCTGGCCGGGCAGGACACGAACACGATCAGGTCCTTCGACGTGCGGTCGAACCACGTCGCGCTCGCCTCCACCGCGCCGTCGAGGCCGCGTTGGGTCACGCCGGCATCCCAGCCGTGCGAGCGCTCGGGGGTCAGCAGCGCGTTGCCATACTCGCTTTGCAACTGGTACAAGGTCGGCGCCTTGAACCCTTCGGAATAGCTGGCGCGCAGCGTCGTGTTGCCGCCGTTGGGCGACCACACGCCGCTGCCCGAAAACACGGTCGCGCCGCCGAAGATATTGTGGTCGTCATGGCGCACGCCGCCGGTCAGCGTCAGATGTTCGACCGGCGTGACCGCCAACTGGCCATAGACGCCCAGCAGCCGCGCGCGGCCGGTGGTCGCCGGACCGCCATAGCTGGCGGTGGTGAAACGCGACACTTCGCGCTCGACGCCGAAGGTCGCGAACACCGCGTCGGTCAGGTCGAACGTTCCCTGATAATCGATGCGGTCGTTGCGCCCCTTGCCGCGAAAGGTTTCGGTCGGCGTGCCGTCGGGATCGGTGTTGGTCCGGTTGCTCTGCGTATGGGCATAGCCGATGCGGTTGCGGAAGCGGCCGTCGAACAGCGCGGCGTTCAGGCCGGCATAGCCGGTCCATTGTTCCGAATCGCCATATTCACGGGTATCGCCGAAGGTGAAGCTGGGCGCGGGGAACCCATCGATTTCGGTCCGCCCGTTGGAATAGAAGCCGCGCACATCGACCGACACGCCCTCGGCCAGCGCCACCGCGACGCTGCCGTTCGCGCCATAGTTGCGATAGCCGTCCTTCTCGCGGCCCGGCGCATAGGCGGAAATGCCGTCGGTGGTGAAGAATCCGCCGCCGATGCTGGCCGATACCGGGCCGGCCCTGCCCGACACGTTGGCGAAACCCTGTCCGGTGCCGAACGATCCGCCCTCGGCACGGGCGTTGACCGCCAGTTCCTCGGTCGGCTGGCGGGTGATGAGGTTGATGACGCCGCCGATCGCCTGGCTGCCCCACAGCACCGACTGCGCGCCGCGCAGCACTTCGATGCGGGCGATGTTGCCGACCAGCAGGTTGCCGAAATTGAACCCGCCGCCGGGCGACGACGGGTCGTTCAGCTTCACCCCGTCGATCAGCGCCACGGTCTGGTCGCTGTCGGCGCCGCGGATGTTGACGCCGGTCGTCGTGCCGGGGCCGCCGTTGCGGGTGACGGTCACGCCCGGCGTCTGGCGCAGCAGGTCGGACACGACCACCGCCTGACGCTGTTCGATGGTGGCGGTGTCGAGCACGGTGATCGCCTGGCCGACGGTATCGACCGGGCGCGCCTCGCGGTTGGCGGTGACGACGATCTCGTCGTCATGGTCCGCCACGCGTTCGAGGCCGGCGGTCGATTGCGCGCTCTGCGCAAAGCTCGGCGTTGCCGCCAACAGGCACGGCAGCAACAGGAAACGGGTCTTCATTCGGGTATCCCCCCTTGGCATCCAACAAGGGGGCACGCACGACACGCGGCGGCGGACGGACCGGTCCCCCACGCGCACGACCCCCAACGACGTCGTCACGCGAGGAAACCCTCGATCGCCCGGCACACCCCGTCCGCGCGAAGGACAACCGCGACGGGCAGGTCTCCTGGCTCGCGGGTCGTCGCCCTGCCCGGCCTTCCCGGATTTGCATCCAGTGGCACGCATGGGGAGCAGGACTCGCCGGTCACAGTTGCGGGGGCAGCCCCGGATGACGCAGCCAGCAGCCACGCTTCCGGGTTCCCTTTTCATCCCATTTCTGGGAACCTGTCGCAATCGCGCCCTTAGAGCGTGCCAAGGCGAAGGGCAAGATGGCGACGAGTTTGTTCGTAGGGGGCGCCCGTTCGGGCAAGAGCCGGCTGGCGCAGGCGGCGATGGAAGCGCTGCCGGGACCATGGACCTATGTGGCGACCGCGCAAGGCCGGGACGCCGAAATGGCCGGCCGCATCGCCCGCCACCGCGCCGATCGTGGCGCGGGATGGCGGACGGTCGAATGCCCGATCGACCTTGCGCAGACGATCCGGACGATGGAAGCGCCGGTACTGGTCGACTGCCTGACGCTGTGGCTGACCAATATCATGCTCGGCGGACATGACGTGACGCGCTGCAACGCCGAACTGGTCGCCGCGATCCGGGCGGCGCGGCATCCGCTGATGCTGGTCAGCAACGAGGTCGGGCTGGGCATCGTCCCCGAGCATCCCCTCGGCCGCGCATTCCGCGACGCGGCGGGGCGGCTGAACCAGTCGGTGGCGGCGGCGGTCGATCGGACGTGGTTCGTGGTGGCGGGGATGGTGTTGCCGTTGCAGCGGTTCGAGCCGACCGCGCCGGCTCCCACCGTTCGTGCTGAGTAGAGACTGAGCTTGTCGAAGGCTCGTATCGAAGCACCTGCCACGGTCCTTCGATACGCCATTTCGACAAGCTCAATGGCTACTCAGGACAAACGGCTTATCGGATGGGCTGGTCCAGTACCCTCCGCAAATCGGTCCACGCCACGTCATACCGCGCATTGTCCACCGGGGCCGACGGCGCCCGCCCGTCGAACATGTTGTGCAGATACTGCATCCCCTGCCACGCCGGGAACACCTGGTCCTTCGCCGGGAACAGCCGCCGCGTCACCGCGATCATCCGCTCCAGCGTCGCGAGCGATCCCGCGCGCAGCAGCCCGTACGGCCGGCCCGTCACCTCGCCCATCAGCGCCGCCAGATCGCGTGCGCTGACCTGCGCCCCCGCGATATGCAGGTTGCGCGGGGCGGCGGGGTCGAGCGCGGCGGCGGCGGTATACGCCGCCACATCGTCCTTGGTGGTCAGCGCGAATTTCGTATCGGCGCTCCCCCAATACAGCACCCGCCGTACCCGCCGCTGGATGAGCGGCATCTGTCCGGCGAGCATATCGGCGAACGCGCCGTTGAAGACGGAGGTCGCCATGATCGGCGCGGTATCGATCCGGGTACGGAACGCGCGACGCAGGTCGAAATTGCGGTTGGTGCCGGTCGGCAGCGCGCGATAGTCGATCGAGAAGTCGGACGGGATGAACCGCGCCGCGCCGCCGCCCAGCGCCGCGTCGAGCAGCTTCGTCTGCGTATCGAGGATCGTCTCGCCAAGGCCGTTCAGTGCCGACACGACGCACACCACCCCGCGACAGGCATGCGCCAGTGCCCGGGCATCGCCGAAGTCGACCGGCCATGGATCGGCGCCGATCGCCTCCAGCGGCGCGATGCGGTCGCGCGCCGTGCCCGGTCGCACCAGCGCGCGCACCTTCGCGCCGCGTGCCACGGCGGCGCTGGTGATCCGGGTGCCAAGGTCGCCGGTGGCGCCCGCAACGATGATCGTGTCCATGTTCGTTCCCCGCAACCCGTCCCCGGCGAACCGCCGGCACCGTCGTGCGTTCCCGCTTGTCGCAACGCAAGGGGGCGCGACCGATGGACGAAGCGATTGCCGGCCCGCGCTGCCCGATCTGCGGCAATGATCGCTGGCACGACCGGGCGATGCCGGAATGCAACCATTGCGGGCTGGCGGTCGCTGGTCTCGGGTTCGACGCGGCGGCGGTGCGCGATGCGATCCGCGCAAGCCTGACCGGCCGGGCGCCCGACCGGGGCTTCGCGCTCGCGCCGCATGCACGGCGCAACGCGGCATGGGCGCTGGGCTTCGTCGCGGAGGATGATGGCTGGCGGGTGGCGACACCGATGCCGCACGCGGTCACGCTCGGCATGATCGCGCGGGCGGGCGAGGCGGACGTCGTCGCCGCATTGCTGGACGCACTGCGACCGCAGGTCGCCGATGCGATCGTCCTGGTCGATGGCGACGCCGCGCCGCTGGCGGCGCGGGTGCCATGGGCGCGGGTCGGCAGCCACCCGCTGGCCGGCGACTTCGCCGCACAGCGCAACCGGGTGCAGGCGATGGCGACCGGCTGGGTATTGCAGCTCGACAGCGACGAACGGCCCGATGCGGCATTGCTGGCCGCGCTCGGCTGGCTGACCCGGGCGGCGGAGCGCGAGGGGCTGCGATCGCTCGGGATACCGCGGCGCAACCTCGTCGACGGCGTGCCCTCGGCATTGTGGCCCGACATCCAGTACCGGCTCAATCGCGCCGATGTCCGCTATGCCGGCACCGTCCACGAACGCCCGGCGGTGCCGTTCGACGCGACCGCGCTGGCGCTGGCCGGCGCGATCGACCATTATCTCACCCGGTCGCGCGTGATCGAGCGCTCGCGCGTCTATGAAGCCATGTCGGCGGGCGCCGGGCGCCCCGGCGACGAGGCCGCGCTGCTTCGCCCGTTCACCGCCGCGACATAGGCGGCGGCCGTCCCGGCGGCGAGGCCGGCGCGGGTGAAGCGCCCCGCCGCCACCCGCGCCGCCGTCGACAAGGCCTGTCGCAGCTCGCCATCGCGCAGCATCCGCCGCACGATCGCGCCCAGCGCATCCGCCGTGCAGTCGTCCGCCAGCAACCCCGCGCCGCTGCCGCCGACGAACAGCCGTGCGCTCGGGTCCTCGCCGCACGCCGCGATCGGCCGGCCAAAGGTCATCGCCTCCTGATAGACCAGCCCGAAGCTCTCGTAGCGCGACGGGGCGACGACGATATCGGCGGCGGCCAGCGCGGCGTGCAACGCATCGTCCTCGACCCGGTGATAGCTGTCGATCCGCCGCAGCGCCGCCGGGGGCAGCCGGTCGAGTTCCTGCCGGTGCAGCCCGATCATCGTCAGCCGGAAATCGGGCAGCGTCCCCGCATCGGCCTCCGCCGCCAGCGCCGGCAGCGCGCCGATCAGCGCGTCGGTGCCCTTGCGCGGTTCGTTGCGCCCGACGAACAGCATCCGCAGCACGTCATTGCCCGGCGGATAGGGCGCCGCGCGCCCGGCCGCCACGATCGCCGGCGGCAGGCTCAGTCCGATCACCGCATGGCCCGCCCCCGGCGGCCGCGTGCCGTACAGCGCGGCGACCTTCGCGCCATGCGCCTCGGTATTGGAGATCAGCCCGGCCGACATCCGCGCCGACAGCGCCTCCAGCGTCACCGCCGCCCAGCGATCGACCCGGTCGCGCAGCGAGCGGGGGCGTGCGGCGCTGGTCGCGACCGGCGTCGAGTTGCGCGTGACCAGCGGCGCCGGCCCGGTCAGCGCGACCCACAGCCCCGGCGCATACCAGTTCGTCGCCTCGATCACGTCGAACGGCCGTTCGGCATGCAGGCGGCGCACGGTCCGCGCGATCATCGCCGGCCCGCACAGATGGCCGATGCCGGGCAGGCGCCGCGCGCGCGCCAGCCAGCCGCCCGCGCGCGCGCCGACCACCTCGACCGCGCCGTCCATGCTGCGGTCGGTGCGGTCCATCGTCACGACCCGGACGTCATGCCCCGCCCCGGCCAGCGCCTGTGCGATCTCGCAGGCCGCGCGCGACAGGCCGCTCTTTTCGGGCGGATAGGCCCAGCTTATCAGGCCGATCCTCATCGCGGGGTCAGCAACTTGCGATAGATCGCCACATAATCCTCCGCCATCCGCGCCGCCGTGAAGCGCGCCTCGAACCGTTCGCGCACGCCCGCGCGGTCGATCGTGCCGATCATCGCCAGCGCCGCCACCGCTTCGTCCTCGCTCCTGACGATGAAGCCGGTGACGCCGGGGTCGACCACCTCGCGCACGCTGCCGCGATCCCATGCGATCACCGGCGTGCCGCACGCCATCGCCTCGATCATCACCAGCCCGAACGGTTCGGGCCAGTCGATCGGGAACAGCAGCGCCGCCGCCTCGCCCAGCAATCCCTGCTTGGCGCGGTCGTCGATCTCGCCGACATGCACCGCATCCTCGCCCAGCAGCGGCACGACCTGTTCGGCGAAATAGCGCGGATTGCCGACATCGATGCCGCCGGCCAGCCGGATCGGCCGCCCGGCGGCACGGGCCACGCGGATCGCGGCATCGGGGCGCTTCTGGTCGGTCATCCGCCCGACAAAGGCGACGCCGCCACCCCCCGGCCCCGGCCGGAAGCGATCGGTGGGAATGCCGTGGTGCACCACCCCCGCACGGTTCGCCCGTGGCAGGTCGCGCGCCTGCGCGGCGGAGATCGCCGCCACCGGCAGGTCGGGAAAGCTGTGGAAGAACAGTTTCCGGTCCAGCTCGTCCAGCCGCCAGTGCACCGTCGTCAGGCTGTGCCCGATCCGGTCGCCCAGCACCGCGGCATGCGCGAACTCGCCATGACAATGGACGATATCGAAGGTGGCCAGATGCCGCGCGAGCAACCCCAGTTGCACCGCTTCCAGCGCGGCGGGCACCCCCGGCGCGACCGGTCCGTGATAGGCCTGGAGCGCCGACAGGCTGGGATGCGCCGACAGATGGCGCGCGGTGGTCACGCTGTCGCTCGGCGCGATCAGCGTGACGTCATGCCCCATCGCCATCAGCGCCTCGGTCAGGTCGGACACCACCCGTTCGGTGCCCCCCGTGCCGCGTGGCGGGACCGGATAGATGACCGGGGCGAGCTGGGCGATCCGAAGCGGCGATTCCATCGCCATCGGAACAAAGCGCGTGGGCATCGGTTCCTGCCCAAGCGGCAATAACTCCGCGTTTTTGAACGGGAAAATTCCGTAATGTTTATCCTGCACCTCGCGTTACAGGGCTGTCTGCGTGCGCGTGAGGTGGAATATGGGGTAACGGCGGATACCGGCGGTCATATCCGCTATCTGCTCGATCTGGTCGCCGCCACCGGTCGCAGCGACGCGATCGCGCGGACCGAGATCGTCACCCGCGCCTTTCGCGGCGGTCCGCTGGGCGAGGATTACTGGCACCCGGTCGAGGTCGTCGATGCGACCACCCGGATCGTCCGCCTGCGCTCGGCCAGCGGCGCCTACCTGCCCAAGGAAGCGCTGTGGCGCGAAACCGACAGCTTCGTCGACGCGCTGATCGCGCATATCGACGGGCTGGACCGGCGTCCCGACCTGATCCACGCGCATTATGCCGATGCCGGCGCGGTCGCCGCGGCGGTGAAGGCACGGCTCGGCATCCCCTATCTCTTCACCGCCCATTCGCTCGGCCGGGTGAAGCAGGCCGCATTCGGCACCGACTGCGCCGAAACCGCGGGACTGGAGCGGCGCATCGCCATCGAGGACCGCGCCATCGCCGACGCCGATGCCATCATCGCGTCCTCGCGCGACGAGGCGGAGGTGCAATATGCCGGCTATGCCAGCTACGATCCCGGCCGCATCCGCATCATCCCGCCGGGCAGCGACCTGGCGATGTTCGCGGGTACCCGGACCGACGCGATGGTCGACGCCCGCATCGACCGGTTCCTCGCCGATCCGGCCAAGCCGGTGATCCTCGCGCTGGCACGGCCCGTCAGCAAGAAGAACCTGGCGGCGCTGGTCCACGCCTATGGCCGCTGCCCGGCGTTGCAGACCGCCGCGAACCTCGTGATCGTCGCCGGCACGCGCGACGATCCGCGCAGCCTCGAACCCGAACTGGCCGGCAACATGGCCGAACTGTTCGCGCTGATCGACCGCTACGACCTGTACGGATCGGTCGCGATCCC
>QFNF01000006.1 GCA_003240755.1 Sphingomonas hengshuiensis | reverse complement strand
GTTCGAGCGCATCATCGGGAACACGAAGTCGCGGACGAATTCCTCGCGCAGGTCGTCGATGAAGATATGCTCGGGCTTGATGCCCATCAGCTCGGCCTTTGCGCGCGCCGGCTCCAGCTCCTCGCCCTGGCCGAGATCGGCGGTGAACGTCACCACCTCGCAATTATATTCCTGCTGCAGCCATTTCAGGATGACGCTGGTATCGAGGCCGCCCGAATAGGCGAGTACGACGCGGTTGATGGACTCGGCCATGGGCGGGCTCCTTATATGCAACGGTTCGGCGCGCGGTTAGGCGACCCGACGCCGCCACGCAAGGACGTGCGCTTGCGGCGACGCGATGGCGCATGCTGCCGGAACGACGATCGCTACTCGGCTGCCAGCAGCGTCGTCGCCCCGCCGAGATCGACCGACACCAGCCGGCTGATGCCGCGTTCGACCATGGTCACGCCGAACAGCCGGTGCATGCGGCTCATCGTCGCGGCATTGTGGGTGACGATCAGGTAGCGGGTGTCGGTATCCGCCGCCATCCGGTCGAGCAGGTCGCAGAAGCGGTCGATATTCGCATCGTCGAGCGGCGCATCGACCTCGTCCAGCACGCAGATCGGTGCGGGGTTGGTCAGGAACAGCGCGAAGATCAGTGCGACGGCGGTCAACGCCTGTTCGCCGCCCGAGAGCAGGGTCAGCGATTGCAGCCGCTTGCCCGGCGGCTGCGCGAGGATTTCGAGGCCGGCCTCCAGCGGATCGTCGGCATCGACCAGTTCGAGCCGGGCCTGCCCCCCTTCGAACAGCGCGGCGAACAGCCGGCGGAAATGGGCGTCGACCGCCGCGAACGCCGCCAGCAGCCGCTGTCGCCCCTCGCGGTTCAACGTGCCGATCGATCCGCGCAGCCGCTGCACCGCCTCGGCCAGTTCGGCGCGTTCCGCCGCCGTCTCTCCCTGCGCGGTCTCCAGTTCGGCCAGTTCGGTTTCGGCGATCAGGTTGACCGGGCCGATGCGGTCGCGGTCGGCGAGCAGACGGTCATGGGCGCCACTTTCCACCGCCGCTTCGCCGACCTCGGCCGCGACGAAACCGATGCGGGGCAGCAGCGGGGGCGGACACTGGAACCGCTCGCCCGACAACCGGCCCATTTCCAGCCGCCGCTGTTCGTGCGCCTCCGCCCGCGCACCTGCCCCGGCGCGGGCTTCGCGGGCGGCGGCAAGGGTTTCGGCAAGGCCATTGGCGGCGCGTTCGGCGGCGCGCAGGCGGGCGTCCGCGGCCTGTTCCGCGGCGGCGGCCTCCGCGACATGCTGACGAAGCGCGCGCAGTTCGCCATCGACCCGTGCCAGTTCGGCGGCGAGCTGCGCGGGACGATCGTGCAACGCGGCGCGGTCGGCGGCGATCATGGCCACCCGCGCATCGATGTCGGCGACCCGGCGGTCGGCGTCGGCGGCGCGCGTCTGCCATGCGGCGATTTCCGCCGTGGCGCCGGCGTCGCGTTCGCGGTCGCGGGTGCATGCGGCGTCGAGCGCGACCCGGGCCGCGCGGGCATCGGCGACGCTCGCCCGTGCCGAGCCGGCCTCGGCCGCCAGGGCGGCGACGCGACCGGCGGTGGCGCTGCCGTCGGGCAGTCGGGTGATCGCTGCCTCGGCATGTGCGACCTCGCCCTCCGCCTCGATCCGGTCGCCGCGGATGCGCGCCAGTCGTGCGGCGACGTCATCGATGCGCGCCTGTGCCCGTTCGATCGCGGCGGCGGCGCGGTCTTCGGTGCGCAACGCCTCGCGCGCCGCCGATTCGGCCTGATCGAGCGAGCGGCGGGCGGCGGTCAGCGCGGTGCGCGCGTCGCCGATCGCGGCGTCGGCGGCGGCCAGGGCGGCATCGG
The DNA here is from genome assembly GCA_003240755.1 of Sphingomonas hengshuiensis. Classification (GTDB taxonomy): domain Bacteria; phylum Pseudomonadota; class Alphaproteobacteria; order Sphingomonadales; family Sphingomonadaceae; genus Sphingomonas; species Sphingomonas hengshuiensis_A. Next base: position 92,959 of record QFNF01000006.1, on the reverse strand, counting down.
CGATCTCGCGCCGCTCGCGCCGCGCCGGGCGGTCCTGTTGCAGGGCGCGCAGCCGGTTGGCGCGCGCCAGCCGCTCGGCCGCCGCCGCGCCCGATCCGGCACGGCTGCGCAACCCGTCCCAGCGCCGCATCGCACCGTCCAGCGTCACCAGCCGCTGTCCGACCGCCAGCCTGATCCCCTCGTCATGCTCGACCACCAGCACCTGCGCCAGCCGCCGCGCCAGCGCCGGTGCCGTGACCTGTGCCGACAGCCGTCCGACGCCGGCTGGCACCGGCGGGCCGTCGCCCGTCGCCGGGTCGTCGTCCCAATAACGGTCGTCGCCAGGGTCGGTCCCGGCGTCCAGATCGTCGCCGAGCGCGGCGGCCAGTGCCGCTTCGAACCCCGGTTCCACCACCACCGAATCGATGATCCGCGCGCGTCCGCCTCGCCGTAATGCGCGGTCGAGCGCGGCGATCTCCGCATCGATCGCCGCCAGTTCGGCGGTGGCGGTGGAGCGGTCCGCCTGCGCCCGGCCGCGCGCCTCCTGTGCGGCGCGTTCGGCGGCGTCGGCGGTCGCGATCGCCGCGCGGGCGGTGTCGGCAGCGGCCAGCGCTTCGCCGCGCCTTGCCGCTGCCGATTCGCGGTCGGCGGCCAGCAGCGCGATCGCCGGTAGCCCCGCCTGTTCGGACAGCAGTCGTCCCTCGTCGCGCCGCGCGCGGTCGAGCCGCGCCTGCGCCGCGTCGCGCGCGGCGGTGGCGACCCGGGTTTCGGCCAGCTCGGCGGCCTGTCGCGCCAGCGCGTCGGCATGGGCGGCATCGGCCTGTGCCGACGCGCCGGTGGCGTGGGCGAGCGCCGCGTCGAGCCGGGGCAGGCGGGTCGCGGCGTCGGCCAGCGCCTGTGCGAGCGCGCGGCGTTCGCTTTCCAGCCGGGCGATGGCGTTCGCCGCGTCGCCGGCCAGCGTCGCCTCGCGCGTGCGGTCTTCGCCCAGGCGCGCGGCCTGCGCGGTCAGGTCGGCCAGGCGGCGGGTGGCGGCCTGTGCCTGGGCCTGCAACCGTTCGCGGCCGTGGCCGGCGTCGCTTGCACGTTGCCGGACGTCCTGCGCGGCGGTGCGGGCGGTGGCCAGCGCCCGGGTCGCGGCGGCCTGTTCGGCGATCGCCGCTGCCTGTGCCGCGCCGCCCTGCGCCACCGCGGCGTCTGCGGCCCGTGCCTCGGCGCTGGCACGATCCTCGGCAGCGGCGGCGTCGCGCCAGCGGGCGAAGATTGCGCGGGCCTCCGCCACCCGGATCGCATCGGTCAGTTCGCGGTAGCGCGCGGCAACCCGTGCCTGCCGTCGCAGCGCTGCGGCACGCGCATCCTGCTCCAGCGCCATTTCGCCCAGCCGGTCGAGATTGGCCTCGGTCGCGCGCAGTTTCGATTCGGCATCCCGGCGGCGGACGTGCAGCCCGGCGATGCCGGCCGCCTCCTCCAGCATCGCACGGCGTTCGGCGGGGCGGGCGGCGATGACCGCGCCTATGCGGTTCTGGCTGACCAGTGCCGGCGAATGCGCCCCGGTCGCGGCATCGGCGAACAGCAGCGACACGTCCTTCGCTCGCACGTCGCGACCGTTGATGCGATAGGCGGATCCGGCGCCGCGTTCGATCCGGCGGACGATCTCCACCTCGTCGCCCGCGGCGTCCTCGGCGAGGATCGCGACCTCGGCGAAGTCGCGCGGCGGGCGGGTTTCGGTGCCGGCGAAGATGACGTCGTCCATGCCCGCGCCGCGCAGCGACTTCGCGCTGTTCTCGCCCATGGTCCAGCGCAGCGCCTCGAGCAGGTTGGACTTGCCGCAGCCATTGGGACCGACCACGCCGGTCAGGCCGGCCTCGATCACCAGATCGGCGGGGTCGACGAAGCTCTTGAACCCGCTCAGCCGCAGTCGCCGGAGCGTCAGCCCCGGCGTGGCGGGAATGGCCGCGTCACCACCCGCGGCCATGCGATCAGGCGCCGGCGCCCTTCAGCGCCGCTTCGATCTGCGCCCAGGTGACGGCGTTCTCGACACGCTCGCCGTTGATGAGGAAGGTCGGGGTGCCGGTAACGGTCGCACCGCCCTCTTCGGTGATCTTGACCACCTGTTGCAGCAGCTTCTGGTCGGCAAGGCATTCGCGCGCCTTCGCCTCGGATATGCCGCGCTGCTTCACGAAATCGACGAAACCCGCCGCATCGGCCCAGCCCGATACCGCCTGCAGCGGCGGGATCGACTGGAGCCGCGCCTGTTCGGCCTGCGGGATCGCCTGCATCCGGTCGAGCGTCGCCGCCTGGTCCTGATACATCGCCTCGAGCAGCGGGAAGAAGGTGGCGGTGCCGTTGCAACGGCCCAGTACCGCAGCGGCGAGGTCGGGCGCGCCATGCACCGCGAAATCGCGGAATTCGAAGCTGACCTTGCCGGTCGAGACATAGTTGTTGATGAGCGGTTCGTTGGCTTCGCGCCCGAACGCGCCGCAGGTCGGGCAGGTGCGCGAGCCATATTCGACCAGCTTGATCGCGGCATCGGGGTTGCCGATGCGATAGCCGCCCTCGGGCGTCACTGCGACCATGTCGGTCCAGTTCTGTCCGGCGGGGGCCGCGACATTGGCGACCGGCGCGGCGGCGCTGCCGTTGGCGCCGCCGTCGCCACAGGCGGTCAGCAGGCCGAGCGCGATCAGGGGAAGTGCGAAACGCATGGGATCTACTCTCTTTGCAGGGATCAGGAGGCAGTCAGGAACGGCTTGAGCGTCGCCCAGTCATGGGCGACGACCTTCTTGCCGTTCACTTCGAAGCTGGGCGTGCCTTCGACGCCCGCGGCCTGTGCCGCCTGGGCGATGGCGATCGCCCGCTTCTGCCCGGCTTCGTCGTTCAGGCAGCGCGTCATCTGCGCATCGTCCAGCCCGTGGCCGCGCAGCAGCACGCGCAGCCCCGTGGCGTCGGCCAGTTGCTCCAGCCGCTTGCCGATCGTCGGCGCGGGCTGCTGCGCGGCGGGCGTCGCGGCAAATGCCTCGGCCTTGTCGAGCATCGCCTTTTGCTGGGAAAAGATCGCGTCGTGCGCGGCGACGAAGCGGTTCGGTCCGCCGCAGCGCGCCAGCACCACCGCGGTCAGATCCAGCGCGTCGCGCGGCAATGTGCGATATTCCACCCGCACCCGGCCCGACCGGACCAGCGCGGTCAGTTCGGGCTTCGCGTCCCGCGCGAAGGCGGCGCAGTGCGAACAGGTATAGCTGGCCCATTCGACCAGTTGCACCCGCGCCATGGGGTTGCCGACGCCGACCCCGCCGGTCGGCAGCATCGCGACGGTGTTGGTCCAGTTGCGCCCGCCCTGCGCCTGCGCCTTGGCCGGGGGCATGCCGAACAGCGCGAACAGGAACGAAAAGACGAGGATGACGATACGCATCAGCGGACCTTGCCCAGGATCGGAATGGCCGGAGGAGGGGGGGCGGCGACGGCACCCGCCAGCGCGGTCAGCACCGCGCGCAGTTCGGGATCGGCGATGTCGCGCAGGCTGTCGTGCATCTCGGCGGGCACCGGCGGCGGTTCGTTGCGGACGGGCGCCGCGCGGCGAACCCGCACCTCGCCATGGCGAAACTGCAACCGCGCGACCGCCGGATAGCCGAAGAAACGGTTCACCCGCTCGACGATCTCGGGTGCGATATGCTGCATCATCGTACCATGCGCGCCCGACACGATCAGCGTCAGCGTGCCGTCGGCGCGCTTGCCCGGCGGAAAACGGATCGATTCGGGGGCGGAGACGCGGGCGAAGCGTTCGCCGACAATTTCACCCCAGCGGCTGACCACCGCCGACTGCACGAACCCGAACCTGCGGAATGCCGCGCCGCCGATCTCGGGCAACAGCTCGGCAACGGCGCGCGCACCGCCGCGGCGGCGGGGTTCGGGAATCGTCGGCTTGGGGCGGGGACGCGTCGTCATTGTCGGCACTCCATGCCATAGAGCCGGCGTGGACGCCAAGCATCTCTCTGTCGCCGAACGGCTGCTCGACTGGTACGATCGCCACCACCGCACCCTGCCCTGGCGCGGCCCGCCGGGCACCGCCGCCCCCGATCCGTACCGCGTCTGGCTGTCCGAGGTGATGCTGCAGCAGACACAGGTCGCGAGCGTGCGGCCCTATTTCGATGCGTGGACTGCGCGCTGGCCGTCCTTCGCGGCGCTGGCGGCGGCCGAGGATGCCGACGTCATGGCGGCATGGGCGGGGCTCGGCTATTATGCGCGGGCGCGCAACCTGCTGGCCTGTGCCCGGGTCGTGGCGGCACGGGGCGCGTTGCCCGATACCGAGGCCGAGCTGCGCAAGCTGCCGGGCATCGGCGACTATACCGCCGCTGCGATTGCGGGGATCGCGTTCGGGCGGCGGGCGGTGGTGGTCGACGCCAATGTCGAACGCGTCGTGTCGCGGCTGTTCGCCATTGCCGAGCCGCTGCCGTCGGCGCGTCCGGCGATCCGCGCAGCGACCGACACGATCACCCCGGACACGCGGGCGGGCGATTTCGCGCAGGCGATGATGGATCTGGGGTCGATGGTCTGCACGGCGCGGGCCCCGCGCTGCCTGCTGTGTCCGCTGCGCGACGATTGTGCAGCCCATGCGCAGGGTACGCCCGACGCCTTTCCGGTAAAGGCGGCGAAGAAGGCGAAGCCGCAGCGGTTCGGCACCCTGTTCTGGGCAGAGCGCGAGGGGCGCGTGCTGCTGGTGCGTCGGCCGGACAGGGGGCTGCTGGGCGGAATGCGCGCGCTGCCTACCGGGCCGTGGGTCGATCGGGAGCCGGGGGCGGAGGGGGCGCCGTTCGCTGCCGACTGGCGTACCATCGGCGTGGTTCGGCATGGCTTTACCCATTTCGATCTTGCCTGCACCGTCATGGTGGCGGATGCAGCGGACGACACCGTGCAGGGCGAATGGTGGCCGGTCGCGACTATCGCCGATGCGGGCCTGCCGACGCTGTTCGCGCGGGCGATACCGGTGGTGGAGGGAATGCGATGATGAACTACGGTCGGATGCGGAATGCCTTGGCGCTGACGGGCGCGCTGCTGCTGGTACAGCCGGCGGTCGTGTGGGCGCAGGCCGCCCCGCCGCGCGCGCCGGCACGCCCCGCGACCCGCGCGCTGCCCGCGACCGGGGCGATGGTCCGCAGCTATGTCGCGCAGAAGAAGGTTCCGGGCATGGTCGTGGTCGTCGGCGGGCCCGACTGGACCAGCGCGAATGCCGCCGGGCGCGTGGCGACCGAAGCCACCGCCAGCCCCGTGACGGTCGATTCGCTGTGGCGGGTCTATTCGATGACCAAGCCGATCACCGGCATGGCGGCGATGATGCTGGTCGAGGACGGCAAGCTGAAGCTCGACCAGCCGATCAGCGACTTCATCCCCGGATTCAAGTCGATGAAGGTGCTGACCGATCCCGACACCAGCCTTGCCAGCCGCCCGGCGACCAGGCCGATCACGGTGCGCAACCTGCTGACGCACACCGCTGGCCTGGGCTACAGTATTGTGACCAAGGGGCCGTTGCTCAAGGAATATGAGCGGCTGGGCATCGTCCCCGCAGCGGTCAACCGCCAAGCCGAAGTCGCGATGGCACAGGCGCGGCCAAGGTCGCTGGCGGAATTCGCCGACCGGGTCGCGACGCTGCCGCTGATCGCCGAACCGGGAACAAGGTGGAGCTATTCGATCGGGCTCGACGTGCTGGGCCGGGTGATCGAGGTGGCATCGGGCATGTCGTTCGAGCAATTCCTGCAAACGCGCATGTTCGGTCCGCTGGGCATGCGATCGACCTACTGGACCGTGCCGCAGTCGGAAAAGGGGCGCTTCGCGACCAATTATGCGTGGGCGGGCGACAATCTGGTGCCGGTCGATCCGGCCGCGACGTCGGTATGGCTGTCGCCGCCCAGCTTTCCCTATGGCGGTGCCGGGCTGGTCATGTCGGCTGGCGATTACGACCGGTTCCTGCACATGCTGCAAAATGGCGGGACGCTGGACGGCAGGCGGGTGATGAAGCCCGAGACCGTGGCGCTGGGCATGTCCGACCTGCTGCCGAACGGTGTCGCCTTTGGCGGGGTCGATGGCGCCACCGGGGGGCAGACGGGGCCGAAGATGGGCTTCGGCGCCGGCGGTTCGGTCTATCTGGAGACGCTGCCCGGCCGGCCTGCCAAGGGCACCTATGGCTGGGGCGGCGCGGCCGGTACGGTCGGATTCGTCGATCCGGTGCGGCAGTTGCGCGGCACCGTGATGGTGAATTACTTCCCCGCCGACAGGTTCCCGATGCGCGACGATCTGGTCAAGGCGCTGGCCAGCGATCTGGCGGGGCCGCTCGGATGATCGGGTTCACCGGCGCGGCGCTGGTCCGCGCCGACCACGAACGCGACGATCCCGCCGCCTTTGCACGAGCGCTGGCCGATCCGGCGGCGCGGTTGTTGCTGCTTACCGGGCTGGAGCCGCCGGTCGGCGCCGACGGGTCGCTGGCGCTGGCGGCAATGGACCCGGCCCGCGACGATGCGCTGCTGCTCGGCTATCTGGACGGTGCGCCGTTGTTCGCCATCGGCGACGGGGTGGCGACCGCCCCGGCGATGCGGTCGCCCACCTTGATGACCGCGCTGGCGGCGATGCCGACGGCGGACGTCGCGTTGTACGGTGTCGCGCGCAGCCTGATCGACTGGCATGCGCGACATCGTTTCTGCGCCCGATGCGGCACGCCGAGCGTGGCCGGTCGCGCCGGCTGGGCGCGGTCGTGCCCGGCATGTGGTGCGCTCCACTTTCCGCGCACCGATCCGGTGGTCATCATGGCAATCGAGCATGGCGACCGCGTGCTGCTGGGTCGGCAACCGAGCTGGCCCGCCGGACGCTATTCGGCGCTGGCCGGGTTCATCGAGGTCGGTGAATCGATCGAGGAAGCGGTCGCGCGCGAGGTGATGGAGGAAGCGGGCGTGCGGGTCGGCACGGTACGCTATGTCGCCAGCCAGCCATGGCCGTTCCCGTCGCAACTGATGATCGCCTGCATCGCGGATGCCGAGGACGACACGCTGCGGATCGACACGACCGAGCTGGAGGATGCGTTCTGGGCCACGCGCGACGAGGTTCGCGCCGCGCTGGCGGGCGAGACGGGGCGGTTCATCGCGCCGCCGGCGCATGCGATCGCGCGGAGTCTGCTGGTGGCATGGGTGAGCGGCTCCTAACCCTACGCTCCCCATTCCTCATCCCCCATCCCTTTGCTTCGAGCGGAGCTTCGAGCCTGTCGAGAACCGTAGTCGAGAAGGGGTTGCCCTAAACGGGAAGTTCTCGACGGTCGCTTCTCGACAGGCTCGAAGCTGCTCGAACCAAACGGTTCTATTGGGATAACGAAGCCTAGCCCCGCTCCCGCGCCCGCCCGTATGTCCCCAGCAGCCGCACCCATTTGCTGTGGAACCGCAATTCGTCCAGCGCGCGGTCGATATGCGGTTCGCCCGGCCGCCCTTCGATGTCGCAGAAGAATTCGGTCGCTGCGAAGGTGCCGCCGCGCTGGTAGCTTTCCAGTTTCGTCATGTTGACGCCGTTGGTCGCAAAGCCGCCCATCGCCTTGTACAGCGCGGCCGGTACGTTCTTCACCTCGAACACCATCGTCGTCATGCACGGACCGGTGGGCGGTTCGGGCGGGGCGGCGCGGGCCAGCACCACGAAGCGCGTCGTATTGTGGTCGGCATCGGCGATGTCGTCGGCGAGCAGTTGCAGCCCGTACAGTTCGGCCGCCGCCGGCGGGGCGAGTGCCGCGATGCCCGGATCGCCGATCGCGGCGACCGACGCTGCGGCACCCGCCGTATCGGGATGGGCCACCGGTTCGATCCCGCGCGCGCTCAACCAGTGGCGGCACTGGCCCAGCGCCTGTTCGTGACTCATCGCCTGACGGATGCCGGCGACCGGGCCGAGTCCCATCAGCGCGTGGCGGATCGGCAGGAAATGTTCGCCGGTGATGACCAGCCCCGATTCGGGCAGCAGGAAATGGATGTCGGCAACGCGGCCATGCAGCGAATTCTCGATCGGGATGATCGCGCAATCCGCCTGTTGCCCGCGTACCGCATCGATCGCATCGGCAAAGCCGAAACAGGGCAGCGGCAGCGCGTCGGGAAACGCCTGTACCAGCGCGACGTGCGAATTGGCGCCGGGCGCGCCCTGGAATGCGACCGCGCGGTGCGGTTCGCGCGCGGCGTCTTCGATCATCCGCGCCACCAGCGGGCGCGCCGGAGCGGCATATTTATGCATGGGGGTCGGCGATTATCGCTCCGACGCCAACGCGGCAAGCCTGTCTTGCCAGTCTTGGAAGCCGCCTCTAAGCATGACCCCAAACAAAACCATCTTAGGTGAGACGGCTCAGGGCATGGACGACCGGACGAACACCATCGCAGGTTGGGTATTGGCCGGTTGCGCCGCCGCCCTCGGACTGGGCATCGCCAGCGGAATGGTGTTCCATTCCGGCCCCCCCGAAAAACCGGGCTATCCGGTCGAGGGTGCCGTCGAAGCCGGTGGCGGCGCGGCGGCGGCCGTGCCGATCGCGACGCTGCTGGCCACCGCCGACGTGGCCAAGGGCGCGGAAGTGTTCAAGAAATGCGCCGCATGCCACACCGTCAACCAGGGCGGGGCGAACGGTATCGGCCCGAATTTGTGGGGCGTGATGGGCAAGAAGCACGGCCATCTGGCAGGCTTCGCCTATTCGAGCGCGCTGACCGGCATTCCGGGCAACTGGGACTTCGACATGATGAACGCGTGGCTGACCTCGCCACGCAAATATGCACCAGGGACCAAGATGACCTTTGCGGGCCTCGGCAGCGCCGAAGACCGTGCGAACGTCATCGCCTATCTCAATGCGCAGGGGTCCAACCTGCCGCTCCCGGCCGCCCCCGCTGCCGATGCGGCACCGGCCACCGACGCCGAAGGCAATGTCGCCGAAGGCACGCTGGCCAATACCGCCGACATCGTCAACGGCGCGACCCCGGCGTCGGGCGCGCCATCGGTCGATCCGGCCGCGGCGGAACAGGCCGCGAAGAAGGGCAAGTAATCGCCAAGCTGGCGTTTCCCCGCATGGATTGATCGGGTTCGCGCGAAGAGACGGAGGGAGCTTTGCCCGGCGCAACCTCCTCGCGCGAAACCGATCCCCTTCCTGGGCCGGACCGGTCAGACGGTCACGGACTCCAGCCCCAGCATCCGCGCCACATCGTCGAAGCCATGGGCGATGTCGGTCACGCCCAGCGCGCGCAGCCGATCGTCGTGTCCGACGCCGCAATGGGTGCCCGCGCACAGCCCGATCACGCGTGCCCCCGATGCCACCGCCCCGGTAACGCCGACCGGCGAATCCTCGAGGATCGCGCATCGTTCGATCGGCACCCCCAGACGGGCGGCGCCGTAGAGATAGAGGTCGGGAGCGGGCTTGCCGTTCGCGACATGCTCCTTGCCGCTATAGATATGGTCGCCGAACGCGTCGCGCAGCCCGAGATGGTCGAGATGCGTCGCGATCCAGTGCGTCGTGCTCGACGACACGATCGCGCGCGGCAGATCGGCGGGAAGCGCGCGGACAAAGGCGATCGCACCCGCCACCGCCTCGACCCCTTCTTCCAGCACCCGTGCATCCTCGACGGCGCGCGCTTCGAAGAAGCCGTCGGGGATCGGACCGCCGACCCAGCGTTCGATCGCCTGGGTGAAGTGCGTCCCCGACAGCCCCATGAAGTTCGCCATCGACTCGGCGGCGCTGGTCGGGTGGCCGGCCTGGGTCAGGAATTCGGCGATCTGGCGGTTGCCGGCGAATTCGCTTTCCAGCAGCACGCCGTCGAAATCGAACAACAGGGCCTGGGGTCGGGTCATCTTCTCTTCCTCTCAGCCACGCGGGCCGAACAGCGCCGATCCGACGCGGACATGGGTGGCGCCGAGCGTTACGGCGGTTTCGAAATCGTCCGACATGCCCATGCTGAGCCCGGTCAGACCATGGTCGCGCGCCAGCCTGGCGGTCAGCGCAAAATAGGGTGCCGCGTCGAGCCCGGCGGGCGGTACGCACATCAGCCCGGCGATCGGCAGTCCGGCGGCCTGCGCCTCGGCGAGCAGCGCCGGCAGGTCGGTGATGGCACAGCCGCCCTTTTGCGGTTCGTCGCCGATATCGACCTGGATGAAGCAGGCAGGTGCGCGGCCGGTCTTCCCGATCGCCCTGGCGAGGGCGGCGACCAGCGAGGGGCGGTCGACCGAATGGATGGCGTCGAACAGCCGCACGGCATCTTCCGCCTTGTTCGACTGGAGCTGGCCGACCAGGTGCAGTTCGATGCCGGGCGTGGCGTCGATCAGCGCGGGCCATTTCGCCTGGGCTTCCTGTACGCGGTTCTCGCCGAACACGCGCTGGCCGGCGTCGATCAACGGCTGGATGGCGGCGGCGTCGCGGGTCTTGCTGACCGCGATCAGCGTCGTCGCGCCCCTTTCCCGGCGCGCGACCGCTTCGGCATGGGCGATCCGGCCGCGCAGCGCGGCAAGCGTTTCGGTTTTCGTCATCGCGCGCGCTATAGGGCCGGGCATGGATCGCCGCCACCCTTTGCCGCATCGCTGGCTGATGACCGACGAACGGCTCGGCGATCGGCTGCTGGCGATCGTCGCCGCGCTGCCACGGGGCAGCGGGATCGTGTTCCGCCATCATGCCACGCCATCCCGCGCGCGCCGGGCCCTGTACGCTCGGGTGCGGCGGATCGCGCGTGCGCGCGGGCATGTGCTGCTGGTCGCCGGAGCGGCGCTGCCCGGTGGCGACGGGGTACATGGCCGGATGGCGCGGCGCGGACGGGGACTGGCGACGCGGCCGGTGCATTCGGTCGCCGAACGCATCGCCGCCGAGCGTGCGGGGGTCGATGCGATCTTCGTCTCGCCGGTGTTCGCCACCGCCTCGCACCCCGGTGGGGGGGGGCTTGGGCGGGTGCGGTTCGGGATGATGATACGCAACAGCCGCGTGCCGGTCATCGCGCTGGGCGGCATGACCCGCGCCCGGGCCCGCGCGCTCCGGCCGTTCGGCATCGTCGGCTGGGCCGCGATCGATGCCTGGGCTTCGGAGCTTGCGTTGCCGACAGGATGATGCCGTGGCGCGGAACGTCGTCCGGTTCCGTCCGTTCACGGTCGAAAGGGGATCATGAACATGGACAGCAACGCGCAGCGACCGACGCTGGGTTATGGCCGGGTTGCGGCGATGACAGTGATGATACTGGCGATCGCGGGCACCGGCTTCCTGCTCGTCAGCATGATGCGGCTGGTGTTGCTGGTGTTCGCCGCGACCGTGATCGCGGTGCTGTTCAGCGCCGCCGCCAACCGCATCCATCGCTGGACGAAGCTGCCACGCGGACTGGCACTGGGGCTGTCGGTCGTGCTGCTGCTGGGCATCGTCATCGGCATCTTCTTCGGCTTCGGTGCGCAACTGGTCGATCAGTTCGACACGATCCGCGACCAGATTCCGCCGGCGCTGCAGGCGATCCAGCGGCAGCTCGATAGCTGGGGGATCGGCGAGCCGGCGCGCGACCTGCTGTCGCAGGGCGGCAGCGACCTGACGACGATCATGTCGCGGGCGGGCACCTATGTCCTGTCGATCGGGTCGGGCCTGTCCGACGCGGTGCTGGTGCTGGTCGGTGCGATCTTCCTCGCGGCCGACCCCGAACTCTACCGCCGCGGCCTCGTCATGCTGGCGCCGCGCTCGGCCGAGCCGGTCGCGCGGCAGGCGGTGGACGACGCCGCCGGCGGCCTGCGCGGCTGGATGAAGGGGGAGGCGGTCGCGATCGTCGTCGTCGCGTTGCTGACCGGCACCGGGCTATGGATGCTGGGCGTGCCGGCCGCGATCGGGCTGGGGCTGATCGCCGGGCTGCTGGATATCGTACCGTTCGTCGGGCCGATCATCGCCGGCGTGCCGGCGGTGATGCTGGCGTTCACCCAGTCGCCCTCGACCGCGCTGTGGACGATCGTCCTGTTCCTCGTGGTCCAGCAGATCCAGGGCAACATCCTGCAACCGATCGTGCAGAAGCATGCGGTCGACGTGCCGCCCGCCGTCCTGCTGTTCTCGGTGATCGGGATGGGGCTGATGTTCGGCTTCATCGGCGTGTTGCTGGCGGCGCCGCTGACCATCGTCATGTTCGTGCTGGTGCAGCGCATCTATGTCCAGCACCTGCTCGGCCGCGACATCACCGTCGCGACCGACGAGGCGGATCAGGAATGACGCGTCCATAGCGCGGGGTCGCGCGGGGTATCGACCGCGGGGCGCCAGCGCGCGGCGACGAAGGCACGGGCGATCGCCGCGATCTTTTCCCCCTTCGACGTGGTCTGGCGCCGTTGCCATGCGGCGGGGCCGGCGGCGGCGACCTTGCGGGCGATGCCGCCATAGATATCGGCCGCGGCCAGTACCGCCCAGGCCGAGCGCCATGGCAGCCGCGCCGCGCCGACCCGCGCGCTGGCCTCATGGCACGCCGCCCGCGCCGCCATCCGTCGCGCGAGCACTGCCACCCGGTCGGGCGTCGCCATCGGGTCGGCGGGATCGATACGCTGTTCGGTCAGCCAGTCGCGCGGCAGGTAGCAGCGGCCGGCGCCCGCATCCTCCGCCACGTCGCGCGCGATATTGGCAAGCTGGAAGGCGAGGCCGAGGTCGCAGGCGCGGTCGAGCGTGTCGGTATCCTGCGCCCGCACGCCCATCACCACCGCCATCAACCCGCCGACCGCCCCGGCGACATGATAGCAATATTGGTAGAGATCGCGTTCGGTCGTCGGCTGCCAGCCATCGGCGTCGAGCTGGAACCCGTCGATCACGTCACGGACCAGCGCGTGCGGCAGGCCGACCTCGCGCGCGACCACGCCCAGCGCGTCGAACGCCGGGTCGCCGGTCGGTTCGCCCGCCAGTGCCAGCGCCGTTCGGTCGCGGATCAGCGCCAGCCGTGCCTGCGCATCGTCGACGCGCTGCATGCCGTGCCCGAGGTCCTGCCCGTCGGCAAGGTCGTCGCACGCCCGGCACCATGCGTAGAGCAGCCATGCGCGTTCGCGCGTCACCGGATCGAACAGCCGGCTCGCCGCCGCGAAACTCTTCGATCCGCGCGCGATCGTGTCGCGGGCGTGCGCGACAAGGTCGGCGCGGGGCGGGATCAAAGGTCCGTGGCAGCCATATGGATGATCGCCTGCACCGGGGTGTGCGCCGCCATCCTGTCCAGCAGCGCATCGAGCGTATCGGCGACCAGCAGGATGTCGCGGTGAACGGCACGCATGAACCCGACCTCGGCCATCCTGTCGACGAACGCGATCAGATGGTCGTAATAGCCCGCCGTGTTGAGCAGCCCGACCGGCTTGGCATGATAGCCAAGCTGCGCCCAGCTCATCGCCTCCCACAATTCGTCCATCGTGCCGGTCCCGCCGGGAATGGTGACGAAGCCGTCGGACAGGTCGGTGAACGCCTGCTTGCGCTGGTGCATCGTGTCGACGACGTGGAGTTCGGTAAGGCCCCTGTGCGCTGCCTCCGCCTTTACCAGCGCGGTCGGGATCACGCCGATCACCTCGCCCCCGGCCTCGATCGCGCCATCGGCGACCGCGCCCATCAGGCCGAGCCTGCCACCACCATAGACGACGCCGATGCCGCGCTGCGCCAGCGCGCGACCGACGGCGCGGGCCGAGTCGATATAGACGGGATCGGCGGGGGTCGCGGACCCGCAATAGATGGCCAGACGCTTCATGGCCGCGAGCGGTAGGCGATCGGGGGGTGGGGGGCAAGGTTGGTCTGGCCCGGGCGCTTCACGTTTGGTTCGAGCAGCTTCGAGCGTAGTCGAGACGCGGCTGTCGAGGACGGCGTGTTCGGGGAGAGGTGTTCTCGATACGCGCTCTCGACAAGCTCGATCGCTACTCGAACCGAACGGGTGGGGCTGGGATAGTGAGGAGTGGGGAGAGTGAAGAGTGGGGGAGTGGGGGAGTGGGGGAGAAGATGATCTCTTTCGCCGTTCGTCCTGAGTAGCCGCTGAGCTTGTCGAAGCAGCGTATCGAAGGACCGCAGCCGGTGCTTCGATACGGGCTTTCGACTTCGCTCAATCCCTACTCAGCACGAACGGATATCTTCGTGGACTTTCCCCCACCCCGATTGGTTCGAGTGGCGATCGAGCGAAGTCGAGAGCGCGTATCGAGAACGGGGTTCCGCTGGGCAGGCGTTCTCGACAGACGCTTCTCGACTACGCTCGAAGCTGCTCGAACCAAACGGGGTGGGTGGGGCGAGGTGACGTGACGCGGGGTGAGAGCGGTCAGTCCTCCGCCCCCAGCATCAGCCCCGCGGTCGCCTTCGCACTCCCGACCACCCCCGGGATCCCCGCGCCCGGATGCGTCCCCGCACCCACCACATACAGGTTCGGGATATCGTCGTCGCGATTGTGCGCGCGGAAATAGGCGCTCTGCGTCAGGATCGGCTCCAGCGAGAAGGCCGAACCCTGCCACGCATTCAGGTCGCGGGTGAAGTCGCTCGGCATGTAGCTGAACTTCGTCACGATCCGTTCGTGGATGTCGGGGATCAGCCGCCGGCCGACCTCGTCCAGAATGCGCTTTTCGAGGATCGGGCCGATCTGGTCCCAGTCGACCGGGAACTTGCCGGTATGCGGCACCGGGCACAGCGCATAGAAGGTCGAATGCCCCTCCGGCGCCATCGACGGGTCGGTGACGGTCGGATGATGCAGGTAGAGCGAGAAATCTTCCGACAGCACGCCATGGTCGTAAATGTCGGCGAGCAGCCCCTTATAGCGCGGGCCGAACAGGATCATGTGGTGCGGGATGCCCGGCCATGTCCCCTTGATGCCGAAATGGACGACGAACAGCGACGGCGAGAAGCGCTTCTTCTCCAGCTTCTGGACCTTGCGCCGGGCGCTGCGCGATCCCGACAGCAGGTCCTTGTAGCTGTGCATCAGGTCGGCATTGGTCGCGACCATGTCGGCACCGATCACCACGCCGCCCTGCGTCGTGACGCCGGTCGCGCGGTCGCCCAGCGTGTCGATGCTCTTCACCGGATCGCCGAGCATCAGCGTACCGCCCAGCTTCTCGAACAGCCGCACCAGCCCGGCGACCAGCCGGTTGGTCCCCCCTTGCGCGAACCACACGCCGCCGTCGCGCTCCAGCTTGTGGATCAGCGCATAGATGCTGCTGGTCTTCATCGGATCGCCACCGACCAGCAGGGTATGGAACGACAATGCCTGCCTGAGCTTCTCGTTCTTCACGAACGACGACACGATCGAATAGACCGAGCGCCATGCCTGATATTTGGCGAGCGCCGGCGCGGCCTTTATCATCGATGCGAAGTCGAGGAACGG
Organism: Sphingomonas hengshuiensis; assembly: GCA_003240755.1. GTDB lineage: Bacteria > Pseudomonadota > Alphaproteobacteria > Sphingomonadales > Sphingomonadaceae > Sphingomonas > Sphingomonas hengshuiensis_A. Next base: position 77,681 of record QFNF01000006.1, on the reverse strand, counting down.
CACATGCCCCAGCTTCACATAGCCTTCCTCGTACACGCCCGCCGAATATTCGAGGAAGCGGGCATAGCCGGCAAGGTCGCCGGGATCGAGCTTGGCGATTTCGGAGCGCAGCAGCGTGTCGTCGTTGGTGTAGTCGAAATTGGTGCCGTCGGGCCAGTTGAGTCGGTAGAAGGGCGACACCGGTTCCAGCGTCACGTCCTCCGCCATGTCGCGACCGGTCAGCGCCCATAGTTCCTGCAAGGATTCGGGGGCGGTGATGACGGTCGGCCCCGCATCGAACACGAACCCGTCGCGTTCCCAGTAATAGGCGCGCCCGCCGGGCCGGTCGCGCCCTTCGACCAGCGTCGTCTGCACGCCCGCCGACTGCAGCCGGATGGCGAGCGCGAGGCCGCCGAACCCTGCGCCGATAACGACTGCCGTCTTCACCCCTGTCTCCCCATCAACGCCCGTACCGCACGCCCGACCGGCACCGGCGGTTTGCCGGTCAGCACCCGTGCCTGATCGAACAGGGTCGAGCGGGCTGCATAGAAGCGTCCGATCAGTCCCGCGTCCAGCCGGTAGAAGCGTTCGAGCACCCGGTAGCTTTCCGCCGGTTCGGCGGCGCGGAACAGCATCGTCGCCAGCATCCGGTAGAAGCCGCGCTTTTTCCACAGCGACGCGGCGTGATCGTGGGTCAGCGTGTGCAGCGCGCCGCCCGACCAGTCGCCGCTGTCGGCCACCAGATGCGCCAGGCGCACCGCGTCGGGCAGCGAATAGCCCGTCAGCGGATGGAACAGCCCGGCGCGCATCCCGCCCTTGGCGACGCGGTTGCCGCCCGATCGCCAATATTCCTCGAAATCGCCGCCCATCGCGACCGGCAGCACCCCGGTCTCGCTGCGCCCGACCGTCGCGGTGTCCCAGCCCTGCGCCGCGGCATAGGCCGAAATCCGCGCGGCCAGCGCCTGCGTGTCGAGGTCGGGCGTGTCGCTGTAATAGGTATCCTCGACGAACAGCGTCGAGGCGTCGAACGGCAGGGTATAGAGGAAGCGGTAGCCGTCGATCTGATCGACCGACCCGTCCATCACGATCGGGCGCTCGACGCCGTGGGGATAGGCGGTGTTGAGCTCCATTCCCATGAACTTCTGCCAGCCGAGATCGAGCAACGACAGGTCGCCGGGACCGCGACAGTCGATCACCCCCTGCGCCTCCACCCGGTCGCCATCGGCCAGCACCACCGCGGTCGGGCTGGCACCGAGCACGCGTACCGAGGGCATCAGCGATTCGGGCGACAGGCTCTGGCGCAGCACGGTGTCGAGCCGTTCCGACGTGATCGAATAATAGGTCGTGTCGAGCGTGCGGGTAAGCGCGGGAAAGGCGATGTCGTAGCTGCGCCAGCCATGCGCCACCAGCGGCGCCACCAGCGCGCGGTGGACGTCCGCGACGTCGCTGCCGAAAAAGGACCAGACATGGTTGCCGCCGAACCGCGCCGCCCCGTCGATCAGGCGGATCCGCGCATCGGGCCGCCGCTTGGCCGCCGCCAGCGCGATCAGCGCGCCGGACAATCCCCCGCCGACAATGGCGAGGTCGCATTGATGGATGGTGGGCATGGCGTTCGCCCTAGGGGAGCGGGCATGGACTGGCAAACGCTACCGGGAATTTCCTTGCCCCATCCGCGTAGCGGGGAGGATTTCCTGTCATCGCGGCGCGCGATCCGCTACACGCGGCGCATGTCGATCCCGCTGGCCATCCTGTTGTCCCCCGTGGCGATGACGGTCATCGTCGGCGTGCGCTATCTTCTGGCCTCGGCCGGCTTCGCCTTCGCGACGCGGGCGCGGCATCCGGGGCTGTATCGCGGTCTCGATGCGCAGATCGCGAAGGAAATCCGCTGGTCGCTGCTGTCCGCGGCGATCTATGGCATTCCGGCAGGCATCGTCGCATGGGGCTGGCAGCATCGCGGCTGGACGCAGATCTACGCGCAGGTTCACGCCTATCCGCTATGGTATCTGCCGCTGTCGGTGCTGCTGTACCTCTTCGCGCATGACACCTGGTTCTACTGGACGCACCGCTGGATGCACCGGCCGAAATGGTTCCGGATCGCCCACGCCGTCCACCATGCCAGCCGCCCGCCGACCGCGTGGGCGGCGATGGCGTTCCACCCGATCGAGGCACTGACCGGCGCTGTGGTAATTCCGCTACTGGTTTTCCTGATTCCGATCCATATCGGCGCGCTGGCATTGGTGCTGACGATCATGACCGTTATGGGCGTGACCAATCACATGGGCTGGGAGATGTTCCCCCGGTTCATGTGGACGGGACGATTGGGCGGCTGGCTGATTACCGCCAGCCATCATCAGAGGCATCATGAGCGCTATGGCTGTAATTTCGGATTGTACTTCCGCTTCTGGGACCGGGTGTGCGGCACCGACGGCGGACTTGGCGATTTCGAAAAGGAGCGCGCGCGCGTCGCGCGTCGCGCGGCGCGGGGCGGCGGCGATACTGGCGCTGGCGACGCTGCCGGGGGCCATGCCGACGGGCACGCTCGACGTCCGGATCAGCGACCTGCGCTCGACCAGGGGCGTGGTTCGCCTGTGCCTGACCGCGGATCCGGAGAACTTCCCCGGTTGCACCGATGACCGCAAGGCCGTCACCCGGACCTTTGCCGCCGGGGATCGCGGCATACGCATCGCCGGCCTTGGCCGCGGCGATTATGCGGTGTCGGTGATCCACGACGAAAACAACAATGCCAAGCTCGACACATTTGCCGGCATCCCGCGCGAAGGCTTCGGTTTCTCGCGCAATCCCGCAATCCGGTTCGGCCCGCCGAAGTTCAGCGCGGCGGAATTCCCGCTCGCGGGTGATGTAACCATGCAACAGGTACGGATTCGCTACCTGCTGTGACCGCCGCGACGGACCGAAGCGCGCGGGGCAGCGTTACGGGACAGCAATATTCATTCGGAGCCACGCCCTTGCGCGCCATTCTCGCCGCCATCCTCGCCACGACCGTTGCCACGCCCGCCCTTGCCCAGGACGCGACCGGGCCGGCGGTGCCCGCTTCGGCGCTTCCCAACGAGGACACGGGCGGCGACTTCTACGTCGTCGGTGTGGGCGCGGCGGTGCTGCCCGATTACGAAGGGTCGGACGATTACAGCTTCTCGCCGGTGCCCGCCGCGACGGGGCGCGTGTCGGGGTTCAATTTCCTGCTCGCCGGCAACCGCGCCAGCGTCGACCTGATCCGCGACGGCGTCGGCCCTACCTGGGACATCCAGGCCGGCCCGATCGCGGTCGTCAACCTCAACCGCAATTCGACCAAGGGGATCGACGACGCGCAGGTCCGCGCGCTCGGATCGGTCGGCACCGCGATCGAGCTGGGCGGCTATGTCGGCATCGGCAAGACCGGCGTCATCACGTCGCAGTTCGACCGCCTGTCCGCCTCGCTCAGCTATCGCAAGGACGTCGCCAGCGGCCACAAGTCGACCGTCCTCGCTCCGACCATCAACTATGTCACCCCGCTCAGCCTGCGCGCGATCGCCGGGGTGTTCGTGTCGGCCGAGCGTGTCGGCGAAGGCTATGCCGACCGCTATTTCTCGATCGATCAGGGCCAGTCGCTCGCCAGCGGCCTGCCCATCTACAATGCGCGCAGCGGGTGGAAGAACTGGACGCTGGGCGCGCTGGCCGGTCATTCGATCAGCGGCGACCTGCGCTCGGGCTGGCAATTGTTCGGCACCGTCGTGTATCGCAAGCTGCTGAACGACTTCGCCGACAGCCCGATCGTCGCACGCAACGGGTCCAGCAACCAGTGGCTGGGTGCCCTCGGAGTCGCGTACAGCTTCTGAGGGCCGGCTGGGGAATGCGCGGACACGCATTTCGCCGGCTTCCGGACAGGTTTTGCACCGGACGCGCGGGCCGATCCTTGCCGTAGCTGCTCGGGACGGACGGCTGGCGGGTGATCCGGACGCCGGATTACCGCGCCAGCCGTCCGTCGGTCGTCGCGCTTTCCTCGAACGCGAACAGCACCTCGGGATCCGGCAGCTCCTGACCATGCGCGATGGCGTCGGGGGCGATTCGCGCCACGACATGGGCAATCGCGGCGATCCGCGCCTGTTTCTTGCTGTCGGCGCGGATGCAATGCCATGGCGACAGCGCGGTGTGGGTACGCGACAGCATCCGGTCGCGCGCGGTCGAATAATCGTCCCAGCGCTCCTGCGCCACGGCGTCGAGGGCCGATACCTTGAGTTGCTTCAACGGGTCGGTCCGCCGCGCATCCAGCCGTGCCTTCTGCTCGTCCCGCGAAATGTCGAGCCACAGCTTGACCAACCGGATGCCGCTTTCGATCAGCATCCGTTCGAAATCGGGCGCATCGCGCAGGAACGATGCCTGCTCGGCCGCGGTCGAGAAGCCCATGACCGTCTCGACCCCGGCGCGATTATACCATGACCGATTGAAGATGACGAGTTCCCCCGCCGCCGGCAGGTGCGCCACATAGCGCTGGAAATACCATTGCGACCGTTCGCGGTCGGACGGCTTGGGCAGCGCCACGACGCGGGTCGACCGGGTCGAGATATGCTCGACCATTCGCTTGATCGTGCCGTCCTTGCCCGCGCCGTCGCGCCCTTCGAGCAGGATGACCACCCGCTCGCCACTCTCTGCCGCCGCGACCTGCGTCTGTACCAGCGCCAGTTGCAGCGCGTGCAGCCGCGATTCATACACGTCCTTCTTCATCGCCGGGAACATGACACGCGCAGCGCGCGGCCGGAAGCGATTTGACGGTCGGCGGATATCGACCGTTCCGTCGCGGGATTCCCGACGACGGGGTCTGTCGCCCCGCGGCGAGCCGATTCCGGTCGCTGCGACGGGATGTCAGACCAGCGGCAGGGACAGTCGAACCAGCGTCGGCTCGCCCTCGACGGGGTGAAGCTCGAACCCCAGTTCACGCTCGATCAGGATGGCGGGGCGATTGGCACGGTCCTCCACCGCCTCGATCGAGCGATAGCCCATGCGTCTGGCATGGCCCACCAGATGCTCGAGGAGCGTCCAGCCAATACCCCGTTCCTTCAGGTCGCGCCGGATCGCGATCGCGGCCTCGGCCGTGGTCGCCCGATCGTCGCCCGCCAGCATCGCCGTCGCCACGATCGCACCGTCCCCGGCAAAGGCGATGAGGCTCAGGCTCGTCGCGTCGTTCGCATGGATCATGCTCGCCAGCCGTTCATGGCTGACTGCGCGCACGCCGGTCAGGAAGCGGAAGCGCAGATCCTCGGGCGAGACGTGGGCGAAGAAGGCGGCAAGGGCGGCTTCGTCCTCGTCGCGCGCCCGGCGAACGTGCAGCCGCACGCCCTGGCGGGTGACAAGCAGCTCGGCGTCGGCGATCATCATGGTGTCCTCCTGGGTTGCCGCAATCATAGGGCGGCCGACCCGGGCGACATTGACCATGGTCAAGCCGGCAGCATCGTCCCCGTTTCCATGAAGCGCCGGTGCCAGGACAGAGCCTCGGCAGGAAGCGCGGGCGCATGCAGGCCATAGGAACCGCCCTCCGCGCGCATCGCATAGTCGGCGAGCATTGGGCGATAATCGGGATGCGCGCAGCGTTCGATGACCAGGCGCGCGCGCTGGCGCGGGGACAGGCCGCGCAGATCGGCGAGGCCCTGTTCGGTCACGATCACCTGCACGTCCTGCATGATATGGTCGACATGCGACACCTGCGGCACGATGGCGGAAATCTTGCCGCCCTTGGCGGTCGACGGGGTCATGAAGATCGAGACATAGCCGTTGCGCGCGAAATCGCCCGATCCGCCGATGCCGTTCTGGATGCGCGATCCCATCACCAGCGTCGAGTTGACGTTGCCATAGATATCCGCCTCGATCAGCCCGTTCATCGCGATACACCCGAGGCGGCGGACCAGTTCGGGATGGTTGCTGATCTCCTGCGGGCGCAGGATCATCCGGTCGCGATAGGCCGCCATGTTCGCATTGAGCCGTCCCGCCGCCTGCGGGCTGAGCGAAAAGGCGGTGGCGGAGGCCATGCGCAGCCTGCCCGTATCGAGCAGGTCGAGCATCCCGTCCTGGATCACCTCGGTATAGGCGGTCATCGGTTCGAAGGGGGCATCGACCAGCCCGGACAGCACGGCATTGGCGATGTTGCCTACCCCCGACTGGATCGGCAGCAGGGCGGGGGGCAGGCGCCCGCGCGAAACCTCATGGGTCAGGAATTCGATGATATGCCCGGCGATGGCGCGCGCGGTGGCGTCGGGCGCCGCGAAGGGCAGGTTGCGGTCCGGCGCCTCCGTTTCGACGATCGCGACGATCCTGTCGGGATCGCACGCCAGATAGGGCGTGCCGATCCGGTCGTCGGGCCGCACCAGCGGGATCGGCACACGGTCGGGCGGCAGGCGGGTGCCGTAATAGATGTCGTGCATCCCCTCCAGCGCCGCATCCTGCCAGCGATTGACCTCGAGGATCACGCGGCCGGCGCGATCCATCCAGGTCTTGTTGTTGCCGACCGAGGAAGACGGGATGAGCGATCCGTCCGCGCGAATGCCCGATACCTCGACGATCGCGGTATCGAGCGTGCCCAGCACCCCTTCCCACGCCATCGGCGCGACCTGGCTGAGATGCATGTCGAGATAGTCGATCTCGCCGCGATTGATCTTCTCGCGCGCGACCGGGTCGCCGCTATAGGGCAGTCGCTGCGCGATGCCGTCGACCGCCGCCAATGCGCCGTCCAGTTCGGGTCCGGTCGACGCGCCGGTCCACAGGTTGACGCGGAAGGGCTGTCCCTCCGCATGGGATGCCGCCATGCGCCGCGCCAGCGCCTGCGGCACCATCTTGGGATAGCCCGATCCGGTGAAGCCGCTGGTCGCGACCGTCTCGCCGGGGCGGATCAGGGCGGCGGCGGTGTCGGCGTCGGTGATGCGGGAACGAAGGGCGGCGCAGGCGATACGGTCGGTCATGATGCTCCAAACGCGGGCGGGCGGGGCCGGGAGCCACCGCCCGCCGCAATTTCAGGCCGTCAGGTCGAGGACGATGCGGCCTTCGATCTGGCCCTTGCGCATCCGGTCGAACACCTGGTTGACCTCTTCCAGCGGCGCGCTGGCCACGGTCGCCTTCACCTTGCCGTCGGCGGCGAAGTCCAGCGATTCCTGCAGGTCCAGCCGGGTGCCGACGATCGACCCGCGCACGGTGATGCCGTTCAGCACCAGCCCGAAGATGTTGAGCGGGAAGTCGCCCGGCGGCAGCCCGTTGAGCGCCACCGTGCCGCCGCGTGCCATCATGCCGACGGCCTGGGCGAACGCCTTTTCGCTGACCGCGGTGACGAGCGCGCCTTGCGCACCGCCGCCGGTCTCGCGCTTGACCGCTGCCGCCGGGTCGGCCTCGGTCCGGGCGTTGACCGTCACTTTCGCGCCCAGCCGCCTGGCGAGGTCGAGCTTGGCATCGTCCACATCGACCGCCGCGACGTTCAGCCCCATGGCGACGGCATATTGCACCGCCATATGGCCGAGCCCGCCGATACCGGAAATGACGACGGTATCCCCCGGCCGGGTGTCGGTCATCTTCAACCCCTTGTACACCGTGACCCCGGCGCACAGCACGGGCGCGATCTCGGTGAAGCCGATATTGCCGGGCAGATGGCCGACGAAATCGGGGTCGGCGACGACATAATCGGCAAAGCCGCCATTGACCGAATAGCCGGTGTTGAGCTGGCTCTCGCACAAGGTTTCCCACCCGCCCAGGCAGTGCACACAGTGTCCGCAGGCGGTGTAGAGCCACGGCACGCCCACCCGGTCGCCTTCCTTGATGTGCTTGACGCCCTTGCCGACCGCCGAGACATAGCCGACGCCCTCATGCCCCGGAATGAAGGGCGGGTTGGGCTTGACGGGCCAGTCGCCCTCGGCGGCGTGCAGGTCGGTATGGCAGACGCCCGACGCCTGGATCGCGACCTGGATCAGGCCGTCGCCGACTTCCGGCACGGGGACTTCGTCGATGGTCAGGGGGGCGCCGAATTCGCGGACGACGGCGGCCTTCATGGTCTTGGCCATGGATCTTCTCCTCTGGGATGATGATGGAGCGGGGATGGGCGTGAACCCGGCGTCCCCGCCTTGACAGGGATCAAAAGAAGCCGAGCTTCTTGGCCGAATAGCTGACCAGCAGGTTCTTGGTCTGCTGATAGTGGTCGAGCATCATGCGGTGCGTCTCGCGCCCGATGCCCGATCGCTTGTAGCCGCCGAACGCGGCGTGGGCGGGATAGGCGTGGTAGCAGTTGGTCCACACGCGGCCCGCCTGGATCGCGCGGCCCATGCGATAGGCGCGGGTCCCGTCGCGCGTCCACACGCCCGCCCCCAGGCCATAGAGCGTGTCGTTGGCGATGCGCAGCGCCTCCTCATCGTCCCGGAAGGTCGCGACCGAGACGACGGGGCCGAAAATCTCCTCCTGGAACACGCGCATCCGGTTGTGGCCGCTCAGCACGGTCGGCTTGACGTAATAGCCCTCCAGCCCCTCCGGCTGGTTGCGCGCGCCGCCGGTCAGCACCTTGGCGCCTTCGTCCCGGCCGATATCGAAATAGCCGAGGATCTTTTCCATCTGCTCCTGCGATGCCTGAGCGCCGACCATGGTGTCGGGGTCGAGCGGATCGCCCTGGATCATCGCCTCGACCCGGGCGACCGCCTTTTCCATGAAGCGGTCGTAGATCGACTCGTGCACCAGCGCGCGGCTGGGACAGGTACAGACCTCGCCCTGGTTGAGCGCGAACATGGCGAAGCCCTCGATCGCCTTGTCGAGATAGTCGTCATCCTCCGCCGCGACATCGGCGAAGAAGATGTTCGGGCTCTTGCCGCCCAGTTCCAGCGTCACCGGGATCAGGTTTTCCGACGCATAGGACATGATGAGCTGCCCGGTCGTCGTCTCGCCGGTAAAGGCGATCTTGGCGATGCGCGGGTTCTGCGCCAGCGGCTTGCCGGCCTCGACGCCGAAGCCGTTGACGATGTTGAGCACGCCTCCGGGCAGCAGGTCGGCGATCAGTTCGGCCAGCACCATGATCGAGGCCGGGGTCTGCTCGGCGGGTTTCAGCACGACGCAATTGCCCGCCGCGAGCGCGGGTGCCAGTTTCCAGCAGGCCATCAGCAGCGGGAAGTTCCACGGGATGATCTGTCCCACCACGCCCAGCGGTTCGTGGAAGTGATAGGCGACCGTATCGTGGTCGATCTCCGAAATCCCGCCCTCCTGCGCGCGGATGCACCCGGCGAAATAGCGGAAATGGTCGATCGCCAGCGGCAGGTCGGCGGCGGTCGTCTCACGGATCGGCTTGCCATTGTCCCAGGTCTCGGCGGTGGCGAGCAGCGACAGATTCTCCTCCATCCGGTCGGCGATGCGGTGGAGGATCAGCGCGCGCTCGGCGACGCTGGTGCGGCCCCAGCCATCCCTGGCCTTGTGCGCGGCATCGAGCGCCAGTTCGATATCGGCCGCCTGGCTGCGCGCGACCTGGCAGATGACCTGGCCGTCGATCGGCGATTTATTGTCGAACCAGCGTCCGTCGACCGGATCGACCCAGCGGCCGCCGATGAAATTGGCATAGCGTTGCTTGAACGGCGCGGTGCGCGCGCGGACGGGCTGGTGGATCGTCATCGGGCCTCTCCTTGGTCTGTTGTGGGATCGAGGCTGTGCCTGTGCGTCGAGCGGGGCAAGCCGATCCGGACCCGGGTTCCGCCCCGCGGTGGACTTTCCGTCAGCGAAGCGTAGCATGTGTCGCGCCGCGCGACGCGACGGACGCGGCGGTGTCGCAAGGTGCGACAGTCGGAGAGGAGAGCGCTCCATGGATGGCGCCGGTATCGATGCGGGGCGGCGGGCCTTTTTCGACGAAGGGCAACTGCCGCTGGCGGACGTGCGCCAGCCGGTGCTGCGCTCGTGGGTGCGGTGTAGCGACATGGGACTGGTACAGGGGCGTCGGCGCCCCGCCGGGCCGCTTGCCGAACCCGAACTCCATGCCCTGCGCCAGCGTCGCGAGTCGCTGCGTCGCCTGTGCCGCCCCGAGCTGGAGATGCTGGCGGGCGAGGCGCGCGATTCGGGCAGCGTCGTGATCCTCGCCGATGCGGATGGCATGATCCTCGACACGATCGGCGACACCGGCTTCCTGTCGCGCGCGGCGCAGGTGGCGCTGCGGCCCGGCGTGTCGTGGACCGAGGCGAGCACCGGCACCAACGCGATCGGCACCGCCATCGCCGAGCGTCGCCCGATCGCCGTCCATGGCTCCGAGCATTTCTTCGCCGAACATGCGGTGCTGAGCTGCGCGGCGACACCGATCCTCGACCCGCGGGGCGCGATCGTCGGGGCGCTCGACATATCCGGGCCGTCGGTCGCGGGGCATGGCCATGCGCTGGGGCTGATCCGGCTGGCGGTCGATCAGATCGAGCATCGGCTGTTCCGCTCCGGCTTCACCGATTGTCGGGTGCTCCGCCTGCACGACGATGCGGCGATGCTGGGCACCGCGCGCGAGGGCATCCTGGTGTTTCGCGACGAACGGCTGATCGCCGCAAACCGACGCGGCCTGTCGCTGGTCGGGCGTAGCTGGGAAGCGCTGGACGAGACCGAGTTGGGTGAACTGGTGGATGTGCCCGGGCCGTCGGGGCGCGGTCGACTGCATCTGACGAACGGCGCGACGCTGATCGGTGGATGGGATGCGGACGACCGGGCCGGCGTCGAACTGCCGGTCGCGGCATGCCCGCTGGCGGACGGCCGGGCACAGGCCATCGACGCGGCGCTGGCGGCGCATGGCGGCAACGTCACCGCGGCGGCGCGGCAACTCGGCGTCCATCGCAGTACGATCCACCGGCATCTCGCCCGGCAAAGTTGACCAACGGGTCGGCGGCCGGACGCGCCGGACGCGCTGCCGTCAATGCCGCATCAGCAGGTGCGCGACCCCGGCGCGCAGCGGCGACAGGCCGGCGGCGACGCGCAGCAGCGTCGGGCGCGCGATCCGCGCCACCGGCCCGGCATCGGTATAGAGCCGCACGATGCCGGCGGTCGCGGCGAAGAGCGGGCCCGCCGCAAGGCGATGCCCCGCCTCGTACCGGCGCAGCAGCCGGGGCGATGCGATATCGCCGCCACGGGCCGCGGCGTGCCGTACCAGGCCGGCAAGCGCGGCGGCGCTGCGCAGCCCGAGGTTGAAGCCGTGCGCGGTGACGGGATGCATGCCGACCGCCGCATCCCCGATCAGCGCGGCATGCGGCGCGGCGAAATGCGTGCTCCACACCGTCGCCAGCGGATAGGCGTGGACCGCCCCGACAGGGCGCATCATCCCCAGCTTGCCGCCGGTGCGCCGCGTCAGTTCCGCCGACAGCGCAGCCGGATCCAGCGCCGCAATCCGCCCGGCATCGCCCGGACGGACCGTGAGCACGACCGACGTGCAGCGCCCCGCAAGGGGCAACAGCGCGACCGTCTGGTGATAATCGAACCATTCGGTGGCGACCTGTCCATGATCGCGGTCGTGGGTCGCGCGGACCAGCAGCATCGTGCGGTCGAGTCGCGTCTCGCGTGCCGCGATGCCCAATGCGGCGCGCGTCGCCGAAAAGCGCGCATCGGCGGCGACGAGCAGTCGTGCGCGGACCCTTCGCCCGTCCGCCAGCGTCACCGCGATCCCGTCGGCGTCACGCTCCACGGCGGCAACGCCGGCGCCGGTGTGGAGCGTCAGTCCCGCCTGCCCATCCGCCGCCGCGAACAGCGCACGGCGGAGGTGGTGATTGGCGACCAATTGCCCCAGCCGGTCCTGCGCCCCCGGCCCCGGTTCGAAGGCCAGCGCGAAGCGCGATGCGCCATCGAGCACCCGCGCGACGCGCAACGGCGCCACCACGGCGGGATCGATCCGCCGCCACGCGTCGAGAGCGCGCAACGTCGCGACCGATCGATGCGTCAGCGCGATCTCGCGGCCGTCGTCGGGCGGATCGGCGAGCGCCGCGCGCGGCTGGCGCTCGATCACCGCCACCGACAGGCCGGCGCCCGCAAGGCCGCGCGCGAAAGCGAGCCCCGCCGGACCCGCGCCCACTATCATCACGTCGCTCATCATGGCGTCGCTCCTGACGCGGTTGCGCACGATGCACCTTGACCGTCGTCAAGGTGCCGGTTGCCGCGCAGCGCCACCATCGCGGGCGAAGGAGAATGTACGGGATGGTCCGAAACCCGCTTCAAGGCAGTGTCGTGCCGTTCGCGCGCCGGTGGCACGTCATCCAGGAAATCGATCTGATGCGCCTGATCGGTGGCCATGGCCGCCGCCTGGCGCTGTGCGATCAGGCGGAACGGATCGCGGACGCGCTGCCGCATCGACCCGATGCGACGACGCTGGCGGCGTTCCTCGCTGCACTCGAGGATCAGGTGGTGCGCGGCGAGGAGGCGGAGGACGCGTTCCTCGCCACGATGCTGCTGAACGGCCGCGACGATCCGCTGGCGCAGACGCTGCTCGGCCATGTCCGCTGGCGCCACGCCGCCGATGGCGCCGCGGCGCGCGAACTGATCGCCGCCTTCGTTGAGGCGGATGTCCGGGTCGCGCCGGAAACGCTGGGGCACATGCTGCGGGGATTCTTCGCCGGCTGTCGTCACGCCGTGGCGTTCGAGCAACTGACGATCGTCGCGCTGGCCGGCCATCGGCTTACTGCCGATGCCGGCGCGTTGCTCGCGGACGCGCTGGCGGAAAGCGCGGCGGCCTGATCCTTCAGGCCGCCTCGGCACGTGCCGCCAGCGCGGCGCGATCGCTGATCGTGATGCCGCGGCCGCCGGGCAGGCCGATCATGCCGCTTTGCTTCATCCGGGTGAGCTGGCGGCTGACCGTCTCGATCGTCATGCCGAGGACGTCGGCGATCTGACCCCGGGTGAGCGGCAGGTCGAAGGTGATCGGCCCGTCGCGGCTCGCGCGACAGCCGCTCGATCCGGCGCGGCTGGCCATGTCGAGCAGGAAGCCCGCCAGTTTCTCGCCTGCGGACTTGCGCGCCAGCACCAGCATCCGGCCGCGCGCCTCGTTCAGCGATTCGAAGGTGCGTTGCAGCAGCAGCCGTTCCATCCGCTGGTGGTCCTCCAGCACGCGCTCGAAGGCGGGGCGGGGAAAGACGCACAGCGCGGCATCGGTCAGCGCGGTCAGCGTGAAATCGACCTCGCCCGCATAAGGCTGCCCGAAAAAATCGGCCGGATAGAGCAGGCCGACGGTCTGCTCCCGCCCGTCGGCGGTGGCGGCGACCAGTTTCAGTACGCCCGACAGCAGATTGCCGCAGATCACGGCGTCGTCACCTGCCCACGCGATGGTCTGGCCGCGCCCGACGTTGCGGCGCTGGCCGATGGAATTGAGCGCGACCAGTTCCCGGTCATCGAGACTGCCGCACAAGGCCTGGTCGCGCACCGCGCAATCGGCACAGATGATGTTCGGGATCATGGCCTTGCCATATAGCGTGGCCATGATCCCGTGTCGCCGGGCGGATTGTCCTACCGGCGCGGCGCCGTGTCATCCTCCTGCGGCAGGTGGAATTCGTGCCATATGCCGTTGAGGATGCCGAAGCCGATCGCGAGGCCGAGGCCCAGGACCCAGGAAAAATACCACATGCTCGCTGTTCCTTTTCAGTAGAAATCCGGATTGGTGCGCACCGCGTCGCGGGTGACTCGGCCGAACATCACCCGGTATGCCCAGGCGGTGTAGGCGAGCACGATCGGCAGGAAGACGAGCGTGACGACCAGCATGATGCCCAGCGTCTTCTGCGTGGACGAGGCGTTCCATACCGTCAGGCTGCTGTGCGCATCGATGCTGGATGGCAGGATGAAGGGGAACATCGCGCAGCCGACGGTCGCGATGATCCCGGTCGCGGCAAACGACGATCCGGTAAAGGCCAGCGCTTCGCGACCGCCGCGAATGCCGGCCAGCGCCAGCAGCGACCCGGCAAAGCCCAGCACGGGCAGCGCGATCGTCCAGGGATATCGCGCGTAATTGTCGAGCCACGCGCCGCCCGCCCGCTCCGCCGTCATGCGCAAGGGGTTGGAGGGGCCGAGCGGATCGACCGTGCCGACGATCCGGTAGCCGATATCGCCCCAGGCGACGAAGGCGAAGCCGATCGCGAACAGCACGATGGCGGCGATCGCCGCCACCGTTCCGAAGGCACGCGCCCGGTCGTGGACGGCGCCGTGCTCGACCTTGATCGCCAGCCACGCCGCGCCGTGCAGCACCAGCATCGCCACCGACAACAGCCCGCAGACCAGCGTGAAGGGCGTGAACAGGCCAAGCAGCGTGCCGTCGTAAAAGGCACGCAGGTCGCCATCCAGCCGGAAGGGCGCACCGAGCAGCACATTGCCGACCGCGACGCCGAAGACGAGCGCCGGTACCAGTCCCCCGACGAACAGCGCCCAGTCCCAGCGTGCGCGCCAGGCGGGGTCCGGCTTCTTCGAGCGATATTTGAACCCCACCGGCCGCAGGATCAGCGCGGCCAGCACGAGGAACATCGCGAGGTAGAAGCCCGAGAAGCTGACCGCATAGACGAACGGCCAGGCGGCGAAGATCGCGCCGCCGCCGAGGATGAACCACACCTGGTTCCCCTCCCACGTCGGCCCGATCGAATTGATGACCATCCGCCGCTCGGCATCGTCCCTCGCCACGAAGGGCAGGAGGGCGGCGACGCCGAGGTCGAACCCGTCGGTCAGCGCGAAGCCGATCAGCAGCACGCCCAGCAGCGCCCACCAGATCAGGCGCAACATCTCATAATCGAACATGTCCTGGTCTCCTTCAGGCGGTGACGGCAGTGGCGGCGGGGATCGGGCCGGGGGCGGGCTGGTCGTCCCGCTCCTCCGGACCGTGCGCGATCGCGGCGAGGATCAGCCGGACCTCGATCACCGCCAGCACGCCGTAGAGCAGCGTAAAGCCGGCAAGCGTCGTCCACAGCGCGGCGCGGGTGAGCGAGCTGGTCGCGAGGAAGGTCGGCAGCACCCCTTCGATCGCCCAGGGCTGACGGCCCAGCTCGGCGACGACCCAGCCCAGCTCGATCGCGACCCAGGGCAGCGGGATCGCCACCACCGCCAGCTTCAGGAACCAGCGCGCGTCGAGGTGCATCCTGAGCGAACACAGGACGAAGGCGGTGGCGAACAGCGCGATCATCGCAAAGCCGATCCCCGCCATGATGCGGAAGCTCCAGAAGAGCAGCCCGACATCGGGCACCGTGTCCCATGCCGCCGCCTCGATCTGCTGCGGCGTCGCGCTGCGCGGATCGGCCATCTGGCGCTTGAGCAACAGGGCGTAGCCCAGGTCGCGCTTGTGCGCCTCGAACCGGGCGCGCTGGCCGATATCCTGCGGGTTCGCCTTCAGCCGCTGGACCGCGTCATAGGCGATGATGCCCGACGTGATCCGCTCCTGCGCCTTGAGGACCAGTTCCGATATGCCGGTGACGGTCCCGTCGAGGCTGCGCGTCGCGATCAGGCCCAGCAGCCACGGGATCTCGACCTTGTAGCGCGTTTCGCGCGCGACGGTGTCGGGATAGCCGAACAGGGTCAGTCCGGACGGGCCGGGTTCGGTGTGCCAGACCGCCTCGATCGCGGCGAGCTTCATCTTCTGGTTGTCGGTCAGCGCATAGCCGCTCTCGTCGCCCAGCACGACGACCGACAGCGAGGAGGCGAGGCCGAACGCCGCCGCCACCGTCATCGACCGGCGCGCGACGGGCAGGAACCGTCCCTTGAGCAGCCAGAATGCCGATACGCCCAGTACGACGACCGAGGCGCAGACATAGCCCGCGCTGACGGTGTGGACGAACTTGGCCTGCGCCACGGGATTGAACAGCACCGCACCGAAGTCCGCGACCTCCATGCGCATCGTATCGGGATTGAACGCCGCGCCGACCGGATTCTGCATCCAGCCATTGGCGATGAGGATCCACAACGCCGACAGATTGGTGCCCAGCGCCACCATGAAGGTCACGATCAGGTGCCCCAGCTTCGACAGGCGGTCCCAGCCGAAGAACATCAGCCCGACGAACGTCGCCTCCAGAAAGAAGGCCATCAGCCCCTCGATCGCGAGCGGCGCGCCGAAGATGTCGCCGACATAGTGCGAGAAATAGGACCAGTTGGTGCCGAACTGGAATTCCATGGTCAGCCCGGTGGCGACGCCGAGCACGAAGTTGATGCCGAATATCTTGCCCCAGAAGCGCGTCGTCACCCGCCACACCGGGCGGTTGGTCATGACATAGACCGATTCCATGATGACCAGCATCATCGACAGGCCAAGCGTCAGCGGCACGAACAGGAAATGGTACAGCGCGGTCGCGGCGAATTGCAGCCGCGACAGGTCAACGACCCCGGGGTCCATAGGATGTCTCCACAACAGGAGCCGCCCCCCGGCCCCTTGCCTGTCGATTCGCTAGGCCTGCGGTCCCGGGCCGACATTGACCGCGGTCAAAGACGGCGGCCGCCCGCCCGGCGATCGTCCGCCCCATGACGACAATGACACAGGCGGATATGTCCGTCCGGACGCGTACCCGATGGCTGAAGGCCGCCGCCGGGCGCCGGGACGGGGCGGCGGGGCTGCTGCTGCTCGATACGGTAGCGGCGATCGGCTTTGCCGGCAGCATCGCGGGCGGCGTGGCCGCGATCGTGCAAGGGGGGGCGGTGCTGCCCTGGGCGGTCGGTGCGGCCGGGGCGGGTGCCGCGCGCGGCCTGCTGGCCGCTGCCGCCCTGCGCCATGGCGCGCGGCGCGCGGCAGGGGCGAAGCGGACGCAGCGCGACCGGGTGGTCGCAAGCGCGCTGTACCGGGCGCGGGGAACCCCGATCGATGCCGGGCTGCTGGCGACGCAGGCCGTGGACGCGGTGGAGGCGCTGGACGGTCATGTCGCGCGCTTCGTGCCCGCAAGGACCGCTGCCGCGATCGCGCCGATGCTCGTGCTGGCCGCCACCGCCTGCGCGAGCTGGGGTGCGGCCGCGATCCTCGCGGCGACGCTGCTGCCCTTCATCGCCGCGATGGTCCTGGCGGGCGGCGCGGCGGCGGACGAATCGCGCCGCCAGTTCGTCGCGCTGCATCGCCTGTCGGCGCGTTTCGCCGACCGGGTCCGGGCGCTACCCGTCGTGCTCGCCTTCCGTGCCGAGGCGCGTGAGACCGCGGCGATCGGGACGGCGGCGCAGGAACTGGCAACGCGGACGCTGCGCGTGCTGCGCGTCGCCTTCCTGTCTTCTGCCGCGCTGGAATTCTTCGCGGCGCTGTCGGTGGCGCTGGTCGCGGTCTATTGCGGCTTTTCGCTGCTGGGCCTGCTGCCCTTTCCGGCGCCGGAACGCCTCGATCTCGGTCGCGCCTTCTTCGTCCTTGCGCTCGCCCCCGAATTCTACGCGCCGATGCGCCGCCTCGCCGCCGCCTATCACGACAAACAGGCCGCGGAGACCGCGGCGGACATGCTGATTGCGCTGCCCGAACCGGCGAGCGCGGCCCCCGCCCCCGCCCCCGCGCCGGGGCCGCTGGTGCTGCGCGACGTCGCGATCCGCTATCCAGACAGCGACCGGGCGGCGGTGGCCGGTCTGTTCTTTCATGTCGCGCCGGGCGAAACGATCGCGCTGCTCGGTCCCTCGGGCAGCGGCAAGACCAGTATCCTGCACCTGCTGCTCGGCCTCGCGCCGCTGTCCGGCGGCACGATCGAGGTCGGCGGTCGGCCGCTGGTATCGCTTGCCGGGCAGGCAGGCTGGGCGGGGCAGCATCCGCTGCTGATCGCCGGTACGATCCGCGAGAATCTGCTGCTGGCCCGGCCCGATGCGGACGAGGTGGCGATCCGCCGCGCGGTAGCGCTGGCGGGGCTGGTGCCGATGCTCGCGCGCCGCCCGGCGGGGCTGGACAGTCGGCTCGACGCGCGGGGCAGCGGCCTGTCCGGGGGTGAGCGGCGGCGCATCGCGCTGGCCCGCGCCCTGCTCAAGCCCGCACCGTTCCTGCTGCTCGACGAACCGACCGCGCATCTCGATGCCGAGGCGGAGGCCGCGCTGATCGCCACCATCGCGCAGGCCGCACGGCACCGCACCACGGTGATCGCCACCCACAGCCCCGCGCTCGCCGCGATCGCGACACGTATCGTCCGGCTTGGAGAAACCGCATGATACGCGCCGGACTTGCCGATCTGCTTGCCATCGAACGCCACGCCGAGCGCCGCCGGCTGCGCCAGGCGGGCGTGTGCGCTGCACTGGTCGCCGCCGCCTCGGTGATGCTGCTCGGCCTGTCCGCATGGTTCCTTACCGCGGCGGCGATCGCCGGTAGTGCGGGCGTGATCGCGGCGCAGGCGTTCAACTACATGCTGCCGTCCGCCGGTATCCGCCTGCTGGCGATCGTCCGCACCGGCGCGCGCTATGGCGAGCGACTGGCGGGACATGCCGCCGCCTTCGGTGCGCTCGCGCGGCTGCGCCCGGCGCTGTACCGCGCGCTGGCGACGGCTTCCCCGGCCACCGCGCTGGCACTGGGCCGGGGCGAGGCGACGGCGCGCCTGATCGGCGACGTCGACGCGGTGGAGTTGCGCTTCGTGCGCCTTTCCGGGGTATGGGGGCTGGCGGCGGCGCTCCTGTCGGGCGCCGCGATGACGTCGCTCGGCGGCTGGGGAGCGGCGCTGGCGACGCTTGCCTGTGCGGGGAGCACGCTGGCGCTGGGACACGCGCTTGCCTTCCGGCTCGAACGGCCGGGCCGCGCCGTGCAGCGCGCGACCGGAGCGTTGCGCGAGGAGGTGGCGATGCTCGGCGGCGCGGCCGCGGAGGTGCGCTGTTTCGGTCTTGAGGGCTGGGCGGCGGCGCGTATCGCGGCGGCGGGCGACGTGCTGGCAGATGCGCAGGGCGCGCAGGCGGCGGTCGTGGCGCGCTTTGAATGGCTCCATGCCGGCAGCGTCGCATTCGCCGCCGCGATCGCGCTGGTCCTGTCGGCACCGGCCGGCGCAGCCCGCGCGGCCCTTGCCGCGCTGGCGGCGGCGATGACGCTCGACGCGATCGCCCCGATCCTGCGCGCGATGACCGAACGTGGGCGACTGCACGAAGCGGAGGCGCGGCTGGCGGCGATCGTCGAGGAGCCGGTCGAAGCCGGCGCGGCCACCCCCTGTCATGGTTGCGCCGCCGTCCCGCTGACGCTGGACGGCGTTGCCCACCCCCCGGGCGCGCGAATCGCGCTGACCGGCGCCTCGGGCAGCGGCAAGACGACCCTCGTCGAAGGCCTGGTCGGCCTGCGCACGCTGTCGCCTGGCCGCGTGGCGATCGGCGGTCGCGAGGCGGCGGGGCTGCCTTGTGCGGTCCTGCGCGCGACGTTCGCATGGGCGCCGCAGGATGCCGCGCTGATCGCGGGTACGGTGCGCGACAATCTGCTGCTCGCCGATCCGCATAGGGACGACGCGCAACTATGGCAGGCGCTGTCGGATGCGGCGCTCGCCGACGTGGTACGCGCGCTGCCGCAGGGCCTCGATACCTGGCTGGGCGACGACGGCGCGCGGCTGTCGGGCGGCGAACGGCGGCGGCTGTCGCTGGCACGGGCCTATTGCGCCACGGCACCGTGGCTGCTGCTCGACGAGCCGGGCGAAGGGCTGGACGCAGCGATCGCGGACATCGTCGCGCGCAATCTGGCCGCACGGCTGGAGCGGACAGGGCAGGGGCTGATCGTCGTAAGCCATCGCCCGGCGCTCTCCGCGCTGTGCGACCGGCAATGGCAGGCCGACATGGTGCCGCATCGCCCGGCGGCCGGATCAGCCCGCTACCGCCGCGAGCCGTGCCGGATCGAGCAGCCGTACGCCCCGCAATCCCGTCAGCGCGATCAGGCCCTGCGCCTGGAAGGCGGTCATGCACCGGCTGACCGTCTCGATCGCCAGCCCCAGCGCCTCGGCCATGGCGCCACGCGATAGGGGCAGGGCGAACCGGCCTTCGGCATCGGCGTCGCAGCGGCGCGCCATGTCGATCAGCAGTGCCGCGACCCGCGCCTCTGCCCGCGCACGCGCCAGCATCGGCATCCACCGGCGCGACTCGGACACCGTCGCCAGGGTGCGGCGCAGCAGCAGCCGGCGCGCGGCGGGATGGCGGCCCAGGGTTTGCTCCAGCGCGCCGCGCGGATAGACACACAGGTCGGCGTCGCTCAGCGCCCCGATCGTGTCGGCCATGCGATCGATGAACAACTGCCCGACAAAGTCGCCGGGATAGAGCAGGCCGACGATCTGGACGCGTCCGTCCGCCTCCGTCCGCGCGACCTTGAGCACGCCCGAGACCAGATTGGCGCAGATCGTCGCGGGATCGCCGGCCCAGCCCAGCGCCTGGCCAGCCGGCAGCACCCGTCGCCGTCCGATCCGATGCAGCGCGGTGAGCGCGTCGGCGCCCAGGCCGGCGCACAGTGCCACGCCACGCGCGGCACAGACACTGCACCGTGCCGGCGGCTCAGACGGCATGGCTGAAGCGGGTATCGTTCACCGCCCGCCAGGCGTCGAGTGCCGCCGCGATGCTGCGCGCATAGGGCAGCGCGCCCGCCGCCAGTCGCAGCCGCGTGCCATGCCACTCGATCAGCCCGGCGCGTTCGAAACGGTGCAGCCGCGCGCGCACCGCGGCGCGTTCGGGCAGATCGCACAGGTCGGCGCTGCCGCGGCACAGGATCGCCTCGATCGCGGCACCGCGCAGGCGGTCGAGCGGGCTTCGCGCGATCCCGCGCGCGGTGGCGAACCGGCCTGCGCCGATCGCTGCATGCCACGCGCCGCTGTTCTTGGCATTCTGCAGCAGGCGGTCGGGAAACTGGCTGATCGCACTCGCGCCCAGTCCGATCAGGACATCGGCGCGATCCTCGGTAAAGCCCTGGAAATTGCGACGCAGCGTGCCGCCGATGGCCGCGCGCGCCAATGCATCCCCCGGCAATGCGAAATGGTCGAATCCGACCGCGGCATAGCCGGCGCCGGTCAGCCGTTCATGGGCAAAGGCCGCCTGGGCGAACCGCGCCGCGCCGTCGGGCAGGTCGCGCGCATCGATCCGTCGCTGGCGTGCGACCATGTGGGGGACATGGGCATAGCCGAACACCGCCAGCCGCTCGGGCACGAGCGCGAGGCCGGCATCGAGCGTCGCGGCCAGCGATGCCACATCCTGCCCCGGCAGGCCGTACATCAGGTCGAAGTTGATCGATTCGACCCCGGCGTCGCGCAGCAGCGCCACCGTGCGGACGATGTCGGCCTGGGGCTGTACCCGCCCGATCGCCGCCTGCAGCGCCGGCTCGAAGGTCTGGACGCCAAGGCTTGCCCGCGTGACCCCGGTTGCGCGCAGCACGTCCGCCCAGTCCCGCCCGAAGCCGCGCGGGTCGAGCTCGACCGACAGCACGGCTTCGTCGCTTGCGAAGGCACGGCGCAGATGGTCGACCAGCCCGGTGAAGGCCGTGGCCGGAATCGCATTGGGACTGCCGCCGCCAAACGCAATCCGCCCGATGCGACGGCGCGCGCCCAGCCCCGCCGCCACCAGATCGATCTCGGCGTGCAGGCGCGCAATATATGCCGCCAGCCGTGCCGATCGGTTCGCCGCGCCCGTATTGCACCCGCAATACCAGCAGATTGCGTGGCAATATGGGATGTGCAGGTACAGCGAGACGGGCGCGGCGGCATCGACCGCGGCCAGCGCTGCCGCCATCGCGCCGGCGTCGGGCGTGTCGCGAAACTCCGCAGCGGTGGGATAGCTGGTGTAGCGTGGAACGGGCTGCGCGAGCAGTTCGGGATGATAGGGCCACATGCCATGCTGCGTGCCCGCGCGGCACGGCGGCGGCTTTGACCATGGTCAAACCGGGACCGCGTACCTGTCGATCCTCCCGGCCGGCACCGGTTTCACCGCCTCGCACTCGAACGCACGGTTCGACTTCCGCCGCTGCGGTCCCGAAGCACCCTGTCCCGGTGTCCGCGAAACCGGCAGCAGCGCAGCATGCCGTACCGCCATGCGGGCGACGCCTTGCCCGCGCTGCACGGATACCCCTGCAGGTATCTCAGCCCGCAATCGCCTCCGCCGCGGCTTCGCGGTCGCGCTCCGCCCGGCTCTTCTTTTCCGCCGCGGTCTTCAACTGTCCGCAGGCCGCGCCGATATCCTGTCCGCGCGTCCGGCGGACGGGGGCGGAGATGCCGCCTTCGAACACGATATCGCTGAACGCGCGGATGCGCTCGGGCGTCGAGCATTCATAGGGCGCGCCCGGCCACGGGTTGAACGGGATCAGGTTGACCTTGGCGGGCAACTGGTACTTGCGCAGCAACCGCACCAGTTCGCGCGCATCGTCGTCGCTGTCGTTCTTGTCCCTGAGCATGACATATTCGAACGTGATGCGCCGGGCATTGTTGGCGCCGGGATAGTCGGCGCAGGCCTGCAACAGTTCCTCGATGCCGTATTTGCGGTTCAGCGGCACGATCTCGTCGCGCACGTCCTTGGTCACGGCATGGAGCGACACGGCGAGGTTCACGCCGATCTCCTCGCCCGCGCGGGCCATCATCGGCACCACGCCCGACGTGCTGAGCGTGATCCGCCGCTTGGACAGGGCGAGGCCGTCGCCGTCCATGACGACGCCCAGCGCGTCGCGCACCGCATCGAAATTGTACAGCGGTTCGCCCATCCCCATCATCACGATGTTGGTCAGCATCCGCCCCTCCGGCTGGCTCGGCCATTCGCCCAGCGAATCGCGTGCCAGCATCACCTGGCCCACGATCTCGCCCGCGGTCAGGTTGCGCACCAGCCGCATCGTGCCGGTGTGGCAGAAGGTGCAGTTGAGCGTGCAGCCGACCTGGCTCGACACGCACAGCGTTCCCCGATCGGCGTCGGGGATGAACACCATCTCGTAATCCTGCCCGTCGGGCGAGGTCAGCAGCCATTTGCGCGTGCCGTCGGTCGACACATGCGCTTCCTTCACATCGGGCCGGCCGATGACGAAGTGCCGCTCCAGCACCGGATGCTGCGCCTTGGCAATGTCGGTCATCGCCGAAAATCCGGTCGCGCCGCGATTGTAGATCCAGTGCCACAACTGCTTCGCGCGCAGCTTCGCCTGGCGGGCATCGAACCCGGCGCCTTCCAGCGCGGCACGGATTTCGCTCTTGGACAGCCCGACCAGGTCGGTACGGCCATCGGGGCGCGGGGCAAGGCCGCGCGGCACGGGCACGGGATCGACATGGCCGGGAATCGGCATGGGGGGCGACGACACTGTCAGCATCGGCGGGACATAGCCGATTTCGGGCGGGAATTCCACTGGCGGCTGCGGCACCCCGGCGGCGCGGTCCCCGGCAGGGCGCGAATGACGATATCCCGGCCGCTCAACCCTGCAGACACGCCAGCGCCGCCGCATCGATCGCGGTCGCCGCGCCCGACAGCGCATAGACGTCGACGAACGGCGCCCCGTTCGCGGCCACGCTCTCGATGCTCATCGACCGCCCGCCGCGCATGGCGGCGACGATCGCGCGGTCGGTGCCGGCGTCGGGGCTCCACGCATCGATCCGCCCGGCGGTCAGGTCGAACCGGCGGTCGCCGATCGCCAGCACGACGCGCGCCCGCTCGCTCCTTACGCGGCTCAGGCGGACATGCAGTTGCCGCCGCACCCCAGCCCCGGGCCATGTCGCGACGCTGGCAAAGGGCGCGCCGGTCCTGCCGGCCACCGGGCGGCTGATCGCGTAGCAGCGCGTCGGCGCGTCGGCGCGAAACGCGCCCCATCGTGCATGGATACCGATCGCCTGCGGTCCCGCCACCGCCAGCAGCAGCGCGATCAAGCCGGCGCCGCCAGCGAGGCGCGACCGCTGCCCAGATATGCCAGCGTCTCGCGCCCGCCCTCGATCAGCGCGATCGACCCCTGCGGCAGATCGTCCGCCACCGGCGCGTCGAACCGGGGATCGACCGGCGCGCCGGTCAGCACGCCGCGCAGCACCCGGCTCGACATGCCGTGCATGATGACCAGCCGGTCGCCGGGATCGTCGGCGGTGTCCGCCGCCCATGCGCCGACGCGCGCCGCGATGGCATCATACCATTCGCCGCCGGGGGCGGGGCGGCGGTACAGCCGCGCGTCGACGTCGAGGAAGTCGGCGTGCGGACCGGTCAGTTCGCGATAATAGCGCCCCGACCATTCGCCCATGCCGATCTCGACCAGCCGGTCGTCGGTCCGGGCAGCGTGCCAGTCGAGCTCCAGATGCTCGGCGATGATCGCCAGCGTCTGCAACGCCCGCCCCGCGCTCGATGCCCACAGCGTCAATCCGGGCTTCACGCCCAGCAGGTCGCGCAGCGCCGCGCCCATCGCGTCGGCCTGTGCGAAACCGGTGCGGGTCAGCGGGGTATGCGGATGGTCGCCCTGCATCCGCTGCGCGATATTATAGACCGTCTCGCCATGCCGGGCGATGAAGTCGCGCCCCCGCCGATCGGCAGGGTTGCGGGGGGCGGGGGGTTGGGTTGCCATGGTCCTGCTTTCAAGCCCGTGTTGCGCAAATGCAACGGATTTCGCTGTTTAGGTGAGGTTCATGCAACGCCCGGCCAATGCGTCCATTGAGCCTCCGCGCCCCGAGTAGCTGTGGGCCGTGACAATGGAGTTTCGACATGCGTACCCTCATCCTTGGCCCCCTCGCGCTTGGCATGGCCGCTGCCGGCACGATGCTGGCGACCCCTGCGCTGGCGCAGGACGTGAACCCCGCCTTCACCGGTTTCCGCGTCGGCGCGCTCGCCGGCTATGACGGCATCCGTCCGGGCAGCACGCAGGATAGCGATCTCGACGGCGACGACCAGACCGTCAACGGCCTGCTCTACGGTGTCGATGCCGGCTATGACTTCGCGCTCAGCAACTTCCTGATCGGCGTCGAGGGTGAATATACCGGTTCGACCGGCAAGGTGGAAACCGCGCGCACCGATCCGAACTTCTTCGGCTTCGGCCGCGTGTCGACCGGCCGCGACCTCTATGTCGGCGCCCGTGCCGGCCTGATGGCCGGTCCGCAGACGCTGGTCTATGTAAAGGGCGGCTATACCAATGCCCGCCTGAACGTGCTGGCCAGCGACGGCACCGTCGATTCCCGCGAGAATTTCGAGCTGGACGGCTATCGCCTCGGCGCCGGTGTCGAGCAGTCGCTCGGCACGCGCGCCTATGCGAAGGTCGAATATCGCTATTCGAACTACAACAACGCCGATTTCCAGTTCCGCGACGGCAGCACGACGTCGAACTTCGACATCGACACCGACCGGCACCAGGTCGTCGCCGGCGTCGGCATCCGCTTCTGATGCCTGGCGGGAACGCGCGCCGGGGCGCGTTCCCGCTTGCGGTGCCGGCCCGCTCCCCCTCCCCGCCACCCACGACAGTATCTTGCATGGGGGACGGGGAGGGGGAGCGGGCCGGTGCCGCCACGCGATGGCACCGCGTTAACCATGCGCTAACGACTTGGGCGCGAGGAAGGCCGGAGCGGCTTGCTCCGGCCTTTCTTTGCGCTAGACATGCTGCGTTGGATTTCAGGAGGCGCCGGCCGAGTCTGCCGGGCCTCAGTGCGAGCGCATCCGCGCGGGGGAACATCATGAAGGCGACGATCGAACGCGCGACCCTGTTGAAGGGCCTCAGCCACGTCCAGTCGGTGGTCGAGCGGCGCAACACCATCCCGATCCTGTCGAACGTCCTGATCGAAGCGGGTGAATCGAGCATCCGCCTGATGGCGACCGACCTCGACCTGCAGATCGACGAGACCATCGCCGCGGCGATCGATCAGCCGGGCGCGATCACCGTGTCGGCGCACACGCTGTTCGACATCGCGCGCAAGCTGCCCGACGGCGCGCAGGTGCAATTGTCGGCGGCGGAGGGCCGGCTGACCGTGGTCGCCGGGCGCGCGCGCTTCAGCCTCGCGACGCTGCCGCGCGACGATTTCCCGGTCATTGCCGAAGGCGAGCTGCCGACCCAGTTCGAACTGCCCGCCACCACGCTGAAGGCGATCATCGACAAGACCCGCTTCGCGATCTCGACCGAGGAGACGCGCTATTACCTGAACGGCATCTTCCTGCATGTCGCCGACGACAATGGCAAACCGGTGCTGAAGGCGGCGGCGACCGATGGCCACCGCCTCGCGCGGATGACGGTCGACCGGCCCGACGGCGCCGAAAAGATGCCCGACGTCATCGTGCCGCGCAAATGCGTCGCCGAACTGCGCAAGCTGCTCGACGAGGTCGACGGCTCGGTCGGCGTATCGCTGTCGGGCAGCAAGATCCGGTTCGACCTGGGACAGGCGATCCTGACCAGCAAGCTGATCGACGGCACCTTCCCCGATTATTCGCGCGTCATCCCGACCGCGAACGACAAGCTGCTGAAACTCGATCCCAAGAGCTTCATGGCCGGCGTCGACCGCGTGTCGACCATCGCCACCGAAAAGACCCGCGCGGTCAAGATGGCGCTCGATCGCGACAAGATCACCCTGTCGGTCACGTCGCCCGAAAACGGCGCGGCGGCGGAGGAAGTGCCGGGCGACTATACCGCGCTGCCGTTCGAGATCGGCTTCAACAGCCGCTATCTGCTCGACATTCTCGGACAGATCGACAGCGACCTGTGCGAAGTGCACCTGTCCGACGCCGCGGCACCGACGCTGATCCGCGAGAACGACGCCTCGCCCGCGCTCTATGTGCTGATGCCGATGCGCGTCTGATCGCGACGGGGCCATTGATCGACCGGCGGCCCCGTACGCATGTGCGTGCGGGGCCGCTTTCGCGTCGGCGCCGGCCATCGCCACTTTACTCGCCGTCCCGCACGGCTATTCATCGCCAGGCGATAAGCTCGAAGGAATTGCCGTGAAACTGGTCCGGGGTGCGTGGAAGCTGCTGGTCGGGATCAAGGATGCGCTCGTGCTCATCCTGATGCTGCTGTTCTTCGGCGGGCTGTTCGCCGCGCTGTCCGCCCGTCCCAACAGCCGCGTGACCGATGGTGCGCTGGTGCTCGACCTGTCGGGGTCGATCGTCGAACAGCCGGCGGAAACCGATCCGGTCGCGCTGCTCAGCGGCCAGCCGGTCGCGCAGCAGCTTCGCCTGCGCGACGTCGTCCGCGCGCTCGATGCCGCCAGGGGCGATTCGCGGGTGAAGGCGGTGGTGCTCGATCTCGACAAGTTTGCCGGCGGCTATCCCGCGGCGCTGTCCGAGGTCGGCGATGCCGTCGCCCGCGTGCGTGCCGGCGGCAAGCCGGTGCTGGCCTATGCCACGCTCTATACCGATGGCGGGTATCGCATCGCATCGAACGCCAGCGAGATCTGGCAGAATCCGTTCGGCGGCACGATGTTTCGCGGCCCCGGCGGGGCGCAGCTCTATTACAAGGGGCTGATCGACAAGCTGGGCGTCAACGCGCACGTCTATCGCGTCGGCCAGTTCAAGTCGGCGGTCGAGCCCTATACCCGCGCCGACCAGTCCGAACCGGCGCGCGCCGCCAACCAGGCGCTGTACGGCGCGATCCTCGACCAGTGGCGCTCGGCGGTGGCGAAGGCGCGGCCCAAGGCGCAGATCGACGCGTTCCTTGACCGCCCGGCGGAGACGGTCGCGGCGGCGGGCGGTGACGTGGCGCAGGCCAATCTGCGCGGCGGCATCGTCGACCGGCTGGGCGACCGTATCGCCTTTGGCAAGCGCGTCGCCGAACTGGCGGGGGCGGAGAGCGGCAAGCCGACCGGCAGCTTCCGCACGATCCGCTATGCCAACTGGCTGGCGGCGAACCCGGTCGCGACCTCGGGCGACGCGATCGGCGTCATCACCGTCGCCGGCACGATCGTCGATGGCGAGGCGAAGGCGGGAACCGCCGGCGGCGACACCATCGCCAAGCTGCTGCTCGACGGCCTCGCGACCAAGAACCTGAAGGCGCTGGTCGTCCGCGTCGATTCGCCCGGCGGATCGGTGCTGGCCTCCGAACGCATCCGCCAGGCGATCCTGCAGGCCAAGGCGGCGAAGCTGCCCGTGGTCGTGTCGATGGGCGGCCTTGCCGCGTCGGGCGGCTATTGGGTGTCGACGCCGGGCGACGTGGTGTTCGCCGAACCGAACACGATCACCGGCTCGATCGGCGTGTTCGGCGTCATCCCGACGTTCGAGAATACCCTGTCGAAGGTCGGTGTCACCGCCGACGGCGTCACCACGACGCCGCTCAGCGGCCAGCCCGACGTGCTGCGCGGCACCAACGCGGCGTTCGACGCGATCATGCAGGGCGGGGTCGAGGATATCTATCGCCGCTTCACCGGCCTCGTCGCGCAGTCGCGCGGGTTGACCCCGGCACGGGTCGATGAAATCGGGCAGGGCCGGGTCTGGGACGGCGGCACCGCGCGCCAGCTCAGGCTGGTCGACCGGTTCGGCAACCTGACCGACGCGATCGGCGAGGCGGCGCGCCGCGCGAGGCTCGACCCGGCCAGGGTCCACGCGGTCTATCTCGAAAAGGAACCCTCGGCGTTCGAAAGGGCGTTGAAGACCTTTTCCGAGAAGGAACAGGGCGACGCCCCGGACCAGGCGGCGACCGACCTGCTCGGCCAGGTCGCGGTTCGGCAGCGCGCGCTGCTGGCGCAGGCGCTGGGCGATGCCCGGCGGATGCTGACCGGGCAGGCCGGGGTGCAGGCGCGCTGCCTCGAATGCGGCGGGCTGGGGCCGGTCGCGGCGTCGGCGGAGGACGCGTCGTTGTTCGACCTGATCGTGACGCGGCTGGGGCTATGATCGCGATCCGCCCCGCCCGTACGGAGGACGCCGCGGCGATCGCCGCGATCTATGCCCCCTATGTGCTGGGCGGCACGGTGTCGTTCGAGACCGAGGCGCCCGACGCCCGCGCGGTCCGCAGCCGCATGGCGCAGGGCGACGGCTATTATCCATGGCTGGTCGCGACGACCGGCGAGGCCGATGGCGATGCGGTGCTGGGCTATGCCTATGCCACCCGCTTCCGCGACCGGCCGGCCTACCGCTATGTCGTCGAAACCTCGATCTACCTCGCGGGCGGTGCGCAGCAGAAGGGGACGGGGCGGCTGCTGTACGAAGCGCTGGTCGACACGCTGCGGGCGCAGGGCTTTACCCAGGCGATCGGCGTCCTGTCGCTCCCCAACGACGCGTCGATCACCCTGCACGAGGCGGTCGGCTTTCGCCGCGCCGGGGTCTATCGCGAGATCGGGTTCAAGCAGGGCCGCTGGATCGATGTCGGCTTCTGGCAATGCCACCTGAACGACAGCGCCGTGCCGCCCCGGGAGCCGAAGCCGTTCCGCGAGACGGGGGTGGTGCGCGGCTGACGTTGTCCGGTCCATGCCGTTCGGTTCGAGCAGCTTCGCGCGACGTCGGGCACCCCCTTCTCGACTACGGTTCCCGACCGGCTCGAACCTCCGCTCGAAGCAAACGGGGAGGAAGAAGGGGAAGCAGGATGAACCCCTACCGCTTCCCCCGATAGGCCGGCAGCGCCAGCCGATAGCGGATCGCCGTGCCCCGCAACGCGAACCCCGCCATCGCCGCCGGCAATGCGGCGACGAACGCCGGCAGCCCGCATTCCACCAGCACGACGTGCAATCCCGCCGCCAGCGCCGCGGCGGTCACGTACAGTTCGGGCCGCATCAGGATCGACGGCACCCCCGCCAGCACGTCGCGCAGGATGCCGCCGACGCACGCGGTCAGCACCCCCATCATCCCCGCCTGCAACGGCGGCACGCCATAGCTCAGCGCCTTGGCCGCGCCGAACACCGCATAGGCCGCCAGCCCCGCCGCATCGAGCCAGTCGAGCGCCTTGTCGCGCCACCAGTCCTGGGGCGTTACCCAGATCAGCCCCGCCACCGCGATACAGATCGCCGCGACCGGCGACCCGTGCACCCAGAAGACCGGCGCACCGATCAACAGGTCGCGCACCGTCCCCCCGCCGACCCCGGTGATGAGCGCGAAGAACGCGGCGGTGACGAACGTCTGCGCCGCGCGCGTCGCCGCCAGCGCGCCCGATGCCGCGAATACCGCGATGCCGATCATGTCGAGCGCGCCGAGCATCTGCCCCAGCGCCTGTGGAGAGGGAACCATCGGCCCTCGCTATCGTACCCCTGCGTGACTGGCGAGGGGGCATTGCCCTGCGCCCCGCGCTTCGGGCAAGAGGAGCATCATGCGTCGTCTGACTAGTGCCGCCACCCTCGCCACCGTCCTGCTCGCCGCGCTGGCCGGCTTCGTCGACGCGCTGGCGTTCAGCAGCCTGGGGGGCTTCTTCGCCTCGTTCATGAGCGGCAATTCGACCCGGCTGGGCATCGGCCTCGCCCATGGCTGGAACGGGGCGGCGGCGACCGCGGCGGCGCTGGTGCTGTCGTTCGTGTCGGGGGCGATGCTCGGCACGATCGTCGGCGCGGCGGCGGTCGAGCGACTGGGGCCGACCCGGCGGGCGGAGGCGGTGATGGGCTTCGTCACGCTGCTGCTGGCCTTCGGCGCGGCGCTCGCCGCCTTCGCGCCGCTCACCCTCGCCATCCTGCTCCTCGCCGCGGCGATGGGCGCACAGAACGGGGTGGTCGCGCCCGATGGCGAGGTCCGCGTCGGACTGACCTACATGACCGGTACGCTGGTCCGCATCGGCCAGCGCCTCGCCCGCCGGTTGATGGGCGATCGTGCTGCCCCCACGCCGCGCCGCGACCTGCTGCTCTGGCTGGGCTTCGTCGCCGGGGTGACGATCGGCGGCATCGGCTGGACATGGCTGGGGCTGGCCGCGCTGTGGGTCGCGGCGGCGCTGGCCGCGGCGCTGACGATGCTGGTGGCGCGGGTCGACTGGAACTGAACCGCATCCGCCGTGCGCCGCCGCCACCCGTCCCGGCCGCGACCGGCAGGGACGATGCGCGTCCCGCTCAGCCGCCATCCTCCGCATCGCCGGCCGACCCGCCGCCCTCCGGCCGCGCCGCCTCCGCCGGCAGCAGCGCCCGCACCTCGCCCACGAACCGCACCACCGAAATCGGCTTGGTTACATAGGCATTGGCCCCGGCCGCCCGCACCCGATCCTCGTCGTCGCGCCCCGAATAGGCGGTGACGGCCATGATCGGGACCGTCCGCAGCCGGACATCGCCCTTCAGCATCTGGATCAGCTCCAGCCCGGTCATGTGCGGCAACTGGATATCGGTGATGATGAGGTCGGGCAGGAACGCCCGCGCCCGCGCCACCGCCTCGCGCCCGTCGCGGACCGGCTCGGTCAGATAGCCATGCGCGCGCAGCAGGTCGCAGAACAGCTTCAGGTTCAGTTCGTTGTCCTCGACAACGAGTACCCTTTTTGCCACGCGCTTTGCATCCCGTTGGAAGTTCGAAAGGCTGTCTAGGCGATGCGCAGGCCGGAAACAAATGGAGACGCGGCGACGCTGGCGCTGGGGGCGCTGGGGTGGGTGATCGGCGACGACACCCGCCGCGATCGCTTCCTGGCGCTGACCGGCATCGATCCCGTCGAATTGCGGGCGCGGGTGGGCGATCCGGGGTTCCTCGCGCAACTGCTCGGGCATCTCGAAGGTTACGAACCCGACCTCATCGCCTGCGCCGATGCGCTGGCCGTGTCGCCTGCCGCGCTGGTGGCGGCACGCGCCGAACTGGAGACCGCATGAAACCCCTGCTCATCACCGATTGCGACGAAGTCCTGCTGCACATGGTCCGGCATTTCGGGACATGGCTGGGGGAGGAACATGCCATCGCCTTCGACATGGCGGGGGGAGACTTTGCCCGTTCGATGACCCGCGCCGACGGCACCGTGCTGGAACGCGAGGAGATGTGGGGGATGCTCGACGGCTTCTTTCCGGGGCAGATGGCGCGCCAGACGCTGGTCCCCCATGCGCGCGAGGCGCTGGCCGCGCTCGCCCGACAGGCCGATATCGTCGTGCTGACCAACCTGCAGGATCATTGCCGCACCCACCGCATCGATCAGCTCGCCGCCCATGGCATCGTCCACCGCGTCGAATGCAACCAGGGGGGCAAGGGGCCGCCGGTGGCGCGGCTGCTCGCCGAATACGACCCCGACGTGGCGGTGTTCGTCGACGACCTCGCGGTGCATCACCAATCGGTCGCCGACACCGCGCCCGCCGTCCACCGGCTGCACATGGTGTCCGAACCCGACCTCGCCATCCATATGCCCCCGGCACCCGCCGCCCATGCCCGGATCGACGACTGGGTGGCGGCGCAGGCATGGATCGAGGCACGCTTCGCCGAAGGGCGGCCGGCGCGGGGTTGACCCCATCCGAAACCCGAGAGAGGAACGTCCCATGGCATATGATATCCCCGCAAAGCTGGCCGAACGCGGCCTGTCGCTCCCCGTCGCCGCCGCGCCCGTCGCGGCCTATGTTCCCGCGGTCGAGGCCGGTGGCCTGCTGCACCTGTCGGGCCAGCTCCCGTTCGAGGACGGCAACCTGATGACCGGCCGCGCCGGCGAGGACCGCGACCTCGCCTATGCGACCGGCGCCGCACGGCAATGCGCGCTGATGATCCTGGCACAGGCCGAAAAGGCGCTGGGCAGCCTCGAGCGGATCGAACGCGTCGTGAAGCTCGGCGTGTTCGTCAATTCGGCGGGCAGCTTCACCGACCAGCCCAAGGTCGCGAACGGCGCGTCGGAACTGATGGTCGACCTGTTCGGCGATGCCGGCCGCCATGCGCGCAGCGCGGTCGGCGTCCCGGTCCTGCCGCTGGGCGCGGTGGTCGAAATCGACGCGATCCTCGCCATCCGCGCCTGACTCCGCCAGCTACCCGCCACGCCCGTTGTTGCCACCGCGCAACAGCGGGTGTGTTGCATCCGGCGTCCGCGCAATTCCCATTGTGCGGCGCGGTATGCTGGGACATATTCGGTCGCAGAGCATCAGACCGCACGGGCCAGCAGGCCCACCAACCGCGGCGACGTTCGACGCAGGAGAATCACCACGGAACCTAGAAAGGGTTTACGATGCGATTCTCGACCATCCTTCCGGCCGCGATCCTCGCCGCCGCCACCGCGATGCCGGCCTTCGCGCAGGACACCGCACCGCCCGAACCGATCACGATCAGCGGCAGCGCCAGCGTCGCGTCCGACTATCGCTTCCGCGGCGTGTCGCAGACCGACAAGAACGTCGCGGTGCAGGGCGGCATCACCATCGCCCATGAAAGCGGCATCTATATCGGCACCTGGGGCTCGAACCTTGCCGGCTGGGGCACGTTCGGCGGCGCCAACCTCGAACTCGACCTGATCGCCGGGTACAAGCATACGTTCGGGACCGCGACCGTCGATGCCGGCGTCACCTGGTACACCTATCCCGGCGGCTTCGACGAAACCGATGTCGTCGAACTATATGGCAAGCTGTCGGGCACCGCCGGTCCCGCCACGCTGACCGCCGGGGTGTTCTATGCGCCCAAGCAGACCTCGCTCAGCTATGTCACCGCGTCCGCCACGCCGCTCATTCCGGGCGACGGTCGCAAGGAGGACAATATCTACCTGTCGGGCGATGCCGCCGCGGGCGTGCCGAACACCCCGCTGACGCTGAAGGCGCATATCGGCTATTCGGACGGCAATCCCGGCCTCGGCCCCAATGGCACCAGCCTGTCGCCGACCGGCAAATATTGGGACTGGTCGCTCGGCACCGATTTCACCTACAAGAACCTGACGCTGGGCGTCGCCTATGTCGATACCGACATCTCGAACAGCGAGGCGGCCTATATCCAGCCGAACTTCAGCAAGACCACCAATGGCAGCCCGATCGCGGCCAGCACGGTGGTGGTATCGCTGACCGCGGCGTTCTGAGCGGCTGTTGGGAAACGCGTTGAAACGCGTTTCGCGGTGCCGGCCCGCTCCCCCTCCCGGCCACCCATAGCGTATCCTTGATGGGTGGCCGGGAGGGGAGCGGGCCGGCACCGCCTGCGAAACTCGCTCTTCGGCGAGTTTTCGAACGGACTCCGAGGCTGGGGCGGGGAAATCCTTGAAACCGTTCGTGCTGAGTAGGGGCTGAGCGAAGTCGAAGACCCGTATCGAAGCACCTGTGCCAGGGGTCCTTCGATACGTCATTTCGCCAGGCTCGATGGCTATTCAGGCGAACGGGTTCGTTCGAGATCATCCCGCCCCCGCAGCCCCCCACGTTCGGTTCGAGCAGCTTCGAGCTTGTCGAGAAGCGTCTGTCGAGAACCGGGTCGTTTGGGGCAGCCCCTTCTCGACTTCGGTTCTCGACAGGCTCGAACCTCCGCTCGAAGCAAACGGAGGGCGCGAGAGGAGCGGTAAGGCAAGAAAAAGGCCGGCCACCCCCCAAGGGCGACCGGCCTTTCCCTATCGCAAAACCCAACCGCTTACGGCGTGGTCGTCCGCGCCGTCTGCCCGTCGCCCGCCGGCGCCGCGATGATGTCGCGGGTCGTCGCGCCCTTGTCGACGACGTTGGTGTTCGGATCGGCCACGCCCGACCGGATGCCCGAATCGGCCGCGCCCGCGCCGCCCGCCTGTTCCAGCGTCAGCCGCTCGGTGGCGCTGCGCTGCGCCGGGCCGCCGAACAGCGCCTGCATCGCCTGGGTCGATGCGGCGGTATCCTGCGGGCGCGCGGCACCCGGCTGTGGCGGGACCAGCGCATAATCGGGCGGGATCACCAGCGGCGCCTGCCGCGCGACGGCGAATTCGTCGGGGCGCTGGCGATTGAGGGCATTGCCCTGGCACCCGGCAAGGATCAGGCCGAGGCTGCTGATGACGACAAAGTTACGCATTGGCCTTCTCCACAGGAACATCGTTCTTCGGCCTGGGCGCGAACAGCGCGCGCACCAGCAGGATCACCACGCCGATCGAAATCGCCGCATCGGCGATGTTGAATACCAGAAACGGGCTGAAATCACCAAAATGCAGGTCGGCATAGTCGACGACATAGCCCAGGCGCACCCGGTCGATGATGTTGCCCAGCGCCCCGCCCAGCACGAAGCCGAGGCCGATCAGCTCGGGCGTCTGCCGCTCGCGCCGGATCCACACCGCGACCCCGGTCGCGATCAGCGCGGTCATCGCCACCAGCGCCCAGCGCGCGGTCTCGCTGCCGGCCTGCAGCAGCCCCAGCGACACGCCGAAATTCTGGACGAAGCGCAGCGTGAAGATCGGCAGCAGGTGCAGCTCGGCACCCGGATAGTCGATCCCCATCGGGCCCGTGACCCAGTATTTGACGAACTGGTCGACGATCAGGATCGCGATGGCGAGCAGGATCGCCAGTCTCCGCGGGCTCATGCCACCACCTCCGCACAACGCCCGCACAGATCGCCATCGACCGCCACATCGGGCAGATGCCGCCAGCACCGCCCGCACTTGGCCGCCCCGGTCCGCGTCACCGTGATCGGCCCGTCGGCCTGGACGACCTTCGCGACGATGAACAGCTCGGCCAGATCGTCGGCCGGCAGCGGCAGCGACGGCACCGTGACTTCGGCCTCGAGGCTCGATCGTACCGTCTTGTCCCGGCGCAGCGGCTCGATCGCCTCGGTCACGCGGGCACGCAGCGCCCGCACATCGGCCCATGCCGTGCCGAGCGGCCGGTCGGCGGGCAGCGGCGGCAATTCGGGCCATTCGAGCAGGTGGACCGACCCGTCCGCGCTCGGGAAGCGTGCCTGCCACACTTCCTCGGCCGTGAACGCCAGGATCGGCGCGGCATAGCGGACCAGCGCATGGAACAGCACGTCCAGCACGGTGCGATACGCCCGCCGCCGCACGTCGCCCGCCGCGTCGCAATACAGCGAATCCTTGCGGATATCGAAGAAGAACGCCGACAAATCCTCGTTGGCGAAATCGGTCAGCGCGCGGACATAGCGGTTGAACTCGAACGCCTCGGCCGCGCTGCGCAGCTCGGTGTCCAGCTCCCCCAGCAGGTGCAGGACATAGCGTTCCAGCCCCGGCATGTCCGCCACCGGCACCCGTTCGTCGTCGCTATACCCGTCGAGCGCGCCCAGCAGATAACGGAAACTGTTGCGCAGCTTGCGATAGGCGTCGCCGGTGCCGGCCAGCACTTCCTTGCCGATCCGCACATCCTCGAAATAATCGGTCTGCGCGACCCACAGGCGCAGGATGTCCGCGCCCGATTCGCCGATCACCTTCAGCGGATCGACGACGTTGCCGAGCGATTTCGACATTTTGCGGCCATTGCCGTCGAGCGCGAAGCCATGGGTCAGCACCGTGTCGTACGGCGCCTGCCCACGCGTCCCGCAGCTTTCCAGCAGCGACGACTGGAACCAGCCGCGATGCTGGTCCGACCCTTCGAGATACAGGTTCGCGCGTGTGCCTGCGCCGAAGCGCTTCTCGATGGTGAAGACATGGGTGCAGCCCGAATCGAACCACACGTCGAGAATGTCGGTCACGACCTCATAATCGGCAAGGGCGTAGTCCGGCCCCAGCAGCGCCTGATGGTCCGCCGCATACCACGCATCGGCGCCGCCTTCGCGGAAGGCGGCCAGGATCCGCGCGTTGACGGCTTCGTCGCGCAGATAGTCGCCGGTCGCCCGGTTCACATACAGCGCGATCGGCACGCCCCACGCCCGCTGGCGGCTGATGACCCAGTCCGGCCGCCCCGACACCATCGCCCCGATCCGGTTGCGCCCCTTCTCCGGCACGAACCGCGTCCGCTCGATCGCGTCCATCGCGATTTCGCGAAGCGTAGCGCCGTTACCCTCCCTCTCCCCTTCAGGGGAGAGGGGAAGTGCGGAAAGGTTGGTCACATCGAGCAGCGGATCGCCACTGGCTGACGGCGCTGTTCCAGCGCCGACCTCCGCGCTGCGTCCTGCCCCCGGCAGGGCGCTGTTCGCGCTCCGGTCCATCGGAATGAACCATTGCGGCGTCGCGCGGAAGATCACCTTCGCCTTCGACCGCCAGCTATGCGGATAGCTGTGCGCGAAGTCGTCCGACGCCGCCAGCAAGGCACCGCTCAAGCGCAGGTCGCGACAGATCGGCCCTTCCTCCAGCTTGCCGCCACGCCCGGCGGCGACGAATTTCGGGTTGATGACGCTGCCTTCGCCGCCCAGCCACGCCCAGTCGTCGCGATACCGCCCATCGCCCTGCACCGCGAACACCGGCTCGATGCCGTGGCGCTTGCACAGCTCGAAATCGTCCTCGCCATGATCCGGCGCCATATGGACCAGACCGGTACCGGCATCGGTCGTCACGAAATCACCCGGCAGCAGCGGACGCGGCCTGGCAAAGAACCCGCCGCGCGCGTGCATCGGGTGGCGGGCGGTCGCGCCGGCGAGGTCGGAGCCTTTGCCACGCCAGCGCTCAACGACTGGGGAATCTGCCTTGTTCGCTGCCAGACGCATGAAGAATCCATCTTCAAGGCCGAGCAAGCTCGCAATTAGAACCGTCTTTCCCTCAACCAAGCCGTCAAGGGCGACATACTCAATCTCCGGCCCATAGGCCAAAGCCTGATTGACCGGAATCGTCCACGGCGTCGTCGTCCAGATCACCGCATGCGCGCCGACCAGTTCCGGCGCATTGGGCGCATCGACAATCTCGAACGCCACGTCGATCTGCGTGGAAACGACGTCCTCATATTCGACCTCGGCCTCGGCCAGCGCGGTCTTTTCGACCGGCGACCACATCACCGGCTTGGCCCCGCGATACAGTTGCCCGCTCATCGCGAACTTCAACAGCTCCTCGGCGATGGTCGCCTCGGCGTCGAACTTCATGGTGAGGTACGGGTCGGCCCAGTCGCCCATCACGCCCAGCCGCTGGAACTGGCCCTTCTGCACTTCGACCCATTTGGCGGCATAGGCGCGGCATTCGGCGCGGAACTCGGCCGGGGGCACTTCGTCCTTGTTGCGCTTCTTCGCGCGATACGCTTCCTCGATCTTCCATTCGATCGGCAGGCCGTGACAATCCCAGCCCGGAATGTACGGCGCGTCCTTGCCCATCAGCGACTGGGTGCGGACGACGATGTCCTTGAGCACCTTGTTCATCGCATGGCCCATATGGATGTCGCCATTGGCGTAGGGCGGGCCGTCGTGC
The DNA here is from genome assembly GCA_003240755.1 of Sphingomonas hengshuiensis. Taxonomy (GTDB): domain Bacteria; phylum Pseudomonadota; class Alphaproteobacteria; order Sphingomonadales; family Sphingomonadaceae; genus Sphingomonas; species Sphingomonas hengshuiensis_A. The sequence goes on along the minus strand of QFNF01000006.1, from coordinate 39,886 downwards.
AGCAGGAAGCGTTCGCGGCCCGCGCGCTCGGCGCGCAGCCGGTCGTACAGCCCGATCGCCGCCCAGCGATCGAGGATCGCCGGTTCCTTGGCGGCAAGGCCCGCCTTCATCGGAAAGTCGGTCTTCGGCAGGAAGACGGTGTCGCGCCAGTCGCGCGTCGGTTCGGGCGTTTCGGTCATAGGAATGCCCGCGATTAGCCGATGCGCGCCCGCACGCAAACCGCTTTCCTACTCGGTCGCCAAGGGGCAGGATCGCGGCGCTCTTTCCACCGTGCAGCCCCGACCGTCGTCGCAGCGCAGGCTGCGGTCTCCGGCGGCTCCCGCCATGTGCCCATGTCCAGAAGATTTCGGCGTCCGCCGGGAGGACGTTCCGGTTCGGATACCGCACGGCGCGTCACAAACGCGGCGAGTGTGAACTTAGTGACCTTTGGCGGATTTCAGCCGTTCAGCAGCGCCCGCGCACGGTCGCAATCCGCCGCCATCTGCACCTTCAGCGCGTCGAGCGACTCGAACTTCGCCTCCGCGCGCAGATAGTCGATCAGCGCGACCTCGATCACCTGCCCGTACAGATCGCCGTCGAAATCGAAGAAATGCGGTTCCAGCAGCTCGACCGGCTCACCCGCGATCGTCGGCCGGATGCCGAGATTGGCGGCCCCGTTCAGCACACGACCATCGGGCAACCGCCCGGTGACGGCATAGATGCCATAGGCGGGGCGCAGATATTTGCCCATCGCGATATTGGCGGTGGGATAGCCAAGCTGCCGGCCGAGCTTCGCGCCATGTTCCACCACGCCCTCGACCGCGAACGGCCGGGTCATCAGCGCCGCCGCCTCGCGCGGGTGGCCGTCGCGCAAACAGTCGCGGATACGCGACGACGATATCACCGCCGCCGCGTCGCCGACCGGCGCGACCGTCTCGGCGGTAAAGCCGTGGCGCGCACCCAATGCGCGCAGCACCTCCACGTCGCCGCTGCGCGCCCGGCCGAAGGTGAAATCGGTGCCGGTCACTACCCCGCTCGCGCCGATCCCGCCCGCCAGCCGCTCGGCAAAGCCTTCCGCCGACAGCCCGGCCAGCGCCGCGTCGAACGCGAACACCAGCATCGCATCGGCCCCGGCGGCGGCGAACAGCCGCGCCCGCTGGTCGAGGCTGGTCAGGCGGAACGGCGGCAGGTTCGGCTGGAAATAGCGCCGGGGATGCGGGTCGAACGTCGCGACGATCGCCGGGCGGCCCCGTTCGCGGGCGCGCGCCACCGCCCGCGCGACCACCGCCTGGTGCCCGGCATGAAATCCATCGAAATTGCCGAGCGCGACCACCCCGCCGCGCAAGGGACCGGGAACCGTCGCGCCTCCGTCCAGACGCTCCATCGCCGCCCCTTAGCGGGCGGGCGGGCGGGGGGAAAGGGGCTGCATCCCGGCGCGCAGCACCCGGATCGCGTTGCCGCCCATCACCTTGTCGATATCGCCCCGCGCCATGCCCGCCCGGCCCAGCGCCTCGGCGACCAGCCCGACCCATGCGGTATCGAACCCGGTCGTCACCGCGCCGTCGAAATCAGACCCGAGCGCCACATGGTCGATCCCGGCGATATCGCGGACATGGACGATGGCGCGCGCGATCGCCGCCGGATCGGTCGAACACACCGCGCCCGGCCAGTATCCGATGCCGACGATCCCGCCGGTCCGCGCGATGCCGCGCACCTCGTCGTCGGTCAGGTTGCGGTTGACGGCGCACGTCGCCTGCACCCCGCCATGGCTCGACACCACCGGCCGCCGGGCCAGCGTCAGCACGTCGGCCAGCGCGGCATGGCTGGCATGTGCCACGTCGACGATCATGCCCTTGTCCTCCATCCGCGCGACGACCCGTCGCCCGAACGGGGTCAGCCCGCCCTTGGCGCGGCCGTGCATCGATCCGGCGACCTCGTTGTCGTAGAAATGGGCAAGGCCCGCCATGCGAAATCCGCTGCGATACAGCCGGTCGAGATTGGCAAGATTGCCCGACAGCCCGTTCAGCCCCTCGATCGACAGCAGCGCGCCGACCGGTGCCGGACGTCGCTGCGCCCGCGCCTGCCCGCGCGCCGCCAGCAGGGCGCCCAGATCGGCGGCGCTCGCCACCAGCCGCAACTGCCCGCCCGACGCCCGTACCGCCCGGCGGAGCTTCGTCGCATGCCACAGCGACCGGTTGAGCAGCGACCCCCACGTTCGCACCGGCTGTAGCTGCGCGATCACCAGCGGGGTGATGTTGTCGCTGTCGCCGTCATTGGCATCGTAATTCTGCCCGCGCGGCGTCCGCGTGACCGACGAGAATATCTGCAGCGCGACGTTCCCCGCCTGCAACCGCGGCAGGTCGACCTGCCCCCGTGCGCCCTGCGTCAACAGGTCGCGCGACCATAGCAGCGTGTCGGCGTGCAGGTCGACGATCGGCGCCGCCACGACCGGCGCGGGCGCCGTCATCCGCCGGGCCAGCGCCGCGCTCGGCTCGACCCTGTTCATCGATCGCTCGACGATCCCGGGCGCCAGCGTGAAAAAGGCGGCGGCCATGATCGCCAGCGCCGCCACGCCCCACCATATTGCCCTGCGCATCCGCCCCTCACGCCCCCTTGGGCGTCGCGATCGACGCCATCGGTCCCCTTACGCGGAGGCGGGCGGGCGGAGCAATCGGACGAAGCTGTATGCCGGACGATCTGCGTCGGCACTGTGATCCTCGCGCCACGCTTCGACCCAGCCGGCGAAGGGCGGGACGATCGCGTCGCCCGTCGGGCTGGCATGGACCTCGGTCAGCTCGACCCGCTCGATCCGGGGCAGCAGCAGCGCGACGATCTCCGCCCCGCCGATCACCGCCGCATCCGGTCCCGCCAGCACCAGCGCGGCATCCGGATCATGCGCCACCTCGGCCCCCGCGGCGCGCCACCCGGCATCCCGGGTCAGCACGATGTGCCGCCGGCCGGGCAGCGGGGCGGGAAAGCTTTCGAACGTCCTGCGCCCCATCACCATCGCCCGGCCCATGGTCAGCGCCCTGAACCGCTTCAGATCGGCGGGCAGGTGCCATGGCAGCCGGCCGTCGACCCCGATCACGCCATTGTCGGCCCGCGCGAGGATCGCGTCGATCATATCGCCACCGCCGCCCTGATATGCGGCTGCGCCACATAATCGTGCAGCACGAAATCCTCCAGCGCATAGCCGTCGATCGCATCGGGCCGCCGCGCGATCTCCAGCCGCGGCAGCGGGCCGGGCGTCCGGGCAAGCTGTTCGCGCGCCTGGTCGAGATGATTCGCGTAGAGATGGCAATCGCCGCCGGTCCAGATGAACTCGCCGACCGCCAGGTCGCATTGCTGCGCCAGCATATGGGTAAGCAGCGCATAGCTGGCGATGTTGAACGGCACGCCGAGGAAGATGTCGGCGCTGCGCTGGTACAGTTGCAGCGACAGGCGGCCATTGGCGACATGGGTCTGGAACAGGCAGTGGCAGGGCGACAGCGCCATCGCGTGCAGCTCGCCCGGATTCCATGCGGTGACGATCTGCCGGCGCGAGGCGGGGTTGGTACGGATGGTGTCGATCAGCCCCGCGATCTGGTCGATATGCCGCCCGTCCGCCGCTTCCCAGTCGCGCCACTGCTTGCCGTACACCGGCCCCAGATCGCCGTTCGCATCGGCCCATTCGTCCCAGATGCTCACCCGCTGCTCCTGCAGCCAGCGGACATTGGTGTCCCCGCGCAGGAACCATAGCAGCTCGATGATGATCGAGCGCAGGTGCAGCTTCTTGGTGGTCAGCACCGGAAAGCCGGCCGACAGGTCGAAACGCATCTGGTGCCCGAACACCGACCGCGTCCCCACGCCGGTCCGGTCGTCGGTCGGAACGCCATGGTCGAGGGCGCGCTGCATGAGGTCGAGATAGGGGGTCATCTGCCGCCACCTTGAAAATCAACGATACCGTTCGTCCTGAGTAGCCATTGAGCCTGTCGAAATGGCGTATCGAAGGACTGCCAGGGGTGCTTCGATACGGGTCTTCGACGTGCGCTCGGCCCCTGCTCGGCATGAACGGGTTGTGCAGCGGATACACATACCGCCGGCCCGATGCACAAAAAAAGGGCCGATGCGTCGCCGCACCGGCCCAGGGGTTTTCCGCAGGAGGAAACTGTGGGTCCGGGCGGCAGGGGACTAGGCCGCCGCCCGGAAGGGAAACTCAGTAATTGTAGGCGCGCTCGCCATGTTCGCCGAGGTCGAGGCCTTCCAGCTCGACTTCCTTCGACACCCGGCCACCGGTCAGCGCCTTGGCGACGAACCATGCGATCGTGGTGCCGATGCTGGCCCAGATGATCGTCACGACTACCGCCAGCACCTGCACGCCCAGCTTTTCGCCCATCGCGTAATCGGCCGCCCCGGGGCCGCCCAGCGACGGGGCATAGACCACCGCCGTGCCGATCGCGCCGATGATGCCGCCGATGCCATGGATGCCGAACGCGTCGAGCGAGTCGTCATAGCCGAGCCGGGGCTTGAGGACCGTCACCGCGAAGAAGCACACGACCGACGCGACGGCGCCCAGCACGATCGCACCGAACGGACCCGAATTGCCCGCCGCCGGCGTCACCGCGACGAGGCCGGCGATGATGCCCGAACAGAAGCCCAGCGCCGAACCCTTGTGGCCCGAAAACTTCTCGGCCAGCATCCAGAACAGCCCGGCCGACGCGGTGGCGACGAAGGTGTTTATCATCGCCAGGCCGGCGGTGCCGTTGGCTTCCAGCGCCGACCCGGCGTTGAACCCGAACCAGCCCACCCACAGCAGCCCGGTGCCGACCATCGTCAGCGTCAGCGAATGCGGCGCCATGCGCTCGGCCGGAAAGCCCAGCCGCTTGCCCAGCAGCACCGCCAGCACCAGCGCCGAGACGCCGGCATTGATATGGACCACCGTGCCGCCGGCGAAATCCAGTGCGCCCGCCTTGAAGAAATAGCCGCTCGACGCCCACACCATATGCGCGATCGGGAAATAGGTGATCGTCAGCCAGACGATGGCAAAGACCATGACGGCGGCGAACTTGATCCGTTCGACCACCGACCCCAGCACCAGCGCGATGGTGATCGCGGCAAAGGTCATCTGGAAGCTGATGAAGACATATTCGGGGATTTCGACCCCGGCGGTGAAGGTCGCCGCTTGCGACGCGGGCGTCACCCCGGCGAGGAACGCCTTGGCGGGGCTGGCGATGAAATTCGACAGCGCGGCGCTCGACACGTCGGGTCCGAAGGCCAGCGAATAGCCGTACATCACCCAGATCAGCATCGCGAGCGCGGCGACCGCGCCGATCTGCGTCATCACCGACAGCATGTTCTTGGTCCGCGTCAGGCCGCCATAGAACAGCGCGAGGCCCGGCACGATCATCATCAGCACGAGGACGGTCGACACCATCATCCATGCGGTGTCGCCCTTGTTCACCGTCGCGACCGGCGCGGCGGCGTCCTGCGCCCATGCGGGCAGCGCGGCGAACAGGGCCAGGCCCAGCCCGGCGATCAGTTTCTTCGGATGTTGCATGATGCCCCCCATCACAGCGCGGTCAGATCGGTTTCGCCGGTGCGGATGCGCACCGCCTGGCCGACATCGAGGACGAAGATCTTGCCGTCGCCGATCGCGCCGGTGTTCGCCGCGGCCTGCACCGCCTCGACCACGCGCGGGGCGATGCCGCTGTCGCATACGACCTCGATCTTGATCTTGGGCACCATGTTGGTGCTGTATTCGGCGCCGCGATAGATTTCGGTCTGGCCCTTCTGCCGCCCGAATCCCTTCACCTCGCTCACCGTCATGCCGGCGACGCCGATTTCGGTCAGTGCTTCGCGTACCTCATCCAGCTTGAACGGCTTGATGATGGCGATGACTAATTTCATGCCGCCCCCTCGTCGCATGTTTGCGAAAAGAGGCATCGCAACGATCGTGCCAGTTGAGCGTTGCTGCGATTCCAAGCCGTCGCAGCGCCGGGTGCCGCCTTAACGAGCGGTTAATTTGTGCAGCGCGGCGGAATTGCCTGTTTTTCAGGCAGCGCTGTCGAGGATGCGGCGGGCTTCGGCCATATCCCCGGCATCGACCATCACCCGCACCGGGATCAGCAGCCAGCTACCGTCGCCGATGCTCGCCTCGCCGTCGAACGCCACCGCGGGGACGCCCTCGCTTTCCAGCCGCCCGACGATGATCTGCGCCTCGACCCGCGGAAACCGCCCCAGTTCGGTCAGCGGCATCAGGCGGTGCCGCCGACGGTCAGGCCGTCGATCAGCAGCGTCGGCTGCCCGACGCCCGCCGGCACCGACTGCCCGGCCTTGCCGCACATGCCGATGCCCTCGTCCAGCGCGAAGTCGTTGCCGATCCCACGCACCTGCTTCAGCACCTCCGGCCCGTCGCCGATCAGCGTCGCGCCCTTGATCGGCGCGCCGATCCGGCCATTCTCGATGCGGTAGGCTTCGGTGCAGGAAAACACGAACTTGCCCGACACGATGTCGACCTGCCCCCCGCCGAACGATCTGGCGAAGATGCCTTGTCTGACCCGCGACAGCAGCTCGGCGGGATCGTCGCTGCCGCCGGACAGGAAGGTGTTGGTCATGCGCGGCATGGGGGCGTGCGAAAAGTCCTGGCGGCGGCCGTTGCCGGTCGGCGCAACCCCCATCAGCCGTGCGTTCAGCCGGTCGTGGATGTAACCTTTCAGGATACCGTCCTCGATCAGGATATTCTCCTGGGTCGGCGTGCCCTCGTCGTCGATCGACAGCGATCCGCGCCGGTCGGCGATCGACCCGTCGTCGATCACCGTCACGCCCGGCGCCGCGACCCGCTCGCCGATCCGCCCCGAAAAGGCGCTGGTGCCCTTGCGGTTGAAATCGCCCTCCAGCCCATGCCCGATCGCCTCGTGCAGCAGGATGCCCGGCCAGCCCGCGCCCAGCAGCACCGTCATCTCGCCCGCCGGCGCATCGACCGCCTCCAGATTGACCAGCGCCTGTGCCAGCGCCACGTCGATCGCCCGGTTCCACGTCGCGTCGGCGAACAGCGAGTCGTACAGATAGCGCCCGCCGATCCCGAAACTGCCGCTCTCGCGCCGCCCGTTCGCCTCGACCACGATCGACACGTTCAACCGTACCAGCGGCCGGACGTCGGTGGCGATGAAGCCATCGGGCCGCACGATCTCGACCACGCTCCACGACCCCATCAGGCTGGCCGACACCTGCACCACCCGCGGATCGCGCGACCGCGCGGCGGCATCGATCGACTGGCACAGCGCGACCTTGTCGGCGAACGGGATCAGGTCGAGCGGATCGGCGGCGGTATAGAGATGCCGGTTGTTCCCGCGCGGCGGCGGTGCCTTGGCGCCCTTCGCCGGATCGATCAGTGCCATCGTCTCCCCCGCCCGCCGGATCGCCGCCTCGGACAATTCGTTGGCATGGGCGAACGCGGTCGTCTCCCCCGACACCGCGCGCAGCCCGAACCCGGCATGGGTGTCGTACGATGCGGTCTTCAACCGACCATCGTCGAACCCGAACGCTTCGGATCGGCGATACTGGAGATAGAGCTCGCCATCCTCGGCATTGGCCAGCGTCGCCTGCGTGGCGCGAAGCGCGGCGGCGGGGTCGAGGTCGCCGGAATAGAGGTACGAGCGGGGATCGGTCGGGGTCATCGATGCAATATAGGGGCGCGGTGGCGTGGGGGAATGGGGCGAACGGGTACGGCACCAATCACCATCACCAGATCGTCAACCCGGACGTGTTCCGGGGTCCACCGAGCTGCAAGCGCGGCGATCGACACTCCAGCCGCACCGATCGCCGCGAGCTGGACCCCGGAACATGTCCGGGGTGACGAAGGAATGTTGCGTCTTGTCCCAGGATCGGCACCTCGACGCTCAATCTCGATCGGACCCGGCCTTTGTCGGAATGACGTCTGGGGCAGGGGGCTACGGCGCTGCTTTCCCGGCATCGTTACGCCGTCGCCAACGGCTCTTCCTCATCGTTCACATGATAGTTGTCGAGGAATAGCGAGCATTCGAACGCCGACAGCAACCTCAGCAACTGCGGCGAGAAGGTTGGCCCGCCATCGAAGCTGGTTTGGAAATGTCCGCACCACCACAGGCCCTCATACCGTCCCGCAAGCCCGACAATTTTCGGTCGGATCGCCGACAGTCTGCGGAGGAGAAAGGTCAGTCCCTCTTCCAGCGACGACCATTCCGGCTGGAATGCCGGATCGTCATGGCCGTTGTAACCCCATAGTGGTCGCCGCACCCGACCTGGCAACGGTGCCCGCAGGCTGTTCATGACAGACGGCGGAAGGGCCAGCTCCGACGTTATCGCGTCGGGGTCGAGATCGTCACCGAAGAAGCGCAGCTCTACCGTGTAGTAATGAGGAGAGGGGTGTGGGTCCGAGGACATGGCCCAATTCCTACACTATGGACATGATCGGCGAAGCGGCGACGTAACTCAGCACCGCCGCGGCAAAGTTGCGTCCTCGGCCAGCCGGCCGCCCGTTTCGCTCGACCTGCGGTCGATCTCAGCGCCCGGCGCCGTCCCCATGATCCTTGAGCTTGCTCTGATCCGCCCCGTCCGCCGGCCCGCCGACCAGCACGAAGCGCCGGTCGCAATATCCGCAATCGACATAGCCCGTCTCGTCGATCTGCAGCCACACGCGCGGATGGCCGAGCGCGGGGGCGATGTCGCCGGCGCCGTCGCAGGCGACGCGGGGGGTGGTGACGCGGAGGGTTTCGGGCGGGGGCAGCATGGGGCATGCGAATAGCAACCGCCCGCGCCCACGACAAGTCGATGCTTCCCTCGGGCGCCCGGCAGGCGTATCGGCACACCCATGGAAACCCAAGCCGCCATCTCGATCCGCGACCTGTGCAAGACCTACGCCGCCGGAAAGGGTGGCGCTGCGCCCAAGGTAGCACTCGACGGCGTGTCGTTCGACGTGCCGCGCGGCCAGATCTTCGGGCTGCTCGGCCCCAACGGCGCGGGCAAGTCGACGCTCATCAACACGCTCGCCGGCCTCGTCAACAAGACCAGCGGATCGGCATCGATCTGGGGCTTCGACATCGACGAACATCCCCGTAACGCCAAGGCGTCGATCGGCATCGTCAATCAGGAAATCCTGTTCGACCCGTTCTTCACGCCGGCAGAGACGCTGGAGATCCAGGCCGGCCTGTACGGCGTGCCCCGGGCGAAACGCCGCACGATGGACCTGCTGCGCGCGGTGCATCTGGCGGACAAGGCCAATGCCTATGCCCGCACCCTGTCGGGCGGGATGAAGCGGCGGCTGATGGTGGCCAAGGCGATGGTCCATTCGCCGCCGGTGCTGGTCCTCGACGAACCGACCGCCGGGGTCGATATCCAGCTTCGCCAGCAGCTCTGGGACTATGTCCGCGAACTCAACGCGGGCGGTGTGACGGTGGTGCTCACCACCCACTATCTCGAAGAGGCCGAGGAGCTGTGCGACCGCATCGCTATCATCAACCACGGCCGTGTCGTCGCCAACCAGCCGACCCGCGAACTGCTGGGCATGGCGCAGGAAAAGGCGGTCGAACTGACCCTCGACCGCGACCTGACCGACCTGCCCGACGCGCAATGCTTCGAAAAGGTCGAACGCAAGGGCGACCGACTGCTCGCGATCACCTATCGCAAGGACGTGGCGAACGCCGGCGAGGTCCTCGCGGCCGTCGCGGCGCAGGGATATGGCGTCGTCGACGTGGTGACGCGCGAAGCCGATCTGGAGGACGTCTTCCTCAACCTGACCAATAGCTGACCTTCACGCCGACCCGGTACCCGACCGGCCGTACCCCGACACCGGGTCCCGTCACGGAACGGTCGCCAGTAGCCGGCGGCGTCTCCCCGACCGGCCGCCCCCCCCGCCTGTGCCGCCTGCGGCGGCGAGGCCGCAAACGGACCATTCCCTTTTTGTTCTTGCGTCCATCCCGTCCTGCGGGCTAACCGGGATCAGGCCATCATGATCGCGCACGATGTCGGAGCACCCCCGCAAGATCATCCATATCGACATGGACGCCTTATAAGCATATCGGCTCGCCGCCCCTCCTGAAACGAGGCTCGAAAGGGCCTTTCGCTGCGCGAGCAATCGCAGGGCAATCGTGCGTCGATGATCCCACATGGGCCGCCACCGCCATGCGGTTACATGCCGAACCGCTGCTGGAGATAGGCTTGGCCTGCAGCAATCGCGGCATCGAGCAGGTGCCGCGGAAATGCCCATGGCGTCATCGAGCCGTGGAGTCTTATGGCCGCTGCGATCGGGTCGAGCGCCATCTTGATCTTCTCCATTCTGGTCGGGATGGTGTTTGGATTGGAAGCGTCGAAGCGTCGATCCTAGTGGGAGCCGTTCGCTCGAGATCCGGCCCACACCGGATCACGAGCGAACGATCACCCGTGGGCTATTCCGGCGATGGTGAGGCCTACGACGGTGCTCGCCACGGTGCCGAGGATGAACCAACGCAGCACGCGTGCTGCTGGGCCAGGAACGTTCCAACAGATCACCACTACAAAGCCGAGTAGTACAAGAGTGGCGACTGCGGGAGCAAGCCGTTGTGCACTGACGTCGGCGACTACTTGATTCATGTCCATTAAGATCGATTCCTCCACTTGGTATCGGGCGCCCGATGTCTGTTGAACCTCCTCGTTCTTTGCTTGTCGGGCAGTTGTGAGCAGCGGCGGAAACCGCCGATCCACTGACTGATCCGTCCGGCTGGGTGGATCGGAATGTCGATCAGGGGATCGGCGGTTCCGAAAGCGCGGTATCAAACCGGAGGCTTGTAGAGTTCCGGTCGGTGACGCGCTCCCGCCGTCAGAGTTTGAAATAAATCCGCTTGCGTTCCAGCAGCCAGGCGAACAGCCAGCAAAGCTGCGCGAAGGCGATCGCCATGGCGAACGACGCCCATTTCCCGCCGATCCAAGCAAATCCGTGATCGTACACCCAGCGGAACAGTGCGACATGACCAACGGGCAAGGTCCAGGCCAGCGCCATGGTCAGGTCGGCAACGATATAGACGGCCAGCGCATTCTTGCCAAAGGTCGCGAAATAGCCGGTACCCCGGGTCGCCTGCCACCGGTCGACAACCTGCACCAGAACGGCCAGTACCAATACGTCGATGCCGATCGTCAGCATCGTATAGGACGTCGTCCAAAGCTTCTTGTTGATCGGGTCCACCGGGTTCAGCGCCAGCGCGAGCAGCACTAGCGCGGCGCCCGTCGTCGCCATCGTCGTCAGGTCGTGCCCGGTCAGTCCCCCATGCGCCGAGCGATGGCGGAGAAAGGCGACCGCCAGATACCCGGCCAGGACATTGGCCGTCGCGGGCAAGGTCCCCAGCAATCCCTCCGGATCGAACGGTGCGCCCTCAAGCTGGTAGAGGTGCCGCGCACCGAACAGCGCGGTGTCGATCCGCGCCGCAGCACTGCCCGTCAGGCTGTGGTCGCCAAAGCCCAACGCAATCCCTCCGCCGATCGCCAGCAGTACGACCGCTCCCAGCAAGGCCCCGCGCCAGCGCACGAAGTACAACAGCGTGGACGCGAGGAAGTAGGTCAGCGCGATCCGCTGCAGCACGCCCATGATCCGCAGCGTGTCGATCGAATGCCATGCGACCTCGCCCCGCACGATCGACAGGAACGGGAAGTTGGATACGAACACGCCGCACAGGAAGATGCGCAGCGACCGGTTCGCGATCCGGCGGAAGTACCCGCCGGGGCCACCACGAGCATAGCGTTCGGCGGTGAAGGCGAGGGACGCACCGGTCACGAACAGGAAGGTCGGAAAGACCGCGTCGGTCAGGGTGAACCCGTCCCAGTTGCTGTGCAGCATCTGACCGAACGACAGTGCCTCGCCCAACGCCATGTTGACGACGATCATCAGCGCAACGGTCGCTCCTCGCAACACGTCGATCGCGAGATAACGCTCGTTGGTTGCCGCCGCCCCCGTCATCGGCGTTCTCCTGCCGATCGCGTCAATGCCGGGCGCAGCACGCACTCCATGACCGCATAGCCCGCCGCGTTCGGATGCACCCCGTCGCCACTGAGCGCCGGGTCGATCGCCCCCTCGCCCGCCAGCATCGCGCCATGCACGTCGACAAAGGTCGCCCCCGCCTGGGCCGCATAGTCGCGCAGCCACCGGTTATGGCCCGCGATACGTGCCGCCGGCGCGACCTGTGGTGCCCACCAGTAATGGTTGGTCGGCAGGATCGACAGCAGCACGACGCGGATTCCGTTGGCCTGGGCCAGTTCGACCATCGATCGGACATGGCCGCGGATCGTCGCGTCGTCGACCTCGCCGCCATTGCCGGCGATGTCGTTGGTGCCGCCCAGCAGTATGACGGTTTCGGGATGAAGCGCGACGACGTCCTGCCGGAATCGCACCAGCATCTGTGCGGTGGTCTGTCCGCTGATCCCGCGATTGATGTGGCGCGGATCGGCGAAGATCGACTGATGGTCGCGGTCCCACCCTTCGGTGATGGAATCCCCCATGAACACCACCCGGTGCGCGACCGGCCCCCGCGCGATCAGGTCCACGTCGCGCTGGCGATAGGTGGCTAGCGCGGCCCAGTCGCCGCCGGTGTCCTGCGCGGGTACGGGACCGGCCGCCAGCAGCGTCCCGAGCAACAGGGCGAACCGACAATAGGCCCTGACGGTCATGGCCGGACGATCCGGGCCGATGGTCCCGCGCGCCCGGCGGGGGAAAAGGCGGCGACGGTAATCGTGCCCTTCACCTCGATCGGGCCGGTCATCACCGGACTGTCACGGTCGGGATCCGACCCGTCGGTCGTATAGCGCAGCACGAACCCGGGCAGTTCGGCATTGGCGAGCACCTGCCCGTCGCGCATCACCAGCCCCGGCGCTGCGATGCGATAGGCGAAACCGGGCAGGTCGCGATCCAGTCGTGGCAGCACGCGCAAGCCAAGTTGCGTGGCGAACCGCGACCAGGCGGCGGCATAGGCGGCGTCACGCGCCGGTCCCTGCAACGCGTTCCATTCCGGCGCCACGCTCCATCCCCGTTCCGCCACTGCGAACAATCGGGGCAACAGCATATGGCCGATCCGCCACGGCGCGCGCACGGTTTCGCTGAACAGCGTCGCCTCGATCCCTTTAACACGCGATCGGCCCGCCATTGACAGGCTGTCCGCTGGCGACGGACCGCCGGGGCCAGCGTCCACTTGGTCTATCAGCGCAAAGGGCTCGAACCGGAACACCGTCTCGAGATCGGTATATCCCGCCCAGTTGTGCCCCAATTCGCTGCGGTCGCGGGCATGAGCCATGTCGAAATAGAGGGCGGTCGCCGGCGACATCACTACAGGATAGCCTGCATTGGCCAACCGGTTGGCCAGCCCTTTCGCCGGCCCCTGATTGTTCCATACGTGCAGCGTTACCGGCCGGTTCAGGAAATGGTCGCTGACCACCGGTCCCGTGCCGCCGGGCGCCGATGCCTTGCGCATTCCCAGCTCTTCCCATCCGGCCGCCGCGACTCCATGTGCCGACAGGATCGCCGTCATTCGGTCGTAGAACTGGTCCCACAAACCGGCGGTGCCCGTCCCGGCCCCGCCGGGCAGGGCGGCGATGGCGCGCGTCGCGGCGGGCGACCCCTCCCATGCGCCGTCGGCCAGCTCGTCGCCGCCGATATGCAGCACGCGCAGCGGCACGCCCGCCTGCCGGTGCAGCGCGGCGACCTGCGCCACCACGGTCTCGATGAAGCGATAGGTACCCGGCGCGCCGGGATCGATCACATTGTCCGTATAGGCCTGCGCCGACCGATAGGTCGATCGATCCCCCGGGTCGCGCAACAGCCAGCGGTCGGCATCCGCCCGCCCCGCTGCACGCCATCGCGCCGCGCGGGTCGCCATGGCCTGCACGGCGGCACGCGCGTGGCCGGGCATCTCGATTTCCGGAATCACTTCGATATGGCGCGCGCGCGCGTAGGTCAGGATCGCGACATAGTCGGCGGCGGTATAATATCCGCTGCCATGCGGGTCGTCGGCATCCGGCCCGGATCCGTATGCAGGGGGTAGCGTCGCGCCACGCCCGAAATTCTGGCTGCGGCGGGCACCGACCTCGGTCAGCTCGGGCAGGGCGGGGATGGCGATCCGCCAGCCTTCATCGTCGGTCAGGTGCAGGTGCAGCCGATTCAGCTTCGCGACCGCCATCAGGTCGATGACGCGCAACACTTCGTCGCGGCTCTGGAAGTTGCGCGCGACGTCCAGCATCAGTCCTCGATAGCCGAACCGCGGCGCATCGCTGATCTCGAACAGGGGAATCGCGCGTCCCCGCCCAGTGGCGGCGGGGGCGGCATCGACGATCTGGCGCAGCGACTGCAGGCCGCGAAACACCCCTGCAGCGGACGCGCCGGTGATGGTTGCGCCGTCGTGGCGGATGGTCAGGTGATAGGCTTCGTCGGAGACCTCTCCCGCCACCGGCCCGATCGCCAGCGTCAGCGGCACGGAGGACTGGCCGGGGGAGCCGGGCACGTCGCCGGCGTTCAGAGTGGCGGCGAACCGCGCCTCTGCACGCAGCGTCGCGGGCGCGCGCACCGCCCATCGTGCGACCGCCACTGCGCCGTCGCGCCGGGTCGTTCGCTGCGGGGTAGGGAAGACCGGCGACAACGTGTCGAGTGGCACCGGCACGATCCGCGCATTGGCGATATAGCGGTCCTCGGGGGCAACGACCGATCCGATTCCCGGCGGGGCGCCGGGAATCGGATCGGCGGCGGCGAACGGTTCGACCCGGTAATCGGTCAGCGCTACGCCATGATTTGGATCGTCGTCGCGCACCAGATAGGGGCCGACCGGTGCCTTGTCGGACAGGATCATGATGTCGGCATGGCGCAGCATCATCGTCACCGTCGCGCCGGGTGCCAGCATCGCCGGCCCGCCCACCGGGCGCAGTCGCACTAGCGGGCCGGCGATCGGGGCAACCTCCACTCCGTCACCGGGCATCGGGCGATCGATCGCCGACATCGCACTGACATGGATCCACCAGCCCCGCAGCGAAAACGGCTCCGCGCCGTTGTTGCGCAGCGTCAGCGTGGCAACGGTATGCCGCTGGTCGACCGTCTGCGCAGTCCAGCGCAGGGCGATCGGCAGCGTCTGTCCCGGTCGTGCCGCCGGGGGCGACGGCCGGGGCGGGGTCCCGGGCGGCGGTGCCGCCGCGATCAGCCCCACCGTCAGTGCCAGCAGCGATACCAGCCGGCCCATCCGCGGCATTCCGCGCATTTCCCGCCCCGGTCGCATCATTGCCCGACACCCGGTTGGCCGCTCGCCGACGGACGGGGTTCGCAGCGCCGCTGAGCGTGCATCGGCGCGCTGTTCGACCGAGCCTCAGAACGCATAGGACAGGCCGAACAGGTATTCGGTCCCGAACTTGTGGTATTGCTGTGGCGCGGTGCGACCCTCCACCGTCTGGCTGGTGACATAGGGTTCGTCGTTGATGTTGTTCGCCTGCGCCATGATCGCCAATCCCTTCAATGGGCCGGATTGCAGCGTATAGCCGACCTGCGCATCGACGATGCGTTCGGACCGGATGTTCTCCGTCACGAACCGGAACGCGTTGTGCCGCCGCGCCGAATATCCCGACCGGTAACGCTGGCCCAGTCGTAGCTGAAACCCGTCCTTTTCGTAATAGACTGCGCCCGACCACACATCGCCCGAAAATCCTTCGAGCAGGGTGTTCAGGAAATAGCCGTCCTTGTCGGTCTTGGGGCTGAGCCACGTCTTCGAATAGCTGCCGGTGACGCCGAACCCGTCGAGCCACGCAGCCAGCAGGTTACCCTCGAGCGTGCCGCTGAACTCCAGCCCCTTCAGGATGCCACCGGCGGTGTTGGTCGGGGTGGTCAACGTGCCTGTCTGGCTGATCGGCGTGACGTTCGACGAATTGGTATAGCCGGAAAAATCGTACAGCACGTCCTTGGTCACGATGCCGCGGGTAATGTCCTTGTAGAACGCCGCCGCCGCGACATAGGACGACTTGCCGATGTAATGTTCTAGCGACAGGTCGAAATCCCACGACTGCCAGGGTTTCAGCTTAGGATTGCCGCCATCACCGTACCAGCGCCGGTCCGCCTGCGACACGGCGGCGGTGATGCCGGCGCGCATGTCGGCCATTTCCGGTCGCGCCTGCGCCCGGGCCGCGCCGAACCGCAGTCGGGTCGACGCCGCGATCTCGGCATTCAAGTTCAGGCTGGGCAGAATGTCGGTATAGCTGGTGCCGCCCGCGACCGGCGAGATCGCACCTTCGGCATCGACATACAGGCCGCTCGCATTCTGGCGGGTATGGATCACCTGCACGCCGAGGTTGCCGCGGATCGGCAGGACGTGGCTGTCGTCGATGTCCAGCTTGACGAAACCGGTGGTCACCTTTTCGCCCACGCCCCAGTTCCACGACGGATCCTTGGGGTTGGGCGCGGGGTCGTAGGCGTCGCCGTACAGCGCGGCATCGGGCCGGAAGTACAGCGCGCCGGGCAGGCCGATGAAGCGCATGTCGATCGATGCGGTCTTCAGGCTGGTCGGGATCGGGCGACAGGTCAGCCCGTTCAGGCACGGCGTCGGATCGGTCAGTTCATAGCTGGTCTGGTCATACACCAGCGCCTTGGTACGGTGGCTGTACAGCACGCCTAGTTCGATCGCGCGGAACGGGCCTAGGTGCATGTCGCGCCGGGCGGCGACCCGGCCGGTTTCCACCTTGTCCGTGACATTGGCCAGCGCGACCAGCCCCCCCAGGTTTGCACCCCATACGCTCGCCAGCGACATCGCGCTGCTGCTGTTCAGGTCGACGCTCGACGATACCTGCCCGAACCGGTCATAGGTCGTCGGCAGCACGACGTTCAGCGTCATCGGCGCGCGCGACATCAGATACGCCTCCCCGACCCACTCGCGCCGCTTGGCCTTGGACAGGCCCAGATTGGCGCTGAACGTCCACGCGCCGGTGGCATAGCTGTTGGTCCAGCTCAGCGCGTTCAGTTCGTCGTTGCGGTCGTTCTGCCGCATGGTGAGGATCGGGCTGGCATTGTCGACCCGGATCGTGCCGTTGCCCATGCTGACGACCGGGGTGCTGCCCGACGCCCAGTTGGCCAGCACGCCGATCAGCTCGTCGCCCTGCATCCGCTGCTTGAAGCGCGAATGGAACAGGTCGACCTTGCTTGAAAAATGGTCGTTGGGCTTGAACTGCAACACCGCCAGCACGCCGTCCCGCACCGTATTGGTCGATGCGACCCCGGTTTCGAACCCGTTGAAGGTATAGGTATCGCCCAGACCATCGACGCCCAGCTGCGTGCCGGTGCCATAGTCCCACAGGTTGAAATATTTCTTCTTGTTGGGGGCGTCCAGCCGGGCATAGCCGATCGCAACGCCGATGCGGTCGTCGGCGAACTGATCGACATAGGACACGCTGACGCGGCTGCCGTGGCCGCTGGTGCCGGGCAGTACCGATCCCATCGAATTGCCGTTGAAGCGCGCGCTGGCGTTGATCTTGCGCTCATGGAAATCCAGCGGCTGCAGCGTGTGGATGTCGATCGTGCCCGACAGGCCCATCGCGCCCAGCGACGCGTCGGGTGTCTTGTACAGCGTCGCCGAACTGACCAGCTCGCCGGGGAACTGGTCATATTCGAAACTGCGGTCGTCGCCGGTCGACACCATCTCCTGCCCGTTGAACAGGGTCATGCCAAACTTCGGCGCCATCCCCCGGATCGACAGAACCTGCGCACGTCCGTCGACGCGCTGCGCCGCGACACCGGGCAGGCGGGCCAGCGATTCCGCAATGCTGATGCCGGGCAGCTTCCCGATGTCTTCGGCACTGACGACTTCGACGATTTCGTTGGAGGTGCGCTTGGCATCGATCGCCCGTGCCAGCCCGGCGCGGATTCCGGTGACGACGATGTCGTCGCCGGTGCTGTCCGTATCGCCGGCGTCCTGCGTCGACGCTTCGGTGGCGGGGGGAGGGGGCGCCACCTGTGCCGCTACGGCACCATGCGGCAAGAACAATCCAGCCATAGCGGTCGCCGGGTACAAGGTAGTCGTGGCCAGCCAGTTCCGGCGCGCAAAGCTCGACAAAGACATAATGGAACCCCCCTCTATTAACCGTCGTCCCACCCGACCGGTTCGTTGATTGGGGCTAATTTGGTATAAGAATGCGTCGTTTGTCTATATCCAATTAGAATCCAATTTCCTTAGTTCGTCAGATTGGATAACGATCTTTCGGCCGTTGGAATCAAGTGTCTGACTTAAAAAGGAAACGCGGGTTACTGTCGCGTCTTCGAGGTTACAGTGCCAGCGGATCGGATACGATTTCCCGTGGTATGCACGGCGGATCGACGCATGTTGTCGCGCAATTCGATACTGTCTGACGAAATTGTCTAGTTCGACTAATCGTCGCTTACGAATCGACTTGGGGGGCGTTCAGTTCTGCCACGAAGTCATAGGCGTCGCCGCGATAATAGGACTGCGTGGATTCGACCGGGGACCCATCGGCTAGAAAGCCGCGGCGTTCAATGAACAGGCCGGCGTGGCCGACGGGCACGCTCAACAGATGCGCCTGTTCGGCAGGGAAGTGGATGGCACGCAGACGCTGCAGCGCCCGCACCGGACGGCAGCCATTCCTTTCGAGCGCGGCATAGAGCGAGTCGGTCACGACATCGACGCCGGGCAGGCAGCTTCCGATGATCGTGGTGTATTCCAGGGCCATCGGCACGTCGTCGGCCATGCGCAGACGCTGGAAGCGATACACGTCCGCCCCAGGCGATAGTCCAAGGGATAGAGCTTCCTCGGGCGAGACGCATCCGATCGTCCGTGAGAGCCATTTGCTGCCCGGTTGGCGTCCCCTGGCGGACATGTCTTCCGAGAAAGACGACAGCGTCGCAAAGCTCTTCTCGACACGGGTGGCGACGAATGTCCCTGCGCCGCGTCGGCGCACCAGAAGCCCTTCCGCCGCCAGTGCATTGACCGCCCGCCGGGCGGTGATGCGCGACACGCCGAACTCCATGGCGAGTTCGCGTTCGGCCGGTATGGCCTCATCCTGCTTCAGTTCGCGGTCGCGAATGGCTTGGCGGATGCGGAGCTGCAACTGCATGTACAGCGGCGCAGGATCGTCCTGCAGCAACATTCCAATGCGGTCCGAAAAAGATCCCATCCTGCAAGCGCCCAATTTCTCTACGTTCGCCCGGTTAGGAGCAATGGTCGAAGACTGGCGGCACTCGACGCGGCCGGAATAGGTCATGGTCGCAATGGGTACAAGGGTTCGGTACGTGCTTCGAAGTCGGGATTGTTCCGCAGGGTGGCGGATCTCATGCGCGGTCCTCTCGCCAATGCGTTCGAACCGCAGTCGCCAGGTCAGGATGGGTCCAGGGACGAAGCAGCGGCGATTGCTCGGAATTCGAGAAGTATGTCCGGGTGCCGCGACTCGAGGTAATTCACTACCTGCGGGTTCTCGATCAGGCGCCCGAGATACCGCGACGCGAGTACGAGCTGGAGGAGGTCGTCGCCGAACGTCGCTTCGATTCCTCGGTAGTCCTGGTTCAGCTTCTCGAGTTCGCGCTCCATCCGCGCCATCTGTTCGGTCGTGACGCCGGTCATTGTCTTTGGACGGTCGGGTCGCGCCAGATCCTGCTGACGGGTGGCGGCCAGGATCGCCTTGGCATAGTTCGCTGTGAAGCTGTTCATCGATGCCATCAGCTCGGCGGTCTCGACCTGACGGTATCTCTTCATCCGGCGTAGGACGTCGAAGACGACGGGGTTCACGAGACGGTCCTTCAGTATCTCCACCGCTCCCTCGGCGATGCCGTCGAGCAGGTTGCGACGTTCCGCGTCCGGGGATTGAGGATATCGATCTGGTCGATGCGGGCCATGAAGATGGCCGGTACGGGATCCTGCTGACCTCCGTTCATGCGGTTGGCTCCAGCGAGTGACGGCGAAGCATGTGGTACAGGGGGCCGAGATCGTCGGTTCGGTAGGCGTCGAGGTCGAGCCCGTTGTCCTCGGCCATGC
Source organism: Sphingomonas hengshuiensis (assembly GCA_003240755.1). Lineage (GTDB taxonomy): Bacteria > Pseudomonadota > Alphaproteobacteria > Sphingomonadales > Sphingomonadaceae > Sphingomonas > Sphingomonas hengshuiensis_A. Next base: position 19,931 of record QFNF01000006.1, on the reverse strand, counting down.
CGATCCTCCCTCGAGGGCCCACGTCGATCCACGGAAGGAGATAGTGGTCGCGCACCGTCCGATCGTCCGCCTCGAGCCTGACGACGACGGTGATGTCCGGCGCCAGACCCGCGTCCAGCCGTATCCGCCATCGCATGCTCCCTGCGGGGGTCGGTCGGCATCGACAGATGACGATCGCGATCGTGACTTCGCCGTTGACCGTCAACAGGTCGGTCGTTCGATCGACCTCCACGCTGCCGCCGACGGCCTCTATTTCCTCGATCGTCCGGCGGACGACTTCCGGATGCATCAGCCGGAGCTGGCGGTTGGTCTCGACGTAGCGGTAGTCGCGGGACGGCTCGTAGCCGATCAGCCTGTACGCCCGCAGCAGACTGCCGAAGCGGCTGCGATAGGCGGCGGACGAGGGCATCCCGTCGACTTCGTCGATGATCATGCCCGACAGGACGCCGCGCGAACCGAGCAGTTCGCGGAGCAGATGCAGCAGTTCGTCGTCGCTGAACCGTCGGGCGCGTTCCGCGAGGATGACCTGCGCCGCGTCGAACAGGGCGGGGTCGACGATGGCCTCGAACGCGCCGTCGCTGCGCACCCACATGTCGGGGGTGTTCACGACCCGCTTGCGCTTCAGCTTGAAGGAGACGCGATTGTACACGTTGTTGCCGACGTACTTCTCGTTGCCGAGGATCTGACGGATGGCCGCGCGGCTGAACGGTCTGTCCAGATCGTTCAGCACGCCCTCGGCCTGCAGAACGCTGGCGATCTCGCGTTCGGAGCGATGCTCGATCACGAACATGCGGTAGATGCGTCGGACGGTCTCGACCTCCTCCGGCGGTCCCGGAACGAGGATGACGCGGTCGGTCTGCAGGCTCTTGTGCTCGCCGCGCGCGAGCGGGGCCTTCGGTTCGTTCGCTTCGTCGACGAGGAAGCGCCGCAGTCCGTAGCCGGCGGGCCCGCCCTGGCGGTAGCCGAGCGTGATCAGTCGGCACTGGCCGGCGAAGACCTTGCTCGATAGCTCGCGGCTGTATTCGCCGGCCATGACCCGCTTGATGCTCTTCATCACGCTGGAGGGCAGGCTGCCGTCGTTGTCGAACTGTTCGGCGCAGTAGTGGACGGCGATGCCATGACTGCGGCAGATGAACTCGTAGTAGGCGCTCTCGTCTGCGTCCTGGAAGCGCCCCCACCGGCTGATGTCGTAGACGAGCACTGCGTCATAGTCCGCACGACCGGCCTGGACGTCGGCGATGAGTTCGCGCAGCGAATCGCGGCCGGCGATGTTGAGGCCGCTTCGTCCCTCGTCGGCATAGGTCCGGACGATCTCGAGGTCGCGCCGGGCGGCGTAGGCGGCGATCGCTTCGGCCTGGTTCTCTGTCGAGTAGCGCTGCAGGTCCGTCGACATCCGCACGTACTGGGCGGCACGGGTCGGTCCTGAAGCCTCTGTACGCACCGCAGTCCTCCGGCAGCCATCACGAGCGATTCACACGCCGCGTGCACAGGCGCTCCGTCTATCGAGGGAGTGGCGGAATGTCGTTTTCCAGGAATGACCCAAATCTTCGCGTCGAAGGCGGAAGAGGGTTTCCGATGGATCCGGGAGCGGATGTCGAGGCGGCCTTCGCCGGTGTCATCGCCGATGCGTTGCGCAAGGACTTCGGAGACGCCCCGACGCACGTGAAGCACATCGCGCGCCTGACCGGGCGAACGGGCGCACGGTGCAGAACTGGCTTCAGGCCGGGAACGGCCCGAGCGGATCGGGGCTCGTCGTGCTGATGCGCCATTCGGACGAGGTGACGGCGGCGGTCCTCGCGCTGGCCGACCGCGAGGATCTTCTGCGGCAGGCGGTGACGACGGCACGCTTGGCGCGGCTTCAGTCTGCCATTACGTCAGTTCTCACTCTTCTGCCAGATGATTGATGCAGTCCGGAGGATTGGATATGCCTTGATCTTCACAACAATTTCTCCTAACTATTATGCAAAATTGTTCGATGTCGATGATTTATTGGCAGATGTTAAGCAGAGAACGGGATTGATTTGCATGTGGGAGCAGACCGATTAGATTTCGCTTCTCTCGATCGTGGTGTGTATTATTCCGTATGTAGCGATCGTCCGTCCGTCCAAAATTGTAGCGGTTGGAATAGGGTTGATGACCCGCTTTCTAATTATTCGAAACCGACCGATCTACGCCCAGGTAAGCAACATGCTACTGCGGAGCCACAGCGGGGGAAGGCAGAGTGGCGTCGTCGACAGCGGTAGAACCGCTTCATCCACTTCTGCCCCAATGACGTCGATCATGAATCGCCGTCGTGCCGCGATTCGCGCTGCCACCGTCGGATGTCGTTCCGTCAGTTCTGCTTGCAGCTTCGCATCGGCCAGCACGATGCTGTCCTCGCAGTTCAAGGCCCAGCCATCCGGCATGGGCGTCGGTATCACGTCGACCTGAACATGCATGCCGGACCGTAGTCGATCGACCGAACCGGGGCGCACCGGGGTATGCGACCATTCCTCATGTCCCGTGAGATGTCCAGGATTGAGCAGTGAACGCAGCCCGCCGCTGGCCAGCGCCGCGACCACCGGATCATGCAGCGCCGCACCGGTGCAACCGATACGGGCATGACGATACCATGCCAGCAGCCCCGCAAAATAGGCGGAGGCGATGGCGACGAAGGCGTCGTTCGCATCGTCGAGCAATCCGGCCCGGGCCGTCAGCCCACCCCACAGGCCAACGGCGGTCGACACGCCGTCCCCCTTGCGCAGCACCCGCGCGCCGGGACTGGCCAAGCCGATTACCGACCCGTCGGACGGACTGCCCGAGGCAAGCATGGCATGGACGTTGAACGGATCGCCGCCATAGCCCATCCGTGCCGCGCCCGCGCGCTCGCTGTCGCCGGGGCGCAGCTTCGACAGGATCGACCATACCATCGCCGATCCGCGCGCCGCTGCCGCTTCGAACACCGCGATCTGATCGGCATCGATGATCGAGCGCTGACCATGTTCGGGATGCAGCAGCACCTCCGTCCGGTCGCATACGCCGTCCGCCCCCGCCACGGCGACGATGGCGCCGAGATAGGCGGCGGGCATGAACGGCGGCGGCGGTCCGTCCGCGTTGCGGTCCCATTCCGCCTCGTCAAGATACTTCCACCCGACGATGCCGACCGACGCGCCCCGGCGCACCCCCGCCGCGCGCAACACATCGGTCAGGCGCGGCGCGGCGGTGCGATCCTGCCCCAACAGGCTCATCGTCTGCGACAGATGCACGACCAGCCCGGGCAGCGCCGCGCGCGTGGCATAGGGAACGCATTCGTTGCCGGTGATGAGGACGCGCGTCCCGTCGCGCCCGAGCAGCAGCAACGCTTCTTCGAACCGGGGCTCGAACCCCGACAGGAACATCACGTTCGCCATATGCTCGCGATCGGCATAGACGATCAGCCAGTTCGTACCCGCCGCTGCTAGAGCGGCATCGCACCGTGCGGCATAGCGTTCGGCGGGCAGCGGCGGGGGTTCGTCGATCGGGCCGAAATCGGGGATCGTGACGGGCGACAGGCGAATGGACATGGACGCTCCCAGCAGAATATTGCGCCCGCCAAATATATATGATTTTATGATGATGCAAAGGGGAACCGCATGATCCGTCGCATCCGTGCCGTCCAATGGCTGCTTTCGATCGGCATGGCGCTGCCCGCCGCAGCGGTGCCCTCACCGCATGCCGCACGGGTCAGCATCGTCCGCGACGACATCGGGATCGCGCATGTCCATGGTCGTAGCGATGCCGATGCGGTGTTCGGCATGATCTATGCGCAGGCGGAGGATGATTTCCCCCGGATCGAACGCAACTACCTCACCGCGCTCGGCCGGCGGGCGGAGGTGGATGGGGAAGGAGCGTTGTGGCTGGACCTGCGCCAGCGCCTGTTCGTCGATCCTGCGACGCTTCCCGCAGAGTATCGTCGCAGCCCGGCCTGGTTGCGACGGTTGATGGATGCGTGGGCGGCAGGGCTGAACCAGTATCTCGCTGATCATCCGACGGTGCGCCCGACGCGGATCACCCGCTTCGAACCCTGGATGGCGCTGGCCTTTTCCGAAGGCAGCATCGGTGGCGACATCGAACGCGGCGTCGATCCCACCGCGCTCGCCGCATTTTACAGGACGTCCGGCGCCCCCCGGTCGGCGATCGCGCCGCTTGCCGATGCCGGGCAGCTGGTCGAGCCCAAGGGGTCGAACGGCATCGCCATCGGCCCGTCGCGCAGCGCCAGCGGCAATCCCCTGTTGTGGATCAACCCGCACACCTCGTTCTTTTTTCGATCGGAACAACAGGTCAGCAGTGACGAAGGGCTGTCGGTCTACGGAGCGGCGACCTGGGGACAGTTCTTCGTCTATCAGGGGTTCAACCGTCGGCTCGGCTGGATGCATACGTCGAGCGGTGTCGACAATATCGACGAATTCGCAGTCGAGGTGCGGGGGCAGGGCGATTCCGCGCGCTGGCGCGACGGCACCGTCTGGCGACCGTTTGCTCGCCGCGCGGTGCGGCTGCTGGTGCGCGGGGCCGATGGTACGCTGCGCGAACGGGCCTTCACGACGCTGGCGACCCGGCACGGGCCGATCATCCGCAGCGAAGGCGGGCGGTGGATCGCGGTGGCGATGCTGAACGCGCCGCGACCGGCACTGGAGCAGAGCTGGCTCAGGACCAAGGCGACGACGCTGGCCGAATATCTGCGCGTGGCCGAGCGCAAGGCCAATTCGTCCAACAACACCATCCTCGCCGCCAATGACGGGACGATCGCCTATCTCCACCCGCAATTCGTCCCGATCCGCGACGACCGGTTTGGTTATACCCGTCCGGTCGATGGCAGCGATCCGGCGACGGCTTGGCGCGGGCTGCACCAACTGTCCGACCTGCCGCAGGTCGTGCGGCCGCGCAGCGGGTGGGTGATGAACGTGAACGACGCGCCATGGACCGCCGCCGGCGCCGACAGCCCGCGCGCAGGCGACTATCCCCGTTATATGGATCAGTTCGGCGCCAACCCGCGCGGGGCGCATGCCGTCGCGCTGCTGTCCGGGGATCGGCGCTTCACGCCGGCGTTGCTGCGCGATGCGGCGTTTGATTCGTTCTTGCCGCTGTTCGACCAGCAGATCCCGCTGCTGGCGCGTGGCTTCGCCGCACTCCCGACGCGCGATCCGCGCCGCGCCGACCTGCGGCAGGCGATGGCGTTGCTTATTAAATGGGACCGGCGCTGGGGGCTGGAATCGGTGGCCACCACTGCTGCGGTCTATTGGGGTGAGGCGCTGTGGCGGCGCGAGGGACCGAAGGCGCGGGCGGCGGGCCGCCCGATCTTCGCTTGGCTGGCAGATACCACGACCGATGCCGACCGGATCGCGGCACTGGCCGACGGGTGGCAGCGGCTCCGCGCCGATTTCGGCGGCCCGATCGCGTGGGGGCGGATCAACCGGTTCCAGCGGCTGGACGGCGCGATCGCATCGCGGTTCGACGACCACGCACCGAGCGTCCCCGTGCCCTTCACCAGCGGCAATTTCGGGTCGCTGGCGGCGTTCGGCGTGGAGCGGCAGGCGGGGCAGCGTTGCTTCTACGGGACCAGCGGCAACAGCTTCGTCGCGATGGTCGAATTCACGCCGCACGGGCCGCGCGCATGGTCGGTATTGGCGGGCGGGCAGAGCGGCGATCCCGCCTCCCCCCATTTCGACGATCAGGCGGTACGCTATGCCGCAGGTGCGTTGCGCCCCATTCCGCTGGGACCGATCGCCGGCCGCGCCTATCATCCGGGCCAACCGCGTCCCGCCACCCCGCCACGGCCCGCACCGCCGCCAGGCACGCCGTGCGGATAGGGGGCGTCAGGGGCGCAACGGATGCTTTCCCGCGACCAGCAGCAGTTCCAGGGCGCCGTAGATCAGTTCGTACATCCGGGTCCCCGCCAGCGCGGCATTGCCCTCCACGATCGCATCGGCCACCCGCTTGTGATCGCGCGCGCTGGCGCGCGGCACGCCCTTGTATTCGTTGGTCCGCCGGATCGAGAAGCGCAGCGTCGTCTCCGTCAGGTCGGTGAACTGGCGCAGGAACCGGTTGTTGCTCGCCTTCAGCACCGCGATGTGGAACGCGATGTCGGCTTCCAGTGCGTCTTCCTCGCCCCGGTCGGCGGCGGCCATGCGTTCGGTCGCGGCGACGATCGCGGCGCGCTGCGGCCCCGATGCCGAATGCGCTGCCAGCGTCGCGGCGCGCGGTTCGATCGACAGGCGAATTTCGGTAAAATCGATCAGCAGGTCGATCGAAAAGTCGCGCTGCAACATCCAGCGCAGGACATCGGGGTCGAGCAGGTTCCAATTGTCTTCGGGCTGGACCAGCGTGCCCGCGCGCTTGCGCCCGACCAACAGCCCCTTGGCCGCCAGCATCTTCACCGCCTCGCGCAGCACCGGGCGGCTGGCTTCGTAGCGTCCGCACAATTCCGCCTCGGTCGGGAACGGCGATCCCGACCGGAAATGTTCGGTGACGATCGCCAGGCCGAGATCGTCGACGATCTTTGCGGTCAGGTTGCGGCCGTCGCGCGATCCGGATTCCTCTGTCATCGCATTCTCATAGGCGATGCGAAGAGGATGCGCCAAGCCGGCGTTACCCGGCGAACGCGGTCGCGGGACAGCCGCCCACGCCGACGTCCAGCACGAACAGCGCGCCGTCCGCCGGCGTCCCCGGCGACGCCATCGCGGCAGTGGTGACGTACAGCCGGTCGAGCGCCGCCCCGCCGAACGCGCAACTGGTCACGTTGTGCGCCGGCAACGGCAGTGTCAGCATCCGCCGGCCATCGGGATCGAACCGGCTGATCGCGCCGCCACCCCAATGCGCGATCCACAGGCAGTCTTGCGCATCTACGGTCATCCCGTCGGGATAGCCCCATGCCGGATCGAAGGTGAGGAACGGCCGCGATTCCCCGATCGTGCCTTCGTCGCCGACGGCAAAGCGATAGACGATGCGCCGTCCGCTGTCGGTATGGTACAGGAGCTGCCCGTCGCGCGAAAAGGCGGGGCCGTTGGCGACCTGATAGCCGTCGTCCTGCCGCCGGGGCCGGCGATCGGCGCCCATCGCGTACAGTGCGCCGCTGTCGGCAAGGTCGCGATCGTCCTTCGACCCGAACCACAGCCGTCCGGTCGCATCGACCTTTGCATCGTTAAGCCGGTTGTGCGGCCGGTCCGGCTCCGGCGCGACCCAGAAATCGATCGCGCGGGTATCGGGGTCGAGCGCGGCGATCCCGCTGCGGAACCCGGCGAGCAGACCGCCGTCCGCACGCTCCACCACCCAGCCGATCGGTTCGGGCATCGCCCAGCGTTCGACCGCACCGGTCGCCACCGCCAGCCGGTTGAGCGCCGGGGTGACGATATCGACCCACCACAGGCTCTGGTCCGCCGCCCGCCACAGCGGTCCTTCGCCCAACTTGTCCACCTCATCACGCGCTATGATCTCGAAATCGGTCATCTTGGCTCTTTCCCTTCATTAAATATGATATATAACGAGCGCCGAGAAGCAAGTCGTAAGGGGGAGGGCCGCCACGATGATGGGCACGCGCAGGGGGATGCTGGGAACGCTGGCCGCCACCGCGCTGGGCGGCATGCTTGGCGGCTGCGGTGCTGCGGCGAACGGCGTGCGGATCGGTTTCGTCGTGAAGATGCCGCAGGAACAATGGTTTCAGGACGAATGGCGCTTCGCCCGTGCCGCCGCGCGTGACCTCGGCTTTTCGATCATCGAAATCGGTGCGGAGGACGGCGACCGGCTGCTGTCGGCGCTGTGGACGCTCTACGCGCGCTATGCGCAGGGGCTGGTGATCTGCACCCCCGATCCGCGGCTCGGACCTGCCATCGCCGGGTTCGCCGCGCAGACGGGAATGAAGCTGCTGTCGGTCGACGACCGGCTGATCGGTGCGGATGGGCAACCGATCGTATCGGTTCCGCATGTCGGCATCTCTGCCGTCGCCATCGGCGAGGTTGCAGGGCGCGCGGCGGCGGCGGAAGCGGGGCGGCGTGGCTGGAAACCGGCGACGACCGGAGTGCTGCGCATCGCCTATGACAGCCTCGACACTGGCCGCGAACGCACGGCAGGGGCGGTTACCGCGCTGAAGGCGGCGGGGTTCGCGCAGGTGTTCGATGCGCCGCAGCGTACCACCGATACCGAAGGCGCATTCACGGCCGCGGCACCGGTGCTGACCGCCCATGCCGCGATCAACCGCTGGATCGTCCTCGGCCTGAACGACGAGACCGTGGTCGGCGGTGTCCGAGCGGCCGAGGGGTTGCGCCTGCCGCCCGCCGCGCTGATCGGCATTGGCATCGGCGGGTCGGAATCGGCGATCGCCGAACTGTCCAAGCCGGTGCCGACGGGCTTCTTCGCCACCGTGCTGCTCAGCGCGCGGCGGCATGGATATGATACGGCGGCGGCGGTCGCGCGCTGGGTGCGCGACGGTCAGGCACCCTCGCCGTTGACGCTGACCAGCGGCATCCTGCTCGATCGCGGCAATTTCCGCCGCATCGTCGCCGAGGAGGCGGCGGCATGACCGAACGGTTGCACTTCGACGGCGTCGGCAAAACGTTTCCAGGTGTCGTCGCTCTCGACGGCGTGTCGTTCACGGTCGGGGCGGGCGAAATCCGCGCGCTGATCGGCGAGAACGGCGCGGGCAAGTCGACATTACTCAAGATCCTGTCGGGCCAGTATCGCCCCGATAAGGGTACGCTCGCCGTCGACGGACGACCCTGCGCCTTCCGTCAGCCGCGCGACGCGCAGGACGCCGGCATCGCGATCATCCATCAGGAACTGCAACTGGTGCCCGACCTGTCGGTCGCCGAAAATCTGATGCTGGGCACGCTGCCGGCGCGCGGCGGCTGGGTCGATCACGCGGAACTCCATGCCCGTGCCGCCGGGGTGTTGGCACGGTTGGACGAGGACATCCGGCCCGACACCCGGCTCGGCAGCCTGTCGATCGGCCAGCGGCAGATGGTGGAGATCGGCCGCGCGCTGCTGCGCGAGGCCCGGATCATCGCGTTCGATGAACCGACCAGCTCGCTCAGCGCGCGGGAGACGGAGCGGCTGATGACAATCATCGGCGAACTGCGGGCGGACGGTGCGGCGATCCTGTATGTCAGCCACCGCATGGAAGAGGTCTATGCGCTGGCCGACAGCGCGACGGTGCTACGTGACGGCCGCCATATCGCCGACGTCGCGCCGGTCGGGCCGGAGGACGCCGACCGCCTGATCGCTGCGATGGCCGGTCGAGCCATCGCCGATATCTACGCCTACCGCCCGCGCCCGCATGGCGACGCCGCACTGACGATCAACGGTATCGTTGGTCCGGGATTGCGCGCGCCGGTCTCGCTTCAGGTCGCACAGGGGGAAATCCTCGGCCTCTTCGGGCTGGTGGGGGCGGGGCGGTCCGAACTGTTCCGGCTGATCTATGGCGCCGAGAGACCGGAGGCGGGGCAGGTGCTGCGCGGCGAGATGCCGTTACCGCCGGGCGACCCGCGCGCGGCGATCGCCGCCGGGCTCGGCCTGTGTCCGGAGGATCGCAAGGATGCCGCGCTGCTGGCGCTGGCCCCGGTGCGCGAGAATATCGCGATCGGCTGGCGCAATCGCCAGGGTGCGGTGCCGTGGCTGCGGCCCCGGGCCGAGCGCAACGGCGCGGCGGCTGTCATCGTCGACATGCGGGTCAAGACGGCCAGCGCCGAAACCCCGATCGGGCAGCTCTCCGGCGGGAACCAGCAGAAGGCGGTGATCGGCCGCTGGCTGATGGCCGATGCCGGCGTCCTGCTGCTCGACGAACCGACCCGCGGCATCGATGTCGGCGCGCGCAGCGAAATCTACGACCGGCTGTACCGCTTCACCGAAGCGGGCGGCAGCGTACTGTTCGCGTCGTCCGACATGGCCGAAGTGCTGGGCGTCGCCGATCGCATCGCGGTGATGCGCGAAGGCCGGCTGGCCGCGGTGATCCCCCGCGATCAGGCGAATGCCGAGACGCTGCTGCGCCTCGCGCTGCCCGAACCCGCCCTCTCCAACCCTGTCAGGGATGCAGTGCCCGCATGACGCTCCAATCGATCCTTTCGCGCGCCGGCCCGCTGCTGCTGCTCGTCGCGCTGTTCGTCGTCCTTGGCCTGCTCGTTCCCGACTTCCTGTCGGCCCGCAATGCGCAGGGGCTGTTGCTGTCCGTTACCTTGGTCGGCACCATCGCCGCGACGATGATGCTTGTGCTGGCGATGCGCGAGGTCGACCTGTCGGTCGGCTCCACGGTCGCCTTTTCGGGCGTGCTGGCGGCGGTGACGATGGGCGCGACCGGCAGCGTCACACTGGGCGTGCTGGCAGGGCTGGTCGGCGGGCTCGGCGTGGGACTGGTGAACGGCGCGCTGATCGCTGGATTCCAGGTCAATTCGCTGATCGTCACGCTGGCCACGATGGAAATGGTGCGCGGCCTCGCGTTCCTCACCTCCGGCGGGCAGAGCGTCGCCATCCCGCTCCAGCAATTCTACGCGCTGGGGTCGGGCGGTATACTGGGCGTCGGCTGGCCGATCTGGATCATGGCGGCGGGCTTCGCGGTGTTCGGCGTCGTGCTCAACCGCACGGTGTTCGGGCGCAATATCCTCGCGATCGGCGGCAATGCGGAGGCGGCGCGCCTCGCCGGGGTGCCGATCACGCGCGTGCGGATCACCGTGTTCGCGTTGCAGGGGCTGATGGCCGGGCTGGCGGGCATCATCCTCGCCGCGCGCATCACCAGCGGCCAGCCCAATACCAGCATCGGGCTGGAACTGGCTGTCATTTCCGCGTGCGTGCTGGGCGGCGTGTCGCTGTCGGGCGGAGTCGCGACCATTGGCGGCGTGATGATCGGCGTGCTCATCATGGGTGCGGCGCAGAATGCACTCAATCTGCTCAACGTCCCCACCTTCTACCAATATGTCGTGCGCGGCGGCATCCTGCTGATCGCGGTGATCGCCGACCGGCTGCGTCAGACCGGGCGGCTGCCGCGCCTGCCGTTCACGCGCACCGCCCCCGAACGGAGCATCCGCTGACATGGCCCGCATCGCCAAGATCGAACATTTCCTCGTTCCCCCGCGCTGGCTGTTCGTGCGGGTCGAGTGCGACGACGGATCCGTCGGCTGGGGCGAAGCGAGCCTTGAGGGCCATGCCGAAGCGGTAGCCGGAGCGCTGGACGCGGCGCGTGACCGGTTGATTGGTCACGATGCCGACCGGATCGAGGATGCGTGGCAGATGCTCTATCGCCTCGGCTTCTATCGTGGCGGGCCGGTGCTGATGTCGGCGATTTCTGGCATCGACATGGCACTGTGGGATCTGCGCGGGCGCGCGTTGGGCGTGCCGGTCCACGACCTGCTGGGCGGGCGGGTGCGCGACGGCATCCGCGTCTATGCATGGATCGGCGGCGACCGCCCGGCCGATGTCGCGGCCGCCGCACTCGCTCGCAAGGCGCAGGGGTTCGACGCGATCAAGATGAACGGGTCGGAAGAGATGGAATGGCTGGCCAGCCCCGGCGCCGTCGATGCCGCCGTCGAACGTCTGGCACTGGTGCGCGAAACGGGGATGGACGTCGGGATCGATTTCCACGGCCGCGTCCACAAACCCGTTGCGCGCCGGCTCGTCGAAGCGCTGGCGCCCCTTGGCCCCCTGTTCGTCGAGGAGGTGCTGCTCGGCGAACATCCGGAGGCACTGGCGCAGATCGCCGCGCAGTCGACGGTGCCGCTGGCGATGGGTGAGCGGCTGTATTCGCGCTGGGACTTCAAGCCGTTCTTCGAACGCGCGCTGATCGACGTGGCCCAGCCCGACCTTGCCCATGCCGGCGGCATTTCCGAAGGGCGTCGCATCGCCGCGATGGCGGAGGCCTATGACGTGGCGCTCGCCCCGCACTGCCCGCTGGGGCCGCTGGCGCTGGCTGCCTGTTTCCAGATCGCGGCGACAACGCCCAACTTCGTCATCCAGGAAATCTCGCTCGGCATCCATTATAACCAGCCCGACGCCGACCTGCTGACCTATCTGACCAACCCGGAGGTGCTGACCGTCACCGCTGGTCGCGTCGATGTGCCGCGCGGGCCGGGGCTGGGTGTGACGGTCGACGAAGCGCGGGTGCGCGACGCGGCACGCGATCCGCATCGCTGGCGCAACCCGGTCTGGCGGGGCAGCGACGGGAGTCTGCGCGAATGGTAGGCGCGTTCGAGGGCAAGGTCGCGATCGTCACCGGCGCGGGCGGCGGCATCGGCGGCGCGATCGCTGCCGCATTGGCTGGAGAGGGGGCGGCTGTCGCGATGGTGGACCGCGTCGGCGATGCGCTGACCGAGGACGAACGGCACCTGCCGATCGTTTGCGACATCGCCGATCCTGCCGCGATCGACCGCGCGATGGCGACGACGCTCGACCGGTTCGGGCGGTTAGACGTGCTGGTCAACGTCGCGGGTATCATGATCTACAAGCCGATCGAGGCACAGGATGCCGTCGACTGGCAACGGCTGCTGGCGATCAACCTGATCGCGCCTGCGTTGTTCACCGGCCATGCGCTGCTCCACATGCCGCGCGGCGGGGCCATCGTGAACGTCGCGTCGATCCATGCGTACCGGACGTCGGCGGAAGTCGCCTCCTATGCCGCGTCGAAGGCGGCGCTGGTCAGCCTGACCCGCTCGACCGCGATCGAGGGGGCCTTGCGCGGCATCCGCTGCAACGCGATCCTGCCCGGCGCGATCGACACGCCGTTGCTGCACGCCAGCCCCAATATCGCATCGGGGATCGAGGTAATCGACCCCGCCGATATCGGCACGCCGGCGGACATCGCGGCGCTGGCGCTGTTCCTGGCGTCCGACGCCGCGCGGTTCGTGTCAGGCGCCGAACTGGTGGCCGATGGTGGCAGGATCGGTCGGCTATGATGCCGGCGACGGGCCGAAGCGCCATTCGGTGATCGCCTGCCACCGGTCGCCGGGGTCGATACGGCTGGACGGGAAATCGGGGTGGTTGGCCGCGTCCGGCCAGCCCTGCGCCTCCAGGCACAGCCCGGTATGCGGAGCGAACGCGCCCGACAGGCCATAGCCGTCGTAGAATTGCAGTCCCGGCCGATCGGTGGCGATCGTCAGGCTGCGGCCGCTGCCGGCATGGTCGAGCCACGCGACCTCGCGCATGCCGTCCCCGCTCAGGCAATAATTGTGATTATATCCGGGCAGCACCTCCCGCCCGACCGGACGCGACGCGCGAAAATCGAACGGCGTGCCGGCGACGGATCGCCGTTCCCCGGTCGGCAGCGCGGCGGCATCGATCGGCAGGAAGCGGTCGGAGGCGATGCGCAGGCGGTGGTCGTGGATCGTCGTCGCCGGGTCGCCCGACAGGTTGAAATAGGGATGGCTGACCAGATTGACGTGCGTCGGCCGATCGGTCGTCGCGTGATACACGACGCGCAACGTGTCCGGCGCGGGTAGCAGGAAGGTGGTGGTCACGGACAGCGCGCCCGGCCAGCCCGCCTCGCCGTCCGGGCTGCGGTGCGACAGTATGACGCATGTTGCCTCCGCCCGTTCCACCCGCCACACTGCGCGGTGAAAGCCCGGCACGCCGCCATGGAGCTGGTTCGCCCCCTCGTTCGCCACCAACCGGACGATCATGCCGTCGAGTGGAAAGGCGGCCCCCGTGACCCGATTGGCATAGCGGCCACAGGTTGCGCCCATATAGGCATCAGGCCCCGGTGCGCCTGCGGCGGGATAATCGGCTGGTCGCGCATGGCTGAGCAGGACGTTGGCACGGCGGCCGCTGTGGTCCGGCACATTGACCGCCATCAGCGTAGCGCCGAGATTGGTCACTATGACGCGGATGCCATCGTCATGGTGCAGCAGGAAGGTCTCGATCGCGGGCATCATCGGTCCGTGAAGGGGGGAAGGCGGTTCGCCTCCCCCCATAGCGGATCAGAAGTTGAACCGCATGCCAGCACCGATGCGACGGCCTTGCGTCGATACGGTGATCCGCCGTTCCTCGAACCGCGAATAATCCTGATAGCGGTTGTCGGTCAGGTTCAGCACTTCGGCAAAGACCGACACGGAGTCGTTGATCTTGGCCGAAGCCGACAGGTCGATCTGGTCATAGGCGAAGACCTGTGTCGGCTGGCCCTGCGCGCCGAAGGTCGCCGCGAGGAACGGCGCCCGCCAGTTATACGCGCCACGGATCGAATAGCCGTCCTTCTCATAGAACAGCACGACGTTGGCGGTATCCGACAGCCCCTCGACGTTGAACGTCTGGTTGCTCAGCGACGGATCGAATTTGATCGAACTGCGCACCAGCGTGTAGTTGGCCGACGCGCCGAAACCGTCGAACGGCGCAGGCAGGAAATCGAACACGGTCTGCACCGCCGCCTCGACGCCGTACACATCGCCGCTTTGCGCGTTGAACGGCCGGTTGGCGAGGAAGCGTTCGCCGAAATACACCTCTTCGCGCTGGGCGGAGATGATGAAGTTCTGGAGCTTCTTGTAGAAACCGGCGACGCTCGCATAGCTGGTCGGGCTGAAATAATAGTCGGCCGACGCATCGACGTTCCACGCGAGGAATGGCAGCAGATATGGGTTGCCGCCGCTGACCGAGCTGGAATCGGGCGGGCGGAAGGTGAAGGACTGCGACAGCCCCAGCCGGCTTAGCGTCGGACGGGTCATCGTTCGCGACCCGGCAAGGCGGAAGGTCAACTGGTCGGTCGCGTCGAGGCGGAAGTTCAGCGACGGCAGCACATAGGTATAGTTGTTGCGGGCATCGACCGGGATGTTCGCGCTATAGACCGGCTGCGCCGCCGTAGGGTCCGCCGGGTTCTTGATGACGTCGAGCAGTGTGACCGAATAGCCGGTGGCATAGAGATCGGTATGGATCAGCCGCGCGCCCGCCATCGCCGTCCATCGACTGCTGCCCATGTCACCGGCGAACGCCGCCTGAACATAGCCGGCATAGGTATTCTCGCGCACCGTGCCCGATCCGCGCTCCAGATCGATGGGATCGAGGCTGTTGTTGTTCCCCGCGAATACCGCGCGGAACCGGTTGCGCGCGTCGATCGCGGATTGCGACGAACCGCCGACCTGGTTGGCGGCGTCGGCCGACCCCCAATAGCGGACCAGCGCGTCGCGATCATAGTTCAGCCACGACATCTGGCGGCCCAGCACGTTCGCGTTGAAGTTGGTGAACAGCGACGATGGCGCCAGCGCTTGATAGCCGCAATAGAAGCAGCCGAGCGGTTCCGGCGATTCGCGCGCGACGGTGATCTTCTTGCGATTGGTGAACAGCAACCCGGCCTGAATCTTGTCGAGGAAGCCGTCGTGCTCCCATGTCAGGTCGACCGCGCCCTGATTCACCGTATCGCCGTTGCGCCCGCCGCGTTCCGAACAGCAATGCAGCCGCACCGCCGAATTGTCGTTGCTCGGCAGAATGTTGGTCATCGTCGGCAGGCCGTCCGGCCCGTTCAGCACGAAGGTCGGCGTCACCCCGGTCTGGCGCACGCCCACGACATAGAACAACTGGTCCGATGCGTTGCGCGAGTTGGAATGCGCCGCGTCGAAATCGATCTTCAGCGTGTCGGTCGGCTGCCATTTGATGCGCCCGCCGATCTGGTAGGTGCGGGCGTCCTGCGGCGCGGTCGACACGATATGGTCGGCGGCCAGCCCGGCGGTGGCGGTCGCGGGCAGCACGCTGAACTGCGTGGCGGTGCCGTTGGAATTGACCGTCGCCGACGTGATCCGCGCCGGATCGACATAATAGCCGAGCTGGTTGGTGCGACTCATCGCCTTTTGCTGGGTATAGAGCGCGTCGAGTTCGAAGCGCACCTTGTCGGAGATGACATAGTCCAGCGCGAAGGTGCCACCAATCCGTTCGCGGCTTGTGTCGCTGGCAGTGAAGTTCAGCGTGCGCGGCAACGCGACCCCGCTGGTATCGCGTACCCCGTCGCCATTGGTGTCGATCCGCTGGTTGACGATCCAGCCATCGGTCGAAATGTTGCGCAGCGAAAAGCGGCGCTTGTCGTAGATGACGCTGGCGAGAACGCCGAAGGTCCGGTCGGCGTTGCTGTGGCTGAGGACGCCCGACACGACCGGGGTGATCTGGTCCGACGTGCTGTCATGCCGCCCCTGCGCGCTGCCCGAAAAACGCAGCCCGGCGCGATCGGTCGGGCGCGCGGTGCGCAGGATGACCGTTGAGCCGATGCCGCCTTCCTGAAACCGCGCCTCCGAAGATTTATAGACTTCGGCGCCGGTGATGAGTTCGGACGACAGGATGTCGAACGAGAAGGAGCGGCCACCGGCATCGGTCGACAGCAGTCGGTTGTTGAGCAGGACGGTGTTGAACTCCGGCCCCAGCCCGCGAACGGTGATGCCGCGCCCTTCGCCATTGGCGCGGCTGATCGCGACGCCGGTGATGCGTTGCAGCGATTCGGCGATGTTGGCATCGGGGAAATCGCCGATGTCCTTCGCCGAAATGCCGTCGACCACGCCGATCGTCTGCCGCTTCACCTCCAGCGCGTTGGCAAGGCTGGCACGGATGCCGGTGACGAGGATTTCGTCGCCGTCGGTCGCGGAATCATCGTTCGTCACCGGGGCAGGCGCGGGGGGTGCTTCCTGTGCCACCGCCGGCGCCGTTCCGGCCAGCAGTTGTAGCGACGCGCCCGACAGCAACAAGGCCGCATTCCGACGAAATTTTCGCATGACGATCCCCCCATTTTATTGTGGTTCACCTATAATAAATATTACTTTAAACCCACTGTCCAGTGATTTTCGTTCATGCCCTCCAGAGAATGCTCATTTTTGTATGACTTATTGTTCGGCGTCATCGCCGGGTCAGGATCACGCCGACCCCCTGGAAATCGCCGCGTAGCGTCACGTCCAGCCCGTGCCGCATCCAGTAGGCACCACTGGCGACCGGCGGCACGGTGGCCGGCAGCGTCTGCCCATCCATCGATTCGATCCGGTATTGCGCATTGGGGTCGAGACCGGTGAGTGCGATGGCCGGCATCACGTCCAACTTGTGGGTATTGGCGACCAGCGTGAACAACGCCGCCTGTTTGCGATCAGCGGAGACATACAGGTTGGTCCAGCGCGGATCGGCGTCGTCCGGACGGTTCAGCCGGTACAGGTCGCCCTGCTGCACGGTTGCGCGGATGCGTTTATAGGCGGCGACATAGGCGCGGGCGATTGTGAAATCGATGTCCTGCCATTTGTTCAGGTTGGTGCCGATGCCGAGCCCACCCTGCATCGCCGACAGGAAGCGGAAGGCGAGCGTCGTTTGCCGCTTGTTCACCCAATGCGGGCTGTCTGTCACCCACGCCATCATCGTCGCCGGGGTATAGGCTTGGGTATAGCCGTCTTGAATCTGCATCCGGTCGAGCGGGTCGGTATTGTCCGATGGCCACATCTGGTCGGTGCGGGCCATGATGCCCATGTCGATCCGGCCGCCGCCGCCCGAACAGCTTTCGATCTCGACGCCCGGATGGCGTTTGCGGAGTTCATCGAGGATCCAGTAGAGGTTGCGGACGTAGGCGACATAGATCGCCTGCTGATCGGCGACGTCGGCGTTGGGCCAGCCGGGTTCGGACCAGTTGCGGTTGTAATCCCATTTCAGGAACGCGATGTCGTTGTTCTTCAACAGCCCGTCGAGCGTCGCCAGCATATAGTCGCGCACGTCGGTCCGGGCGAGGTTCAGCACGAGCTGGTTCCGTCCCTCGCTGCGCGGTCGCCCCTTGAACTGCATCACCCAATCGGGATGGGCGCGGTACAGGTCGCTGTCGGCGTTGATCATCTCTGGTTCGACCCACAGGCCGAAATCCATGCCCAGCGACTTGACCTTGTCGATCAGCGGGGTCAGCCCGTTGGGGAATTTGGTGCGATTGACGCTCCAGTCGCCCAGACCTGCACGATCGCTGTTGCGGCCGCCGAACCAGCCATCGTCCATCACGAACCGTTCGACGCCCAGCGTCGCGGCCCGTTCGGCCAGCGCGATCTGTCCCGCCTCGTTCACATCGAACTCGGTCGCTTCCCAGCTGTTGTACAGTACCTTGCGCAGCGGCAGACGCCCGCCGTGCTTCGGCAGCACCTCCTCGCGCTGGAACCGATGGAAGATGCGGCTCGCACCACCCTTGCCGGCGTCGGAAAAGCCGACATAGAAGATCGGCGTTTCCAGCTTGCCGCCGGGTTGCAGGCGATAGGCGAAGTCGAACGGGTTATAGCCACCGACGATGCGGACGCGACCGGTCACGTCCTGGTTGAAGTTCAGGCGCCACGACCCGCTCCATGCCAGCGCGCCGATCCATGCCGGCCCCCTCTCCTCGTCGGTGCCGGCGCGGGTGACCATGAACCACGGGTTGTTCTCGCTGCCAGTTGATCCGCGACGGCTTTCCAGCACGGTCGCGCCCGGCGTGATGGCCCGTTCACGCAGCGTCCATTCCGCCGCCCAGCGGCCGGTCGAGAAATGCAGCTTATAGTCATAGGCGACCGGCAGCGCCAGCCCGGCGGCGGCGACCTGATCCAGCCGTACGTCACCGGTGCCGCGATTTTCGATCACCGCCGACCGGGCGATGACGCCGGTGCCGGGATCGATGCGATAAGTCAGCGTGACGAGCAGCGGTCGGTCAAGATCGCTCAGCGTCACATGCACCGCGTCGCCATCGATCCGGTGGCTGCGATAGTAGAGAACGAGGTCGCGATTGCCGTCAGGATAGGCGACCTTCAGCGCAGGTTCGGCATAGAGGCCGCCGCCCTGTCCGGCATATTCCTGTGGTACGACGTTGGCGGCGATGTCGAACCCGCTCAGCCCCGACAGTTCGGGCGCGGCCAGCGGTGCGCGGTCGGGCAGGCGCCGACCCCAATAGACCGATTGCAATATGCCCTGCGCATTGACCTTGAACGAATAGGTCACGTCGCCGCCGTCGAGCCGGAATATCCGTGTTGTGCTGTCGTAGCTGGCCTGCGCGAATGCCGGTACGGGCGTTGCACCCACCACAAGCAACGCCGCCAGTTTGCTGATCGCTCGCATCAGTTCATCCTCTATCTCGCGCCGCGCCCGCACCGGCGCATGGACGAACTTAATATCATATTTATTGTTGTTTCAATCCGTATCTCTATCGGGACCCGCCGCGAAGGTGCCGGCGATGCGCTGAGTCTATGGGGCACGGCATCGGATTGGCTGTCGCTTGCGATGTGTGTCGCCAAATTGCCGCGACCGCATCTCCGGGACCGACGCGCAGTGTTTCTCCGCCGCCATCAGGGGTGCGTACGGAACCGCCGACTCCATCGTAGCGCGGCCCTATTTGGGTGTCGTGTGCCATCGGACGATGATCTGAAGTGACCCCCGTTTCTTCATCCGCTTGGACCTAGAGACCGGCCCTTCAGAGGGACGGATGGAATGAAGCGGAAGCAGTTTTCGGAAGAGCAGATCATCGGCATCCTGAAGGAGGCCGAGGCGGGTGCGGTGGTGACGGAGCTGTGCCGCAAGCACGGCATGTCGAGCGCGACCTACTATGCGTGGAAGGCGAAGTTCGGCGGCCTGGAGGTGTCCGACGCGAAGCGGCTGCGGTCGCTCGAGGAGGAGAACACCCGGCTCAAGTGGCTGCTCGCGGACACGATGCTGGACAACGCGGGGTTGAAAGACCTGCTGTCAAAAAAGTGGTGACGCCCGTCGCGAAGCGACAAGCGGTCGCGCATTTCCAAGCGACGTTGGGGATGAGCGAGCGGCGGGCATGCACGGTTGTCGGAGCGGATCGCACGAGCATGCGGTATCGCTCGTGCCGGGCGGATGATGGCGACCTGCGGTCGCGTTTGCGTGAGCTGGCGCAGCAGCGCCGGCGGTTCGGCTATCGGCGGCTGCATATCCTGCTTCGCCGGGACGGCATCACGATCAACCGCAAGAAGACCCAGCGGCTCTACCGTGAGGAGGGTTTGACGGTGCGTCGCCGGAAGGGACGAAGGCGCGCGACA
>QFNF01000046.1 GCA_003240755.1 Sphingomonas hengshuiensis | reverse complement strand
TCGGCGAGCATCGGCACATGGCCGAACACGTCGTGGAAGACGTCGGGTTCCTGCAGGTAATCGAGCTGGTCGGGGCGGCGGATGAAGTTGCCGGCGACGAAGCGGCGATTGGCCATGTGGGTGAAGAAGACGTCGTCGGGCACCAGCCCGGGCACCGCGACCACCCGCCAGCCGGTCAGCGCCTCCAGCCGGTCGGACAGTTCCTCGAAATCGGGGATGCCCGATTCGGACAGCTTGAGCGCGTCCAGCCCGCGCAGGAACGCGTCGGAGGCGCGGCCGGGCAGCAATTTCATCTGCCGCGCATAGAGCGTGTCCCACGTCGCATGATCCTGCGCGCTATAGGCGTCCCAGCCCTGCGGGATCGTCCAGTCGGCATTGGCCCCTGCGGGCGGGCGGTCGAGTACATGGGTTTCGCTTGCCATCCGTAAATAGTAGCATGGGAAACGATGCGACGGAAATGGCTGCGCCGAATGGCTGGTATGGTGGGCGCGGTCGTGCTGACCCTGCTGCTGTACCTGTTCGCCGGGCTGGTCGGCGGGGCGATCCCGGCGGGCGGACAGGCACCGCCGGCGCAGGGCATCCGCATCTATGTCGAGGATAACGGCATCCATACCGGTATCGTCCTGCCCAAACATGCCGCGGCCATGGGGTTCGACGACCTGGTACGGGCGGGCGACCTCGCCGATCCGCGCTATGCCGGCCATGGCTGGCTGTCGATCGGCTGGGGCGACCGCGCCTTCTATATCGGCACGCCGAGCTGGGGCGACGTAAGGCCCGCCACCGTCGCCGCGGCGGCGATCGGCAGCGATGCGGTGGTGCTGCATGTCGGGCATCTGCCGGAACCGGCCGGCGAACCGGGGGTGTATCCGGTGATGCTGACGCCGGCGCAATATCGCCGGCTGGTCGCCGCGATCCGGGCGAGTTTCGCCGCAGGGCGGCCGGTGCACGGCTATGGCCCGTCCGATGCCTTCTATCCCGCACGCGGGCGGTACAGCGCGATCGAGACGTGCAATGCGTGGACCGGGCGGATGCTGCGCGCGGCCGGCGTGCCGATGGGGTGGTGGACGCCGTTCCCGGTAACGGTGACGGCGTGGCTGTGAACCCGCTTCCCCCGCCGCCGATCGGGCGGTTCGTGATCGAAACGCCGCGCGCCGCGCTGGCGCTGGCCGGGGTACCGTTCGGCTGGCGCGCCGCGATCCGCGGGGCGCCGCGCGCGGCGGGCGAGCCGGTGATGCTGCTGCCCGGATTGTTCAACGGCGACCGGTCGAACGCGATCATGGCCCGCTATCTGCGCGCGCTCGGCCATGATGCGCGCGGCTGGGCGCTGGGGCGCAATGTCGGGCAGCGCAGCATCGGGGCGGACGGCGGCGACCTGTTCGCGCGGATCGACGCGATCGCGCAAGGCGCGGGACGACCGGTCGCGCTGGTCGGGATCAGCCTGGGCGGGATCATGGCGCGCCTTGCGGCGCATCGCCGCCCCGACCTGGTCGAACAGGTGGTGACGGTCGCCAGCCCCTATGCCGGGCCGGCGCGCTCGACCCGCGTGTGGCGGCTGTACGAATGGATCAGCGGCGAATCGGTCGACGATCCGGCGGTGCTGGCGCTGGCCGAGGAGGTCCGCCGCCCCTTGCCCGTCCCCGCGACCGCGATCTGGAGCGCCAGCGACGGGCTGGTCAACGGGCTGGGATGCCATGTCGCCGGTGAACCGGGCTGCCGGTCGGTCGAGGTGGTGAGCAGCCATTATGGCGTGCAGACGCGGCTGGTGGTGCTGCGCGCGGTCGCGGCGGCACTGGCGGGGAACCGCGGTCGCTGAGCCCGTGGCGGATGGCCCGGCTCAATCGTCGTCGCGGCGTGCCTCGCGGCGGCGGCGCGCTTCCTCCTTGCGCAGTTCGCGGCCCTCGCGGGCTTCCTTCCTGCGCATCTTGCGGCCATAGTTGCGGTCGGCCTCGGACTGGCTGGTGGTGGTCCAGTCGACCACCTGCGCACCCGCGCGGACCGGCGCGGTGGCCACATCCCAGACGGTGCTGACACAACCGCCGGTCAGCGGTGCCAGCCCCAGAATCACCACCCACGCCAGTCGCATCCGTCTGTCCTCAATCGGGTCTGTTGCGTATCCGCATCCCGATTAGCGGGAAATCCGTGAAAAAACCATCGACACCGGCAGCGACCGCATCGGCGATCTCCTGCCCCATGCGGCCGTGCACCTGCGGACCGCCCGCCACGCGGTACGCTTCGGGCAGGAAGGCGTTTTCGGCGCGGTAGGTCCATGGGTGGACGCGCAGGCCGGCGGCATGCGCGGCGCGTACCAGTGGCTTGTCGGCGCCGACCATCGCCTTGTTCGGGCCGATGCCCCATGCATAGCGCGCGACCGCCGTCAGCCCGTCGGGCGTCGCCATCGTCGCATAGCTGTCGACCGCATGGTCCGCCGGGCCGCCCTGTCCGTCCATTAGCTGGATCAGGCGGATGCCGGTCAGTTTCTTCAGCGCCTTGAGATTGTTCACCTCGAACGACTGGATGAACACCGGTGCTGCGGCATCGTCCCAGCCGGCCTCGCGCAGTTCGGCGACAAGGCGCGCCTCCATCGGCTGGCCGATCGATGCGAAATAGGTCGGGTGCTTGGTTTCGGGATAGATGCCGATGGTACGGCCGGTTTCGGCCGTGGCGCGCCTGGCGAGCGCGATCACTTCGGCCAGTGTCGGGATCGGCTGCTGCCCGTCATACGCCGTGTTGGCCGGGCGGAGCTGCGGCAGCCGTTCCTTCGCGCGCAGCGTGCGCAGTTCGGCAAGGGTGAAATCCTCGGTGAACCAGCCGGTCACTTGCCGTCCGTCGATCGTCTTGGTCGTGCGCCGTGCGGCGAATTCGGGATGCGCCGCGACGTCGGTCGTGCCCGAAATCTCGTTCTCGTGGCGGACGACGAACACATCGTCCCGCGTCAGCACGAGGTCGGGTTCGATGAAGTCGGCACCCTGTTCGATCGCCAGCGCATAGGCGGCGAGCGTGTGTTCGGGGCGCGACCCGCTGGCGCCGCGATGGGCGATCACGATCGGCGTCGGATCAAGCGGCCGTTCCTGCGTCATTGCATCCGTCCCCAGCATTGCCAGCAAAATCGTACCCAACATCTGCGATCCCTTCGCAACAGGAAACCGTTTCGATCGGAAACGTTAGCCGATGTGACCAACGGAGCGCCGACCATGCAATTCACCATCAACGGACAGCCATATCAGGCGGAGGTGGACATCCGCACCTCGCTGCTCGACCTGTTGCGCGAACATCTCTCGCTCACCGGCAGCAAGAAGGGGTGCGATCATGGTCAATGCGGGGCGTGCACCGTGCTGGTGAACGGCCGCCGCATCAATTCCTGCCTCACGCTCGCCGTGATGCATCAGGATGACGATATCGTGACGATCGAGGGACTGGGCAGCCCGGAACGACTGCATCCGTTGCAGTCGGCCTTCGTCCGGCATGACGGGTTCCAGTGCGGATATTGCACGCCGGGACAGATATGTTCGGCGGTCGGCATGCTCGACGAGGTCGAGAAGGGCTGGCCGAGCCATGTCAGCGCCACGCTGAACGATCCCGATTTCACCGACGACGAAATCCGCGAGCGGATGAGCGGCAATATCTGTCGCTGTTCGGCATATCCCAATATCGTCGACGCGATCCGCGAAGTCGCCGATGCGCGCCACGGGCTCCAGGCGGAGGCAGCGGAATGAAACTGTTCGATTATGCCAGGGCCGACAGCGCCGAGGCCGCGGTGCGCGAGGGCGCCGGCCGCGATACCAGGTTCATCGCGGGCGGGACCAACCTGCTCGACCTGATGAAATTGCAGATCGAGACGCCTGCGCGGCTGGTCGATATCAGCCGCCTGCCGCTGAACGATATCGAGGAGGTCGAGGGCGGCGGGGTGCGGATCGGCGCGCTGGTGCCCAATGCGGACCTCGCGGCGAACCCGATCATCCGCGCGCGCTACGAGGTGCTGAGCCGCGCGCTGCTGGCCGGGGCGTCGGGGCAGTTGCGCAACAAGGCGTCGACCGGTGGCAACCTGCTCCAGCGGACGCGCTGCTATTATTTCTACGAGCCGGCGGCGCGCTGCAACAAGCGCGTGCCGGGGTCGGGCTGCGACGCGCAGCAGGGCTTCAACCGCATCCTCGCCGTCCTCGGCACCAGCGACAAGTGCATTGCGACGCATCCCAGCGACATGGCGGTGGCGATGCGCGCGCTGGATGCGACGATCGTCACGCTCGGCAGCGATGGCGAGAAGCGGCGGATCGCGATCGGCGATTTCTACCGCCTGCCGGGCGATACGCCCGATGTCGAGAACGTGCTGCGTCCGGGCGAACTGATTACCCATGTCGAACTGCCGCCCGCCCCCGCGGGCAGGCAGGCCTATCGCAAGGTACGCGACCGGGCGTCCTATGCCTTCGCCCTGGTGTCGGTGGCGGGGATCGTCGGGCAGGAGGGCGGGAAGATTGCTTCCGCAAGGCTGGCCTTTGGTGGCCTTGGCCCGATGCCGTGGCGCGACGCCGCGGTCGAGCGCGCACTGGTCGGGCAGGCGCCGTCCGACACGCTGTTCGCCGAGGCCGCCGACCTGCTGCTGCGCGACGCGAAGGGCTTTGGCAGCAACGATTTCAAGATTCCGCTGGCGCGCCGCACGCTGATCGCCACGCTGAGGGAGTTGACCGCATGACCACCAACGCGCTGCGCATGGACAAGCCGGTCGAGCACAGCCTGCTCGACACCGGCGTCCAGGGGATCATCGGCAAGGGGATCGAGCGGGTCGACGGGCCGCTGAAGGTGGCCGGACAGGCGACCTATTCGGCCGAATATGACTTCCCGGACCTCGCCTACGGCTTTCTGGTCCGCGCACCCTTTGCCGCGGGGACGATCACCGCGATCGATGCGGAAGGGGCCAAGGCCCTGCCGGGCGTGGTGGACGTCGTCGTCGATTTGAAGACCTTCATCCGCAACCCGCAACAGGGCGGCGAGACGCAGGCCCCGACGCAGGGGGTCAAGGACGTCGCCTATTTCGGCGAGCCGGTCGCGATCGTGGTCGCCGAGAGCTTCGAGGTGGCACGCGACGCCGCGCAACTGGTGTCGATCCGCTATGAACCGACCAGGGGCGTCTATACCTTTGACGATCATGTCGACGATGCGGTGAAGCCGCCGCCGGGATCGATGCCGCCCTATCACGAGCAGGGCGATATCGACCGGGCGATGGCGGAGGCGGCGTTCGCCGTGGACGATATATGGCGCACCCCGTCGCAGAATTCCGCGGCGATGGAGCCGCATGCCTCGATCGCGGTGTGGGACGATGACGGGCTGACGCTCTACGGATCGTTGCAGATGCCGTCGTCCGACCGGCAGCAACTCGCCAAGGCGCTGGGCGAGCGCCAGTCGAAGGTGCGGATCGTCGCGCGCTATATCGGCGGCGGCTTCGGGTCGAAGCTCGGTATCTCGCCCGACACGGTCGCGACGGCGATTGCCGCCAAGGCGGTGAAGCGCCCGGTCAAGACGGTGATGACCCGCCAGCAGGTGTTCGACGCGACGGTGCGCCGGTCGAACACGCAGCAGCGCTTCCGCCTCGCCGCCGATGCCGAAGGGCGGCTGACGGGAATCGGGCACGAGACGCTGTGTTCGAACCTGCCGGGCGAGGGCTATTTCGAGCCGGCGGGACAGGCGACGCAGTTCCTGTACGGTGGCGAGAACCGGATCATCCGGCATGATCTGGTCGAGCTGAACCGCACCCTGTCCGGGTCGATGCGCGCGCCGGGCGAGGCGGTCGGGCTGCTCGCGCAGGAGAATGCGATGGACGAGCTGGCGGAGAAGGTCGGCATCGACCCGGTCGAGCTGCGTCGTCGCAACGATCCGGCGAAGGACCCGCAAAAGGACGTGCCCTATTCGACGCGCTCGCTGACGCGCTGTCTCGACGCGGGGGCGAAGGCGTTCGGCTGGGACCAGCGCAACATGGTGCCGGGTGGCAGGCGCGAGGGCGACTGGCTGATCGGGCACGGCATGGCGGCGACGACGCGCGCCAACATGCTGCAGCCGAGCGAGGCGCAGGTGTCGATCGGCCCCGACGGCCGGGCGCTGGTCGAAACCGACATGACCGATATCGGCACTGGCACCTACACCATCCTCGCGCAGATCGCGGGCGAGATCCTGGGCCTGCCGGTCGAACGGGTCGCGGTGCATCTGGGCGATACCAACACGCCGCCGGGCGCGGGATCGGGCGGGTCGTGGGGTGCGGGCAGCAGCGGGTCGTCGGTGTATCTCGCGGCGCAGGCGCTGCGCGAGAAGATCGCCGGGGCGATGGGCGTCGAACCGGACGACATGACGCTCAAGGACGGCCATGCGATCGCCGGCAACCGCCGCGTGGCGATCGGCGAACTGGTCGGCGACGGTATCACCGCCACCGGATCGATCGAGCCGGGCAAGCAGGAACAGGAAACCACGCAGGCGAGCTATGGCGCGCATTTCTGCGAGGTGAAGGTGCATGCAGTGACCGGCGAGGTCCGCGTGACCCGCTGGCATGCGACGTTCGAGGCCGGGCGGATCCTGAACCGGCAGACCGCGCGGTCGCAGTGCATCGGCGGCATCGTGTTCGGCATCGGCACCGCGCTGACCGAGGAACTGGTCCATGACGACCGCGACGGACGGATCGTCAACCACGACCTCGCCGAATATCATGTGCCCGCACATGCCGATATTCCCCCCATCGACATCGTGTTCCTCGACGATCGCGATCCCCATGCCAACCCGCTCCACGCAAAGGGGATCGGCGAACTGGGGATCGGCGGCGCGGGTGCTGCCGTGACCAATGCGATCTACAACGCGACCGGGGTCCGGGTGCGGGATTATCCGGCGACGCTGGACAAGCTGCTCGAAGGGTTGCCGGCGCTGTAGGCACCTCCCCCGTTCCGGGGAGGAATAGCGGAAAAAGCCCTGTTCGCATTTGCGGCATCCCTCCCTGTCATGTATCTGACGCGCAAACCGGGCGTCCCGGCGCCCCCAAGCCGAACCGAGCGAGTATCATGGCCGAATTCCGTTTGCCCAAGAACAGCGTCGTCAAGAAGGGCACGACCCACAAGTCGCCGACCTCGGGCCGGATCAAGAAGTTCAAGGTCTATCGCTACGACCCCGATTCGGGCGAAAACCCGCGGTACGACGATTTCGAAATCGATCTCGACGAATGCGGGCCGATGGTGCTCGACGCGCTTATCAAGATGAAGTCGGAGCAGGACCCCTCGCTCACCTTTCGCCGGTCGTGCCGCGAAGGGATTTGCGGGTCGTGCTCGATGAACATCGACGGCCGCAACGGCCTTGCGTGCACCACCGCGATCGAGGACATCAAGGGGGATATCCGCATCACCCCCTTGCCGCACATGGACGTCATCAAGGACCTGGTGCCGGACTTCACCCATTTCTACGCGCAATACGCGTCGATCAAGCCGTGGCTGCAGACCGTGACCCCGGAACCCGCCGGCAAGGAACGGCTCCAGTCGCCGGAAGACCGCAACAAGCTCGACGGGCTGTACGAATGCATCCTGTGTGCGTGCTGCTCGACCTCGTGCCCGAGCTACTGGTGGAACAGCGACAAGTTCCTCGGTCCGGCGATCCTGCTCCAGGCCTATCGCTGGCTGGCCGACAGCCGGGACGAGATGACCGGCGAGCGGCTGGACGAGCTGGAAGATCCGTTCCGCCTGTATCGCTGCCACACGATCATGAACTGCGCGAATGTGTGCCCGAAGGGGCTGAACCCGGCCAAGGCGATCGCCGAGATCAAGAAGATGGAAGTCGAGCGGATCATCTGATCCGTGCTTCCGTTTGATCCCCCCCCCGTTCGCCTGATCCATTCCGTTTGGTTCGAGCAACTTCGAGCTTGTCGGGAAGCGTCTGTCGCAAACGGTCCGCTTGGGGCAACCCCCTCTCGACTACGGTTCTCGACAGGCTCGAACCTGCGCTCGAAGTAAACGGGGTGGGTGTGGCAAATGGGGGGCAGGTGACGTAGGACGGCGCGCAATGACCGTCCTCACCCGCTACGACAGCCTCGTCGCCGCCGGCGAACTGCGCCCCGATCCCGAACAGCGCGCCGCCGCGACCCGCCTCTCGCGCCTCGCCGCCGAACTCGACTCGCCGCCCAGGCGCGGCATGTTCGCGCGCCTGACGGGCAAGGACGCCCCGGTGCCTCGCGGCGTGTACCTGTGGGGTGGCGTCGGGCGCGGCAAGTCGATGCTGATGGACCTGTTCTACGACTGCGTCGCCGAACCGGCGAAGCGTCGCGTTCATTTCCACGCCTTCATGCTCGAGGTCCATGCCCGGCTCGCCGCGGAACGCGCAAAGGAAGCCGGCAACCCGGTGCCGCCGGTCGCCGAAGCGCTGGCCAGGGACCTGAAGCTGCTCGCCTTTGACGAGATGGTCATCAACAACACCGCCGACGCGATGGTGCTGTCGCGGCTGTTCACCGAGATGATGACGCACGGCGTGACGATCGTCGCGACGTCGAACCGCCCGCCGGCCGACCTGTACAAGGACGGATTGCAACGCGACAGCTTCCTGCCGTTCATCGCGCTGCTCGAGGCGAATCTCGACGTGCTGCCGCTGAACGGGCCGACCGATTATCGCCGCGACCGGTTGGGGCAGCTCGATACGTGGCTGGTGCCGAACGGCGCGGCGGCGACCGACGCGCTGTCGGCGGCGTTCTTTCGCCTGACCGACTATCCGGTCGAGGATGCGGCGAACGTCCCGTCATGCGATCTCGATATCGGCGGTCGCACGCTGCACGTGCCCAAGGCGTTGAAGGGCGTCGCGGTGTTCAGCTTCAAGCGGCTGTGCGGCGAGGCGCGCGGCGCCCCCGATTATCTGGCGGTCGCGCGGACGTTTCATACCGTCATTCTGGTCGGCATCCCGGTTCTGGGGCCAGAGAACCGCAACGAGGCGGCGCGGTTCGTCACCCTGATCGACGCGCTCTACGAATATAAGGTCAAGCTGCTCGCCGCCGCCGATGCGCGGCCGGGCGAGCTGTATCCGACCGGCGACGGGCGGTTCGAATTCGACCGGACGATCAGCCGGCTGGAGGAAATGCGGTCGGAGGACTATCTGGCCAAGGGGCATGGCGAGGGGTAGCCCGCGTCGCTTCCTCCGCACCTCCGTTGCGCCAAAGCACCGCGTTCTCGACGGACGCTTCCCGACTTCGCTCGAAGCTGCTCGAACCAAACGGGTAGGTTGGGTCAGACCGGCTCACCCCCGCCGCGCATCCGCCTTCTTGGTGCGCAGCGTCGCCGATGCCGCCGCCGGATCGTCGGGCCATGGATGGCGCGGATAGCGGCCGCGCATTTCCTTCGACACGTCGCGCCACGATCCGGCCCAGAAGCCCGGCAGGTCGCGCGTCGTCTGGATCGGGCGGCCGGCGGGCGAGGTCAGGCTGAGCGTCAGCGGCTGTCCGGCGACCATCGGATGCGTCGCGAGGCCGAACAGCGCCTGTACGCGCAACTCGACGCGCGGCCCCCCTTCGGCGGCGTAATCGATCGCATGGCTCGACCCCGCCGGGCTTTCGAAGCGGGCCGGCGCGAGGCGGCGGAGCTGCTGCATCCAGTCCCAGCCGGCAAGCTGTTCGAGCGCGTCGTGCAGCCCGGTCACGGACTCCAGCCGCCGCCTGCCCGCCAGCAGCGGCGGCAGCCAGTCATCGATCGTTGCCGCCAGCGCCGCATCGCCCAGCGGATCGTCCCGCCCCAGCATCGCGGCGACATAGGCCGAGCGGCGGCGGAGCGTCGCCGCCCCGTCCCATGGCAGCAGCGACAGGTCGCGGCGTACGCCCTCGGTCAGCGCGGCGACGATCTCCTGCGGCGAGGCGGCGGCGTCGGGACCCGATGACAGGCGGATCGCGCCCAGCCGGCGCTCGCGCAGCGCGATCACGCCGCGGGTGGCGGGATCGAAGCGGACACTGCGCCGCGTCTCGATCCGGTCGCCGAACAACTGCTCGACCGTCATCTGGTCGATCGCCACCGCCGACAGGATGCGCGCGCCCGCTGCCTGCCCCTGCGTTTCGGCGACCGCCAGCCATTCGGCCGATCCCAGCGCCGCCGCCTCCAGCCTGAACCCGCGCCCGCCGACCGAGGCCCAGCGTTCGCCCGACGCGTCGCGCCGCCGCGCGATCCGGTCGGGAAAGGCGAGCGCGACGCTGCGCGCCAAGGCATCGGCGGGCGGATCGTCCGCGCCCGTCACCAGCCGCCGCCAGCGTTCGGCGAGACGCCGGGACGCATCCGCGCGCTGGCCGCGTTCGCTGCGCCAGCGGCGGCGGCGCTGATCGAGATCGGTGTCGTTGCCGCCCAGCCCGCGTTCGCCGAGCAGCACCGCGACCTCCGCCGCCGCCGCGGCAAACCCCTGTTCGCCGGCGCGGATGAGCATATGGGCAAGGCGCGGCGACAGGGGCAGCGCGGCGATGGCGAGACCGTGCGGGGTCGGGCGGCCATCGGCATCGATCGCGTCCAGCGTCGCGAGCCGGGCGCGGGCTTCGTCGATCGCGGCGGCAGGCGGCGGGTCGAGCCAGCGCAGCGTCGTCGGATCGGTGACACCCCATTTGCCGCATTCGAGCACCAGCGCCGACAGGTCGGCTTCGAGGATTTCCGCCGGATCGAAGCGCGGCAGACCGGCGGTCGCCGCACTCTCCCACAGGCGATAGGCGACGCCCGGTCCCTGCCGTGCGGCGCGGCCGGCGCGCTGCGTGACGGCGGCCTGGCTGGCGCGTTCGGTGGTCAGCCGGGTCATTCCCGCCGCCCGGTCGTAACGCGGCCGGCGGGCCAGTCCCGAATCGACGACGATGCGGATGCCGTCGAGCGTCAGCGAGGTTTCGGCGATGCTGGTCGCCAGCACGATCTTGCGCCGCCCCGCCGGATCGGGCGCGATCGCGGCGCGCTGTTCGGCGGGCAGCAGGGTGCCGTGCAATCGGTGCAGCACCGCGCCGTCGGGCACCGCGATGCGTTCGGCGGTGCGTTCGATCTCCGCGACGCCGGGCAGGAAGGCGAGGATGCCGCCCTGCGCCTCCGCCAGGGCGGTGCGGATCGCCGCCGCGACCGAATCCTCGATCCGCGCTTCGGCGTTGCGGCCGATGTGGCGAAGGTCGAGGGGATAGGAACGCCCCTCGCTTTCGAGGACCGGGGCGTCGTCCATCAACGCGGCGAAGCGCTCGCCGTCGAGCGTCGCCGACATGGCGAGGATGCGCAGGTCGGGGCGCAGCGCGGCCTGTGCGTCGAGCGCGAGCGCGAGGCCGAAGTCGCTGTCGAGGCTGCGTTCGTGGACCTCGTCGAACAGCACGGCCGCGACGCCGGCCAGTTCCGGATCGGCCTGGATGCGGGCGACGAAGATGCCTTCGGTCATGACGGTGACGCGCGTCGCCGCCGACCGCCTGCTGTCCATGCGGGTGGCATAGCCGAAGGTCTGCCCGACGGATTCCCCGGCGATGGCGGCCATCCGTTCGGCGGCGGCGCGCGCGGCGATGCGGCGGGGGGACAGGAGCAGGATCTCGCCGGCGACCCAGGGTTCGGCGAGCAGTGCCGGGGCGACGGCGGTGGTCTTGCCCGCACCCGGCGGGGCGACGAGGACGGCGGAGGTGCGGTCGCGCAGCGTGCGGAGCAGGTGGGGCAGGACCGCGTGGATCGGAAGCATGGCGGTGCCTACCAAATCCGCCCGGCGCAGTGGGAAGGATTCTGCACCATGTCCGGGTTCGGGCCGGGGTTCGGGCCGGGGTGGCCGACGGCCTACCCCGTCGGGCGCCCGTCCGGATCCATCAGCACCTCGCGCCGCCCGACATGGTCCGGGCGCGACACCAGCCCTTCCTTTTCCATCCGCTCGATCAGCCGCGCCGCCGAATTATACCCGACGCGCAACTGGCGCTGGAGCCAGCTCGTCGAGGCCTTCTGGCTTTCCGCCACCAACTGGCACGCCTGGCGGAAGGTCTGTTCCTCCGGCGAATCGTCGCCGGTCGGCGCGCCGTCGAGGCTGAAGCCGGCATCGCCTTCGGGTTCGTTGACGACCGCGTCGATATAGTCGGGCGCCCCCTGCGACCGCCAGAAATCGGCGACCGCCTGCACTTCGTCATCGCTGACGAACGGCCCGTGGACGCGGGCCAGCGCCTTGCCGCCGGGCATGTAGAGCATGTCGCCGCGACCCAGCAGTTGCTCGGCACCCTGCTCGCCCAGGATGGTGCGCGAATCGATCTTCGACGTCACGTGGAAGCTGATGCGGGTCGGCAGGTTCGCCTTGATGACGCCGGTGATGACGTCGACCGACGGGCGCTGCGTCGCCATGATGAGGTGGATGCCGGCCGCGCGCGCCTTTTGCGCGAGGCGCTGGATCAGGAATTCGACTTCCTTGCCCGCGGTCATCATCAGGTCGGCGAGTTCGTCGACGATCACCACGATCTGCGGCAGCGGCGACAGGTCGAGCGTCTCTTCCTCATAGATCGGCGTGCCGGTATCGGCGTCATATCCGGTCTGCACCTTGCGGCCGAGCTTCTGCCCCTTCGCCATCGCGGCGCGGACCTTGTCGTTGAAGCTGGCGAGGCTGCGCACGTTGATCGACGCCATCATGCGATAGCGGTCCTCCATCTGCTCGACCGCCCATTTGAGCGCGCGCACCGCCTTGGGCGGGTCGGTCACGACGTCGGCCAGCAGGTGGGGGATGCCGCGATACATGCTGAGTTCGAGCATCTTGGGATCGATCATTATCATCCGGCACTGGTCCGGGGTCAGCCGATAGAGCAGCGAGAGGATCATGCAGTTCAGGCCGACCGACTTGCCCGACCCGGTGGTGCCCGCGACCAGCAGGTGGGGCATCGGCGCGAGGTCGGCGACGACGGGATCGCCCGCGATATTCTTGCCCAGCACGATGGGGAGCTGCGCATTCTGGTCGGCGAACGCCTGGCTCGCCATCAGTTCGTGCAGGCTGACCGTCTCGCGCCGCTGGTTGGGCAGTTCGATGCCGATGACGGTGCGGCCGGGAATGGTCGCGACGCGCGCGGAAATCGCCGACATGTTGCGGGCGATATCGTCGGCGAGCTGGATCACGCGGCTGGCGCGAATGCCGGGTTCGGGCTCCAGTTCGTACATGGTGACGACCGGGCCGGGGGCGACCTTCACCACCTGCCCCTTCACGTTGAAGTCGTCGAGCACGCTTTCGAGCAGGCGTGAATTGCGTTCCAGCGCCGCCTTGTCGATGCCGGGACCGGTCGATTCGGGGGGCGGGCTGAGCAGGTCGATCGACGGCAGCGCGAAATTGTCGCGGCCCTCGCTGCTCGCCGGGCGGGGGGCGCTGGCCAGCGCGGGCGAGGCGGCGCGTTCGGCGATGACCGGCGGCGCGCGATCGTCGGTCCTGGCGGGGCGGCGCGGCTGCGGCCGGGCAGGCGCGTCGCCGGCATCGTCGTCGGCCGGCAACGACGCGCGGGGGGCCGGATCGAACGGCAGATCGTCGTCATGCCTGTCCGTGCCGTCGGCATCGGCACGGGCACGGCGTTCGAACTTCGGCATGCGGAAGGTGCCGTCGGGGATCTCGATCGTCAGCCCCTTGGCCCAGCGCCACACGCCGAACAGCCCGGTGGCGACGGCCACGACCCGGACCGTCCACAGCTCGGCCACCGGTACCCCGATCAGGGGGATCAGCCCCTGCGCGGCCTGCGCGATGCTCCATCCGATCACCCCGCCATAGCCGGCGGGCAGCGTCAGGATCGCCTCGCCCGAGACGAAGGCCAGCGTGGTGCCCATGGCGAGGACGCCGATCACGCAGTCGCGCAGCATGCGCGGCCATGGGCCGACGGGCACGTCGCGCCACAGCCGGATGCTGACGATCAGCCCGAGCGGCAACAGCATCGCCACCGCCACGCCGAACAGGGTGAGCAGAGCATCGGCCAGCATGGCACCGGGCGCGCCGAGCCGGTTGGCGACCGGTCCGCCGGCCGCCGTGCTGAACGACGGGTCGGCGGGCGAATAGCTGAGCAACGCGACGGCGATCAGGACGATGCCGAGGAACAGGACCGTCGCCCCGATCATCGCACCGCTGCGCTTCGCGCCCGCCTTCATCGCGTCGCGCCACAACATCGGCTGCGCGTTGCTCGCCATTCGTTCCACCCTTGTTCGATACGAACCCGATGTGCGCCGCGCGGGGGCACCCCGTCAAGGCGGCGTTGCGGTGGGACGTGCCAGCGCCTAAGTCGCGAAGGACGAGACGCATTCACGGATGGAGACTTCATGGCACAGGCGGACGTCATCATCCTGGGCGGCGGGCTGGTCGGCAGCACGCTCGGCGTGGCGCTGGGCGCGCACGGGCTGACCTCGATCATTCTCGATCCGGCCGATCCGGCGGTGACGCTGGCGCCGGGGTTCGATGGCCGCGCATCGGCCATCGCCAGCGCAACGCACCGCATGTTCGAGGCGATCGGCATCGCGCCGGGGCTGGGCGACGAAGGCTGTCCGATCGCCGCGATCCGCGCGACCGACGGGCTGGAACCCGGCAAGCTCGACTTCATCCCCGACGCCGCCGACGATCCGGTCGGCGTGATGTACGAGAACAAGCGGCTGCGACGGGCGATCTACGACGCCGCCGTCGCATCGCCCCATATCGACCTGCGCTACCGGGACCGGGCGATCGACGTGCGGCGGGAGGCGCCAGGCGTGACGGTGACGACGGCGAACGGCGATACGCTGGCCGCCCCGCTGCTGATCGCCGCCGAGGGCCGCAATTCGCCGACGCGCGAGGCGGCGGGTATCCGCGTGGCGCGGTGGAGCTACGATCATGCCGCGATCATCACGACGCTGGGCCATGCCGAGAGCCACGACAATATCGCCTACGAAATCTTCTACCCCGCCGGGCCGTTCGCGATCCTGCCGCTGAACGACGACGATCATGGCCATCGTTCGGCGATCGTATGGACGGTCGATGCGAAGGACCGGCCGGCGATGCTGAAGCTGTCGGACCGTGCGTTCCTCGCCGAAGCGTCGAAGAAGATGGGCGGCTTTCTGGGGGAGCTTTCCAACCTGTCGGCACGGTCGAGCTATCCGCTCGGCTTCCACCATGCCGCACGGATCACCGCCGACCGGCTGGTGCTGGTCGGGGATGCGGCGCACGGCATCCACCCGATCGCCGGGCAGGGGCTGAACCTGGGCCTGCGCGACGTCGCGGCGCTGACCGAGATACTGGTCGAGGGCAAGCGGACCGGGCTCGACCTGGGCGATCCGTATCTGCTCGAACGCTATCAGCGGTGGCGCGGGCTGGACACGTTCGCGGTGGCGCTGGCGACCGATGGCCTCACCCGGCTGTTCGGCATTCCCGGCAGAACGGCCAGCGCGGTGCGGCGCTTCGGGCTGTCGGCGGTCGATTCGATCCCGCCGCTGAAAGCCGCGTTCATGG
This sequence comes from Sphingomonas hengshuiensis, assembly GCA_003240755.1. GTDB lineage: Bacteria > Pseudomonadota > Alphaproteobacteria > Sphingomonadales > Sphingomonadaceae > Sphingomonas > Sphingomonas hengshuiensis_A. The sequence goes on along the minus strand of QFNF01000046.1, from coordinate 4,810 downwards.
CCGAGGCGCGCGGCGAGACGGGGAAGCTGCCCAAATTGCTGCAGGGGGTTACGGCGTAGGGAGGTTCCCGCCGACGCTACCAGTCCCCGCCGCCCGTATCCCCCCGTCGCCATTCCTCGATCCGGCGTTTCGTCGCCGGTGTCGTTCCCGGGGGCAGCGCGTCGGGCGCGAACCAGCCGACCTCGGCCACCTCCAGCGTGTCGGCACCGCGCAGCATGTCGTCCGGGGCACGCGCGACATAGACGATCACATGGTCGTCCTTGCCCTCGCGCCGGTTGTGATAGACGCCGAGCACCCGTTCGACGCGGGCATCCGCCACCGCCAGTTCCTCGGCCAGTTCGCGAACCAGTGCATGGGCGATCGCCTCGCCCTTGTGCACGCCGCCGCCGGGCAGATACCAGCCGTCGATATAGGTATGCCGCAGCAGCGCGACGCGGTCGGCGGGGTCGAGCAGGACGGCGCGCACGCCGATGGTGCGCGGGCGGGCGATCCGCCACGCCAGCCGCGCGCCCAGCCCCAGCAACCGGTGATGCAGCGCCATGCGTCCCCCCTTATCGCGGCAGTGGCCCGTCCTTCGCCGCCTCTGCCTCGGCCTGCGCATCGGCGGCTACCGGCGCGTGGACCGGACGGATCATCAGGAAGCTGCCCGACCACATGCCCGGGATATCCCACCGCCCGCTGATCTCGCACCCGTCGTCGCTCAGCACCCCGGCATAGACGACCATGTCGCCATAACCTTCGCTGTCGCTGTCGTCATAGAATTTGCTGAACGTGACCCGCGCGCCGTCGCGATGGCCGTCGATCGCCGCGGCGATCAGCGCGCCGGGCGGCACCGAATACAGGTCGGGTTCGTGGATCGTGCCGACGATCGACCCGCCCAGATCGGCGATATCCGCCTCGAACGCGGTCGGGGGATTGGTGTGCGGATAGTTGAAGATCCCGCTCCACTTGCCGGTGAGGTCGCGGTTCACAGCGGTCGCGCCCTGTCGACCAGCAGCACCGGTACGCCGTGGCGGATCGGAAAGGCGAGGCCGGCAGCCTCGGAAACAAGCTCCCCCGCCGCCGGGTCATGCCGCAACGGCGTGCGCGTTACCGGGCAGACGAGGATCGCCAGGAGCCACGGGTCGATCGTGTCGCCGGTTCCTGTGTCCTGCCCGCGGGTCATTGCAGCGTCGCCTCTTCGTCATCACCATGCCTGCCGAAGAATTGCATGAGCTGTACGATCAGTTCCGCCCGGTCCGACAAAGCGTCGACTTCGAGCAGCGCCTGCTTGGCCGCCACGTCGAACGGTGCGATCTGGGCAATGCCGTTGACGAGGCTTTCATCGTCCAGCCGCCCGACCGATTCCCAGTCGACCGTATAGCCCAGCCGATCGGCGAAGCGGCGCGATTCGATTTCCAGCGACGCGCGCTCGGCCAGCGCCAGCGTGGGGTGGCCGACGACCGGCAGGGTTTCCGCCTCGACCTGTCGGAACGCGGTCGTCACCTCCAGTTCGCGCGCCACACGGAAGCGGTGCAGCCCGCGCAGCACGATGTCGTAACGGCCATCGGCATGCGCCTCGACATCGACGATCTGCCCGATACAGCCGATATCGAACAGCGGCGGGCGCTCCGCGTCGCCGCCGACGGGCCGTGGCTGGATCATGCCGATACGGCGATCGCGCGCCAGCGCATCGGACACCATCGATCGGTACCGCGGCTCGAAGATATGCAGCGGCAGGTGCATGTTCGGAAACAGCAGCGCCCCCGCCAGCGGGAAGACGGAGACGCGCATGCTCATCCGAACAGGATCGCGGACAGCTTGCGGCGCTGCTGCGACACCCACGGGTCTTCCAGGCCGACCGCCTCGAACAGCTTGAGCAACTGCTGCCGCGCGGCATCGTCGTTCCACGACCGGTCGGCCGCGACGATGCGAAGCAGCGATTCGGCCGCCCCGTCGCGGTCGCCCGCCGCCATCTGTCCGCCGGCCAGCCGGAAGCGCGCGTCATGATCGTCCGGGTTCGCGTCGACCTCGGCCCGCAATCCTGCCAGATCGTCGACCGGCTGCGCATCGCGCGCCAGCGCCAGCGCGGCGCGGACCTGTTCGATGCCGGGCAGCTTCGCGGCGTCCTCGCCCAGCGCGTCGAGCGCCGCCTGGGTCGCGTCATGATCGCCCAGCGCCATCAAGGTACGGACCCGCGCCGCGGCGACGGTGGCGTTGTCCGGCACCATGTCGGCAATCTGGTCGAAGATCGACAGCGCGCGCGCCGCATCGCCCCCGGCCAATGCCTCTTCGCCCATCGCGATCAGCGGATCGATGTCGGGACCGGCGGGCTCGCCCGCCTCGACCGGCAACTGGCGCAGCAACTGGTCAAGCATCTGCTTCAACTGGCTTTCGGTGCGGGCCTGGGTCAGGTCGGCGACCAGTTGCCCCTGGAACATCGCATAGACGGTCGGGATCGACCGGATCTGGAATTGCGAGGCGATGAACTGGTTCTTGTCGGTATCGATCTTGGCCAGCACCACGCCCTTGTCGGCATAGGCGTCCGCGACCTTTTCGAGGATCGGGGTCAGCGCCTTGCACGGGCCGCACCACTCCGCCCAGAAATCGATCACGACCAGTTTCGTCATCGACGGTTCAACGACATCGCGGCGGAACGCCTCCACGGCATCCTTTTCCGGGGCGGTCAGTCCTAGCGTGGCCAAGCGGCGATTCCTTATCCTGTAACTGCCCTCCCTATGTGGGCATCGCGACGGTTTCAGAAAAGAGTAGTTTTAGGGGTTGCGCGACCCGAAACCCCCGGCTAATAGCCCGCCTCACCCCAGCCGGTTCGCCGGTTCGGAACGCCAGAGCGGGCGTAGCTCAGGGGTAGAGCACAACCTTGCCAAGGTTGGGGTCGAGGGTTCGAATCCCTTCGCCCGCTCCAGCGATTACAGGCATTTAGCCTGTTTTTAGCGACCAGCTTCAGGATGGCGGTGCTTATCGGTAAGCACCAGATAAGCACCGGATTGAAGTCGCTTTACCCGTTCATCCTGCAACTCTGGCTCTAGGCAGGCGGGCCGTTTCGATGGCATCAGCCGTAGCGGCGACCTCGCGCGCCTGGTCCCGCAACACCTCCAGCAACGACGATGACACCCGCCACGTTTGCTCGGTGAAGACGGTGCCGCCCATGTCTCGGGCCACCCGCTGCATGTCGTCGAGCTGAAGGGTCACCGCCTCAGCAAGTGCGTCGATCCGCTCCGCTGTCACCTGTAGCGCGACGATACGATCCAATAGCCGCGTGTTGATGACCGGGGTCGCGCCAGCGCGCGTCGGCGTGGTAGGGGTATGCGTAGCCATGATCGATCGCTCCAAGATCGGTTGGGGTCAGAGCCGGCGCTTGGGTTCCAGCCTTGCGTCGGCTCGCATTTCGTGACACCATTTATTAATTATGTCAAATAATGACGTCACAAAATCGCGAGGGCGGCCGGCCACGGGCAAGGGCCAGCCAGTTACAGTGCGATTGAAGCCGAATCAGCTTGCAGCTCTCGACCGATGGATTGAGGCGCAGCCCGAGCCGCGCCCAACCCGTCCTGAGGCGCTTCGTCGCTTGGCAGAGCTGACACTGGAGGGTGAGCAATGAGTTGGCGTGGACAGTTTCGCGTCCGTGGACAAAATGGCGCGCCTAATCGGGCCTGGGTTACCGATGGTGACAATGCAGAATGGTTCGATGAGGCCGAATATCGGCTCGGTAGCTTCTTCTCGCCGCCATGGGACGACCTTCCTTGGTCGGGGGAGGATAATTGATAACCGAACCCACCAAGCGTGAAATCGACGTCCTGCGCGCGCTTTCTGGCGGCGCCGTCGAGGGACGCGGTGGTCTTCCCTTCATCGGCGATAAGACGATCGGCGGCATGCTCGCCAAAGGCTGGATCGAGGAAGTTCCCAATGGGGGCGTAGGGCGGACCATGGGCTATCGCAGCACCGCTACCGGAGACGCCGTCCTAGCGGCCGGGCGAGCGCCCAAGCCGCCGCGTCAGCCCAGTCGGCTCAAGGCCTTGCGCCCCCGACTGGAACCGTTGCGATCTCGGTTGCGGACCCTCGACGATTGATCTTCCATGGCATTCGAAAGAAGATGGAGCGCGCAGCTCGTAACGGAGAGCGTCTGCACCTGGAGGTCTTTGAAGTCCGGGCCATCGTCGAATCTGATATGTACCCAATTCTGCAAGAAGCGGCTCGACAGGAACTAATTGCGACATGGAAAAGAGAGGATGCCAGTGACGAAACAGGAACAATTTCTATGGGTAGTTCAGACCCTATCGATCCATAACGCGATCAACCTTTCAACCGACCCCGAACGCCGTGACAAATATCGCCACGAGATTTCGCCAACTGGCGCCTTCATGAACTGCGACGAGGCATTGCGTGCGAGCACGCTCATCCCAGAGAAGATGAGCGCAATCGACGCCGCAAACGAGTTCTTTTTCTTCATTGCCAGCAACCTTCGCGACAGCGAAGACAAGGCGAATGGTAAGCGCTCTGAATGCCCGGAATGGTTTGTTCGACGTCCGGGACGCCCGTGATGAGCAGGATCGCCGGTACTGAGAGCGAGATAGTGTCGAAGGTGCAGCGCATTGTGCGTGAGCACGTACCCGGCGCTAATTGCGCCATCCGTGATTATGGGAAGCGCGTCGGATGCGGCGAGCTCGACAACAAAGGCAATCTTCATGAGCATCTTTGGGTCATTCGCGATCTAGGGTCAGGACCCATTGATATGAGGGCGGCGATCTGATTCAGGCTCCGCAAGGAGACTGGCATGAGCGATCTGTTTTGGCTGACGGACGAGCAGATG
>QFNF01000045.1 GCA_003240755.1 Sphingomonas hengshuiensis | reverse complement strand
CGGACCATATACTCGATCGCGTCCTGGTCGCCGAGCCAGTCGGAGCCCTTGACCGTGTCGTACATGTGCCACGACCAGTGGTCGGGCGAGTTGTTGCCGAGGCTGGCGGCGATGCCGCCCTGCGCGGCGACGGTGTGCGACCGCGTCGGAAACACCTTGGTGATGCAGGCGGTCTTCAGGCCGGCTTCGGCGATGCCCATGGTGGCGCGAAGGCCGGAACCGCCCGCGCCCACGACGATCGCGTCATAGGTGTGGTCGATGATCTTGTAAGCGTCGGTGGCCATTATGCGGGCGTCCCGGTGAAAGCGATGCGGAGGATCGAGAAGGCGGCAAGCAGCCAGCCCGCGCCATAGACGAGGTTCAGCGCGATCAGCGCGACGACGCGCGTTTCGTCATGCTGGTAATCCTCGATCACGGTCTGCAGGCCCAGCCGGGCGTGATAGAAGACCGAGGTGGCGAGCAGGATCAGCGGCACCGCGCCCCATGCCGACGATACCCAGGCATAGACCGCGTCATAGTCGTAGGACGGCAGCAGCGCGATCGAGAGGACGAGCCACAGCATGAGGACGAGGTTCGATACCGCGCTCAACCGCTGATGCCAGAAATGATGCGCGCCGGCCTTGGCCGATCCCAGGCCGCGCACGCGGCCGATGCTGGTTCCGTTACCCATCAGTGCTTCCCCACCAGCAGCCAGGCCCATAGCGCGGCAGTCGCGCAGGCGGCGAACACGATCGTCGCGATCGCGCTCTGCCGGTTGCCCTTCAGTTCGAAATTGGCCCCGATGTCCATGAAGAAGTGGCGGATACCGTTGCCGATATGCTGGAACAGCGCGAAGCTCAGCCCGATGCCGACCAGATAGCCGACCGGCGCCCACGGCCCGGTGAACCACGACAGGAACCGCGCATAGCTGTCCTCGCCGCCGGCCAGCGCCGCCAGCCACCAGACGAAGATGGCAAGGCCGACCGTGCCCATGGCGACGCCGGTCGCACGGTGCAGGATCGACACCAGCATGTTCGGCCCCCAGCGCCATATCTGGAGATGGGGCGATACGGGGCGGGCTTTGGGACGGACCATGGCCAAGTCGGACATTCCTCAAACAGCGGGTGCAGCCACGTCGGACGGGTGCGGATTTCCAGCGACTGCGGCCTATCTACGCGCCCGCCCCGCCGATGCAAGTCCGCTCGCACGAAAGGGCCCTGCCGCCGCCCCGTGGTCAACCGACTGTTAACGCCTGACCGCTACGCCGGAACCCCTGTGGGCACGCCCGAACCGGGGTGGCGTCCGGACGACAACAGGGGAAGCGAATCGTGGGGACCAAGAAGCTGCCGGCGCCCGAAAGCGTGAGCCGGACGATCGATTTGCAAGAGCGGCTTCGCCTGTTCAACATCACCGCCGACGACGTGGCGGCGGCCCGCGAACTGTGGACGGTGATCGAGCCGGAGGCACGTACGATCGCGGTGGCGCATTTCGACCAGTCGCAAAAGGTCCGCGGCACCGACAGCCTGCACCGGGATTTCGACCGGATGGTCGAACTGGGCGTTAATTATCTGCGCAACCGCTTCACCAACCTGACCGGATCGGCATGGGTCGAATCGTGCGAGCGCACCGTCGCCACGGCGTTCCAGGCCGAGGTCACGCTGACCGCCATCCTGTCGATGGGGGATGCGGGCGCGCGCACGCTGCTCGACGTGCTGCGCCGCGGGATCAGCGACGAGCGGTCGTTCCGCTATGCCGCCGAACTGCTGTTCCGGCTGCGCTCGCTGGAATGCGAAGTGTTCGTCTCGCTCTACAACGCCTATGTCCAGTTCGACCTGGAGGCGGCGCGCGACGCGCTGGCGCATGAATTCCGCGACAATATCGGCGCGACGGTCGAACGCGCGAGCCGCGAGAGCGATTCGCTGCGCGTCCATGCCAGCCGCAGCTCGGCCAATGTGCGCGGCATGCTGGGCAAGGCGTCCGAAGTCGCCGCCGCCGCCGAACAGTCGGCGGTCGCGATGCGCGAGGCGGCGGCGACGTCGGCCGGGCTGATCCGCGCGATCGAGGATGCCCGCATGGAAGTGGAAGCCGCCGCCGAGATCGCGACCCGCGCATCGGAACAGGCCGGCACCGCGGTCGGCATGTCCGAAACGCTGTCGGATCATGCCAAGTCGATCGAATCGATCCTGGGGCTGATCCGCGACATCGCCGGGCAGACCAACCTGCTGGCGCTGAACGCCACGATCGAGGCGGCGCGTGCGGGCGATGCCGGGCGCGGCTTCGCAGTGGTGGCGCAGGAGGTGAAGAGCCTCGCCAGCCAGACCGCGCGCGCCACCGACGACATTGCCGCGAAGATCGCGGCGATCCAGGCCGCGACCCGATCGACCGTCGCAACCAACGCATCGATCCGCGCGACCGTGACCGAGGTACAGGAAAGCGCCAACCGCATCCGCAGCGCGATGGAGGTGCAGGCCCAGACCGTCACCGCGATCACCGCCGCGGTCGACGAAACCGCGCTGGCCGCCGATTCGATGTCATCGACCATCGCCGCGATCCGCGAGGACACCGAAATGGTGGCGTCGGAGATCGACCGGGTCGGCAACGGGTTCACCCAGCTCGACGGGGAACTGGGCGCGCTCAAGAGCAGCGCGGTGGAATTCGTGGGGAAGGTCGCGGCATAGGCCGCGACAGGCATTCCCGGCACCCGGTATCATCCGCGGCTGGCGTTCCACAGGATGGAGATGGCTGCACCGGACGGCAGCAGGTGCGATACGATCCGGGTATCGACCCGTGCCGCGATCCGCTTCGCGCCGTCGGACCTGTTGTACGCCAGCAGGACGATGCTGCCGTCGGGATTGCGGAACGCGACATTGGGGATGTCTGCGGCCATGCCGGTGTCGATGCGCGTCGCGCCGGGTGCGACGAACCGGCTGAGATGCCCGAGCGCATAATATTCCAGCTCGCGCCGCACCTCCCCCTTCACCGGATCGATCGTCACGACCCCGCGGCAATTGTCGCAGCCGCCCTTGTGCGGTCCGCCCCGCGGATCGAGCGCGAGGTTCCACAGCAGGACGCCGCGCGCCCAGTTGCGCGTCGATCCGATCATCAGGTTCTGGACCATGTCGCCGAACCCCGTCTTCCAGCCGGGCCGCCACCCGCCGCCCGAACATTCGGTGAAGAACGTGTCCTTGCCCGGAAAGGCGGCGTGGACCCGCGCCTGCGCCGCGACGTCGCCACCATAGCAATGCCATGCGACGCCCGGGATGTAGCGGCTGGCGACCGGATCGTTCAGCACCGTTTCGGGCTGTTCGGGCTGGTCCCAGTTATGGTCCCATTCCAGTATGCGGGTCGACAGCCTCGCGCGTTCCAGCGCCGGGCCGAGATAGCCGCCGACGAACCGCGCCCGGTCCTTCGCCGGCCATCGCATTCCCGGATAATCCTTTGGCGAAAAGTCGGGCTCGTTCTGGATCGTGACATAGCGCATCGGCACGCCGGCCTGCGCATAGGCCTGCAGATAGCGTACGAAATAGCGGGCATAGACGGCATAGGCGTCGTTGCGCAGCGTACCGCCGATCATCGAATCACCCGATTTCATCCAGCCCGGCGGGCTCCACGGGCTGGCCATGACGACAAGGCGCGGGTTGATCGCCAGCGCCTGCTGCACGGTCGGCAGCACCGTCGCGCGGTTGGGCGCGATCGAGAAGCGGGCGAGCGTCGGATCGCGCTGGCCGGCGGGCATGTCGTCGAAGCTGTAATGGGTCGGCGAGAAATCCGACGCGCCGATCGTCAGGCGGGTGAACCCCAGCCGCAGCCCGTCCCTGCCGAACAGCTCGCGCATCAGCGCGGCACGCCTTGCCGCGGGCAATTGCTGAATCAGGATCGCCGACGCATCGGTGATCGACGCGCCGAAGCCGACCATGGTCTGGTAGCGCCGCTCGGGCCGGATCGCGATGGTGATCGCCTCGCCGGTCGGCGCTCCCCGCAGCGCGACCGGCGCCAGGCGCTGCCTGCCCTCGGCATCGGTCTGCCACGCACGGACGGCGGGCGGCGTCGCCGGGGCGGCGCCGATCGCCAGCAGCGCCGCCATGGCGGGAAGGACGCGCCTCACGGCCGCACCGATCGTTCGGCCAGCGTCGCGATGCCCGACAGCGTCCGGTCGCCGGCAAAACGCCCGACCGCGACCGGGTAGCGCCCGGCGGCGACGTGCCAGCGCCGGCCGGCAACGTCGTAATCGGCGATCAGCCGCGGATCCACCGTCACGCTGACCTGTCGCCGCTCACCCGGTGCCAGCGTCACCCGTTCGAAGCCGGCCAGACGGGTCGTGGCGCCGGCGCGGCGACCGGCGGTGACATAGATCTGCGGCACGTCGGCCCCGGCGACCCGACCGGTATTGGTGACGGTGAAGCTGACCCGCAATTGCGGCCCGCCCTCTACCTTCAGCCCGTCATAGCGGAACTGCGTATAGGACAGGCCGTGACCGAACGGGAACAGCGGGACCGTGCCGGTCTTGAGCAACCCGCGATAGCCGACCGCCGCGCCTTCGCGATACGGCACGACCGGCGCCAGATCGCGCTCGACCATGCCGTACGTGCCGCCGGTCTTGCGCGCGGCATCGGCGGCCTTCATCGCGGCGAGGCCGGGGATGACCGGCCGCGGCGCCTGTTCGAGGCTGGCCGGAAAGGTCATCGGCAGCCTGCCCGACGGGTTGACCGCGCCGAACAGCAGATTGGCGATCGCCTCTCCGCCGCGCTGGCCGGGATACCATGCCTGCAGCACCGCCGGCACCCTGTTCAGCCATGGCATCAGCACCGGGCCGCCGGTCTCCAGCACGACGGCGGTACGGCGATTGGCGGCGGCGACCGCGTCGATCAGCGCGTCCTGTCCGTCGGGCAGCGAGAGCGTCTCGACATCCTGCGCCTCGGTCCGCCATTGCCATGCGAAGACGATCGCCATGTCGGCGGCACGCGCGGCGGCGGCGGCGGCAGCGGGATCGCGTCCGTCGACATAGGTGATCGTGGCGCCCGGTGCCATCGCCCGGATCGCGGCAAGCGGCGAGGAGGCGTGCCACGTCACGCGCGCGAACGATGCCGCCGCCCCTTCGGTCAGCGGAATTTCGACCGGCGCCCCGCCGACCGATCGCACCTGGCTCGACCCGCCGCCCGACAGCACGCCAACATCGGCATGGGCGCCGATCAGCACGATCCGCCGGGCGGTCCGGGCGAGCGGCAGGAGGTTGCCGTCATTCCTCAGCAGCACCGCGCCCTTTTCCGCCGCCTCCTGCGCGACGCGGGCATGGGCGGCATAGTCGATCGCCTGCGCGGTCGCCGGCACCGGATGGTCGATCAGCCCGGTCGACACCACCCCCCACAGGATGCGGCGGTTCATGTCGGCAAGGCGGGCGGGGGACACGGTGCCGGCGGCGACCGCATCGGCCAGCGGCTTGCCGAAATACATCGCCTTGTCGAGCTCGCGGCCCGATTGCTGGTCCAGCCCGGCATTGGCGGCCTTCACCGTCGAATGCACCGCGCCCCAGTCGCTCATCACCCAGCCGCGATAGCCCCAGTCCTGCTTGAGCACCCGGTTGAGCAGGAAGTCGTTTTCACACGCCCAGTCGCCGCCCAGCTTGTTGTACGCGCACATCACCGATCCCGGCCGGCCGCGTTCGATCGCGATCTGGAAGGCGAGCAGGTCGCTTTCGCGCAGATCCGCCTCGCCGATGCGCGCGTCCATGGTGGTTCGCAGCGTTTCCTGCGGATTGAGCGCGAGATGCTTGACGGTCGAGACGATATGGTTGGACTGGACCCCCCGGATCGATTCGCCGGCCATGATCCCGGCGAGCAGCGGATCCTCGCCCAGATATTCGAAGGTCCGCCCGCCCCATGGGTCGCGGGTCAGGTTGACGCCGCCGGCCAGCAGCACGTTGAACGTCTTGGCACGCGCCTCCGCCCCGATCATCGCGCCCGAACGATAGGCGAGGTCGGGATCGAAGCTGGCGGCGAGCGCGAGGCTGGCGGGCAGCGCGGTCGCGACATCGCCCTTGCGCTGTTCGATCTGGTTGGCGACGCCGAGCGATGCGTCGCTTTCGCGCAGGGTCGGGATGTTCAACCGCGGGACGCCCGGGACATAGCCGGCGGACGGGATCATGTCCGCCGGGCGATCCTTGCTCATCGGCGGGAAATAGCCGAACACGTAGCGCAACTGCTCGTCGCGCGTCATCCGGCCGACCAGCGTCTCGGCGCGGCGTTCGGCGGCATCGGCCGACACCGGCGCCGGCGCCGGCGCCTGCCGGGCATCGGCCGCCGTCGCCAGCAGCAGGGCCGGCAGCGTCGTCGCGACGCGCCAGCGCATCGCACGGTGGATCGACGTCATATCCTCTCCCTTGATGGCGCAATTGGAAGCGCTTCCAACGGTGTTCATCGACGGACGGTCGCGAAAAGTCAAACCCCGGCGGGAGCCGCGACCGATCCGCGTTCGACGAGGGAGAAGGGCAGCCGTTCGGCCCCCGCCGCGACCGGGCTGCCGCTGGTCAGCGCCTCGGCGATGATCTGCACGGCGCGCGCGCCCATTTCCTGGATCGGCTGATGCACCGTGGTCAGCGGCGGCCATACCAGCGCCGATACGGGGGTGTCGTCGAAACTGGCGATCGACAGGTCGCCGGGCACGTCGATCCCGGCCCGGTGCGCGGCGAACAGCGCGCCGACCGCGGTATCGTCGTTGGCGCAGATGATCGCCGTCGGGCGGGCGGTACCACCAACCAGCCGCGGCAGCAGGTCGACTCCCGATTTGAAGGTGAAATTGCCGCGTTCCGCCCGCATCGCCGCGGGTGCCAGCCCCGCTTCGTCCAGCGCGCGCAGCGCCCCGCGATAGCGTTGCTCGGCGGACAGATGCTCGGCCAGCCCCTGGATGAAGCCGAACCGGCGATGGCCGAGCGCGATCAGATGGTGGGTGATCGCGAAGCCGGCGGCCTCGTCGTCCATGCCGATCCCCGGCACGCCGCCATCCTCGTCCGTGGCGGGCGAGATGCGCACGACGCTCGCACCCGTGCGGCGCAATCCGGCGATCAGCCCCATCCGGTCGGAAAAGGGCGGGGTCAGGATGACGCCGGAACAGCGACTGTCCTCGACCAGTTCGATCAGTCGCGCCTCGACGTCGTCGCGTGTCTGTTGCAGCGTGTGGGTCGCCAGTTCCATCCCGGTCTGCATGCAGACGCGCAGCGCGCCGATTTCGAGGGCGGACTGGTAATAGGAGTTCGGCTCGCTCTCGGTATCCGACGCGAGGATCAGCAGCACCGACCGGTTGCCGCCGCCCGCGAGGTAGCGGGCCTGCAGATTGACCTGATAGCCAAGCGTCGCGACCGCTTCCAGCACCCGGGTCCGCGATCGATCGCTGACATTGGGGCCGTCGTTCAGCACCCGCGACACGGTCGCGCGGGCCACGCCGGACAGGCGCGCGACGTCGTCGATCGTTGGCCTGCGTGCCGTCACCTCTTGCCCCGTTTCCCTGCCCATGGCGCCCGCGCCGTGTGGCAGCGCCGTGCGCGGCGCGCAAGCGACCGCCTGGTCATGTCGCGCCGAGGAAGGCGGCGATCGTCAGCCGCCCGGTCGCCGCGTCGGCCGGCAGGGGCCGGCGATTGTCGATCGCGGCACAGTGCAGCAGGCTGCCACGATACAGCACCGCACGATTGGGCCGCGCGGTGACGTGCGCGATCGGCACGAACATCGCGGTCTCGCCCGCGATATAGGCGGGTCCGGGCTCACCATCGCGGGCGAGGTCCATCGCCAGCGCGTCCAGATAGGCGCGATGCCGGTCGGGACCGATCCGTTCATATCCGGTCGAGCGATGGCGAAAGAAGCGCGTGCCGCCCCAGTCGCGTTCGCCGAGATAATGGACCAGTGCGAGCCGCCCGGGTTCGACCGCATCGACATGCGGCAGCCGCTGGGCCAGCGTCAGTGCCGCTGGCGGCGTCGTGGTGAGCGAGAAGAGTATCCGGTCGAACGACAGCCGGCCATGATAGCCGAACACCCGCCGGGCGGCGGCGGCGACCAGCGGGGCGACCTCGTCGCAATAGCGCCCGTCGACGGGCGCGCGCAGTCCGGGATAATTGCCGCCGCCCGCCGTCAACGGCGCGGCGCAGGCCTGCGCGACCAGACGGCCGGGGTCGGGCGCGAAGCCGTCGATGATGACGACCGGTTCGCCCTCCCGCCCGATCCGCTCCACCCGGACCTGCGGGTTCACGGCGCGGGCTGCGGCGGCGGTGCGGCGCAGTGGCGGGCGACGAACGCGCCATGGTCGGGCATCCGATCGACGCATTTCGCGATCACGCCGCGCACATCGGCCAGATGGCGTTCGACCTCCGCCCGGGGTGTCACGTCGACCAGCGGGTCCGGCGCGGCGGGCACGATCCCCTGCCCGATCAGGACCTGGATCCAGCTTTCCTCGGCAAACAGCTCGTCATCCTCGCGAAAGATGCGGCCATTGGCGGCGAACAGCGCCATCTTGCGCGCCAGCGTGTCGGGCACGTCCATCGTCCGGACATGCCGCCAGAACGGCGTGTCGTCGCGCGTCGTCGCCTTGTAGTGCAGGATGATGAAGTCGCGGATGCGCTCCATCTCGAAATCGGTCTGGCGATTATATTCGGCGCTGGTCGCGGGATCGAACCGAGCATCGGGCATCAGCCGCACGAGGCGCAGGATCGCCGACTGGATCAGGTGCAGCCCGGTCGATTCCAGCGGTTCGAGAAACCCCGCCGCCAGCCCGATGGCGACGCAGTTGCGCACCCAGCCCCTGCGCCGCCTGCCCGGCACGAACGCCAGCCGCCGGGGATCGCCGACCGCCGGTTCGTCCAGATGGTCGAGCAGCATCGCTTCCGCCATCTCGTCGTCCATGTAGCGGCTGGCATAGACATGGCCGTTGCCGGTGCGATGCTGGAGCGGGATGCGCCACTGCCACCCGGCGGGGCGCGCGGTGGAACGGGTATAGGGCGTGAAGTCCGCCGAACGCCGCGACGGCACCGCGACCGCGCGGTCGCAGGGCAGCCAGTGGCGCCAGTCCTCATAGCCCGCCGCCAGCGTGCGTTCGATCAGCAGGCCGCGAAACCCCGAACAGTCGATGAACAGGTCGGCCGCGATCATGCTGCCATCGGCCAGCGTCACCGATGTCAGGAACCCGGTATCGGCATCCTGCGCGACCGCGACGATCTCTCCCTCGCGTCGTTCGACGCCCCGTTCGCGGGCATATTCGGCCAGATAGGCGGCATAGAGCCCGGCATCGAAGTGAAAGGCATAGGCGATCTGTCCGATCGGGCTGTCGGGCATATCGGCGCGCGGGCGCATGAAGCGGTTGGCGGTCGCGGCCACGGTGTTGATCGAATAGGCGTCGAGCGGACCGCCCCGCCCCTCGCCATGGAGTTTCAGCCAGTATTGATGGCAGCGCAGCCATTCGAGGTCGCGGCCGATGACGCCGAAACCATGGACATAGCTGCTGCCGATCCGGGACCAGTCGTTGAACTGGATGCCGAGCTTGAAGCTGCCCTGCGTCCGGCGGAGGAAATCATCCTCGTCTATGCCGAGCAGCTCGTTGAACTTCTTGATGGCGGGGATCGTCGCCTCCCCCACGCCGACCGTTCCGATCGCATCGGATTCGACGAGGGTGATGGCATAGCGGCCCTTGAACAGCCGTGCGAACATCGCGGCGGTCATCCACCCGGCCGATCCGCCGCCGGCGATCAGGATGCGTCTGAGCGGGGTCATGGCGTGGTTCTATGGTTCCTCGATCGCGACGGCATCGGCCATGCCCGCCATATGCCATGAACGCGACAACCGTCCCGAAAAATGCGCGGCAGGCGCTGCCCGCCGCGAGGCTGGGGGAAAGTCAGAAGCGATAGTTGAAGCCGAGCAGGAACTGCCGCCCATAGGTTTCATAGGTTTCGAGCAGCGACCCGCCGTCCGACGTCTTGGTCCCGCCGCCATCGAGGCCCAGCCGGGTGCGATAGGGCGAATTGGTCAGGTTGTTCACCTGGAACAACACCCCCAGTCCCTCCAGCGCGCCGCCCTGCACCGTATAGCCGATCTGCGCGTCGACCTGCTTGTCGGCGAGGATTTCGGTAAAGCCGCGCGTCGCGAACAACTGCACCACCTCGCCCTTGAACCCCGAACGATAACGCTGGCTGATCCGCGCCTGGAACCCGGCGCGTTCGTAATAGCCGGTCAGGTTGTAGACCGTGCCCGACAGGCCGGGGATGCGCACCGCCTGGGTCGGATCGGGGTTGCTGGTCGGGTTCAGGTTGGATTCGGTCAGCGACAGGCTGCCCTGCACGCCGAGGCCGTCGAGGACCGAGGCCAGCGTACCGAAGTTGAACGCGCCGCTGAACTCCAGCCCCTTCACCGATCCGCCATTGCCGTTGGCGGGCAGCGTGATCTGGCCGATATTGCTGATGACGACGCCCGCCGGAATCGCGTTCGCGGTCGTCGGCAACGGGATGCCGCTGAAATCGAACGTGCCCGACTGCTGGTAGATGTATGTCTTGATGTTCTTGTAGAAGCCGGCGATCGACAGATAGGTCGTCGGGTTGATGTACCATTCATAGGCGGCATCGAGCGCGTCGGCGCGCCACGGCTTCAGCTTCCCATTGCCGCCCGATGCCGACCATGGGTTGACGATCGTGCCCGGCGCGCAGGGCTGGCCCGAACAGACCAGCGAATTGAACCCCGGCGCGACGTTGGCGCGCATGTCGTCCATCCGCGGCCGCGCCATCGTCTTGGACGCCGCGAAGCGCAGCCGGTGCCCGCCGCCCAGATCGTAGATCAGGTTCAGGCTGGGCAGCACGTCGGTATAGCTCGCCCCGTCGCGGATGCGCTGCGGCACGATCGGCTGTCCGGGTTCGAGGCCGTTGATGACGACGCCGACCGACGACTGGTCCTGGTTCACGACCTGTACGCCGACATTGCCCTTCAGCCGGCCCCAGTCGATATTCGCCTTGGCGTGCCAGGTGATGACATCCTCGAGGATCGACCAGTTCTTGTCATAGAAATTGGCGTCGCGGATCGGGGCGATGTCGTAATAGCGGTCCAGCAGGTCCGCCGGATTGAAGGTCAGCACGTTGCCGAACCCGGCAAAGCCCAGATTGGTGGGCGTCAGCAGGAAGCTGGAATCGACCAGCACCTGCTGCCGGCCGTTCTTGAGGAACAGGTCGTTGTCGCTGACCGTCTTCGCCTTGCTGCGATGGGTCCAGTTCACCCCGACGTCGAACCCGCTGAAGAACCCTTCCACCTCGTGGGTCAGCCGCAGGTCGAGCGCATAGACCTTTTCATCGACCTTGGGATAGCGGATCGCGCCGTCATGGCCCCATCCGCCCCAGGGCGCCCGGTCGCCCAGCGACACGCGGTTCGCATCGGCATAGTTCAGCCCCGCGCCATAGGTCGGAAAGCCGTCGACGGGCGTCTCGAACGCGATGTTGTCGAGCGTGCGGCCGATGTTCGGCGTCGTCGGCGTCACCCCGCCCACGCCCAGCCCGTACCCGGCATAGGTCTCCAGTATCTGTTCGTCGCGCTTGTTCATCGAATAGGACAGGTCGGCGAAGAACTGCGTCCGGTCGTCGAGGCGGAATTCGTTGTTCAGCCCGGCCGAGAACAGTTCGTCGTTGCGCCGGTTGTTGTCGTTGCGCACGATCGGGACCGCACCGATCTGCGTACCGCCCGCCGCGACCTTCGACCCGCCGCGATCCCCGGTCGCGACGTCGGTGAAGGTCAGCCCGTCGGCGAACGGGTTGGAAAACCACTGCGCGCCGCGCGTCACCTCGTTCTGGCGGAATTTCGAGTAATAGACGTCGAGCGTGCTGTGGACATAGTCGCTCGGCTGCCATTCGAGGATGCCGATGAACGCGTCGCGTACGTTGCTGCGCGACGTGACGAAGACCTCCTGCCCGTTGATGAGCAGCGCGCCGTCCGCGCCGTCGGGCCGGACGATGTTGACCGGCGCGCCGTTCGCATCGGTCTGGTCGCCGAACGCTTCATAGCCATAGGCCTTGTAGTGGCGGTTGCCCGACGGGGAATCGATCCGGGCATAGCCCAGCGCGACGCCGATCGTCCCGTTCGCGAACTGGTCGATATAGCTGGCGCTGACCCGGTAGCCGATGTTGCGGATATCGTCGTTCAGCTTCGACCCTTCGGTCTTTTCGCCGCGCACGTTCACGGCGAACGCCTGCTTGCCGAACGCCAGCGGGCGAACGGTGCGCAGGTCGGCGGTACCCGACAGGCCCATGCCCGCGATCTGGGCGTCGGGCGTCTTGTAGATGACGACGCTGGAGAGCAGTTCAGCGGGATACTGGTCGAACTCGACCGCGCGATTGTCGCCCGAGCTTGCCTGTTGCCGTCCGTTGAGCAGCGTCGTCGTGAAATCGGGAGCAAGGCCGCGGATCGAGATCACCTGCGCCCGACCGGCCACGCGCTGCGCGGCAAGCCCCGGCAGGCGCGCGATCGATTCGGCGATCGACACGTCGGGCAGCTTGCCGATATCCTCGGCCGAAATCGCCTCGACGATCGACGTGTTGTTTCGCTTCAGGCTGATCGCATCCGCGACGCCGCGGCGGATGCCCGTGACGACGATCGCATCGTCGGCGGGGGCGGCGGTCGTATCCTGCGGGTCGCCGGCGGCGGTGTCGCCGCCCGGTTGCCCGGCCGGGCCGGTCGTGCCCGGCACCGGGGCCGCGGCTTCCTGTGCCATCGCCCCCGGCATCAGCGCGGTCGACCCCAGCAACAGCGAGATCAGCGTCGTCACGCGACGCGCCCGTACGCAATCCATGTCCATCCTCCCCATCGGTCCGGTCTGTGGCCGGCTATTCGCGCCCGGAACCCCGTATCGGGGCAATTGGAAGCGCTTCCAATCGTGTAACACAAAGTTTCCGGGGCGCAATATCGAATTATGCGACGGCGCGCGGCGTACGGTAGCGGCGGGCGAAGGCGGCGATCGGCAGGTAGCAGGCGGCCGGCAGCAGCAGCGCATGGACCAGACCGATCCGGTCGGCCAGCGCGCCCGTCAGCATGGGGATGACCGCCCCGCCGATCACCGCGATGCACAGCACCATGGCGCCGGGCGCGGTCCGTTCCGGCCGGACCGGCAGCGCCATGACATAGATGGTCGGGTACATGATCGAATTGACGATGCCGACCGCCAGCAGCGCGCCCGCCGCCACCGCGCCGCCCGTCGCCACCGCCCCGCCGACCAGCAGCGCCGCCAGCACCGCCGCGCCGCCCAGCACGCGGGCGGGCGACACCGATCGCATCACGGCGGCACCGGCGAAGCGGCCGATCATCGCGCCGCCCCAATAGAGCGCGACCAGCCCGGCGGCGGCATCGGCCCGCCACGCCAGCGCATGGCGGGTCATCAGGAAATCGGTCAGCAACGTGCCGATCGTCACCTCCGCCCCGACATAGAGAAAGATGCCGCCCGCCCCCGCCAGCAGCCGCCGGTCGCCAAGGGTCACGACCCAGGCCGAACGCGTGATGCGCAGGCTGCCCGCCGGCAATCCCTGCAACATGTCCCGCCGGTGGAAGAACGCGGCGGCCAGCAGGGCGAGGACCAGCGCGGCGATGGCGAACGGCAGTACCGGTCCGGCCGGATCGGTCGCGGCCCTCGCCGACACGATCGTCGTCGCGCCCAGCGCCGGTCCGACGACGGTCCCGAACGAGTTGAACCCCTGCAGCAGGTTCAGGCGCATGGCGGCGCGGCGCGGATCGCCGACGATCGTCACCGCCGTGTTGCTCGCAATCTGGAGGAAGGTCGCACCGGTCGACACCGCCAGCAGCGCCGCCAGGACGATGCCGTAATGCTGCGTCATGATCCCGCCGGCCAGCGCGACGCACCCCAGCGCCATCACCGCCAGCCCGATGGCATGGGCGCGCATGAAACCGGTGGCGGCGACGATCGCCGCCACCGGCACCGCGAACAGCAGATAGCTGGAGAAGGACGCCAGTTGCACGCTGGTGGCCATCAGGTAATCCAGCCCCAGCGTCAGGCGCATCCGCGGCACCAGCAGGCTGATCGACGACGCGACGAACCCGCCGATGAAGAACACGCCCAGCGACAGCCGGAACAGCCGTGCCGCGACGAGATCGATCGATACCGGCGGCGTTGGTCGATGCGGTTTCACAGGAATCCTTCGGGCTTGCCGCCGGCGATGGGATGCAGGTCCTGCCGCCATATCGACCACGGTCGGACCAGTCGACCCGATCGTCGTACGCCGATGGCCGGGGGCGGCGCGGCGGCGTGTCCCGGCCGCCGGCCCCTATCGATCCTTTTCAGCACGTTATCGCCGTCACGGGAGCGCCGTTCACGGGTGGACCGGTACGCTTGCTGCGATACAGTGGGCGCATGCACGACAATCTGACCGCCGACCGGCCGACCTTCGTCACCCATCTCGAATGTTCGATGACGGGGGAGCGTTATCCCGCCGACATGCTGCACAACCTGTCGCGGGCGGGGCGGCCGCTGCTGGTGCGCTACGACCTGGCGGCGGCGGGCGCGGCGCTGTCGCGCGACACGCTGACCGCGCGCGACAGCGACCTGTGGCGCTGGCGCGAACTGCTGCCGGTACGGCACACGGCGAACATCGTCAGCCTGGGCGAGATCGAGACGCCGCTGATCCCCATTGCGCGCTCCGGCGGCGGCAACGTGCTGGTCAAGGACGAAGGCCGCCTGCCGACCGGCAGCTTCAAGGCGCGCGGGCTGGTGATGGCGGTGGCCATGGCCCGGGAACTGGGCGTCACGCGCATCGCGATGCCGACCAACGGCAATGCCGGTGCCGCGCTCTCCGCCTATGCCAGCCGGGTCGGGATCGAGACGGTCGTGTTCTGTCCGGAGGACACGCCCGAGGTGAACGTGCGCGAGATCGCGGCGCAGGGCGGCCGGGTGTGGCGGGTCAACGGGCTGATCGACGATTGCGGCGCGATCGTCGCCAGGGGCGCGGCGGAAGGGCGCTGGTTCGATTTCTCGACGCTGAAGGAGCCGTACCGGATCGAGGGCAAGAAGACGATGGGACTGGAGCTGGCCGCACAGCTTGGCTGGCGGTTGCCGGACGCGATCTTCTATCCGACCGGCGGTGGCACCGGGCTGATCGGCATGTGGAAGGCGTTCGACGAGCTGGAGGCGCTCGGCTGGATCGGGCCGGAGCGCCCGCGCATGTACGCGGTGCAGGCATCGGGCTGCGCGCCGATCGTCCGCGCGTTCGAAGCGGGCGAGGAACATGCCGAACGCTGGGAGGACGCGCATACCGTCGCCGCCGGCATCCGCGTGCCGCGTGCGGTCGGCGACTTCCTGATCCTGCGCGCGGTCCGGCAATCGGGGGGCAAGGCGCTGGCGGTCGGCGATCCCGCGATCCTGAAGGCGGTGGACGACTGCGCCCGGCGCGACGGGCTGCTGCTATGTCCCGAAGGCGGCGCGACGCTCGCCGCCTACCGGCAGGCACTGCGCGATGGCGAGGTCGATGCGGAGGAACAGGTCGTGCTGTTCAACTGCGCCACCGGCCTCAAATACCCCCTGCCCCCCGCCACCGCCACACTCGACCGGCACGCGCCGATCGACTTCGACGCGTTGTGAACATGGTGTCCGGCGTTCGATGACGGTTACGCTGCGCTCCGTTCGCCCCGACGATCTGCCCGTCTTCTTCGTGCATCAGAGCGATCCGGAAGCGGCAGCGATGGCCGGGTTCACGCCGCGGGCGCGCGATGCGTTCGACGCGCATTGGAGCAGGATCATCGCCGGACCGGCGTTCGTCGTGCGGACCGTGGAGGTGGCAGGGGCAGTCGCCGGCTATGTCTCCGCCTTTCCGCGCGAGGGCCGCACCGAAATCGCCTATTGGCTCGGCCGCGACTATTGGCACCGCGGGATCGGGCGGACGGCGGTCGCCATGTTCCTCGTCCAACAGCGCGAACGCCCGCTGTTCGCGTCGGTGATCGACACCAACGGCGCGTCGCAGACGATCCTCGAACATTGTGGGTTCACGGTCGTGCGGGAAGAAGCCGGCGACGACGGCGTGCGCGAGCGGACGCTGCGGCTGGATTGAAGTCCGATCCGTATCGAGCGGCTCCTGTTCCGCGCCACCACCGGGAGATCCCGGCCTTCGCTGGGATGACGTTTGGTCGAGGCGCGATGGATCGAACAAGGGCGTCCGCCGCCGATTACTTCTCCGCCGGCTCGGCCAGCGCCGCCACCAGCCAGTCGGGCCGCAGCGCCTCGCCCAGATCGTCGATCCGGCGATGCTCGACCGCCAGACCCAGCCCGGGATACACGATCCGCGTCCGCGGCCCCGCGATATCGGTCGGCACCACCACCAGCCGCCGGTTGACCGTCGATCGATAGTTCATCCGCGCGGTATTTTCCTGCCCGACATAGCATCCCTTGGTGAAGCTCACCCCGTGCAGCTCGCGCGCATTGCATTCCAGCCACAGCGTCTGCCCGTCGCCCAGCTCACCCCGCCCCTCGGTGACGCCGTGGCGCAGCCGGTGTCCGGTCCAGCCGCTCGCCGCTGCGCCGGGTGCGGCCAGCCAGCGCCGGCCGAGCGCCGCCAGCCGCGGGTCCGCCACCCCTTGCTCCCCCGCCGGCGACCAGTGCACGCCCAAGTCGGTCCGCTCGATCGTGATCGCGCGGCGCAGCCGGTACAGCGTCAGCCGCTTCGCCAGCGCGTCCGCCACCTCGCCCTCGCAATCGATCAGGATATCGTCGCCATCGGCCCACAGGATGAAATCGAACAACGCCTTGCCCTGCGCGCTCAGCAATGCCGCCCAGGCCGGCGTCTGCGGCGTCACGACGCCCAGGTCCTGCGTCACCAGCCCCTGCAGGAACGCGCGCGTTTCCTCGCCGGCGATGCGCAGCACGGCACGGTCGGCAAGCCAGGTGGCGGGGGTGGCATTGGTCATGGCGAACAGGTAGGACCGCGCATCCCCCGGTTACAAGAGGCGGCAGTGGCGACCTTCGATACCAAGCTCACCGGTGGCACCGTCCACCTTCCCTCCGGCCCGGCACAGGTCGATATCGGGATCACCGATGGCCGCATCGCCGGCATCGGCGTGACCGGCGACGCCGGACAGACGATCGACTGCACCGGCCTCGACATCCTGCCCGGCGTCATCGACACGCAGGTCCATTTCCGCGAACCCGGCCTCGAGCACAAGGAAGACCTCGCCACCGGCTCGATCGCGGCCGTGATGGGCGGCGTCACCGCCGTGTTCGAAATGCCGAACACCAAGCCCGCGACCGATACCGAGGATGCGATCGCCGACAAGCTCGCCCGTGCGAAGGGGCGGATGTATTGCGACCACGCCTTCTATGTCGGCGCGACCGCGCGCAACGCGAACCACTTGGCGGAGCTGGAACGCCTGCCCGGCACCGCGGGCGTCAAGATCTTCATGGGATCGTCGACCGGCGACCTGCTGGTGTCGGAGGATGACGACCTGCTGCGCGTGCTGCGTTCGGGCCAGCGGCGCGTGGCGATCCATGCCGAGGACGAGATGCGGATGATCGCGCGCGAGGGCGAGCGGGTCAGCGGCGATCCCGCCTCGCACCCGGTCTGGCGCGACGACGAAAGCGCGCTGCTCGCCACCCGCCGCATCCTGCGGCTGGCGCGGCAGGCCGGGCGGCGGGTCCATGTCCTGCACGTCACCACCCCGGCCGAGCTCGAAGTGCTGGGCGCGAACAAGGACATCGCCTCGTGCGAGGTCACGCCGCAGCATCTGACGCTGGCCGGCGAGGATGCCTATCCCCGCCTCGGCACCCATGCGCAGATGAACCCGCCGATCCGGTCGGGCGCGCATCGTGACGGGCTGTGGTACTGGCTGAACCAAGGCGTGCCCGACGTCATCGGCTCCGACCACGCGCCGCACACGGTCGAGGAAAAGGCAAGGACCTATCCCGCCACCCCCAGCGGCATGCCCGGCGTCCAGACGCTGCTGCCGCTGCTGCTAAACCATGTCGCCGAGGGGCGGCTGACCCTCCAGCGGCTGATCGACCTGACCAGCGCGGGCGCGCAGCGCATCTTCGGCCTTGTCGGCAAGGGGCGGATCGCGTTCGGCTATGACGCCGACTTCACCGTCGTCGACCTCAAGCGCCGCTGGACCGTCGAGGAAAGCTGGCTCGCCTCGCGCGCCGGCTGGTCGCCCTTCACCGGCGACACGCTGACCGGCCGCCCGATCGGCACCATCGTCCGCGGCCGGACCGCGATGTGGGAGGCCGAACTGGTCGGCGCGGCACTGGGCGCGCCGGTGCGCTTCGAATCGACCGCGTTCCGGGGCGGCTGATCCGCCGGAGCATCACCCCGGGCAGGACCCGGGGTGCCGCTTCTTCCTTCCATCGCGTACCGACCACGCCGGCGCCGCGGGCAAAGCCCGCGTCGTCGGTCGGGCGGTGTCCGCCGGCCGGGCTTGCGGGAGTCCGGCAGGCACCGGCCCGCTTCGCCTTAGAACGGCAGCCAGCGCTGGTTCTCGCTGAACCGCATATAGCCGACATTGGCACCCAATCGCCAACCAACCCCCAACCGCACCGGGATCAACACCACATCCCCCCGCCGCAGATAGCTCGCCGAAAAGCCACCGACGAAATAGGCGCGTCCCTCGGCCGCCGGGAACCGCCGGTACAGCTCCTGCGAATCATACAGGTTATACACCAGCACGAACACCTTGGTCGCATCGCCGCCGACGTCGAAACCAACCGACGGTCCGGTCCAATAGACCTGCCGCTGCCCCTCGACCTTATGGTTCATCACCCCCGAACCATAACGCAGCCCGACCACGAACGCGCCCGCCGCCTCACGCCCGGCGATATAGGCGTTGGGCTTGCCCTGGTCCTTGAGGATATTCTCGATGATCCCCGCCAGCCCTTCGGCGCCCCGCCCGAACACCCCTTCCGCCGCACCGATCAGGTCGTCGCGCTCGAACGTGTCGTTGGCGGCGGTGGTCGCGGTCGGGCTGGGCGCACCCTGCTGTACCGGCGGAACCGGCGCCGGTGCGGGCTGATAGGCCGGCGGTACGGTCGAGCGTGGCGCCGGCGCCGGATCGGGCGTCCGTACCGGTGCCGGCGTCTGCTGGGGCGCCAGATCGCCATCGATCGCGTCATTGGGGTCGACGGTGCGCACCTGTGCCTGCGCCGGCACTGCCAGCACCAGCAGCGGCGCCATCCACCCGATCAACCATTTCATCCGTTGGCTCCCCGCAATCATGCCCATTCCCCGCACGATAGGCGCCAAGCGCCTGTCCCTGCAATGAACGCGCGCCCGCCCGGCGTCGAATTACGATCAACGTAGGGAGTTGATCGCCACCCCATCCCCCGCTATAGGCCCGCTCTCCAAGCCGTAGCGCGCGCTTGGGAGACGTGGGTGAGTGGCTGAAACCAGCGGTTTGCTAAACCGCCGTAGGGGGATTACTCCTACCGAGGGTTCGAATCCCTCCGTCTCCGCCAGTGTTGAAGCCTAAGTATCTGTAGGTACTAGTTTTATGGATGTTTTGGGCAGGCCACCCCACAATCAACCCCACAGCAGTTCATGGTGAGCTTCTTCAGCGGGCAATCGGTGAAGAAACGCCAGCCGGCGGTCAAACGGAAGCGCAGTGACGACGGCGAGACCGAAAACCACTTCCGGGAACGCCGTCGCCCAAATACCTCTTTTCGGGCCTGACCAAATGCGCCTGCTGTGGCGGCGGCTATTCGATGATCTCGGTCGATCTGGTCGGCTGCTCGACGGCCCGCAACAAAGGCACCTGCGACAATCGCAAGAACATTCGCCGCGACCAGCTCGAAGCGCGGGTACTGAACGCGCTACGCCATCACCTGATGACCCGGCGCTGTTCGAGGAATTCTGCGACGAGTTCACGCGCGAGATGAACCGGCTGCGTACGGAACGAGACGCTGTTCTTCACGGTTCGCCAGGCCCGTTCGATCCTAGCGCGCTGGGTCGACGACTACAACACCGAGCGGCCGCACTCGTCGTTGGGCTACGCTACGCCGGCAGCCTTCGTTGCCGGGCTCGAACAGCAACGGGCGGGGTTAACCCCGCCCGTTGCTTCACCCGCGCTCATGCGGGACAACACCGATCGGTCTCTGGTTGCCGCTGGATGAAAGATTGGGGTCACGTCAATCTCGCCAAGGGCATGAGGACACCGAAGCTAACTTATCAGCGGCCTGAAAATGGGGAACAGGTCACAGGTCACATCCTGCATGCGGAGGTGAAGGGCGATCTTGCGAAGTTGGTTGCGGGGACAGGATTTGAACCTGTGACCTTCAGGTTATGAGCCTGACGAGCTACCGGGCTGCTCCACCCCGCGTCACCTGGGACGCCCAGTTGGGCGTGAGGGGTATTGAGCATTGTGAATGGGATATGTGCACCGGCTTCAATGCCTGGCGACGACCTACTCTTCCACTGCTTAGGCAGTAGTACCATTGGCGCAGGTTGGTTTCACGGCCGAGTTCGGGATGGGATCGGGTGGTTCACAAACGCTATAGCCACCAGGCAATGAAGCGGGTGCACATATGTTTTTCAAATCGATGCTATTCAAGGTCGAGTGTTTCAACCACCGGTAACGTTAGCCAGTGCTGACGTTGATGGTGGGACTCTTCAAGCGCGAATAGGACAATTAGTATCGGTTAGCTTCACGCATTACTGCGCTTCCACATCCGATCTATCAAGGTCGTGGTCTCCGACCGTCCTAAGAAATCTTATCTTGAGGGAGGCTTCCCGCTTAGATGCTTTCAGCGGTTATCCCGTCCATGCATAGCTACCCTGC
>QFNF01000044.1 GCA_003240755.1 Sphingomonas hengshuiensis | reverse complement strand
GGTGTAGATCGGCATGGCGGCGATGCTATCACCCCGGCAGCATCGGCGCGAGCCTTGCCCGTAACCGCCGGGGGACGCAGGTCGCGATCGGTTACGCCCGCCGCCGCACCATCCACACGGTGTCGCCGGCATCGTCGACCACGAAGATCGCCCCGTCGGCGCGCGTCTGGATGCTGACCGGGCGGCCATAGACGGTACCCTTCTTCGCATCGGCGACGAAGCCGGTCAGGAACGGTTGCGGCTCGCCGGTCGGGCGTCCCTGCGCGAACGGGACCGCCAGCACGTCATAGCCGCTGAAGCTCGACCGGTTCCAGGAGCCGTGGCGTGCGACATAGGCGGTGGGCGCGCCCTGCTTGGCGAAGGCAAGGCCGAGCGCGGCGGCGTGCGCACCGACCGCGACGTCGGGGAGCAGCGTCGTGGCGAGCAGCTCGCGCCGTTCATTGGCATGGCGCGGGTCCTGCTTGCCGAAATAGCTGTACGGCCAGCCGTAGAAGCCGCCTTCGCGTACGCCGACCAGATAATCGGGCGCGATGTCGTCGCCGATATGATCGCGCTCGTTGACGGCGGTCCACAGCGTCGTAGTGCCGGGTACGAAGTCCATGCCGACCGGGTTGCGCAGGCCCGAGGCATAGAGCCGCTCGCGTCCGGTCGTCAGGTCGAGCGCGAGGATCGCGGCACGGCGCTTTTCCTCGTCCATGCCATATTCGCCGACGTTCGACGCCGACCCGACCGACACGTACAGCGTACGACCATCGGGGCTGAGCAGCAGGTTGCGGGTCCAGTGATTATTGTACCCCCCCGCCGGCAGGGTCGCATGGGTACGCGGGGCGGCGGTGATACTGGTCGCGCCGGGCTGATAGGGGAAGCTGACGACCGCATCGGTATTGGCGACGTACAACCGGCCGTTGGCATATTGCATGCCGAACGGCTGGTTCAGATCGTCGCGCAGGACGAAGCGCTGTTCGGCGATCCCGTCACGGTCCGCGTCACGCAGCAGCGTGATGCGGTTGGCGCTGTAGCCGGTGGTTTTCGACAGCGCCTGTCCGCGCGCGACCTCCGGCTCGGCATCCAGCTTGGGCAGGGTGCGCGCTTCGGATACCAGCACGTCGCCATTGGGCAGCAGCAGCGCCTGTCGCGGATAGTCGAGCCCGCCGGCGAACTTCACCACTTCCCAGCCGCGCGGGGCCGTCGGCCTGCGACCGTCCGGCCAGCCGATCGTGACCGGGTGATTGACCACCGATTCGGTGGCATAGGGCGGCGCCGTTTCGGTAAGGCCCGGGATCGGCTTCTGCGGCGCCTGTGCCAGTGCCCCGGCGGAGAACAGTGCCAGCGTCGCCGCGCCGGAGAGTCGGAGGTTCATCGTGCTTCCCCATGTTGCCTTTGGGGCGACAACCGGGCGCTGGCCATGTGGGTCCGCCAGCAACGAAAAGATACGCGATCGGTACGCGGCGGGCCCGATCCCGCGATTCGCCCCTGCCGATGCGCGGTAGCGGTCCGTTCCCTACCCCAGCGCGACGCTCGCCGGGGTGCTGTCCGCTTCGGCCGGCAACAGCCCCTCGCGCCTCGCGACGATCGTCGGGACCAGCATCTGCCCGGCGACGTTGACGGCGGTGCGGCCCATGTCGAGGATCGGATCGATCGCCAGCAACAGCCCCGCCCCTTCGAGCGGCAGGCCGAGCGTGGTCAGCGTGAGCGTCAGCATGACCGTCGCTCCGGTCAGCCCCGCCGTCGCCGCCGATCCCAGCACCGACACCAGCACGATCAGCGCATAATCGCCGGCGTGGAGCGTCAGGCCGAAGAACTGCGCGACGAAGATCGCGGCGACCGCGGGATAGATCGCGGCGCATCCGTCCATCTTGGTGGTCGACCCCAGCGGCACGGCGAAGGCGGCATAGGCGGTCGGCACGCCCAGCGCACGCTCGGTCAGCTCCTGCGTCACCGGCAGCGTGCCGACCGACGACCGGGTGACGAACCCCAGTTGGATCGCCGGCCAGGCGCGGCGAAAGAACCACAGGGGCGAGATGCGGTGCACCGCCAGCAGCGCCGGATAGACGACCAGCAGCACGAGGCCGAGCCCGAGATAGACCGTCGCCGCGAACGCGCCGAGCGACGACAGGGTGCCCCAGCCATAGCGAACGATCGCATCGCCGATCAGCGCCGCCGACCCGATCGGGGTCAGCGCGATCACCCAGCGCAGCAGCCGCCGCAGGATCATCAGCGCCGACGTGTTGAAGGCAAGGAACGGTTCCCCCGCCGCGCCGACCCGCACCGCCGCCGCGCCGACCGCGATCGCGACGACGATGATCTGCAGCACGTTGAAGCCGAGCGTGGTGGTCGCGCCGCCCTCCGCCAGCCGGGTGGATGCGGACAGGCCGAGCAGGTTGGCGGGAACGATCCCCTTCAGAAAATCGAGCCAGCTACCGACCGTCGCCGGCTGTGCCGCAGTGGCGATCGGCGCACTGCTGTGCAGGCCGGGCTGCAGCGTCACCCCCAGCACGATGCCGATCGACACGGCGGTCAGCGCGGTGAGCGCGAACCACAGCAGCGTCTGTCCGACCAGCCGCGCGGCGTTGGGCAGATCGCGCAGCGCGGCGATCGACCCGACGATCGCGGTGAAGACCAGCGCCGGCACCAGCACCTTGAGCAGTTGGACGAAAATCTGTCCGACGGTGTGCAGCACCCCGCCGATCGCACCACCGGCGCCGCCCGCCCCGCCCGCCAGCAGGCCCAGGGCGACACCCGCAACCATGCCGATCGCGACCTGGACGCCGAACGACGGCAGCAATCTGGACTTGTGCATGGGCGCACCTTCACGTCCGGGCGCCCCGCCGACAACGAAGCATTTCTACGACCGGCCCAATACCGCGTTACAGCCCCTCGCCGCCGACCCAGTGCGCGTTCGACAGATAGCGCGCGACGTCCCACACCTGCCGCCGGAGGTCGGGCACCGCGACGATTTCCCAGAAGGCGCCACGCGTCATCGGCCCGATCGCGAACAGCCGCTCGTCGCTGTCGCCGCCGGCGCTCAGCACCCGGCCGGTCGCCTCGACCTCGATCCCCAGATGCTCGGCATCGGGGCGGATGCGGCCGGCGCCGACCAGCGCGCCGAGCAGCGGATCGTCGGTCCGCGCGACGTCGCCCTGCGGCCCGATGCACGAGATGACGCGGGCGACCGCGATCGTCCGGCGCGCGTCCCCACCGCGCGGACGCCAATCGACCGCCACGCCGCCTTCGGTCGTCCGGGCTTCGCAGCATTTGCCCGCCAGCAGCGTCAGCCGCCCGTCCGCCACCAGCGTGTCGATCCGGTCGGCGACCGCAGGCGCCAGCCGGTGGCGATGGATGTCCCACCATGGCCGCAAATGGCGCAGGAAGCGCCGGCGCTCGTCCGCGTCCGCCGCTGCCCAGATACCCTGGGTGAACGGGCGCAATTCGTCGATCGCGCTGCGCCACCCGATCGCCTGCCCCCGTTCGCGGACCGCCCGGACCAGCGCCGACAGCGGCGGACGCGGACGCTCGGTCAGCGGTCGGGCGGCGGGCGATGCCGGGGCATGGCGATGCGGCAGTAGCCCCCGGCGCGACAAGGCGACCATCCGCCCGCCAAACCCCTGCGCCTCCAGCGACAGCGCGACATCGACCATCGTCAGCCCGGTGCCGACCAGCAGCACGGTGTCGCCGTCACCAAGCCCCCGCGTCGCCTGCGGGTCCCACGGATTGCCGACATAGGCGGCATGGCGTGCGATCGCCTCCAGCCCGGGCGGCACCTGCGGCGCGAGGTTGCCGACCGCCAGCACCACCGCATCCACCGCGACCGTCCCGCCGTCCGCCAGCGTCACCGTGGCACCATCGACCGCGACCGCTTCCCCTGCGACCACGCGCAGCCGATCGGGCGCCAGCACCCGCGCCGCCGCCAGCGTATCGCGCAGATAGGCGCCATAGACCCGGCGCGGGACGAACGCCGCACCGTCCGCCGCCATGCCCTGCGCCGCCAGCCATTCGACAAAATGGCCGGGTCGGTCGGGAAAGGCGCTCATGTTCGCCGCGCGCACGTTGAGCAGGTGGTCGCTGCGCCGCGTGCCATAGGCCACGCCCAGCCCCGCCGCATCGCCCCGTTCGATCAACGTCGCCGCCGGTCCGTCATGCCGCAGCAGGTTGATCGCCAGCAACGTGCCGGAAAATCCCGCGCCGACGATGGCGACGTGGCGGATGGCGGCGGGGGCCGCCGGCGGGCGATGCGAGTCCATGGCGGCTGGATAGCACAGCGATCCCCGGGGAAGTTACCCGCGCATGGACATGGCA
Organism: Sphingomonas hengshuiensis; assembly: GCA_003240755.1. GTDB lineage: Bacteria > Pseudomonadota > Alphaproteobacteria > Sphingomonadales > Sphingomonadaceae > Sphingomonas > Sphingomonas hengshuiensis_A. The sequence continues at coordinate 16,595 of QFNF01000044.1, read as the reverse complement.
ATCCCGACGCGCTTGCAACACCGCGCGCCGGCCAATATGCAAGTGCGATACAATTGCAAGTTGAGGGGCCAGCGTGACGTTGCAGCATTTGCGGAACCCGGTCGGGCGACGGACCTTCGTCTCGGGCATGATCGGACTGGGCGTCGGCGCGCTCGTTTCGTGCAGTGGCGAACCCACATCGCCGGCCGGGGCGCCGGCAGTCGCCGACCTCAAGCAGCGCCCGGTGAAGCTGCCCGGTCGACCGGCCAGGCTGGCGATCGACGACGGACGCTATCTGATCGCGCTAGGCCTGATCCATCCCGATCCCGTCGCGACGCTCGCGGCATGGTCCGGCGACGTCCAGCGGATCGGCAAGGAGACATATGCGCTGTATGTGCAGCGCTTCCCGGCGCTCGCGACGCTGCCGACCGTGCCACCGTCGAACCTGCCGTTCCAGGTCGAACCGGTGCTGGCGGCGCGGCCCGACGTCGCGATCGTGTCGCTGGGGTCGGGGCCGTCCGACGCGCAGGTGGCGCAACTGGAGGGTGCTGGCGTCGCGGTGGCGTTCATCGATTTCTTCTCGCATCCGATCGAGAACCAGGCGGCCAGCCTGACCCTGCTCGGCGCGCTGACCGGACGCGAGGCGCAGGCCGCGGCCTATAACGCGTTCCGCAAGCAGCGGCTGGACCGGATAGCCGCCCGCGTCCGCGACATCCCGCAGGACCAGCGCCCGACCGTGTTCATGGAACCGCATGCCGGGCTCAATCCCGATTGCTGCAATTCGCCGGGCAACGGCAATGTCGGCGACTATATCGCCTTTGTCGGCGGGCGGAACATCGGCGCGGACCAGATCAGCCAGCCGTTCGGCAAGCTGGGGCTGGAATATGTCATCTCCCGCGATCCCGACCTGTATATCGCCACCGGCGGACCGCATGTCGCCAAGGCCAACGGCTTCGTCATCGGGCCGGGCTTCACGCCCGAACAGTCGCAGGCGGGACTGCGCAACGTGATCGCCCGCAACGGCATCTCGACACTGCGCGCGGTACGCGAAAACCGGGTGCACGGGCTGTCGCACCAGATGATTAACTCGCCCGTCGACATCGTCGCGGTCGAGGTGCTGGCGAAGTGGATCCATCCCGAACGCTTCGCCGACCTCGATCCCGCCGCGACGCTGGCGGAGGTCAACCGCCGCTTCCTGGCGGTGCCCTATGCCGGCCGCTACTGGGCCGATCTCGCCACGGGCTGATCGGCGAGGCCGTCGACCATCACCTGCAGCATGCCCCGGCTGCAGTGCTCGACACGGGCATGGACCCGCCAGACCTGTTCGATCAGCGCGGGGGTAAGCGCATCGCGCGGCGGGCCGTCGGCGGCGATCGCCCCGCCGTCCACCGCGACCAGGCGGTCGGAAACCCGTGCGGCGGCCTGCAGGTCGTGGAGGACGGCGATGACGATCGCACCGCTGCGCCGGGCATAGTCGCGCGCGACCATCGTCACCTCGTGCTGGTGGCGCAGGTCGAGCGCGCTGGTCGGTTCGTCGAGGAGCAGGATGGCGGGACTGCGCACCAGCGCCTGCGCCAGGCTGGCGAGCTGACGCTGGCCACCGGACAGTTCGTCGAGACGCCGGCCGGCAAGGTCCAGCGCCCCGATCGCGTCCAGTTGCATCAGCGCGATCCGCGCGGCGTCGGCTTCGGTATCCACGGCGGTCGCGGCGGGGGAGGCGAGCAGTGCGGCGACCACCGTCTCGAGCACGCTCAGCGCGACCCCCTGCGGCAGGGTCTGCGGCATATAGGCGATGTGCCGCGCACGGTCGCGCAGCGACAGCCGGTCGATCGCGACATCGTCCAGCGTGATCCGGCCGGTCGACGGCACCAGTCCCGCCAGCGCCCGCAACAGGCTGGTCTTGCCCGCCCCGTTCGGCCCGACGAGCGATGTGAGCGTACCGCCCTCGATCGGCAGGAGGTCGAGCGAATCGATGACGACGCGGTTGCGATACGCGACGCCCAGCCCCGCGATGGTCAGCCGCCGGCTCATGCGCGCCCACCCGGTCGCAGCATCAGCGCGAGAAAGACGGGCACGCCGATCAGCGCGGTGACGATCCCCACCGGCATCGAGCTTCCCGGTACGATCAGCTTGGCCGCGCTCGCCGCCAGCGACATCAGCAATGCGCCCACCAGCATGCTGCCGGGCAGGAAGCGGCGATGATCCTCGCCGAGCAGGAGCCGCGCGATATGCGGTCCGACCAGACCGACGAAGCCGACCACGCCGACGCACGCGACCGCCGTCGCCGACAGCAGGCTGACGCGCAGGAGCGAGACGAAGCGCAGCCGCGCCACATCGACCCCGGCGCTGGCCGCGCGATCCTCGCCCAGGCGCAGCGCGGTGAGCTGGCGCGCCGCCAGAAGCGCGAACGGTGCCACGGTCCCCACGACCAGCGCGAGCAGCGCGACCGCCCACCACCCCGCGCGCGACAGCGATCCCATCGTCCAGAACACCAGTTGCTGCAGCGCCTCGGGCGAGGAAAGGAACTGGACCAGCGCGGTCAGCGCGTTGAACGCGAACACCAGCGCGATGCCGAACAGCACCAGCGACTGCACCCCGCCGGATCGCGCCCGTGCCAGCGCCTGGATCAGCAGGACCGCGCCGAACGCGAACACGAAGGCGTTGATCGGGGTCATCGCGTCGAAGGGCACGAACGGGATGCCGATGCCGAGCACGATCGCCAGCGACGCGCCAAAGGATGCTGCCGACGAGATGCCGAGCGTGAACGGGTCCGACAGCGGATTGTCGAGCACCGTCTGCATCTCGGCCCCGGCAAGCGCCAGCCCCGCGCCGACCAGTATCGCGACCAGTGCCTGCGGCAGGCGGATCTGCCAGATGATGGCATGGGTCGCGGGGTCGAGCGAGCCGGGCGAAACCAGTCCCGCCAGCACCTGTCCCCAGCCGAGCGCGGAGGGTCCGGTCATGACGTCGAGGATCATCGCGACGATGCAGGCAAGGCCGAGCGCGAGGACGACGAGGTCGCGCCGCCGCGCCGACCGGCGGTGCGCCGCCAATATGGGGTGGTCGAGGTCGATCGAAGCGCGCATGATCGACGCGCTCGCTTCGTGGGGGCGGTGCGGGGGCATGGTGCAGGGTTTAGGATCCGCTTGGATGAATGGCGACAGCTTTTACCGCGACGGGGCGCGCGAGCTGCGGACCGGATTTCACCTGCGCCGCTACGATGCCGGCGGCGAGGCATATGACGTCGCGGTGGCGGTGCCGGCGGAAGCATCGCCGGCGGAGGGGTTTCCGCTGCTGGTCGTGATGGATGGCGCGATCCACTTCGATGCGGTCGCGGCGGCGGCGCGGGCGCTCGCCCGGCGGCCTGGCAAGACCGGTGTCGCTCCGATGGTGGTGGTCGGCATCGCTTCGGGTGCCGGCTGGAGCCACGACCCGGCGCGGCGCGAACGCGACTTCTTGCCCGATGGCGACGGCATGGCCGCCTTGCACGAACTGGTGCGGGAAAGGGTGCTGCCCGACATCGCCACGCTCGCACCGATCGATCCGGCACGGCGGGCGATCCTCGGCCACAGCTTTGGCGGTGTGTTCGCGCTCGACGCGCTCGCCCTTGGCGGCTTCGGCGCGGGCGTCGCGTTCAGCCCGTCGATCCGGCGCGCGCCGCAACTGCCGGAACGGATCGCCGGGGACGTCCGCCTGCTGATCGCATGGGGCGGGCGCGAGCCGCAGGCACAGGCGGACCTGCCCGGCACCGTCGCGACGCTGATCGCCAACGGCGTGCATGTCGATCACGCCGTCTTCCCCGACGAGGATCACGGTTCGATCGTCTTCGCCGCCCTGCCGATGGCGCTCCGCTTCGTCCACGGGATCACGCGCTGAGCGCGGCGACGCGGGGCATGCCACCACCGGCCGTCATCAGAACTGCTTGGAGACGGTCAGCGCCACCGTGCGGCCCAGGATGCTGGCATTGGCACCGTCATACGGCTCGGGCGCGTTGCCGGTGACGACCCGACCGGTGTCGATGAACGGCGGGTCGTTGTCGAAGGCGTTGTTGACGCTCAGCGCGACCCCCAGCCCGTTCGCGAACGCATAGCCGAGCTGCAGGTCGATCGTGGCCCAGGCATCGATCGGCACCGGCGTGGTGCTGAGGACCGGGGCACCCGTCGCACCGGGCACGTAACAGCCCGCGGCGCATTCGTAGCCGTCGACATAGTTGAGCGTGCCCCGTGCCGAGAAACCGCCGTTCGCCCAGTCCAGCCCCGAACGGAAGCGCAGCGGTACGGGATTGCCGACGCTTTCATACTGGCCCAGCCGGTCCTGGAACGCCGCGCCGGGCGTCGCCTGCAGCGCATATCCGGTAATCAGCGTGCCGTTGCCGAACACGCCGAGCCGGCCGACCTTGCCCAGATCGAACGCATAGCCTACCGAGAAGTCGACGCCTTCCATCTTCAGGGCGGCAAGGTTGCTCTGGGTGGCGCGGATGATCGCCTGGATCTGCTCCGGCCGGCGCGACGGTCCCGGTCCCTGCACGCCCAGAAAGCGCGGATCGTCGAACAGCGCCTGCACCTCAGACAAGTCGGGACTGAAGTCCAGATTGGCGATGTACGAGCTGTTCCCGGTCGCGAAATAGTTGGAGAGGATGCCCGCCAGCGCGCCCGAGGTGATACGGACCAGCCGGTCCCGGACGCGCAGGTTGAAATAGTTCAGCGACACGCTGAACCCCGGAATGGCGGGCGGCGCGATATCGATCCCCACGCTCCAGGTATCGGCACGTTCGGGCTTGAGCGTCGGCCCGGCGCCGCCGGTGACGACCATGCCGGTGAACGTGCAGTTGCCCGCCCCGCCGGGCGTCCCGGTGAAGCCGTTCAGCCCCACCAGCGTCGTGTTGCACGGCGCGGTGTAGAAGGCATTGGCATAGAAGATGCCGTTGCCGCCCGCGACCGGCTGCGGGCCTTCATACTGGAACCGCATCGGCGCGGCGTGGAACGAGGTTCCCCAGCTCCCGCGCAGGTTGAAGCCGCTGACCGGGGCATAGCGTATGCCGAAGCGCGGGTTCGTCGTCGCGAAGCCCGACAGGTCGTCCGACCGCTCGTGCCGTACCGCCGCCGACAGGTCGAGCGCGGCGATGCCGGGGATCGCATTGTCGTTGCCGACCAGCGGCAGCGCCGCTTCGGCAAAGGCGGAGAACACCTTCTGCTCGGTGACGCCGTACGGCACCTGGCGCGCTGCCAGGCTGCGATAGTTGAAGTCGAGATCCCCGTCGATCGTCTCGCGCCGCCAGTCGATGCCGCCGGCCAGCTTGAACGGCCCGCCCGGCAGGTCGAACACCGTACCGTCGACCTTGACCGTGCCCTGCAACGTGCGCGAGGTGAAGACCAGCGTCTCGTACCCGATCAACTGGCCCAGCACCTGGTCCGACAGCGGCTGCGACGAATAGGGATTGAACGTCGCGTAATTGAGGCTGGCGCAGAAGCGTTGCGCCTCCGTCGCATTGGTGACGGCGCCGATGTTCGCGCCGTTCAGACCGGACAGCGCGCAGGCGATCGACGTCGGCGCAAAGGTGCCGTTGGACAGCCGCTCGCCGACATTGCTGTCGCGCAGCAGGGTCGAATCGCGGCGTTGTTCCTCGCGGCTGTACGAGACGATCGCCTCGGCGGTCCAGTCGCCGAACGGCCGCGCGCGCAGCCCCGCCTCGCCGGCATAGCTGTTGACGCGCACGTCGCGGGTGAGCGGCCGATCATCGACCAGCACGCCGAAATTGTTGGTCGTGCCGGTAATGAAGGCCGGGTTGGTGGACGGCACGGTGCCGAAGATCGGCGCGTATCCCAGGCTGTAGTTGCCGTCCCGCCGGGTATAGCGTCCGCGGGCGAACGCCGTCGCTACGCCGAGTTGCTGCGTGATCGACGCGAAAACGCTGTGCCGGCGCATTTCCGGCAGGATGTCCTGTCGGTCCCAGGGGTCGAAGCTGTTGCCGAAGCCGCCGGTGGCAGGCGTGAGCTGTGCCACGGTCAGGCCGGTGCCGGGCCCTTGCGGGACGATATGGGCGACCGCGCCATTGAACGCCGCCGCCCCGGCGAAGATGTTCGCGGCAGCCCCGGCCCGGCTGGTGTAGCGCGGCCAGTCGATCCCGCCGCGACCGGACAGGTCGCCGCCGTTGAAGCCGCGATCGTTCGCGAGGATGTTGTCGCGAAAGTTGAACTCATAGCCGAGCACGCCGTGGCCCGATCCCCAGTCGGTGCCGCCGACCAGGCTGGCCTGCGCCTCCGCCTCGCCCGACTTGCCGATGCCCGCGCGGCCGAGCGCGCGGACGCCCTCCTGCCGATCCTTCAGGATGATGTTGACGACGCCACCGACCGCGTCCGATCCGTAGAGCGCCGAACCGCCGTCCTGGAAAATCTCGACCCGATCGATCGCGGCGAGCGGCAGGTTCGAGATGTCGACGAAATCGCCGAGCTGGCCCGACGCCGCGACACGCCGGCCGTTGACCAGCACCAGCGTCGACAGCGATCCCAGTCCGCGCAGGTTGATGCCCGACCCGCCCGTCAGGTTCGGTCCCGCCGGGCTGGCATCCTGTCCGCCCCGGCTGTTGTCGGGACTGCCGACGCCGCCGGCGAAGTTGGACGGCAGTTCGCGGAATATCTCGGCAAGGGTCGGATCGCCGCGGCGCGCCAGTTCGTCGGCGTCGATCCGCTGGACGCTGCTGCCGATCACCGGCGCACCGCGAATGTTGGTGCCGGTGACGACGATCTCGTCCTCCTGCGGCACCGGCGCGACGGCGACCTGCGCCAGCGCCTGGCCGCTGACCATGGCCGTCATGCCGGCGGTGGACAAGGCCATCATGGCCACGGACTTTCGAAACACGCACGCCCCCGTTCGATATCGGGCTCGACTGGCCCCTGACCGATGTCGATATTGACAATTGATCGCAATAGCCAGATTATTTCAAACGGCGCCGGGAGGAGGGAGGCGCGGTTCCCACCGGAAAACCGCGTTATGCCGCCACCGTATAATCGATATTCGCGGATCGGGGTGCCGTGCGTCCCGCGGGAATCTGTATCGGACACGGTCATGTCCCGGACACCGAACGAGGAAACGCCCCGATGATGAAGGACGACAAACGCGGCTATGGCACGATCACCCGCGTGCTGCACTGGGGCATGGCGGCGCTGATCCTGTGGCAGCTCGGCGGGATGATCGTGAAGACCCTGGTCGGCCGGTCGCCGCTGACCGGCTTCTGGGTGGGGACGCACGGCTCCGTCGGTACGCTGGTGCTGGTACTGGTGTTGCTGCGGACCTTCTGGGCGATCAGCCAGCGCGACCACCGCCCGCCCCACGGGACCGGCCTGGTCGGCACGCTCGCCAATGCCGGCCATGTCGCGCTGTACGCGCTGATGATGATCGTGCCGGCGCTGGCGGTGTTGCGGATGATCGGTTCGGAACGGCCGATCCAACTGTTCGGCATCACGCTGCGCGGGGCGGCCGCCCCGGTCGAATGGATGACCGCGCCCGCGCAACTGCTGCACGGCACGCTCGCCTGGCTGCTGCTGGCGTTGATCGTCGGACATGTGGCCATGGCGCTGATCCACCAGTTCGTCTGGCGCGACGGCACGCTGCGGCGGATGGCGGGGCGCCGCGGTTCAGTTGCCCGCCAGCAGGTCCCGTAACCAGATCGACGCCGGATCGCGTTCGGTCCGTTCGTGCCATAGCAGGTGGTAGCCGAAGCTGCCGGTTTCGACCGGCGCCGGACGCATGTGCAGGCCATGGGCACCACCCAAGGCGCGTGCCGCCCGGCTGGGCAGCGTGACGACCGCATCGGACGCGCCGATGACGCTGGGCGACGTCCCGAAATAGGGAATGCTGGCGACCACCCGCCGCCGTTGGCCGTGCGCGCCCAGACGACTTTCGATACGATCGAAATCGTCGTCGCCGACCGTGACGGCGATATGCGGCCATCGCAGATACTGTTCCAGCGGGACCGGCGCGCTGTCGCCGGCAAGCGGATGGCCGGCACGGAACAGGCACGAGAAATCGTCGGTGAACAGGAACCTCTCATGCGATTGGGACAGGTTCGGATCGAGGCCCGACACCAGCAGATCGACCTCGCCGGAGGCCAGTTCCGCAATCATGCCGCCCTTCAGCCCGACCACGTCGATCGCAGCGCGCGGAGCCTCCTCCATCAACCGTGGAAGGGCCGGCGCTATCACGGCCAGCACGCCGAAATCGGTCGACGCGACGCGGAAGCGGCGTTCGAGCTGCCGGGGTTCGAAACATGGCGGTTCGAGCAGCGTCGCGGTGGCGTTGAGCCAGTTCTGGACGGGCTCCACCAGTTCCTCGGCACGACGCGTCAGCGTCATGCCGCCGCTCGAGCGGACCAGAAGGGGGTCGCCCAGTTCGGTGCGAAGCAGCGCCAGCGCGCGGCTGACCGAAGGCTGGCTGGTCTTGAGCTGGGCCGCCGCCCGGCTCACGCTGCGCGTCTTGAGCAGCATGGCCAGAATGACGAGCAGGCTGGGGTCTATGCGGACGGCCATGACGAACCTCCGGCCAGCAGGGATGGAGCCGTGCCGGGCGCCCTTGCCGGCGCCCGGCGCTGCGTCACTTCCTGGGGACGATCTTCAGGATCGTGTCGTTCTCGGCATTGCGGACACCGGCCGACTTGTCGACCGCATACACGGTGCCGTTCTTGCCGAGCGACACATGGTTCGCCATGGGCGCCGGGCCGAGATTGGCCACGATCCTGCCGTCGGCGTCGGCCACCGCGATGGTCCCGGCCCCGCGCGTCGCGACATAGGCGCGCCGCTTCACGGGATCGAAGACGACGTTGAGCGCACCCGCGCCGACCGGCGTATCGGCGACGACCGCGCCGCTGTTTCCGTCAAGGACGACCAGATTGTCGGTGCCTTGCGCGGCGACGAAGATGCGCCCGGTCTGCGGGTCGTGCGACACGCCGATCGCGCTCTTGGCGCCGGGAACGGGCAGGACCCTGGTCACTTCCTGGGTGCGGGTGTCGATCACCGCCACTTCGTCGGTTGCGTTGCTGACGACGTACAGCTTGCCGTTACCGGCATCGAACGACAGGCTGGCCGCCGAGAAATTGCCGCCGCGCCGGCCCGATCGGATGGCGATCCGCTTGGCGACCTCCAGCGTCCCCGTGTCGAACACCACCACTTCGGGCTGGAACGTCGCGCTGGAATAGGCCTTGCCTGCGGCCGGATCGACGATGACGTCGCGGGCGTGGTTTACGGTACCGGGGGCGAACTGCTTGATGAGCGACAGGTCCGACTGGCGGTACACCGCGACCGTGTTCTGGCGTGAATTCGTGACCCACACCGTACCCTTGGCGTCGTCCACGCCGATCCCGTAAACGGCGAACAGGTTCTTCGCCGGCGCGGCGGATGGTTCCCCCGCGGCAGTCCCCCGGCCGCCGCGGCGCTCGGGCATCGGCGCCTCGGCCGGCGTCACGCGCGCCAGCACGGCCAGCGTATCGGCATTCAGCTTCAGTATCTCCGACTGACCGACCGGCGGACGGCCGACCGCGGAGGCGACGAACAGCGTGTTGTTCTTCGTGCTGTAGGCCGATTGGTAGAGGCCGCGTGCCACCTCGCCATGGGTGAGCGTGTAGTTGCCCTGCCCGGCGAGCGGCACGGTGGGCGAAACCTTCAGCTCGGCGATCGACGCGCTGTAGGGCGCCTGCGCGACGACCATGATCGGGTGAATACCCGGCGCGGCGTTGGCCGGAAGGGTGATCCTGGTCGAAACCTTGCCCTCGGCATCGGCGGTCAGTTCGCCGCCCGGCAACGGATTGGTGCCGTAGAGCAGGGTCACTTTCTGGTTGGGGCGGAACTTCTCTCCGGTAACAGTCACCACGCTGCCGGCGAGGATCGGCTTGCCGCGTTCGCCCGAGGAAAAGCTGACATCGGCCTGGGCGGTACGATCGATCGTCTCGAACGCCGTCTGGGCGCTGGCGGGAAGGACCGCGACCGTTCCCGACGCGGCGAGCGCCATTCCGTACAGTATCGGTCGAACCGAGCACCGGATGTTCTTCATCATGACCCCTTGTCTCAAGCGTTGAACGCAATGGCAGCATGGGCGGCGATCCTCGCCGCACGCGCGGCCTCCACGCGACGCGCGCGCCGATGTTCGGCGGGACCAACCCCTGGCTTCCCCGTCGAACTCGACGTCCGCACCGACCGCCTGCCCCAATTGATAATGATTGTAAAGAGCATGAGAATAGCGCTCGGCACGGTCATCGCCGCCCGCTAGCGGGGGCAACACCAATTTAGCCGCGTCCAGATGGCGACACCGCAGATTTGAATAGTCGATATTCAGCGGCCTCGGTTGTTTCGGAAGCGAATCGCCGTTAGCGGCCCATGCGAACAATTCGCATTAGCATGCCTTGCTATCGACGTCGGATCGACGTCACGGGCCTCCGCTTCGCGGCGGGGGCCGATCATCATGGGGGTTTAGAATGACCGGTCGTATTTCCTTCCTGGCGTCCACCGCGCTGGCGTTGCTGGCGCTGGCGCCGCATGCCGCATTCGCCGCGGACGGGGATCAGAACCGGCGCCCGGCGGCGGCGGCGGCGGCGCGGCAGGCGGAAAGCGATTCGGATATCGTCGTCACTGCCACCGGCTATGCACTGAACGTCAAGGATGCGCCGGCGACCATCACGGTCATCACCGCGGAAGAGATCAAGCAGCGATCCTATACCGACATTACCGACGTCCTGATGAACGTACCCGGCGTGCATATCCAGGGCGGCGGCGTGGAGCAGTCGGTGATGATCCGGGGCATGAGCGCGGACTATACGCTGTTCCTGATCGACGGGCGCCGCATGCAGGACAACCAGGCGTTCGGGCTGAACGGCGGCCAGGCGGGCACGCCGGTCAACTTCCTGCCACCGCTCGATACCATCGCCCGGATCGAGGTCATCCGCGGCCCCGCCTCGTCGCTCTACGGCTCGGACGCGATCGGCGGCGTCATCAACATCATCACCAAGAAGGTGGTGAACGAGGTCGGTGGCAGCTTCACCACCGAATATATCAAGGCCGGACCGGGCAACGACGTCACCAATGACGGGCTGAACGCCAGCATGGCGCTCAACCTGCCGATCATCCGCGACCGGCTGTCGCTGCAGATCACCGGCGGCCTCCGTCTCCAGGACGAAGCGGATTTCGTCGGCGGCAGCGACAGCGCGGCGGCGGATCCCGAGTTCAAGCGCCGCAACATCGCCGCCAAGCTGGGCTTCGCGCTGGATGATGCCAACACCTTCACGCTGGGCGCCGGCCATACCATCCAGGAACGCGACGCGACGCCAGGCAAGAGCCTCGCCCCGACCGCCGCGGCCACCTATACCAGGACGCTGCGCGACAATTACTTCATCACCCATGACGGCGACTATGGCGCGCTGATCTGGAACAGCTACGTCAACTACGACGCCTCGTCGAACCCGACGCGGGTGAACGCGACGACCGGCATCGGCATCACCTTCGACACGCTGGTCGCCAACACCCAGGCGACATTGTCGCTGTCGCGGCACAAGATCGTCGGCGGCCTCAACTATTTCCACGAAAAGCTGAAGGACGGCGCGACCAACGGGCTCAACCTGCCCGGCTTCGTGGTGCCGACCGATGTCGTCACGATGGACCGCAAGCAATATGCCGGGTTCCTCGAGGACAACTGGGAGATCGTCGACGACCTGTCGATCCTGCTCAGCGGGCGGGTCGACCACAATGCCGAATTCGGCACCCGCTTCAGTCCCAAGGCCTATGCGGTGTACAACGCGACCGACAATCTGACGTTCAAGGGCGGGATCACCACCGGGTACAAGGTACCCAGCCTGCGCATGGCGGCCACCGATTTCGGATCCACCTCGATGGGCGGCGTCATCATCGGCAATCCGGACCTGAAGCCCGAAACCACGACCAACTACGAAATCGGCGTCGCCTATGCGAACCGTGCCCTCGGACTTTCCGGTAGCCTGACCGCCTACAAGAGCGAGTTTCAGGACAAGCTGCTGCGCACCGGCCGCATCTGCGCGCAGAACACCATTTGCGAATATAATGGCGTCACCTATCCGGCGCACCAGTTCGGCTATACCTCGTACATCAACGTCGATACGGCCGAGCTTCAGGGCATCGAATGGACGATCGACTGGCGCATCAGGAAGGGGCTGCGCTATCGTCACAGTTACACCTTCGCCGAATCCGAACAGACGTCCGGCACCTTCAAGGGCAGCCCGCTCAACGACATCCCCGAACATATGTTCAACGCATCGCTCGACTGGAACGCTACCAGGGCGCTGCGGCTGTGGGGGCAGTTGAACTATCGCGGGCGTACTTCGGGCCGGGCCGTCGCCGCCAGCGGATCGGGGACCAACGGCTTCCAGTATCCGCCCTACACCTTCTACAATGTCGGCATCGGCTATGAAGCGACCAGGCGTATCCGGCTCAACCTCGGCGTCTATAACCTGACGAACAAGGAGGTCGCACCGGAAGAGGGCTTTGCCTATGTCCTCGACGGACGTCGTTTCAGCGCGTCGGTGGGCGTGACCTTCTGATCCGGACGGGTGGTGTCCGGGCGGGTCAGGCCGGCCCCGCCGGCACCACCGCGGTCCCACAGGCGTCGACCAGGGTCAGGGCGATGCCGTTGCGCTCGTACCAGCGCGCCAGCAGGGCGGCTGCGGCACCGTCCACATCGCCGGGCAGGGCCGGATGCGCGATCTGTCCCATCATCAGCAGTTGCAGCGACTGCAGCAGCCCGCCCGGATCGTCGCCGAACGACGGCAGCCGCATCAGTTCCGCCACCGTCGCCGCGCGGCGTGCCAGCCGCTCCAGCAGCGGCGTGAAGACCGCCGCCGGGCCGGTGATCGGGCCGATCGGCGTGCGGAAGGTGATCGGCCCCCGGGCGGGCGCCCCCGGCAGCAGGCGGAACGCGATCCCGCCGACGGTCGTCAGCAACGCCTCCCGGGCAAGCGGAACGGGCGACTTCTGGAACAGGTCCATGCGCTGGTGGGCGCCCCGCGCCATGTCCTTCAGCGCCTCCGCCAGCGCCGGCACCGTGGTCTTGCGGATCAGCGGCTGCAGCTTGCCGGGAATGGACAGCGACACGTCCAGATTGTCGAAGGCGTCGGCACTGCCGATCAGGTGCAGCCCGGCGTCGCTTGCCTGCTGGTGGACGTCGACCGAATGCTGCGGTTCCCAGTGATCGCTGAGGAACTCATGCGCCAGGTCGGCCGGATCGCGCCTCGCCATGTTGGCGAGATGCCGTCGCATGGCGGGATGTCCGGCAAGGGCGTCGAGCGCCGCCAGTTGTTCCAGCAGCTTCAGTCCGGTCTGCGCCTTGCGCCGCGAATCGCCGGGCATGTGGTGCGCCGCGAGGTTCATCATGTGCTGCAGCGGCAGGATCGTGGTCGAGCCGGGATGGCACATGTAATGAAGGTACAGCAGCCCGCGTGGCTTCAGGCTGCGGGCGGCACAGTCCATCAACGCGGCACGCTGCCGTGGCGCGACCCAGGACCAGACCCCATGGCTGGTGACGAAATCGAACTGCCGGGTATTGGCGCGCCCGAACGCGGCGAAATCGGCGTGAACGAACGTCACGTTGCGCAGGCCGCAGGCGTCGGCAGCCTTACGGGCGATCGCCAGATGCGCTTCGTTGAAATCGACCCCGGTGAAACGGGCATGCGGATGACAGGCGGCGGCGACCAGCAGGTTGGTGGCAGTACCACAGCCCAGCTCGCACGCCTCGAAGGCGCCTGCTACCTCCGGCGCGGAAAACCCGCGAACCGTCGCCGTCGTGGCCAGCCACAGCGGCTGCATCTCCTTGTAGAAGAAGCCCGGATAGGCAATGTCGGTGATGTAGCCGTCGGTCCAGGTCATTCGAAGCGTTCCGGGTTTCAGGAGGCCATGCAGTCGGCGCAGGGAGCCATATCGAGGGTTTCGATGGCCGCATAGCGTGGTCGGACCGGCTTCTGCGGGCGAATCTACCCCGGCAGGCCGACACGGTATCGCTTGCCGTACCGATCAACCCGGTGCGGTGTCACAGCTCCGCCGCCCGTCAACCAGGCGCGGCTCGCCGGCCGGCTGCCGGTCAGCATTCAGCGCGGTATCCGGCATACATGTTGACGGCAGGCCGGCGCTCATGCATTGGCTGGCACCACCGCTGTGAACCGGATTGCATGCCGGCACGCAGCAGCGGCCTTTTCAGCGCCAGGTCGTTGAAATGCGGGTGTAGCTCAATGGTAGAGCAGGAGCTTCCCAAGCTCACGACGAGGGTTCGATTCCCTTCACCCGCTCCACATTCGCGCTGAACCCACATAAATCCGCCATTCCGGCGTCCGGCCGCGCCTCGCGGGACACCGGATTGTGCACCAAGCTGTGCACACGATGGTATCGTCCGCCCGCATGAGAGGTCCGCGCCGGCGTCCGGGCGAGACGTGGATATGGCCTCGATTTCCTATCTGTGGCGGCGCGGCGCGCGCTATCACTATCGCCGCAGGCTGTACCTGCGAAAAATCGTCAACCGTCCTATAACGGTCCCTTTGGCCACCGCAGATCCGGTCGAGGCACGTCGTCTCGCCACCCGGCTCTCGGCGAAATGGGAGGTGTTGACGATGCAGATGTTCGATCGTGCCGGTCGCGGCTTTCTGAAAGCGGGCGAGTTGGAGAGCGTGTTCCGGGCGGGCCTGGACGAGGAGCTGGGGCTGGCGATGGCCTCCCGGCTCGACGGCGGCATGACGGCGGGGCTCGACCGTCGTCCGCTCCGCGTCCTGGAGGCGACCTATCGGATCGCCGCGCGCCTTCCGGCCGATGCCGACAGCGTGCCGTCCGACCTGATCGACGAGCTGACCGACCGCTTCTCCGCGGAGGACCGCGCCGCCGTCGTGCTCATGCTGAAATCGCTCGCGCCACATCGAAGCGCCCGGCGGGACGCCGAGCATGTGCTGCACCAGCTGTCGGCACCGGTGACCGACCGGACGATCGGCGATGCGCGGGTCCAGCTTCTCCTCGCCCGGGCGGAGGCGCAGGCGCGCGCGACCTTCGCGGGCCATCCGCTCGTCGTCCGACAGGGCGATCCCTTCGCAGCGCTGCTCGACGACGATGTCGTCGCGGCGATCCGTCGAGGGAGCGCCGGCCATCAGGCATCGGCTGACATGGGTTCCGCCGTCGATGGCGATCCCTTCGCGGCCCCCGCCGCTTCCCTGTTCCTCGTGCCAGATACCCGACACTTCAGCGAGATCATCGAGCCAACCATCATGCTGATCCACAAGTCGGGCGACTGGAACGCCGACCTTGAGCAGCGGCGCCGCGTCATCCATGGTTTCGCCTGGATCAGTGGCGACAAGCGACTCTGCGATTACGGTCCGGCCGACGCCCAGCTTTTCGCCAAGACCTTGCGGGACCTGCCGGTCGATTTCCGCTGGGGAACGGCTACCGAGGGCGCCATGTCCCGTCCACTCGCCGACGTCCTCGCCGAGATCGAGGCGATGCCGGCCAAGACCCCGCGCGGCGACCGCACCTTCAATCGTGACCTGACGATCATGGCGCGCTTCTCGCGCGAATTGGCCAAGACCGCGTGGCGACCGAAATTCGGTAAGGACCTGATCGTCGACTTCAACGCCTTCACCACCTCGATCAAAGCAATTCCCGGCGAGACGGATCGGATGCCGTGGACCGAGGAGCAGCTGGTCTGTGCGTTCTCCAGCCCCATCTACACCGGCGGCGGCGGATGCAAGCGGCGGCTGAAGAACGATCCGCAGGGGAATGTCTGGCAGGATGCCGCTTACTGGGTCCCGCTGCTGCTGGCTTATACCTTCATGAGCCGCGAGGAAGCCTGCGGGCTGGAATGCGTCGAGGTCATCTTCGACGTCAGCACGCCCTTCCTTCTCGTCAAGGCGAACATGACGAAGAGCAAGGACGGCGTCACGGCGGCAGGGCTCAAGCGCCCGTCGCGCTATCGCGTTATCCCACTGCATCCGGAACTCCTGCGCCTCGGCTTCGAGGACTATGTGGCGGCGATCGAGGCCGAAGGGCATAAGATGCTGTTTCCCGAACTCTATCGCGGGGATCTGGCCAAGCGCGGCGGCGTCCGGTTCTACGCGACGTGCGGCCGCTATCTGCTCGACCATGTCGACAGGATCACGCCACTCCTCCGCACCGCGTCGGGCAAGCGCGCCGATCTCCACTCGATGCGCACCTCCGGGGGCAGCGCGCTGGAGGATTCGCGCGCCAAGCAGATCCACGTCGACGACATCATGGGCCATGCCCGCAAGGGCACGGGGCCGCGCAACTACAGCAAGGCGTGGTTCGCCAAAGGGGGTGCCGCGATCCTCGAAAAGCGGCTCGTACTGATGTGCGAAGCTACGCCGAACGTCACGGCGCATCTCGCACGCGCGCCGCTCGCCCTGCTGCCGCTGGAAGAGCGGTCGCGGACCGGGTCGTCGGTGGGATGCGCGTCGCGCAAGAAGGTGTGAGGGTCGCAATATTGGTGTCGATGGCGGTAATGTTGAAGCGGGAACCGGCTGCTAGGGTCAGGACCCATTGATATGAGGGCGGCGATCTGATTCAGGCTCCGCAAGGAGACTGGCATGAGCGATCTGTTTTGGCTGACGGACGAGCAGA
>QFNF01000061.1 GCA_003240755.1 Sphingomonas hengshuiensis | reverse complement strand
TTCTCGACGACGTTGACGCCCATGTCGTTCAGCGCCGACATGATGTCCTCGATCTGCTCGGAGGTCATCTGATCCTGCGGCAGCATCTCGTTCAACTGGTCAACGGTGATGTAGCCGCGCTTCTTCGCACGGGCGACCAGCTTCTTGATCGACCCTTCGTTCAGGTCGATCAGCGGCGCGTCGCCGGTATCGATCGTGTCGTCGCCGCCACCATTCGCCTTGGCCATCAATAACCCTCAAACAAAATCACGCAGCGCGTGGGTTCGCGCCATTTTACCCGTCGTCTTTGTCCGAGCCCGCGCGTTTTGCAAGCCAAGAGCGTGCAATGGTCGGGCTATGGACGGATTCGGGGCAATTCTATGCAGGCGATATGGGTAGCAGGCTGACGGCGATCAAGCCGCCTCGTCCAGTTCCTCCATCCAGTCGCGGATGCGGGCCTGGACCGCGGCATGGTCCGACCGCGCCTGCTGATATTCGGCGAAGGTGCGTTCGGTCGTGTCCTGCCGACAGCGTTCGGCCGCGGCATTTTCGGCGCGACGGCACGCCTGTTCATCGACGAGGATCTGGATGACGCGCAGCAGGTCGGTTTCGGCGACCGCCGGCTCCGTCTCGCGCAGCCAGAAACTGAAGGCGAGGTCGGTCTGCCTGTCCCGCCGGGCCAGTTCCACCAGTTGCCGGTCGCTGGCGATGGTATCGCCCAGCAGGCTTTCGGTCAGATCGTCACGATAGATCGCAAGATCGATCAGGTTGTCGCGCCAGCGACGCAGCAGTCCGTTGACGATAGGGATCTGGGCGACGAGTTCGCAATGCCGTTTCAGCACATCGACATGCTGCATCAGGCCCATCAGAATCGCCCGCTGGAACGCGAAAACCAGATCGACCTTCTTGACGTCCGCCGCCGCCGCCATGTCGTTGGCGACGATGCGCAGGCGGCGGTCCTTGGCCCCGAACAGTGCGAAGAACTGGTCCTTGAACGTCCGGAAATATTCGCGGCGGATGCCTTCATGCGTGATGGTGCCGGCGAGGCGGGCCAGTTCATGCTCGAACGCGGCGCGTTCGTCAGGGCCGGCCCCCGGCGGCAAGGTCGCCAGTTCCAGCCGCCACAGGAAGTCGGACAGCGATTCGCGGCGGGCGAGCAGATCCTCGAACGCCTGCGGCCCTTCGGCGCGGACCAGATCGTCGGGGTCCATGCCGTCGGGGATGGTGACGATCGAAATGCTCCTGCCCGGCTGCAACAGCGGCAGCGCCCGTTCGGCCGCCCGCCGTGCCGCCTTGATCCCCGCGGCATCGCCGTCGAAGCACAGGATCGGGCAGTCGGCCATCCGCCACAGCCGTTCGAGCTGATGTTCGGTCAGCGCGGTGCCGAGCGGTGCCACGACC
Organism: Sphingomonas hengshuiensis; assembly: GCA_003240755.1. Taxonomy (GTDB): domain Bacteria; phylum Pseudomonadota; class Alphaproteobacteria; order Sphingomonadales; family Sphingomonadaceae; genus Sphingomonas; species Sphingomonas hengshuiensis_A. The sequence continues at coordinate 3,388 of QFNF01000061.1, read as the reverse complement.
TCATCGAAGCCGGCCTGCGCCAGCGCGATGACGTCCATATAGCCTTCGACGGCAATGACCCGCCTGGCCTTGCGCGCGGCGGCCTGCGCCCGATCGATATTGTAGAGCGTGCGCCCCTTGTCGAACAGCGGGGTTTCGGGCGAATTCAGATATTTCGGTTCGCCATCGCCGAGGATGCGGCCGCCGAATGCGATCGTGCGACCGCGCGCGTCGCGGATCGGGATCATCAGCCGGCCGCGGAAACGGTCGTAGGATTCCTTCCCCTCGACCGAGATCAGCATGCCCGATTCGACCAGCATCGGATCGCCATATGACGCCAGCGCCGCCTTCAACCGGCCGCGCGTATCGGGGGCATAGCCCATGCCGAACGCGCGCGCCGTTTCGGGCTTGATCCCGCGCCTGGCCAGGGCCTCGCGGGCGATGCCGCCCTCGTCGCCCAGGCGATCGGCGAACCATGTCTGGGCATCCGCCATCAATTCGTGCAGGCCCCTGGCCCGTTCCGCCGCGCGTGCCGACCGCGCGTCCTGTGCGGGCATCTCCATGCCGGCGGCGGCGGCCAGTTCCTTCACCGCATCGATGAAGGGAAGGCCCTGATGCTCGGTCATCCAGCGGATCGCATCGCCATGCGCCCCGCAGCCGAAGCAGTGGTAGAACCCCTTGTCGTCATTGACCCAGAAGCTGGGCGTCTTCTCGGTATGGAACGGGCAGCAGGCCTTGTGTTCGTTGCCCGACCGCTGCAGCTTCACCGACTTGCCGACCAGCGCCGACAGCGTCGTGCGCACCCGGAGTTCGTCGAGGAAGGCGGGCGAGAGAGTCATGCCGCCATATGCCCTATACGGAGCGCATAGGGCAATACACGGCGTATTTTTGTCGAAATATCAACAGATTGGCTATGCCAACGCCGCCTTCACCGCCGCGCTGGCCTTGCTCATGTCGAGTTCGCTGCCGTGACGCGCCTTCAGTTCGGCCATCACCCGACCCATGTCCTTCATGCCGGTGGCGCCCAGATCGGCCTTGATCGCCTCGATCGCGGCGGCGGTCTGCGCCTCGTCCATCTGCGCGGGAAGGAAGCGTTCGATGACGGCCACTTCGCGCGCCTCGGCGGCGGCGAGTTCGGGGCGGTTGCCCTTTTCATACATCTCGATCGATTCGCGGCGCTGCTTGACCATTTTCTGCAGCACCTCGACCACCAGCGCGTCGTCGCTGTCGGGGGCCTTGCCGGTGCGCGCCTCGATATCGCGGTTCTTGATCGACGACTGGATCAGGCGGATCGTGGCGGTCGTTTCCTTGTCCCCGCCCTTCATGGCGGTGACGAGCGCGTCCTTGATGGTGTCGCGAATCATGGCGGTTCCAATGTCGTTCGTTCGGGTAAGCGATCACCCCTAGCCGCATTCGATCGGCGATCACAGGATTGACGGGGGGCGGGGTTGGGACTAGCCGCCACCGCTTAGCGACATCATCAGACCAACCCGAGGAGTGCCCGCCCATCATGGCCGACGCCAAGCCATTCGCCATGCCCGAAGGAGCGACGGGTGTTCTGGTCCTCGCGAACGGCGACGTCCTGTGGGGCCGGGGGTTCGGGGCCGAGGGCGCTGCGGTGGGCGAGGTCTGCTTCCACACCGCGATGACCGGTTATCAGGAAATCATGACCGACCCGTCCTTCGCCGGGCAGATCATCAACTTCACCTTCCCGCACATCGGCAATGTCGGCACCAATGTCGATGACGTCGAGGCGAACGACCCGCATGCGCTGGGCATGATCGTCCGCGAGGATGTGACCTCGCCGTCGAACTTCCGGTCGAGCGAGCATCTGGATGCGTGGATGGCGCGGCACAACCGGATCGGGCTGGCGGGCATCGATACGCGCGCGCTTACCCGGCGGATCCGGCAGGGCGGGGCGCCGAACGGGGTGATCGCCCATTCGGCGAGCGGCGAGTTCGACATTCCCGCGCTGCTGGAACGGGCGCAGGCCTGGCCGGGGCTGGAGGGCATGGACCTCGCCAGGACCGTGTCGTGCGAGACGCATTATGGCTGGGCCGGCGGGGCATGGCATCTGGGCAAGGGTTATGACGACAGCACCGTCCCGGAAACGGGCGAAACTGCCGCGCAAAACCCATCCCGTCCGCATGTCGTTGCGATCGATTATGGCAGCAAACGCAATATCTTCCGCAATCTTGTTCATGCGGGTGCCGAAGTGACCGTGCTGCCCGCCACCGCGACCTATGAAGAGGTCATGGCAGCGAGCCCCGATGGCATCTTCCTGTCGAACGGGCCGGGCGATCCCGCCGCGACCGGCGAATATGCGGTGCCGGTGATCCGCAAGCTGCTCGACACCGGCAAGCCGCTGTTCGGCATCTGCCTCGGCCACCAGTTGCTCGGCCTCGCGGTCGGGGCGACCACGACCAAGATGCATCAGGGCCATCGCGGCGCGAACCATCCGGTCAAGCGGCTGTCGGACGGTGCGGTCGAGATCACCAGCATGAACCACGGCTTCGCGGTCGAGCGGGAGTCGCTGCCGGCCAACGTCCGCGAGACGCATGTGTCGCTGTTCGACGGATCGAACGCCGGCATCGAAGTGGACGGCGGTCGTGCGTTTTCGGTCCAGTATCACCCCGAGGCGTCGCCCGGGCCGCAGGACAGCTTCTACCTGTTCGAGCGGTTCGTGGGGATGATGAAGGTGCCTGCCTGATGGCAGTTATCCGGCATATGAAACTGCTGAGCCAAGGCAGCGAGCGTCCGCAACCGGAATGCGCTGCCGCTGTCGTACCGCTGGAGATCGCAGGGGAGCGATTCCTGCAAATCAACAGCTATGGATCGACCGAGCGTTTGCATGTCGGTGCACGCAGCCAGAACATGCGACTGACCAAAGAAGCCTTCGACCAGCTCATGGAGCTTGGCCGCAAACATTTTGGCGAGAACTAATGCCCAAACGCACCGACATTTCGTCCATCCTCGTCATCGGCGCGGGGCCGATCGTCATCGGTCAGGCCTGCGAGTTCGATTATTCGGGCGTGCAGGCGATCAAGGCGTTGAAGGAGGAGGGCTATCGCATCGTCCTCGTCAATTCCAACCCCGCGACGATCATGACCGATCCCGATCTGGCCGACGCGACCTATGTCGAGCCGATCACCCCGGCGGTCGTCGCCCGGATCATCGAGAAGGAGCGGCCCGACGCCGTCCTGCCGACGATGGGCGGACAGACGGCGCTGAACACCGCGCTGGCACTGGCGCAGGACGGCACGCTCGAAAAGTTCGGCGTGACGATGATCGGCGCCGATGCCGAAGCGATCGACAAGGCCGAGGACCGTCAGAAGTTCAAGGTCGCGATGGACAAGATCGGCCTCGAATCCGCGCGCAGCCATATCGCGCATAGCGAGGCGGAGGCGCT
>QFNF01000043.1 GCA_003240755.1 Sphingomonas hengshuiensis | reverse complement strand
ATATTCGGCGACGGGTCGCGATATGCTTTCCCCGGCACGAAGCTCGTCTGCGGCGTCGGCCCCCTTCAGCTTCTTCTCGCGGCTGGCGTCGGCCATGATGGTACTGCCGTCCACCGCCAAGTCGCGCCCCGCTACCAGCCCTGCCGCGTCGCACCGCGCGACCACCTGCTCGAACAGCAGACGATGCAGGTCGCAGGCGCGGAAACGGCCGTGCCGGTTCTTGGAGAAGGTCGAATGGTCGGGCACCCGGTCAGCCAGATCGAGCCGGCAGAACCAACGATAGGCGAGGTTGAGGTGCACCTCCTCGCACAGGCGGCGTTCCGAGCGAATGCCGAACAGGTAGCCGATCAACAGCATCCTGAGCATCAGTTCCGGATCGATCGAGGGCCGCCCGCTCGTGCTGTAGCTCGCCGCCAGCGCCTCGCGCACGAAGCCGAAGTCGAGCAGCCCGTCGATGCGTCGGAGCAGGTGGCCGGCCGGCACATGGTCGTCGAGCCGGAAGCCGTAGAACAGCGCCCCCTGCGCCACCTGCCGACCCATCATGCCCGTGATCCCCCCACCGCTTTGCCGGAGTGAATCACGCCCTCGTCACCGTCGCAAGCAGCCGTTTTTCAACAGCCTCATATAGGGTCTGACACAATGTCAGGGTCAAGGCTCGTCGCCGATCCGACGCAGGAGGCTCACCCATCTAATCCTACGCGGCCCCCCCGACTTGCCCTTGAACGCTCGTCCGAACTCGACGGCGCGCCGGCCGCGCCGTAAGTCGAAGGCGCTCGCGATCAGACGAGTGATGGGGGATTATGGCAGCGCAGATCGAGACACCGACCCGGAGCGAGGATCACGACGCCCTTGTTCGCCGATTAATCTCCCGATGGCGTGACGATCCGGGGGCGACTTACCGAAGCTGGTTCCTGTGGGATGAGCGGCTGAAGAACTTCCGCTCGATCCGGCGCGGGATCACCCAGGTTGTGGGCGAGATCGAGCGGGGCACGTTCGGGGTCGCCTATCGTGGTTCTTCTCTTGAAACCGTCGTCCATTCTGTTGCCGAACAGCGCCAGATCTTCAAAGGTGCCGACCACGCTTTCCTGTGGAAGCCGAAGCTCCGCATCCCCGACATATACGAGAATCCCGACAATCAGCGGGCTTTCGGGCGGCTCCTCGACGCGTGCTCGTGTTGCGACACTGCCGAGGAGATCATCGGCCATATCCATGCGATCGATCGGTTGAAGATCAAGGGGCTTGGACCGGCGGTCGCGAACCTCCTCTACTTCCTTCATCCCACGCTGGTGCCGCCTTTCAACACCGCCATCGTGAACGGCTATAACGCGCTCACCGGCGCGAACGTGAAGTTGGGAAGCTGGGAGCACTTCCTGGCGATGCGAACAGGCATCCTCGACCTCAACGACCGGCACCGCGACCTCCTGTCCAATGACTTGGGCGCCATCGGGGGCTTGCTGTTCGACGTGGGCTCGAAGCGCTATCCGGCCCCGCCCCTGGACGGCGCCGAGATCGGCGATTGGAGCACGCGGCTCGAAGCAGCGCGCGAGGAAGCGCGCACACTTAGCAAGGCGGCCCAGCGCGATGGCGAGAACGAGCGCACCCATACCGAGATCCAGGCTTGGCTTCGCGATCTGGGGCTCGCGCTAGGCTACGATGTATGGATTGCGGCCAATGACCGCAGCCGGAGCTTTGCCGGAGCGCCCCTGGGACACGGGTGCCTCGAGCGATTGCCCGACACGATCGCGACCTCAAAAGGTGCGGACTCGATCCGGTTGATCGATGTGCTTTGGCTTGAACGGGGCGGCGATCACGTCGCGGCGGCGTTCGAGGTGGAGCATTCGACGTCCATCTACTCCGGCATCGTCAGGATGCTGGACTTGGCGTTGAGCGGTAGTGACCTTCACGCGACAGCAGGGCTGTTCCTTGTGGCGCCCGATGCGCGCGAAGCAGATGTGCGTGCGCAACTGCAGCGCCCCGCCTTCAGCCGCGTCGCCGACCTCGACATATCCTATCTCCCTTATGGCGAGTTGGAGAAGAACCGGGAGGCCATCGCCCGGTTCGGATCGGGACTGAAGGCGATCAAGGCGGTCTCCAGCCGGCTCGCGTGAGCCGCGGCGCCGAGGGCTACGGCCGGGAGCCGCGTATTCTCTAATAGTAGAGGAGAGCTGCCGTGACGATGCCGCCCCCGAGCCCCTGGCTCGACTCAGTGCTGGTCGCGTGGTTCGTGCTGACGGCGCTCTCCGTTGCCTACGTTGCGTGGGATGCCTTCACGCGTAACCCCGAGCTGAAGGTGATGAAGTGGGGGTGGCTTCTGGTCACGCTCTACGGCGGCCCAATCATGGCCGCGGCCTATGTCCTGTCGTGCCAGGAGCCGCTCAACCAGCGGCATGAAGACTTCGTTCGCCCCTTGTGGAAGCAGGCGTTCGGCTCGTCGATCCATTGCTTGGCAGGGGACGCTACGGGCGTCATCGCCGCGGCTGCGATCACCACAGCGCTCGGCCTGCCGATGTGGCAGGATGTGATGGCGGAATATGTGTTCGGCTTCGCGTTCGGCCTGCTCATCTTCCAGGCGCTGTTCATGCGCGACATGGCGGGCGGCTCCTATTGGGGCGCGCTCCGCATGTCCTTCATCCCCGAGTGGCTTTCGATGAATGCCGTCATGGCAGGGATGATCCCGACGATGGTGATGCTGATGAGCCGCGACATGGCGGCGATGCACGCCAGCTCGCTTCGCTTCTGGGGCGTCATGTCGCTCGCGACGCTTGTAGGCTTTGCAATCGCCTACCCCGTCAATCTCTGGCTTGTCGGGGTCCGGTTAAAGCACGGAATGGGCACGGTGCGGGCACTCGGTCATGGCGGGCACGACATGGCGGCCGAGGGCGCCCTGACCGCGATGCCGGGCATGACACATGGGGTAGGACATAGCGGAGCCAAGACCGTGGAAAGCATGGCGATGGAGCCCGAAGTCACCGGCGCACAGATCGTGGCTATGACGGTGCTGACGTTGTTGATGCTGGCGGGCGGCATCATTCTCGCGACGCTGTTCGGCCGCTGGACGATGTAGTGCTGAGCTACGCTGCAGGAAGCCGGCGACAAGGGGTTTTCGCGCAGGGTGCGTACATAAGGGTGGGCGGGGGCTCAGACGGAGAAAGACCGATGCACCAGATCGACCCTGACATGAAGGCGTGCATGGACGCCTGCCACGAATGTCACGTGACTTGTCTCCATATGGCGATGAACCACTGCCTCGAGATGGGCGGACAGCACGCCGCGCCCGAGCACCTCAAGATCATGCTCGATTGCGCACAGATTTGCGCCGTCGCGATCGACTTTATGGCACGCAAGTCCACTCACCATCAGCATATTTGCCGTGAGTGCGCCGAGATCTGTCGGGCATGTGCAGCGAGCTGCGAAGGGCTCGATGGGATGGAGGAGTGCGTTGCGGCGTGCCGCAGGTGCGCCGACGCTTGCGACAGAATGGCAGCCTAGGCCGCGCGTGCGCGGGTGGTCCGACCGCCCGCGCATTGCGGGGTCTACTGCCCGATTCGCGCGATCACGGCGAACAGCTCGCCGGTGAACTTCGTCAGCAATTCTACTGCCGCGCTTCCGAATACAACTAGGCACACTCCCAACGCGATCAGCTTGGGGACGAAGCTCAATGTCTGTTCGCTGATCGAGGTCGCCGCCTGAATGATGCTGATGATCAGCCCTATGATCATCATCGGCACAAGCAGCACGACGCAGATCAGGCCTGTCACGGCCAGCATCCTGCCCGTTTCGTCGAGGAGGATCGATTGATCCATCAGGCGTGGGAGCCTGGCAAGCCGGGAAGCACGAGGGTGCCCCGGCTGTGCATCACATCGCCGATGCAGGAGGAGCGAGTGTTCCAAGCCAGGCGACCAGCGCGAGGATCGCGACAACACAGGCAGTCTCAATCCCGAGGCTCGCCCGAAGCCCGCCAAGGGCGCGCCTCTGATCGGCAACGGCGATTGCCCGCTCGAAAGCCGGCGTTAGCCGGAAGCGATTGAGGGAGGCGAGCCCCAGCATCGCGGCGAACAGCAGCAACTTGGCGAGCAGGAGCTGGCCGTAGAGCGTTGTGGCGAGGATGGTGAGATTGCCGACGCCGACCAGCATCCATCCGTTGACGAGACCGGTAAGAACGATCGTTCCCACCACGATCGTTCCGACCACGCCGAATCCGTGCAGTGCTCGATGGGTCAGCCCGAGGTGCGCCGCGTCGACGCGCGCCGCGGGCCGGGAAACGAGCAGGACCAGCCCAAGCAGCGCGCCAACCCACACACCCGAGGCAAGCAGATGAAGGATGTCGGCGATGAGATGAGCCCAGCCCATGGCAGCTTCATCCATCGCGCCATGCCCGGTCCATGCGAGCGTCGCGAGAGCGACCGCTGAACAAAGTGCGACGGCGCTTAGCCAGACGGTGCGGCCGGCCACGAACATTGCCGCGACGGTCGCCAGGACGAGCATGACCATGCGAAGCTTCCATGCCGCCCCAATGGCAGACCCCGTGAGCAGCGCGGTGACCGCTTCATGGTCAACCGGCCAGACAGGCGTCCCTGCCATCGACGAGGCCATCATCACAACCGAGGCGGCCGAGAACAGCAGGCCAAGGGCGCCGCTGGCAACAAGCCATGGGCGAAGCGCGAGCGCGCTGCCGCGCTCGCGCAGACGCAAGCCGTAGAGGCTGAATGCCGAGAGGCCAAACAGCGCCGCCAGCGTCAGATAAAGCGCGAAGCGGACGCCGATCAGCGACCAGTCACTCATCGTCTTACTTCACCGCGAAGGCGTAGGTCCCAGCGACCTTGTGCGTGTCGGTCGAGACGACATGCCAAGCGACATTGTAGCGGCCGGGATGGAGTGGCGCCTTCGGCGTGACGACGAGGGTTTTGCCATCCGAGGCAAGCGCCGCGGTGCTGGCGATCTTCATCTCCGGCATGCCGGGCATTGCGGCCATGATCAGATCGGCCTTGGAGAAGGCGGGAACAAGCTTCTCACTGAAATGAAGTTGGAGACGAGCGGGTTTCGCAACCGTCGCGTTCGCGGCCGGCGATGCTGAGACGAGCTTGGGATGCGCATTCGCCGTGCCGGCAACCATGACGAGAGCGGCAGCAGCAGTGAGAACAGATACGCGACGCATGTGGGGCCTTTCAACTGAGGGTTCCTGTCATTCATTACGCGTGCCGCTCGCGGACCCCTCACGGTCCGATTTGAGGGATAGGGGCATCGCCTGCGTAATCTATGCTAGAGGGGTGGAGTGAACGACATGGACCTCGACGCAGTATTGATGAGGCTGGCGCAGGCACCCACGCCTGCGAGCCTTGATGGGATTGAAGACCGCGTGCTCGCGCGCATCGCCGTACGCCCGGCTGCGCGCGCCGGGATGGGCATTGGCGCAATGGCGATCACGGCGGCGCTCGTGATGGGCATATTCGGCGCCGGCGTACCGGCGAAGGAGGCCAGTGCGGCGTCGCTATCCCCCCTAGGACCGGTATCGCCCCTTGCCCCTTCTACGCTGCTCGTTGGCGAGCCATGAGCGGGCGCACCCGCTTCCTGCTTGGGGTCCTCGCGTGCTTCATCGCGGCAATCATTGGCGTGTTCGTAGGGCGAGCGCTAATCCCGGCGCGTGCGCAGCCGGGATCGGAGCTGCACGACGTGCTGCATCACAAGCTGGCGCTGGATGCTAATCAGGAAGCGCGCCTGGCGGTTTTGGAGCAGCGTTTCGCCGTTCAACGGCGCGCATTCGAGTTGGAATTGAGGGCGGACAACGCCAGGCTTGCCGAAGCGATCGAAACCGAACACGGGAATGGACCGCGAGTTGCTGCGGCGGTCGACCGTAGCCACGCGGTCATGGGTGAGCTTCAGAAGGCGACGCTTGCGCACATTTTCGCGATGCGGCAGCTTCTGAGACCCAATCAGACTGCCCAGTTCGACCAGGCCGTGGTGAAGGCGCTCACCGACGATCAGCGCTGAGCCGCGCCGGATCGATGAGCCTCGACTGGACCACGCTATCGGACGCGGAGCTGGCGACACTCAGCATTGCGGGCAGGCAAGCCGCCTACGCCGAAATCATGCGCCGCCATCGGCAGTCGGTCTTCCGCGTCGTGCGCGCATGCGTCGGCGAGGCCGACGAGGCGCTGGATTTGCTGCAGGAGACGTTCGTCGCAGCTCATCACGCTCTATCCCGCTACGACGGCGATCGTTCGATGCGTGCCTGGCTGTCGGCGATCGCGATCAACAAATGTCGTGATTGGGGGCGCAAGAGGACCGTGCGGCGCTTCCTGACGTTCGCTACCCCGATCGGCCCAGAGGCCGAGGCGGTCGCGGATGATCAGGTGGGGATCGACGATGCTGCCAGCGATCGACAGGAGCTGGACCGAGTTACGCGCGCTATTTCCGCCTTGCCGGCGAACCTGAAGGAACCGCTGGTGCTTCGTACGATCGAAGGACTTAGCCAGGCCGAGACGGCAGATGTCCTAGGGATCAGCGAAAAGGCGGTAGAGACCCGCCTCTATCGGGCGCGGCGTACCCTGGCGGACAGGCTTGCCGCGAGCGGTCGTTCCGCCCCGGCATGAACAGACCGTTACGATCGACTTCAATGGCGGTTCAAGAGCGACGGCCCAAGTCTCTTCACCGTGAGGAGAGGTGTCATGAATTTGTTCAGCAAGGCTGCGCTGGGACTAGGACTAACCGTTGGCATTGCCGTTCCCGCAATGGCCTACGATCAAGATTGGCGGTATCAACGCGACTGGCGACACGCCGGGCAGCACCAGCAACTGCGCGACGAGCATCACGACGACCACGATGCCCTCCAGGATGAGCATGCCGAGGCGCACGCCTACGGGCTGACGCGCCGCGAACATCGTCAGCTTCATCGTGACCTACGCCATGAGCACCGCGACGAGCACCGCGATCTCAGGAGGGAGCACGGCTATGACCACGACCGGGATTATGCCGGCCGCTACGGCTACTAAGCCGCCCGAGCCTTTCGCTAGGCGATGACAGGGAGACGGTAGCGAGCACTGCCGCTCCTCGATCGAAAGTGATGAGGGGCGGCGCGCTGCGGCGCGTATCAAGGCTAGAGAGACATTCTCTTCGGGAGCCTTGAGGACTGCATGAGCCGCAATATCGATCGTCGCCAAGTGCTGCGCGGCGCCGCCCTGGTGGGCGGCGGCATGGCGCTAAGCGCCTATATGCCCGCTTGGGCTCAGCCCGTGTCGGGCGGGATCGTAAAACCTCTCCCGACCGTCAGCGGCACCGACATTGCGCTGACGATCGACAGTTTCAAACTTCCTGTCGACGGCAAATCGACGCCCGCCATTGGCGTCAACGGCACTGTGCCGGCCCCTCTCATCCGGTTGAAGGAGGGGCAGAAGGTTCGCCTTTCCGTTACCAACAATCTCGACGAGGACAGCTCCATTCACTGGCACGGGCTGCTCGTGCCGTTCCCGATGGACGGGGTTCCCGGCATCAGCTTCCCCGGCATCAAGGCGCGCTCGACCTTCGTTTACGAGTTCCCGATCGTCCAGTCGGGCACCTATTGGTATCACAGTCACTCGGGTGAGCAGGAGCAAGACGGCCTTTACGGCCCGATCGTGATCGACCCGGCAGGTGCCGATCCGATCGCGTTCGACCGCGAGCACGTGATCGTACTGTCCGACCACAGCCAGATGACCGGCGCGGAAATCTTTCGCAAGCTGAAGCAGATGGGCGGCGCTTATTTCAATTATCAGCGCCCGACGCTTGCCGGTCTGCTTGCAGGCCGGGAGATGAAGCTGAAGGATCGTATCGAGTGGGGTAAGATGCGGATGGACCCCGCCGACATCGCCGACGTGACCGGCTCGACCTACACCTTTCTGGTTAACGGCTATGGCCCGTATGACAATTGGACCGGGTTGTTCAAGGCGGGCGAGCGCGTTCGCTTGCGGATCATCAATGCTGCAGCCCAGACCAACTTCAACGTCCGGATTCCCGACCTGCCGATGACGGTCGTGCAGGCGGATGGGCAGAATGTGCGGCCGGTCAAGGTTGACGAGTTTCAGGTCGGGGTTGCCGAGACGTTTGACGTGATCGTGATCCCCGAGGACCGGGCCTACAGCTTTGTTTCCGAGGCGATCGACCGCTCGGGCATGGGCCGGGCGACGCTCGCTCCGCGCGAAGGGATGGTCGCTCCGGTTCCACCGCTTCGCCCGCGCAAGCTGCTGACCATGACCGATATGGGCATGGACATGAGCGGCATGGGGGGCATGCAGGGCATGTCCGGCATGTCGGACGAGAGCCCGGTCAAGGAGCGCGGGCTGGATCCCACTTTGGTGCAGAATGCCTCGCGCAATTTGTGGAAGCTCACTGGCTGGAAGGCACCGACCGATCACGGAACTGTCGCGGTAGGGGCAGCGGCGGCAGGCATGGCCGGCATGGACCATAGTCAGATGGGCATGTCCGGCATGGCTGGCATGGATCACGGGCAGATGGGCATGTCCGGCATGGCCGGAATGGATCACAGCCAGATGGCGGCAGGCGGTGCCTCTATGGCCGGCATGGACCACGGCGCCATGCAGGGCGGCTCTGGCCAAGCCGGCGGCATGGCTGGCATGGATCATGGCTCAGGCGGCAGCATGAGCATGGACATGCGTGACCCGAAGAATGCCCCGGGGGTCAAGATGGGACCGGGCGTCCAGACCATCTCTCCCATGCCCAAGGATCGCAGCGGCGAACCGCCTCAGGGTTTGGAAGACCTGGATCATCGTGTCCTCACCTACCGCGACCTTATGGCACTGCAGCCCAACCCGGACGTGCGTGCCCCAACGCGTCAATTGGAGATACACCTGACCGGCAACATGGAACGCTACATGTGGGGGTTTGACGGCCAGAAGCTCAGCGATCCGGCCGATCCCATTCCGTTTCGCAACGGCGAGCGTGTGCGGGTCACGTTGGTGAACGACACGATGATGCCGCACCCGATCCATCTCCACGGCCACTTCTTCGAGCTGGTGACGGGCCACGGCGACCACGCACCGCGCAAGCACACCGTCAACGTGCCGCCCGGAGGCAAGATGACCTTTGACCTCACCGCCGACGCACCGGGGGATTGGGCGTTCCACTGCCACAATCTCTATCACATGACCGCGGGCATGATGCGTGTTGTGACCGTTCGGCCGCTTGAAGGAGCGGCCGCATGAATCGGCTGATTTCGGCGCTCGCCGCCACGTCCGTGCTTGGCATCGCCGCTCCCGCCGCGGCTCAGTCGATGCAAGGTATGAACATGCCGGGCATGACGATGCCTATGCCGGCCAAGAAGAAACCGGCGGCAAAGGCCGCGACGAAGGGCAAGGCTAAGGTCGCGACCAGACGGAAGACGGCGCCCGGAAAGCGGACCGCTGCTCCGATGGCAGGTATGAAGGGCATGGATCACGGAGCCATGTCGGGCATGGATCATTCGACCATGCCCGGCATGGGCCAAGCTGCCCCGCAAGGCTCTCAGCATGACATGCAATCGATGCCGGGGATGCAGATGCCCGGAAGCGATAAGACGCCTTCCCAGGGCGCGCAGCAGCCGATGCAAGGCATGGATCATTCCACGATGCCGGGCATGACGATGCCGGCTGACCAGGGCAGCGGCCAGATGCAGGGAATGCCCGGGATGCCGGGTATGGCGATGGAGGGTATGCAGCAGACAGGCACTGCGCTCCCCGCGGGAAATGCACCGCCTCCCCCGCTCCCGACGGACCATGCCGCTGACAATGTGTATGGCTCCGACGCGATGGCGATGGGCCGTCATCATCTTCAGCAGCATCACGGCGGCCAAAACTTCAACCAGGTGCTGTTGAACCTTGCAGAGTACCAGTTCCGCAACGGCCGCGATGGCTATCGTTGGGATGGAGAAGCGTGGTTCGGTGGGGACATCAACCGCCTGTTCGTCAAGTCCGAGGGCGAAGGTGCCTTTCGCGAGGGCATCGAAAGTGCAGAGGTACAAGCGCTCTATAGCCGGGCGATCGGCCCTTATTTCAACTTACAGGCAGGTGTCCGGCAGGATTTAGGACCATCGCCGAAGCGCACTTACGCCACTGTCGGAGTGGAGGGGCTGGCACCCGGGTTTTTTGAACTCGAAGGGGCGCTGTTCCTGTCCAACAAGGGCGACGTGCTAGGCCGGCTAGAGGGATATTACGATCAACGCGTTACCCAGCGATTGGTCCTGCAACCGCGTGCCGAGCTGAACTTCGCCGCTCAGGATGTGCCAGAGAATCGTATCGGATCAGGCCTCAGCAATGCCGAATTGGGATTGCGGCTTCGCTACGAGATCAGACGTGAGTTCGCGCCCTATATCGGCGTGTCGTGGGATCGTCGGTTTGGCGACACCGCCCGCTATGCTCGGGCGGAGGGCGACAAGGCCACGTCCAAAAGCATCGTTGCCGGCGTCCGCATGTGGTTCTGAGGTCGCTCTTACGCTGCAAGATTAGCCTCTAGCTAACCGATAAAAGGGGAAAGGCATGGAAAGGCATGGAAAGGGAGAGGTCTGGCATGCTGCGACGGCACCTGCCGAGCTTGTCCTTTGTCGCCGTGCTGACAACGCTGGTAGCCATAGGCGCGGCAGTGTTCATCTACCTCGGCGTCTATGATGTTGCGGCGGATCAGCCGCACACGCGACCGGTCTTTGCACTGCTCGAGACGCTGCGGGATCGCTCGATCACTGTGCGTGCGCGTGGCATCAAGCCCCCACCCGATCTTGACGCCCCCGAGCGCGTCCGGATCGGCGCCGGACTTTACGGTGAGATGTGCTCTGGCTGTCACCTCGGTCCAGGCGTTGAGCAAAGCGAGATGAGCCAGGGTCTTTACCCGCGCGCGCCCGAGCTGGCCAAAGCCGAGCATACGCACGATCCGGCGGAGGCCTTTTGGACGATCAAGCACGGGGTAAAGCTCAGCGCTATGCCCGCTTGGGGGAAAACCCATTCTGATCCGCTGATCTGGGACATGGTAGCGTTCGTGCGCAAGCTCCCGGGGATGACGCCTGAACAGTACAAGTCGCTGGTCGCGAGCGCACCTGCCGACCACGACGAGATGATGAAGGATATGCCGGGCATGAAATGAGCCCGGCACGGATGGAGAGCCGACCCTGAGAAGCACCAAACTTCGGCTGCACCTTCTTGCGAGCCGCACTCACAAGTGGCTCGCGATCATCGTCGGTGCGCAGCTCCTCTTATGGTTCATGAGTGGCGCGTTGATGAGCTTCTTGCCCATCGATCGTGTGCATGGAGATCACCTGGTGGACCGCAAGGCCGTCGCGTCCCTGCCTGGCGGCGTCGTGCTCGCGTCGCCCTCAGCGATCATCGCGGCGAGTGGAACGCCGATCAACTCCGTGACCTACCGCATGTGGCTTGGCCGCCCAGTGGCCGAGGTGGCGACGGCTGAAGGGGCGCGGCTATTCGATGCGAGGACGGGGATACTGTTACCCGCCCCGACCGCAGCCCAGGTCCAGGCTGTCGCAAGGACAGCTTGGCGCGGCGAAGGCAGACCGAGGGCGACGGTGGAGCTGATCAAGCGCGCCAGCGCCGAGTATCGCGGCCCGCTTCCCGCCTGGCGGGTGACGTTCACGGATCCGGATTCCACCCGTGTCTTCGTCACGGCCGACACTGGCCGGATTGTGGCGGTGAGGACCGGCACGTGGCGGCTCTACGACTTCTTCTGGGGCCTCCATATCATGGATTGGAAGAACCACGAGGACTTCAACACGCCGTGGCTCCTAGGGTTCGCGCTCGGTGGCCTCGCCCTTTGGCTTGGCGGCGCCGTGCTTCTCTACATGCGTTGGCCGAAGCGGTCGCGTCGTAACGCCGGGGGGCAAACCCGTCTTCAGCAAGGGAATGCGTGATGGATCACAACGACGATAAAATGAACATGGGCATGGGCTATGGCCGGTTCGCAGCGATGATCGCGACCTCCACGGTCGTGATGTTCGGCCTCATGTACGTCAACGTCTATGCGCTCGGTCACATCGAATTTAGCCAAACGCGGTTCTGGATGGCGTTCGTCATGGGCTCGACGATGGCGCTCATCATGGTCGGCTTCATGTGGTCGATGTACAGAAACAAGCGAACCAACGCCTTCATCCTGGGTGGAAGCGTCGTGGTGTTCGCCGCAGCGCTCTGGCTGGTCCGCAGCCAGGAAACGGTTGACGACGTTTCTTACATGAAGGCGATGATCCCGCACCATTCGATCGCGATCCTGACCAGCGAGCGGGCACACATCAAGGACCCCGAGGTCCGCAAACTTGCTGATGGCATCATCGACGCTCAGGTGCGCGAGATCACGCAGATGAAGCGAATGATCGCCAAACTCGAGGCGCAACCAACGCCTGACGGTGCGCCGGACCTGCCGTCCTATCGCGACAAGGGCGTTGCTCCTCCGCCACCTGAAACGGACGAAAGCACCGGCATCAATAGCCTTCAGCCGATGCGCTGAACGGGTCCGCTCCGGGGCAACCAACGCTGTCGCGTGAGGCTGGGGCGGCGGCCGTCCGGGATAGGACGGGCGCCGCTCTCCGCTGGCAAGCGGCCAGGGTTGATGGGCGTGCGCCCTCCCCTTTCCCGTGAATTTTGCATGGCCGATGAGGGTTGGACCCTCGGGCCGCGTATAAGGTTTTGAGCGCGAACGTGAGGGATAGGGACCTTCTCGCGCGCTAGATGGAAGAGATTACGACCCGCCGTAAAGACTAGGCGGGCGGGCGTGACCACTTGTATTCAGCCGCCGCGAAGGACCTCTGCTAAGGCTTGAAACTTCTATTGGTATAGTCTGCGATGCCTGCTGTCTGGCAGCGCTCGGAGGAACTGTAAGACCTTCGGGGTATTCTGTGAATCGCGCTTCTTTGAAAGATGTGGGCGCACCAATACGGGAGACAGACGATGACTTGGAAGCAGGATCGTGGTGGTTCGCGCGTTGATCGGGTGATCGATGATTACCACCTCACTATCGGAGACGCTGGTTCCGACGTGGAACTTGGGCAAAGCGGCAAAATGAACATATCCTTCGGTCGGGGCGGCAGCGACGTGCTCACCGGCGGTGTGATCGATGACGCCTTTTGGGGCGGTCGTGGTGCCGATTTCCTGCTTGGCGGGAACGGCATGAACTATCTCGATGGGGGGCGGGGAGCGATGTGCTGCTCGGGGGTGCAATGGACGACACGCTCAGAGGTGGGGACGAGCGCGACCTCCTCAGCGAAGGCGATGGCCATGGGGATATCGAAGGCGGCAAGGGTGACGACATCCTGATGGGCGGCCGCGGCGCCGACGCCTTCGTTGTCGACCGTGATAGCGGCAACGACATCATCTATGACTTCAAGCCTGGTCCCGGTATGTTCGACCACCTCGCGCTGCGCGACATCTCGCCTGAGGAGTTGCGCTTCGAGGAAACCGCCTTCGGAACCCGTGTGAGCTGGAATGAGGGTGCGAGTTCGGTGCTGCTGGTCGGCGTGGCCAAGAGCGAGCTGGCCCAGAACGACTTCATGTTCACCGACGATCGCTACCTTCTCCAACCCGCGGACGCGAGTGCGGACCGGTTGCAGGCCACCAGCTTCGCCAAAGAGGAAGGCGGCGACGTCTCGGCACCCGCAGCAACCGGCGCCACGGACCCGAGCGCAGCATACAGCTTTGACGACTTCGATGTGAAATACGGCTCCGCGCGGGCCGACACCTTCCAAGCCACGGGTGACCGCGACGTCTTTTTCGGCCTTGCCGGGGACGACAAGCTATTCGGCGGTGCCGGTGAGGATCACCTGGAGGGCGGCGCAGGGCGAGACGTGCTCGATGGCGGCGATGGTGGCGATATGCTCAAGGGGGGCGATGGCGCCGACAAGCTTTATGGCGGTGCCATGGCCGATGGCTTGATGGGTGAAGCCGGTAACGACACGATCTACGCGGGGGCCGGCCATGACATGATCGACGGCGGGACCGGCAACGATAGATTGAATGGCGGCGACGGAGCGGATGCTTTCGTTGTGCGCCCTGACAGTGGCAACGACATGATCTTCGGCGGTTTCGATGCCGGCCCGGGAGCGTTCGATCACATTGCGTTCGAAGACATTTTGCCGAACCAGGTAAGCGTCCAGGATCAAAGCAACGGTGTACTGGTGTCCTGGTCCACCGACACAGGCAAGGGATCGGTCCTGATCGAGGGCGTTTACGCGGCTGATATGTCGCAGGACGATTTCATGTTCAGCAGCGTCGAAGGGGGCGCGTTTGTGAACAATCCTGCGATTACGTACGCGGGCACGGATCTGCTCTTCATCTAAACGTTGTTAGGGGGCGGGATGCCGTTCCGCTTCCTTGGAATGTGGGGAGCCGGACAACTACCAGCTCCCCACTTGCCATTACCGATGGTCGGAACGGCAGATTTACATCTTCGCCCTGAGTTCGGCGAGGGATTTACGGTTCTCTGCTGCGGTCTTTCGTGCCTCAGCAAGCACCTTCGGATCCTTGGTATGATGCTGAATCAGCTCGGACATATCGATGGCGCCCTGGTGGTGCGCAGCCATGCTCTTCATCCAGGCCCGGCCGGGATCAGGGTCCATCATGCCCTGCATCATTCCCTGATTCATTTTTTGCATGACGCCCATCATCTCACGCTGGGTAGGAGTCATGTTCTGCATGTGGCTCATGTCCATGCCGGGCATGGAGTGCATGCTGCCGCCCTGTTGGGCGATTGCGACGCCGCCCGTCAGCGCGATCGCGGCTGCGGTTGCGGCCAATGTGAAGCGAGGGAGTTTCATGATAGTCCTTTCGGCTGGTAGCGCTGGTAGCGCTGGGACAACTCCGCCCAACTGGGATCGGTTTCCTATTCCCGCGCCAAGCAAAAACATTGGGAAACAGTGAGGGATGCGCCCGGGAGCCGCGTATTATAATGTCATTGCCCAATCAGACCGGCGAAGCGAGCATCTGCAAGCAACTGGGAGTAATCACAGGCTTGTTCTCCTGTCCGATAGTGCCCAGAGCTGTTGAGATAAACTGCTGTGCCGGTAAATTGGCTAACGAGGAAGTCGATTAATGCTTAAAAAGGCTGGCCTGATGGCCATAACAGTTCTCTCTCCGACGATGGCATCCGCTGCCGATATTGCCATGCACCGCGACCCAGGGTGCGGTTGCTGCGAGAAGTGGGCTGCGCAGGTGCGCCAGCAGTTCGGCCGGAAGGTTCAGATCATCGATGATGCGCGTCGCGATGTTTTCCAGCGCAAGATGGGCGTCCCTGCAGACCTCGCATCGTGCCACACGGCCATCATCGGCGGCATGGCCTTCGAGGGTCACGTTCCGATCGCCGACATGAAGCGCGCCCTGGCGACGCATCCAAAGGGCGTCACCGGCCTTGCGGTCGCCGGAATGCCGATGGGGTCACCGGGCATGAAGATGCCGGGCATGAAAGCGCAGCCCTATGACGTCGTTGCATTCGGCCCCGGCGGTAAGCGCGTCTTCGCGCGCCACGGCGGATAGTCGTTGACACCTCCAAGTTCGTGGCCGATGCTCCTAAGGTTGTGATGAGGCGCGTCTCCCTCTTTCTCCTCTTAGGAGCGCTTTTTGGCTTTCTCGGCCAACAGGCCGCGTATGCCGGAGGCCCTGCCTTCGCGCCAATGATGGAAGCGAGCCACACCATGCCGTCGGGCATAGGCTGCCCCGAGGCGCAGGAAATGCCGAAGGCGTCGCATGAGGCGCCTTGCAAAGGGCTGACGCTGGCCTGTATCGCTCAGATGGGATGTGTCATCCCGATGACGATGCAGGATCGGCTGCCGCTAGTTGCGCCACCTGCCACTGTCCCGCTCGCGCTCCATGCCGCGGCGGTCACGTTCTTGACCGGACGGGACGTGCCGCCAGAGCCAGAGCCTCCCACCGTCTGAGCTGACGAACCCGACCTAGCGCTCTCTTTCCGCCTCCGGGCGGCGAGAACCCGGTCACATATTCAGCTCGGAACGGAATTTGCTATGAACAAGATACTCGTGGCGGCTTTGTCCGCCGTTGTTGCTGTATCGTCGGCATCGGCTTCGGCTGCTACGCCGTCGCAGGGGGTCACGGGGCATTGGGAATGGCGCCCAGCACCCCAGTTCGGGCCACGCTCAACCCCGGGTCAGCGACGCGAATGGGTTGCCGACGCGGCACCCGAAACCGCGTGTGCATGCCCCACGATGAAGCACGCTCCCAAAGCCTGCATGTCGATGAAGGATGAGAAGGTCGGCTGAGCCCGCCCTCAATCCGGTTCTGAGGCGGAGCGCTCCCGTGCTCCGTCTCGGATCTTCCATTCGCGATTGAAAGAGCAACGATGCGTGCATCCATGATGCTGGCTACCGCCGCGCTATCGACGAGCGCCGCGCAGGCACAGACACTTACCTATGACCAAGCCTTACGTGAAGCGGCCGCTAATGCTCCCGGAGCGGTCGCCGAGCGCGCGGGGGTGACCGCCGCCCAAGCCGAGGCTCGTGCCGCCGGGAGCCTCCCAGACCCGCGTGTGTCGGTCGGGGTTGAGAATTATCCAGTCTCGGGCCCACCGGCCTTCTCGCTTTCGCGAGATAGCATGACGATGAAGAGGGTCGGCTTCCAGCAGGACCTTCCCAACCTCGCGAAGCGCCACGCCGCACAGGCGCAGGCGCGAGCAGCCGTCGAGACCGCGCAAGCTGCCCAGGCGACCAAGGTCCGCCAAATCCGGCTGGGTGCGGGTCAGGCGTGGATTGATCTCGCCTATGCCGCGCGACGGCTGACCGCACTCGACGGCATCATTCATTCGCTCCGTGCCCTGCCGGCGGTCGCGCGAACCGCCGTGGCATCAGGGACGGCGCGCCCAGCCCAGAGTCTAGGCATCGACCAAGCCATTGCCGGCTTGGAGGATCGGCGCGACGAGCTGGTGGCTGGGGTTGCGCGCGCGCGCGCGATGCTGGCCCGCTGGACCGGCGTACAGGCTCCGGAAACGGTTGGCGACGTGCCGGCCATCGATCTGGCGCCGGCACGGCTGCGCGCGGCGCTTGAACAGCATCCCGACATCGTTTCAGCCGATGCGGGCATCCGCCGGGCTGAAGCCGACGTGGATGCAGCGCGGGCCGAGAAGCGTCCGGACTGGGGCCTTGAAGTGGCGTATCAGCGCCGCGACCCACGCTACGGGGACATGATGTCGGCCGGGGTCACAATGAGCCTGCCGTTGTTCGCGCGCTCGCGCCAAGATCCCCGCATCGCTGCGCGTCAGTCCGCCCGAGCGCAAGCCGAGGCGGAACGCGAGGAAACGCGACGGACGCTGGCGGCCGACCTCGAAGCTGCTCTTGCGGACCATCAGATGCATCATAGCCAGTGGCAGCGGGCACAACGCGTGCTTCTACCGCTTGCGCGGGAACGGTCCGAGCTGGAGACCGCCAGCTATTCGACCGGTCGGGCGAGCCTTACCGACGTCGTCGATGCCAAGGCATCGCTCGCGGACGCCGAGCTGACGGTGCTCGATCGGGAAGCCGAGGTCGCGTCCGATGCCATCCGCCTCACTATTGCTTTCGGGAGCGAGGATCGATGAGCGACACGACGATCAGCCGCACGCGCCTCGCAACGGCCGCGGCTGCGCTCGCCCTTGTGGCAGGCGGCATTGGCTTCGGCATCGCGCGGCTCGAACATACAGCCAGCGCGCCATCCGGGCAGACCCAGACCGATCAGCGCAAGATCCTCTACTGGTACGATCCAATGATCCCGGCCGAGCACCATGATGGTCCGGGGCTGTCGTCGATGGGGATGAAGCTGATCCCCCGCTATGCCGACGAGGGGGGCAGCGCGAACGTCGGGCCGGGCGTGACCATCGACCCGGGCAGCGTCCAGCGCCTTGGCGCTCGGATCGTGCCTGTCGAGCGCGGAACGCTCACCAACGCCGTAACCGTGACCGGCAGCATCGACTTCAATGAGCGCAACCTGGCGGTGATCCAGTCGCGCAGCGCCGCCTTCGTTCAGCGCGTCTATGCGCGTGCTCCCGGTGACGTGGTCCCCGCTGGGGCGCCTCTGGCGGATCTGCTTGTCCCCGAGTGGGCAGGTGCCCGTGCCGAATACGAGGCCGTCCGTCGCACGGGCGATGCTGCGCTGGCGCGCGCTGCGCGCCAGCGCATGGCGCTCCTCGGCATGACCGGCGCGTCGGGCGGGCGCACGACGATCCGCACGCCGATCGGCGGGGTCATCAAGACGCTGAATGTGCGGGAGGGGATGACCTTGACCATGGGGCAGACTCTCGCCGAGGTGAATGGGCTCGGGACGGTTTGGCTCAATGCGGCCGTGCCGGAAGCGACCATGGGCGGCGTGCGGGTCGGCACGCCAGTGGCCGCCACGCTTGTGGCTTTTCCAGGCGAAACCTTCGCGGGCCGCATCGCCGCAATTCTCCCCCAGGCGCAGACCGAAACCCGAACGCTCACTGTTCGCATCGAGCTTGCCAACAAGGGGGGCAGGCTCCGGCCCGGCATGTTCGCCAGCGTGAGGTTGGGCCAGGGAGCACGCGACAGGCTGCTGGTGCCGAGCGAAGCCGTGATCCGCACAGGTCGCAGAACCCTCGTCATGCTCGCCAACTCCGGCGGGCGGTTCCGACCCGCCGAGGTGCGAACCGGCGCCGAGGGCGGCGGGAAAACCGAAATCCTCGCCGGGCTCGCCGAAGGCGAGAAGGTGGTCGCGTCGGGTCAATTCCTGATCGATTCCGAGGCCAGCCTTGCAGGTCTCGAGGCGCGGCCGATTGGCGGTGACGCAACAGCGCGGCCGAAACCGCAATCAGCTCCTGCCGGTCAAGTTTACGAGACGGTCGGTCAGGTCGAGGCAATGGACGCCAGCTCGATCACTTTGTCGCATCAGCCGGTGCCGGCGATCGGGTGGCCGGCGATGACGATGACCTTCCGCGTTGCCGATCCCGCCCTGCTGCGCGGCTACAAGAAGGGAGACCGCGTCCGGTTCGGCTTCGATCAGCCCTCGGAAGGGCCGACGCTTCGCCGTATTGTGCAGGAGGGTAGCCGATGATCGCGGCGATCATCCGTTGGTCAGTTGCCAACCGCTTCCTTGTCGTGCTGGCTGTCATCGCGCTCGCGATCGCCGGTGTCGTCGCAATGCGGGCAACGCCCGTCGACGCCTTGCCCGATCTGTCGGACACACAGGTCATCATCCGGACGAGCTGGCCGGGTCAGGCGCCGCAGATCGTCGAGAACCAAGTCACCTACCCGCTGACGACCACCATGCTGTCCGTGCCTGGGACCAAGACCGTGCGGGGCTACTCCTTCTTCGGCGACAGCTACGTCTATGTGATCTTCGACGAGGGCACCGACCTGTATTGGGCGCGCTCCCGCGTGCTCGAATATCTGAGCCAGGTCCAAGGCCGGCTGCCACAAGGGGCACAAGCCGCGCTTGGTCCGGACGCTACCGGGGTTGGCTGGATCTACGAATATGCGCTGGTGGATCGCAGCGGCCGTCACGATCTGTCTCAGCTCCGGTCGCTGCAGGACTGGTTTCTGCGCTACGAACTGAAGACGCTCCCCGGCGTCGCTGAAGTGGCGAGCATCGGGGGCATGGTGAAGGAGTATCAGGTCCTTCTCGATCCGACCCGGCTTGCCGCGCTCGGCATCACTCACGCGCAGACGGTAGAAGCCATACGACGCGCCAACCAGGAAGCTGGTGGTTCGGTGCTCGAGATGGGTGGGGCCGAGTATATGGTCCGCGCATCGGGCTATCTCCGCACGCCCGACGATTTTCGCGCGATACCCCTCAAGGTTGCCGGAGCTGGCGTGCCCGTCACGTTGGGCGACGTCGCCACGGTCCAGGTCGGCCCCGAGATGCGCCGCGGGATCGCCGAGCTCGATGGCGAGGGCGAGGTCGCAGGAGGCGTAGTCGTCTTGCGTCAGGACAAGAACGCCCGCGAGACGATCGAGGCGGTCAGGACGAAGCTCGCGGAGTTGAGGCAGAGCCTCCCTCCCGGCGTGCAGATCGTCACCACCTACGACCGGTCGCAACTGATCGATCGCGCGGTGGAGAACCTGTCCGGCAAGCTCGTCGAGGAGTTCGTTGTCGTCGCCCTCGTTTGCGGGCTGTTCCTGTGGCACGTGCGATCGGCCCTGGTCGCGATCGTGACCTTGCCGCTGGGGGTGCTCGCCGCGTTGCTCGTCATGCGGGTTCAGGGGGTCAACGCCAACATCATGTCGCTGGGCGGCATCGCCATCGCGATCGGCGCGATGGTGGATGCGGCCATTGTCATGATCGAGAACGCGCATAAGCGGATCGAGCATTGGGAGCATGAGAACCCCGACCGAACGCTCGCCGGCGAGGAGCGGTGGCGGGTCATCACCGAAGCGGCTGCGGAAGTCGGTCCTGCGCTGTTCTTCAGCCTGGTCATCATCACGCTCTCGTTCGTGCCAGTCTTCACCTTAGAGGCACAGGAGGGACGGCTGTTCGCCCCACTCGCCTTCACCAAGAGCTATGCGATGGCGGCGGCCGCCATCCTGTCGGTCACGCTCGTCCCGGTGTTGATGGGCTGGCTCATCCGGGGGCGCATTCCCGCCGAGCAAGACAACGTCATCAATCGGGGCCTGACCCGCCTTTACCGCCCCGCCCTGGATCGGGTGATGGCGCGCCCTTGGGTGACGATCGCGATTGCCGCCGCAGTGCTGGCGACGACAGCGTGGCCCCTTTCCCGTCTCGGGGGCGAGTTCATCCCCTCGATGGATGAAGGCGACCTGCTTTATATGCCATCGGCGTTGCCCGGCCTCTCAGCCGCGAGCGCTTCCGAGCTGCTGCAGAGAACCGACCGGCTCATCAAAACGGTGCCGGAGGTCGCAACCGTCTTCGGAAAGGCCGGACGCGCCGAGACCGCGACAGACCCGGCGCCGTTGGAGATGTTCGAGACGACCATCCAGTTCAAGCCACGTAGCCAATGGCGGGCAGGAATGACCCCGGCGAAGCTCGTAGAGGAGCTGGACCGGACGGTACGCGTACCCGGCCTCACCAACGTCTGGGTGCCGCCCATCCGCAACCGGATCGACATGCTCGCGACCGGCATCAAAAGCCCGATCGGCGTGAAGGTGTCGGGCGCCGATCTCGCCGAGCTGGACCGGATTGCGGCCAACGTCGAGCGGATCGCCAAGACCGTCCCGGGCGTCAGTTCAGCCTTGGCGGAACGATTGACCGGGGGGCGCTATGTCGACGTGGATATCGATCGCGCGAGCGCCGCCCGGTACGGCCTCAACATCGCCGATGTGCAGGAGATCGTCTCAGGTGCGATCGGCGGGGAAACAATCGGGGAAACCGTCGAGGGTCTGGCGCGCTATCCGATCAGCGTCCGCTACCCGCGCGAGTTGCGCGACGGCCTTGAGGGACTGCGCACCCTCCCCATCGTCACCGCCACGGGTCAGCAGATCACGCTCGGCACCGTCGCTACAGTGTCGGTTGCCGAAGGGCCGCCGATGCTCAAGACCGAGAACGGTCGACCATCGACATGGGTCTACGTCGACGTCCGCGGCCGTGACCTGGCCTCCACCGTTGCCGATTTGCAGCGCGCCGTGGTGAAAGGGGTGCGGCTCAGCCCCGGCGTATCGATCGCCTATTCGGGGCAGTTCGAGTATCTCCAACGTGCCGAAAGCCGGCTGATGCTGGTCGTTCCGGCGACGCTCGCGATCATCTTCCTGCTGCTCTATATGACGTTCGGACGGCTCGACGAAGCGGCGCTCGTCATGGGCACCCTGCCCTTCGCCCTGACAGGCGGGATCTGGATCCTTTGGCTGCTCGGCTATGCGCAGTCAGTTGCGACTGGAGTGGGGTTTATCGCCCTGGCGGGTGTTTCCGCAGAGTTCGGCGTCGTGATGCTGATCTATCTGAAGCACGCCCTCGCCGAGCGCGGGCCGACGCCTTCTCGGGAACAGGTGGTCGAAGCCATTCGGGAGGGGGCGCTGTTGCGGGTTCGTCCCAAGGCGATGACGGTGGCGGTCATCATCGCGGGCCTGCTTCCCGTCCTCGTCGGGCACGGTGCCGGCTCCGAAGTCATGAGCCGTATTGCGGCGCCAATGATCGGCGGAATGCTGACTGCTCCCCTCCTCTCCATGTTCATCTTGCCTGCCGCCTACATGCTGTTGCGGCAACGAGGTCTCACCAGCGCTAAAAGGAGTGCATCATGAAAATGCCGTCTACGCTTCGGGCCGGTCTCGTCCTGCTCCTCACCCCCCTCACTGCGAACGCTATGGCCGCTCCAGCATCGCCCCCGGCTTCGGCCGCGAAGGTCGGCAAAGGCGTCGGTACGATCACGGCTCTCGACCCTCGCGGTGGCACCGTGACCATCAAGCACGGCCCGATCGGCGCAATCGGTTGGCCCGCAATGACGATGACCTTTCGTGCCTCGCCGCCTGCGCTGCTCAAGAACCTGCGGGCAGGGCAGCGGGTCGGCTTCACAGCAAAGGCACAGGGCATGAACGCTGAGGTGATAGCGATCACGCCGCAGTGATGCGGGATGGATTGCAGGTTTCCCGACGGCTGCCTTGAGCGGCAGCCGTCGGGAAGCTCAGTACGGGGACCGGTGAGAGAAGGCCCAAAAACGTACGCTTAGGCCAGACGGTGCGTCGAGTGTAGGTCAGCTCAGGGGTGAAATCCTTGGCGCTGTGCGGCTGCCATCAGCTCCTGTCCCCGCGTGACATCCTGTCCGATGCCGCGTCCCTCGACGAGCATCTGCCCGAGCCGGTATTTTGCCTCCGCATCACCCGGTCCGCCGTCTGTGTTCGGGATCATCGTGACCTGCCCCGATCCGCCGAGCCGCACGGGCGGCGAGTAGATGCTGGTGAAGGCGGGCCGGTCCTGCGCCGCTTTCTCGTATAGCGCAGCGGCGCGAACGTCGTCACGTGCGACGCCTTCGCCCGTCTCCAGCGCGCGGGCGAGCTCGACCATGGCCGACCGGTCGCCCTGGTCGGCGCGGCATTGCAGATGCGGGAGGCGCACCGTCTCGTCGGCATAGGTGTAGCGGATGCGCGTGACGCCGCTTGCGTCGGTGATCGGAACGGCGCCGACCCCCCGTAGGCCGGCACAGCTTGCCGGCACCCTGGGCGTTGCGCAGCCGGCAAGAAGCAACAGGGCCAGGAGCACCGGCCCGGTTCTCACTGCACTTCCCCGTTCGGCACGAGATCCCAATCGACATCGCCGCGCGCTTCCTGTCGCTTGCTTGACTTGCCAGGCGGCAGCTGGGCCGATGTCACGCCACCCAGCTTGCGTAACGCCTCGGCCATCAGTGGCTTTCGACGCCGGAGCGCGACGTCGACCATGGTGTCGCCGTCTGCTTCCAGTCCCGAGAGGGTGTTCACATCCGCGCCTGCCCTGACCAGGACTGCGGCGCTCGCCGGGTTCTTGCATCCCGCGGTGACAAGCCAGATCGGCGGCTCGCCGTTCAGGCGCGCATCGAGCGGGTAGTCGATCCTGACCCCGGCACTGGTCAGAAGCTCTCCCGTCGACGGCTTGCACGCGTTCGACAGGCCGGACCACCAATGCCACAGCTGGTCGGGTCGTTGCGCCCGATCGCCGCGGAACCCTGCCGCCAGTATCAGCCGTATGACGTCATTCCACCCTGCACGAATTGCGGAGCCCAGCGCATCCTCCATCGCTTGCGGGCCGTCGCTAGTCGCGACCAACTGAACGAGCGAACGGATCATCGCCATCTTGTCGGCATCGGGTGCGTTCGGCAGTGCCTCCGTCGTAGAGTCCTCAAGCGGCTCCATCGGAATGCGCGGCTCGATGCGTCCCATGTAGTTCGTCAGTGCTGGAGCCACGCCGGTCGGCTTCAGGGCGGCGAGGGATGCGACAAGCGCCGGATCGTTTCTCTCCACCGCCGCATTGGCAGCCCTGGGAAAGCTGTCGAGCCGCTGCTTGAGCGCGAGCAGACCGTCCCACGACGCGATCTGCGGAAAGCGAGAGTCGGGAAAGGCCGTCTGACTTTGGTCATGAAATCTGTCCAATCGGACAGGCGCGACGAGCGGAGCCAGCGCCCTCATCATGGCTGCGGTACCATGTTGCGCGACCACATCAACAATGGTGGCGCGGCGATACTCGTGAAGGTCGGTCGCCTCGCGGGCGAGTGCGAGGAGTCCGGGAGTGTCGCCCGCCTTAATCCTGGCCTCGATCCGGAGCCGGCGATCGGCGGCTTCGCGCACGCACGTGGCAAGCGCGTCGATGTCGCCGCGTGAAGCCGCCGTCCCGCAGGAACCCAGGCGCGGCTGAGGCAGGAGGTTCAGTTCGCCGCCATAGTTCGCGAGGAAGACCAGGGCGTCTTCCTGCCCGGCCTGGGCTGCGACAGCCCATAGCGTAGATTCCGCTTTCGATCGGCCCAGTTCCTCTGCGTGCAGGGCGACGTACCGTCGCGCCAGATCGAAGCGGCCTGCTTTCATCAACCGATGCACCCAAAAGGACGGATCGCCGCCTTCCAGTAGAGGCAGCAGCCGGATGACCGCATCCTCCTGCCGCGTATCGAGTGCGCGAGTAAAGCCGGACCCGATCTCGCCCTGAACAGCGGCCTGCTCTCCGGCAATAGCGGTCGCCCTCCGGTCGCGCACGGCGCGCTCAAGCAAGTCTGCTCTGCCAGACATCACGAGAAGGCCGATCCAATCGCACTCGGGTGCGGTCAGCTGTTCCGGTTCACGACGATCGACGCACAGACCCGTAGCACCGCTGAACCTGGCACCGCGATCCAGCATGGTGGCAATGAGCGCGGCGTTCTTCATTCGTACGGCCTGAGCGAGCGGAGCCGGCCCGTCATAGTCACCCCCGCTGGAAGGGGGCCGTACGCTGGGATCGGCGCCGCGCTCGACGAGCAGGCGCGCCATCTCGCCGTCGCTGCGGTACAGAGCCCAGTTCAGGGCGGTATGCCCCAGCGGGTCACGCGCATTGATGTCGGCACCGGCCGGCACGCTCGCCAGCATGGCCGGATCGGCGCTGCGCGCAGCTTCGGCGTAGGTGCGAACCGTACCTGTGTAGCGGGCCTTCGGTCGCTTACCCTCACGCGCGCAGAGCTCGGGATAAAGAAACGCCGGGCGATCGACGAGCGCCTGATTGTAGCGGTTGACGAAGCGGACGACCGCCTCTCCGTGGGTCACCTCCTCCTTGCTGGTGATGACGTCGTCCGCGACATACCACTTGCCGATCGCGAGCCGCGTCCAAACGGCGCAGGAAACACCCGGCAGGCTCCAGCCAGACGGCATCGGGCCGATGTAGTTGGTCGCGGCAAGGCGGGAGTCGCCTCGTGTGGCAGCACTCGCGGCCTCCTTGCCCGGATCGCGCGCCTTCAGCCGAGCGGTCTTCTGCCGCAGGACATGTTCCACGGTCTGTGCGGAAGACTGACCCGTACAGGCTGTCGATATGAGGAGGGAGAACAGGACGACCGGCACCGAACGCAACATTGCTCTCTCCCCTCGTTGCACTTGTGAGCGACTCATTTTGGCGAACACCGGTAGAGCCAGGTACCAGGCCGAACGCTGCAACTCAGATCGGCCGGCAGCGCGCCGTCCCAAGCTTGCCCTTGTCGCTCTGATTGTAAATTGTGGGGTTGATGCCAGCGCCACGATGAAAAGCCG
>QFNF01000005.1 GCA_003240755.1 Sphingomonas hengshuiensis | reverse complement strand
GATGGTTGAGGAGCGTGATGATGTACCCCATCGCAAAGCGGGGGCAGGGCAGCGAATAGGTCACGATCCGCGTCGCGACCGGCGCGAACATGATGTCGGCGGCGCCGAATTCCCCGAACAGGAAGTCGCCGCCATGGCCGAAGCGCGCACGCGCCTGTGCCCACAGTTCATAGATGCGGGACAGGTCGGCCAGCACGTCGTCGTCGGGCCGGACCGGATCATGGACCTGGCGGACGTTCATGCTGTGCTTGCGGCGCAAGGGCGCGAAGCCCGAATGCATCTCCGCCGCCATCGACCGGGCCATGGCACGGGCGGCGGGATCGGTCGGCCAGAATCTGTCGCCGCCCGATTTCTCGTTGAGATACTCGACGATCGCCAGGCTGTCCCACACGACGATGTCGTCGCCGTCCCACAGGATCGGGACCTTGCCCGACGATGGCGCGAATTCGTCGCCGTCGCGGCGCCTGTCCCAGTCGGCGTCGTAGAGCGGGACGACGACCTCCTCGAACGGCAGGCCCGACAGCCTGGCCGCCAGCCAGCCGCGCAGCGACCATGAGGAATAGGCCTTGTTCCCGATGATGAGCTTCAGCATGCGCGCGGTCGTGCCACGTCCCCCGCGGCGTGTCGACCCATCGGAACCGGCGGCGAAACGATCCGTTGCGAACGGCATGGCGGAAAAGGACGAACATGGCGATCCGCGGAGCGTCGGCGACGTTCTCGACCGCCTGCAGGAACTGGGCGA
Organism: Sphingomonas hengshuiensis; assembly: GCA_003240755.1. Lineage (GTDB taxonomy): Bacteria > Pseudomonadota > Alphaproteobacteria > Sphingomonadales > Sphingomonadaceae > Sphingomonas > Sphingomonas hengshuiensis_A. The sequence continues at coordinate 113,417 of QFNF01000005.1, read as the reverse complement.
GACGGCCGGCGGCGACAAGGTCCGGCTGGGCGATATGCTGGAGGCGATGGGCCACCGTGCCTATGGCCCGTTCCTGATCGTGCTGCCGATGATCGAGATTTCGCCGGTCGGCGGCATTCCGGGACTGCCGACCGCGCTGGCGCTGGTGGTGGCGCTGCTGGCGATCCAGTTGATTATCGGGCGCGAGCATCTGTGGCTGCCGGGCTTCCTCGCCAATCGCGGGATGACGGGCGACAAGCTGATGAAGGTCGTCGACAAGGGGCGGCCGATCGGCAGGCGGATGGACGCCTGGTTTCACGGGCGGTTGCCGGCGCTGACCCGGGGGCCGATGGTAAGGATCGCCGGGGTGGCGGTGTTCCTGCTATGCTTCACCGTGCCGCCGCTGGAGCTGCTGCCGTTCGCCAGCACGGCGCCGATGGCGGCGATCATGGCGTTCGGCATCGCGCTGCTGGTACGCGACGGGGTGCTGATGATCGTGGCGTGTACGCTGTCGGTCGGCGCGGTGGCGCTGGGCGCCGGGCTGCTGGCGTCGAAACAGGGCTGAGCCCGACCATATCCCCGCGCCGGCGACCTTTCAGCCGAGCGACTCGATCACCGCCGCGCGCAGTTCCGCGATCCCCATGCCCTTCTCGCTCGACGTGGAGATCACATCCGGATGCGCCGCCGGGCGCTTGCGGACCTCGTCGCCGACGGCGGCATAAACCGCGTCGAGTTCGGTCGCCTTGATCTTGTCGGTCTTGGTCAGGACGATGCGATAGCTGGTTGCCGCCTTGTCGAGCATCTCGAACACCTCGCGGTCGACATCCTTGATGCCGTGGCGCGAATCGATCAGCACCAGCGTACGCTTCAACACCTGCCGCCCGCGCAGATAGTCGTTCACCAGGTACCGCCACTTGCGGACCATGTCCTTGGGCGCCTTCGCGAACCCATAGCCGGGCATGTCGACCAGCCGGAATTTCAGCGGCGTGCCGATGTCGAAGAAGTTCAGCTCCTGCGTCCGCCCCGGCGTGACCGAGGTCCGCGCCAGCGAGGTGCGGCCAGTCAGCGCGTTGAGCAGCGACGACTTGCCGACGTTCGACCGGCCGGCGAACGCGATCTCCGCCACGTCGGGCGGGGGCAGATGCTCCAGCGACGGCGCGGATTTCAGGAACTGGATCGGCCCCGCGAAGATCTTGCGCGCCGCTTCGACCTGTTCCGGGTCGAAGCGGTCGTCGCCGGGGGGCGGGGGCGGCAGGTCGGTCACTTCGCGGGCGCCTGCTTGAGCGCCGGATGCCGCGAATAGAGCAACTGCTGCTGCGCGATCGTCAGCAGGTTCGACGTGATCCAGTACACCTGCAGGCCCACCGCGAACGGCGCCATGATGAACATCAGCACCCATGGCATCAGCCCGAACACCTGCTTCTGCATGTCGTCCATCGGCGCCGGGTTCAGCTTGAACTGGAAATACATCGAGATGCCGAGCAGCACCGGCACGATGCCGATCGCCAGGAAATGCGGCGGGGTGAAGTCGAGATAGCCGAACAGGTTCAGGATCGTCGCGGGATCGGGCGCCGACAGGTCCTTGATCCACCCGACGAACGGCTGGTGCCGCATCTCGATCGTCAGCAGCAGCACCTTGTACAGCGCGTAGAAGATCGGAATCTGGATCAGCGTCGGCAGACAGCCGGCGACCGGATTGACCTTCTCCTCCTTGTAGAGCTGCATCATCTTCTGCTGCAGTTGCGGCTTGTCGTCCTTGTAGCGTTCCTGCAGCGCCTTGAGCTTCGGCTGGATCGCGCGCATCGCCGCCATCGACGCGAACTGGCGCTGGGCGATCGGGAACATCAGGCCGCGGATGGTCAGCGTCAGCAGGATGATCGCCACGCCGAAATTGCCGACCATGCGGAACAGCCAGTCGAGATAGGTGAAGATCGGTTCCTCGACGATGCGGAACCAGCCCCAGTCGATCGCGCGCGAGAAATAGGGCACGCCCTGTTCCTCATAGCGGTTCAGCAGCTTGTTCTCCTTCGCGCCGGCGAAGAACCGCGCGCTCTGCGTCATCGCCTGGCCCGGATTGAGCGTGGCGAGCGTGGGCGAGCGATAATCGGCCTGGTGGCGCTGGTCGCCGCCCTTCAGCGACAGCGCGTGCTGCGCGTTCTGATCGGGGATCAGCGCGGTCATCCAGTAATGGTCGGTGAAGCCCAGCCAGCCGCCCTTCGCATTGAAGCTGGTCGGGGCGGCGTCGATGTCGGTGTAGTCGACGTCGAACTTCACGCCGTTGCCCGCTTCGTAGATCGGCCCGACCTGGATCGTCATCGTATCCTTGTCGACCGGCGCGCCGCGGCGGCTGAGCAGGCCATAGGTCGCGACCTGCACCGGCTGCGCGGCGGTGTTCACCACGCTCTGGCGCACGGTGAACATATAGCCGTCGTCGACCGAAATCTGCATCAGATAGCGCTGCCCGCCCGACTGGGCGGTCAGCGTCACCGGCGTCTGCGGGGTCAGCCTGGTCCCGCTGGCGGTCCACAGCGTATCAGCGGGCGGCGGCGTGATGCCGGTGCCGCTCCAGCCGAACTGCGCGAAATAGGCATCCGCCGTGCCCGATGGCGACAGCAGCCGGACCGGGGGCGAATCCCTGGCGATGGTTTCGTTGTGCTTGACCAGCACCAGGTCGTCGATCCGCCCGCCGCGCAGGTTGATCGATCCGCGCACCCCCGGCGTTTCGATCGCCACGCGCGGGGTTTCGCGCAGCACCGCCGCCCGGTCGCGAATCGCGTTGGCGGTGTCGGCGGCGGGATCGGTCGCCGGATTGGCCACGGGCTTGCTCTTGCCGTCCTCCAGCTTCGTCACCGGCGGGTTGGCGGCCGGGAAGAAATGGTTGGCGATGTACGGCCAGCCGAACAGCACCAGCGCAGCCAGCACCGCGAACAGCAGGAAATTCTTCTGGTCGTTCTTCACGCGAAATCCTTAAGGCGCAGACTCAGGGCACCGGGTCGTGGCCGTGCCCGCCCCACGGGTGACAGCGCGCGATCCGTTTGGCGGCCAGCCACGCCCCCTTCACCGCGCCATAGCGGGCAAGGGCGGTGATTGCATAGGCCGAACAGGAAGGTTGGTAGCGACAGGACGGCGGCAGGATCAGCGACGGTCCCAGTTGCCACGCGCGGGCCACCAGCATCAGCAGTCGGGCGGCGATGCCCGGACCGGGCGTGGGATCGGCATCCGGGCGGGCGTCGTTCACCGCCGAACCTTGCGCAATGCCCTGGAAAGGTCCGCCTTCAGCTCGTCGAACGGACGTTCGATCCCGCTGCTCCGGCCGATCAGCACATGATCGGCGCCGGCGATTCCCTGTTCGGGCAGCAGCTCTGCGGCAAGCGCGCGAAAACGCCGTTTCATCCGGTTGCGGACGACGGCGTTTCCGACCTTTTTCGATACGGTAATGCCGATGCGCATCGCCTGGGGCGGCGTATCGGCCAGTTCGTCGGCGGCGCGGCTGCGCACCAGCAGGACGAAACCGGGCATCGGCGCCCGGCGTCCCGCATTCGCCGCCAGATAATCCCGGCGGCGAAGCATTTTCCTCAGGCCGACAGCTTCTTGCGGCCGCGCGCCCGACGCGCGCGGATCACATTGCGGCCGCCCGGCGTCGCCATGCGCGAGCGGAAGCCGTGGCGACGGGCCCGTACCAGGTTGCTCGGCTGAAAAGTCCGCTTCATCACTCATTCCCCGGGTATTCAAACTGCCAGAACGTAAAAAGCCGCCAGTGACGGCGGCCGCGTGGTGGCCCATTACCCATGGAGGGGCGCCAAGTCAACGCCGGTCGTCACGCCCCGGCGCGCATCCGCCGCCGCCTGGCACTGGCGCGGCGCAGCGCCCGGTCGGACAGGGCGCGCAACCGGGGATGGCGGCGGAGGCGGCGAGCGAAGCGGTGCCGCGCCCAGCGGGAATTGCGCAGGATCAACGCCATGCCGGCCGCGAAGGTGAAGATGCCGGCGGGGCCGGGCAGCACCGCGACCAGCGGCGTCACCACGACCAGCAACACCCCGACGATGACCAGCGCGACCCGCATCGGCAGGCCCATGCCAGTCGTGTGTTGCGCTGGCAAGACGGTCGCGACGGACCATTCCCTATCGGCGGAAAGCGGCTATGGACGTCAGGGGCAAACGGGGAACAGGGGCAGCATGGTCGCGATCGTATCGACGGCGGCATATCTGGGGCTGGAGGCGCGGCGGGTCGAGGTGCAGGTGCAACTGGCGCCCGGCGTGCCCGCGTTCGTCGTGGTCGGGCTGCCCGACAAGGCGGTGGGCGAAAGCCGCGAGCGGGTGCGCGCCGCTGTCGCGGCGATCGGGCTGGCGCTTCCACCCAAGCGGATTACCGTCAACCTGTCGCCGGCCGACCTGCCGAAGGAGGGGTCGCATTACGACCTGCCGATCGCGCTCGGCCTGCTGGCGGCGATGGGGGTGGTCGATGCCGAGGGGCTGGCCGAGCATCTGGTCGTCGGCGAACTGGGTCTCGACGGCCGGATCGCGGCGTCGCCCGGCGTGCTGCTCGCGGCGATGCTGGCGAGCGGTGCGGGGCAGGCGCTGATCTGTCCGGCGGCACAGGGGGCGGAGGCGGCGTGGGCCGGCACGTCGGTGGTCGCCGCGCCCGACCTGCTGTCGCTGCTCAACCACCTGAAGGGGGAACAGATGCTGCGCAACCCGGTGCCGGGCGGCGCGGAGGACGGGTGGAGCGGCACCGACCTGAAACAGGTGAAGGGGCAGGAAACCGCGAAACGCGCGCTGGAGGTCGCCGCGGCCGGTGGACATAATCTGCTGATGGTCGGCCCGCCCGGTGCGGGCAAGTCGCTGCTCGCCTCCTGCCTGCCCGGCATCCTGCCGCCGCTGGATGCGGCAGAGGCGCTGGAGGTGTCGATGGTGCAGTCGGTGGCGGGAACGCTGGCCGGCGGGCGGATGACGCGGGCGCGCCCGTTCCGCAGCCCGCACCATTCGGCATCGATGGCCGCGCTGACCGGCGGCGGGCTCAGGGTCAGGCCGGGTGAGATCAGCATGGCGCATCTGGGCGTGCTGTTCCTCGACGAACTGCCCGAATTCCAGCGCGCGGTGCTCGATTCGCTGCGCCAGCCGCTGGAGACCGGCGAGGTCAGCGTGGCGCGCGCCAACGCCCATGTCACCTTTCCGGCGCGGGTGCAGCTTGTCGCGGCGATGAACCCGTGCCGCTGCGGGCATCTGGGCGATCCGGCGCTCGCCTGCGCCCGCGCGCCGCGCTGTGCCGCCGATTACCAGGCGAAGGTGTCGGGGCCGCTGCTCGACCGTATCGACCTGAGCATCGAAATGGCGGCGGTCAGCGCCGCCGACCTCGTCCTGCCGCCGCCTGCCGAGGGATCGGCCGAGGTCGCGGCGCGGGTGGCGGCGGCGCGATCGGTGCAGCGCGAACGCTATGCCGCCGACGGCGTGCGCACGAATGCCGAGGCCGACGGCAAGGTGCTGGAACGCGCCGCCGCGCTCGACGCGCCGGCGCGGGCGCTGCTGGCGCAGGCGGCGGAGGCGATGCGGCTGTCGGCCCGTGCCTTTCACCGCGTGCTGCGGGTCAGCCGGACGATCGCCGATCTCGCACAGGCCGACGGTGTCGGGCGGGCACATGTCGCCGAGGCGCTCAGCTATCGTCGCCGGCCCCCGACCAACTGAGACGGTAGCGGCGTTGCCATTGCCGGCGCGTATTGCAACGCTTCGCACGAATGCAACGAAGAACGTAACGAAGGGGGTGACGATGGACTGGATGATCCTGCCGCTGAAACGGTATTTCGAGGTACGGGGCCGTTCGCGGCGCATGGAATACTGGATGTTCGCGCTGTTCTCGTTCCTGGTCGGCATCGCGACCACGCTGGTCGACAGCCTGTTCGGGTTCGGATGGGAGGGAACCGGCCCGATCAACGGCCTGACCAGCCTCGCGCTGCTGATCCCGGGGTTCACCGTCGCGTTCCGCCGGTTGCACGACACCGACCGGTCGGCATGGTGGATGCTGCTGGTCTTCCTGCCGATCATCGGCTGGATCTGGCTGTTCGTGCTGTATGTGACCGAGGGCACGCGCGGGCCGAACCGCTTCGGTCCCGATCCCAAGGATCCCCATGGCAGCGCCGATATCGATCGGGTCTTTTCCTGACGGTTGCGGGGGCGCGCGGCTTGGGCTAACGGAGCGCCGCGTGCCCCTGTGGTGAAATTGGTAGACGCGTCCGACTCAAAATCGGATTCCGCAAGGAGTGCTGGTTCGAGCCCGGCCAGGGGCACCAATTTTCCGTGGATGAACGACCGACGTTTACCGGACGTTAGCGATCCGTCGGCTATCGTATCGGGGCCATGAGCGATTCGCCGTCCGACCCGTTTCCTCCCCGCTCGCGACGGGACAGTGTCATCCTGCATGCCCGGATCGAGGCCGTGGACCAGGTGGTCGAGGCCCGCGTCCGCAACCTGTCCGAATCGGGCGCCTGTATCGACGATCCGGCCGGATTGCCGCCCGAGGGGCGGGTGCTGGTGACGATGGGGACGCTGCACCATATCGAGGGGCGGGTGCGCTGGTCGCACGATGGCCGTGCCGGGCTGCATTTCCCGTCGGACAGGATCGACATCGCGGCCGCCCGCCGCCCGCGCGGGGCGCTGGCCGCCACGCCGCAGAACCGCGCCGGGTGGCTCGCCAACATCCAGAGCCCCTATCGCCGGGGCAACGACTGAGCATCCGTCCGGATATGGCCGGGGCGGCTGCGGGCGAGCCTTGACTGTTGGCCGGATAATCGCCGAATTTCGCTTCGACGCTGCCGACCGACGCCGCTTGCCCGGATGGCGCGATCCCCGCGTCGTTCGGGGAACATGCCGATTGCGCGAGGATCGCAGCGGGCTGAAGGAGGGTGACGATGACCGACGCGATCGAACTGGAGATCGAGCAGCGCCGCCGCGACCTGGGCGGCGGGATCGAGGTGGGGCGGGTGCTGCCGTTCGCGAAGCGGCGGATGGTCGGGCCGTTCGTGTTCTTCGACCATATGGGGCCGATCGACGTCGTGCCCGGCGCACCGCGCAGCATCGATGTGCGCCCGCATCCGCATATCGGCCTGTCGACCGTCACCTATCTGTTCGCGGGGGAGATGATGCACCGCGACAGCCTGGGCTATGAACAGGCGGTGCGTCCGCAGGAGGTCAACTGGATGACCGCGGGCAGCGGCATCACGCACAGCGAGCGGTTCGAGAAAGGCCGCGCGGTCGGCGACCGCCTGCACGGTATCCAGGCGTGGGTGGCGCTGCCGGTGGAGGATGAGGAGACGGCCCCGTCCTTCTCGCATCACGAGGGCGCGGACCTGCCGCAATGGAGCGATGCGGGCGTGCACGGCCAGCTCATCGCGGGCAGCGCCTATGGGCTGACGGCCAGCGTCAGCACGCATTCGCCCCTGTTCTACGCCCATCTCGACATCGCACCGGGGGCGAGCGCGGAGATTCCGGCGGGCCATGCCGAACGTGCGATCTATGTCGCGACCGGTGCGATCGAGATCGACGGGCGCCGCTGCGGCGCGGGCCGGATGCTGGTGGTTTCGCCCGCCGCGTCGCGGGTCAGGGCGCTGGAGCGCTCGACCGTGATGGTGCTCGGCGGCGAACCGGTGGGCGAACGGTTCCTCTACTGGAACTTCGTGTCGTCTTCCAAGGACCGGCTGGCGCAGGCGGCATCGGACTGGAAGGCGGGCCGCATGAAACTGCCCGATGCCGACCATGACGACTTCATCCCGCTGCCCGACAGCCCGGTCCCACCCGCCGCGCCGGCGATGTCATGACCTGCCGGTCCGGCATGACGCCATAGGCCGGGTGGTGCCCCGTGCAGGAATCGAACCCGCGTCTCTTCGTTACAAAGGAAGCCGTTTACCATTAACGTAACGGGGCACGCCGCGAGCCATCTACCAAGCGGTGTGGCGCAACACAACGCCTGCCGGATCGGACGGACCCGCAACCCCCGTCCGTCCCTCCGGCAAGGAGGACGAGTCGCCGTCACCTGACCCCGAACGTCCACCCCTCGGTCCGCGCGACCTCGGGCGTCAGCGCCGCCGGCCGCCACAGCGTCGCATCCCCGGCCACCATGTGCAGCCATGCCGCACCCAGCAGCGCATCGGTGGCATGATCGTCGTAGCGCCCGATCGGCACGTGCGGCCGGCTGCCCAGCATCCCGAGCGCCGTGTCGAGCGACTCCGCATCGCGCAGCTTGCTGCGGCCCCTGCGTACTCCCGCTGCCCGCGCCGCGATCGTCGTGTAGATTTCGACCAGGACCGGCCCGGTGTCCGGCACCGGATCGAACGGCCATATCGGCACCCTGCCGCCCAGCCGGTGCAGCACGCGCATGCCGGTCAGGCTCGACTTGCCGACCTGCGCCGCGCCGACGAGGTTGAAGCAGCTAGTGGGCGACAGGTCCGCCGCCAGTTGCCGCTCCTCGCACACCCGCAACCGCCCGCGTCCCGTACCGAACAGGTCGCCGCACATCCGCTGCCGCCGGAAATGGCGCGACAAGGCGTCATGCTCCACCACCGACGTCGCCGCGAGATGCGGGTCGCCCAGCGCCACCGCATCGACCATCGCCCATAACGCCCGTGCATCGCCCGGCGACGCCGCCCAGCCGGGGAAGTAACTCCCGCGATCGACAAAGGGCAGCGCGGGCGACAGGTCCAGCCCGATCAGCATGTCGGCACCGTCGTCGGCCAGCGCCGCCAGCCAGTCGAGGACCGCGCCGCGCGACCAGCCGCCGTCGCGCGTGACCAGCGTCGGCGCGCCATCGATCCGCTCGGCGACCGCCAGTCCGCTGGGCCGCGCGACCGCCTGTCCCGACCAGTCGATCGCGGCGAACCGGGTGAAGCGGCGGGTCACGACGTCTGGCGGCGTTCGTCCCACCATGCCATCCGTTCCGCGATCCGTTGCTCGAACCCGCGCCCGGTCGGTTCGTAGAAGCGCTGCGCCGTCATTTCCTCGGGCCAGTAGTTCGCGCCCGAAAATCCGTCGGCCTGGTCGTGGTCATAGGCATAGCCCTTGCCATAGCCGATATCCTGCATCAGCCGGGTCGGCGCGTTCAGGATCGATGGCGGCGGCATCAGCGACCCCGTCTCGCGCGCCGTGCGGAACGCGGCCTTCTGCGCCATGTACGCCGCATTCGATTTGGGCGCCGTGGCGAGGTACAGGCACGCCTGCACGATCGCCAGCTCGCCCTCCGGACTGCCGAGAAACTCGTACGCGTCCCTGGCCGCGAGGCACTGGACCAGCGCCTGCGGATCGGCAAGGCCGATATCCTCGCTGGCGAACCGCGTCAGCCGCCGCAGCACGTACAGCGGTTCCTCGCCCGCGGTCAGCATGCGCGCCATATAGTAGAGCGCGGCCTGCGGGTCCGATCCGCGCAGCGATTTGTGCAGCGCGGAGATCAGGTTGTAATGCCCTTCGCGGTCCTTGTCGTACACCGCGACCCGCCGCTGCAGCAGCGTCGACAGCCCCGCGGGGTCGAGCGGTTCGGGCAACCGGATCGAAAACAGTGTCTCCGCCTGGTTCAGCAGGAACCGCCCGTCGCCATCCGCGCTGGCCACCAATGCCGCACGGGCCGCGTCGTCGAGCGGCAGGGGGCGTCCCTCCATCGCTTCGCTGCGCGACAGCAGCTCGTCGAGCGCGGCGGCACCCAGCCGGTGGAGGATCAGGACCTGCGCCCGGCTGAGCAGCGCGGCGTTCAGCTCGAACGACGGATTCTCGGTCGTCGCCCCGACCAGCGTGACGGTGCCGTCCTCGACATAGGGCAGGAAACCGTCCTGCTGCGCACGGTTGAACCGGTGGATCTCATCCACGAACAAAAGGGTTCGCTTGCCGATCCGCGCATGGTCGCGCGCTTCGGCAAACACCTTCTTCAGATCGGCGACGCCGGAAAATACCGCCGAGATCTGGGCATAGCGCAGGCCCACCGCATCGGCCAGCAGCCGGGCGATCGTCGTCTTGCCCGTGCCCGGCGGTCCCCACAGGATCATCGACGACAGCTTCCCCGCCGCGACCATTCGCCCGATCGCACCGTCCGGCCCGGTGAGATGCGCTTGCCCCACCACCTCGGTCAGGGCGGCCGGGCGCAGTCGGTCGGCCAGCGGTCCGCCGATCGGCGTGTCCGGCGGGGGCGGGGCGAAATCGGCGAAGAGGTCGGCCATGGCACCAATATAGGGGCTCGCGAAAAATGCCGAAACCACCTCTTGCAGGCAGCGGAGCAAGATATATCTTTGTGTGCAAGATATATCGGAGACGACAATGCGATTTGGAATGGGATATGCCTCGTGGACCGGCGGTCCGGGGATGGGCGGTCGCGGACGGCATGGCGGTCGCCACGGCGGTGGTCCGCGCGGCCGGGTGCTGGGCGGCGACGAACTGAAGCTGGTGCTGCTGGCGCTGATCGCGGAGGCGCCACGCCACGGCTATGACCTGATCCGCGCGGTCGAAGCGCGGACGGGCGGGGCCTATGCACCAAGCCCCGGCGTCGTTTACCCGACGCTTACCCTGCTGACCGACATGGGGCTGATCGAGGAACAGGCCAGCGAGGGCACGCGCAAGCTGTTCGCCGTGACCGGGGCGGGCACCGCGCAACTGGCACAGGATGGCGAACAGGTCGCCGACCTCTTCGCGCGGCTGACCGCGCTGGGCGAACATCGCGCGCGGACCGATGCCGGACCCATCCACCGCGCCCGCGCCAATCTGCGCGCCGCGCTCCACCACCGGCTGTCGGGGGAGAATGTCGATGCCGACACCCTTCACGCCGTTGCCGCGATTCTCGACGAAGCAGCACAGAAGGTCGAACGGATATGAGCGATTTCACCACCACCGCGATCGTGCCGACGGCCAATGCCAGCCGTTATCTCCAGCAATTGTGCAAGCATTGGCAGCATAATCTGACGGTCGAGTTCGACGCTGGCCACGGCACCGTCGTCTTTCCGCGCGACGCGCGCGGCGCCGACCATCCGGGCGATGCGCTGGTGACGTTCGATGCCGGCGACGCGCTGACCGTGCGGATCGATGCGACCTCCGCCGAACAGCTCGACGCGCTGAAGGGGGCGGTCGCCCGCCACCTCGATCGCTTCGCGTTTCGCGAGGCGCCGCTCACGTTCGACTGGCGATGATCCGTCCGGCGCCGTCGTGCGTTGATGCCCGATGACCGATCCGATCGACGTCCTGCGCGAGCAGATGGAAGCGGCCGCCGCCGCGATGGATTTCGAAACGGCCTCGCGGTTGCGCGACCGGATCAACCTGTTGCGCGGCGGCGCCGATGTCGCGGAAGCGTCGGCGGCCGACACGGCGGGGCTGACCCGACAGCAACCCGGCGCGATGGGGTTGGGGACCAGCCGACAGCGCGTCGAGCCGCCCATGGGGTGGAAGCCGCCGAAAAAGCCGGACCTGATGGTGACGCGCAAACGGTAGCCGCCGGCACGCGCCACGGGCGTTTGGTCCGCGGCGGGGCGGACGGGGCCTTTCCGTTCGACCCGCCACGCCCGTTTCGTCCGCCCGCCAACCCGCCTTGCCGACATTTCCGCGAACCGGTCGAACCGATCCACGCGCGCATCGTTACCCCGGGCATGAAGCGATATGTTGTAACTTCGCGCGATATGCGGCATAGGGTCGCCATGCGCAGTTCCACCGCCCGATCCTGGTTGCACGAAGGTCGCCTCGACCGGGCCGGCATCCTGCTGTCGGCCCTGTGCGCGGTGCATTGCGTCGCGACGATCGCGGTCATGGCGCTGCTGGCATCGGTCGGCGGTGCGCTGCTGCACCCGGCGATCCACGAAATCGGCCTGATGCTCGCGGTGCTGCTGGGCGTCGTCGCGCTGGGGGCGGGCTATCTGCGCCATGGCCAGCGTCTGCCGACGGCGGTCGGCGGCATCGGGCTCGGCATCATGGCGCTGGCGCTGACCCTGCCGCACGGCGTGCCCGAAGCCATGGCGACGCTGACCGGCGTCGGCCTGCTGGCGTTCGGCCATTATCTCAACCGTCGCGCCGGCTGCTGACCCGGCCGCAGCGCCGGCTGCCGAGCCGCTTGTCGCGATCGGCCGGGTTGCCTATCTCACAACCATGGCGCACGAACATCACGAACGACATGGGGCCGCATGGAACAAGGCGGCGGAGACGGCGCTGACCCGCGCCGGCGAACAATGGACGGCGATGCGCGCCAGCATCTTCGACGTGCTCGCCTCGTTCGACAAACCTGCCTCCGCCTATGACATTGCCGATGCCGTGTCGAAGGCGCAGGGGCGGCGGGTGGCGCCCAACAGCGTCTATCGCATCCTCGACCTGTTCGTGAATGCGAACCTCGCGCGCCGGGTGGAAAGCGCCAACGCCTATCTCGCGAACACCCATCCCGACTGTCTGCACGACTGCATCTTCCTCGTCTGCGACCGCTGCGGACAGACGACGCATATCGATGACGACAAGATCACCGGCACCGTCCGCAACGCGGCGACGGGTGCCGGGTTCACGCCGGTGCGTCCGGTGATCGAAGTGCGCGGGACCTGTGCGGATTGCAACGGGGACTGACGCTTTTTCTGAACCGGATGGGGGGTTTGTCCGGTCGGACACGTGCCGGCAATCGACAGTGGGTCCGGGCTGCGCTAGGCAGCGGTGATGGCCGATCTACTTAGCACGCCGCTGCTCGACACCGTTCACACGCCCGCCGACCTTCGCAAGCTGGCACCCGGTGACTTGCGGCAACTCGCCGACGAACTGCGGCAGGAAACGATCAGCGCGGTCGGCACCACCGGCGGCCATCTCGGCTCCGGGCTGGGCGTCGTCGAACTGACCGTCGCGATCCATTATGTGTTCGACACGCCCGCCGACCGGCTGGTGTGGGACGTCGGCCACCAATGCTATCCGCACAAGATCCTGACCGGCCGTCGCGATCGTATCCGGACGCTGCGGCAGGGCGGGGGGCTGTCGGGCTTCACCAAGCGCAGCGAGAGCGAATACGACCCGTTCGGCGCGGCGCATTCCTCCACCTCGATCTCCGCGGCGCTGGGTTTCGCCGTCGCCAACAAGGTCGCCGGGACGCCCGGCAAGGGCATCGCCGTCATCGGGGACGGGGCGATGTCGGCGGGCATGGCGTATGAGGCGATGAACAACGCCGAACAGGCCGGCAATCGCCTCGTCGTCATCCTCAACGACAACGACATGTCGATCGCCCCGCCGGTCGGTGGCCTGTCGGCGTATCTGTCGCGCATCGTGTCGAGCCGCGAGTTCCTGGGGCTGCGCGAGGCGCTCAAGCGGATCGCCCGCCGCCTGCCGCGCCCGCTCCACACCGCCGCGCGCAAAACGGACGAATTCGCCCGCGGCATGGCGACCGGCGGCACCCTGTTCGAGGAGCTGGGCTTCTATTATGTCGGTCCGATCGACGGCCATAATCTCGACCATCTGATCCCGGTGCTCGAAAATGTCCGCGATGCGGAGGAAGGCCCGATCCTCGTCCATGTCGTGACCAAGAAGGGCAAGGGCTATGGCCCGGCCGAGGCGGCGGCCGACAAATATCACGGCGTGCAGAAATTCGACGTCATCACCGGTACGCAGGTGAAGGCGCCGGCAGGCCCGCCGCAATATCAGAACGTGTTCGGCCATACGCTGAGCAGGCTGGCCGAACGCGACGACCGCATCTGTGCGATCACCGCCGCGATGCCCTCGGGCACCGGGCTCGACCGCTTCGCGCAGGAGCACCCCCGCCGTTTCTTCGACGTCGGCATCGCCGAACAGCACGCCGTGACCTTCGCCGCCGGCCTCGCGGCGCAGGGGATGCGGCCGTTCTGTGCGATCTATTCGACCTTCCTGCAGCGCGCCTACGACCAGGTCGTCCACGACGTCTGCATCCAGAACCTGCCGGTGCGCTTCGCGATCGACCGCGCGGGCCTTGTCGGGGCGGACGGCGCGACCCATGCCGGCAGCTTCGACGTGACCTATCTCGCCACGTTGCCCAACATGGTGGTGATGGCCCCGGCGGACGAAGCCGAACTGGTCCACATGACCTATACCGCCGCCGAACATGATTCGGGGCCGATCGCGGTGCGCTATCCGCGCGGGGGCGGCGTCGGCGTCGCGCTGCCGGACGTTCCGCAGAAGCTGGAGATCGGCAAGGGCCGGCTGGTCCGCGAAGGGCACAAGGTCGCGATCCTGTCGCTGGGCACCCGCCTGGAAGAGGCGCTCAAGGCCGCCGATGCGCTGGAGGCGAAGGGGCTGTCGACGACGGTCGCCGACCTGCGCTTCGCCAAGCCGCTCGACGAAGCGCTGATCCGCCGCCTGCTGACCAGCCACGAGGTCGCGGTGACGGTCGAGGAGGGGGCGGTCGGCGGCCTCGGCGCGCATGTCCTGACCTTTGCCAGCGACACCGGCCTGATCGACGCCGGCCTCAAACTGCGCACGATGCGCCTGCCCGACAGCTTCCAGGATCAGGACAGCCCGCAGAAGCAATATGACGAAGCCGGCCTCAACGCGCCGCAGATCGTCGATACCGTGCTGCACGCGCTGCGCTGGAACGAGAGTGGAGCCGCCGAAGTCCGCGCATGACGGGTGTGCAGAAGGCTGCGGCGATCATCGCGCTGGCAGTAGTCGCGCTCGGCTGGTTCAACTGGCGGATGTGGCGCCGGTTTCGCGAGGCGAAGGCGTATCGCGCGGGCTGGAGCGCGGCGGACTGCGACGCGATGCTGGCCGATGCCGGGGTGTCGCCGACGGTCGCGGCGCTGACCCGCGAACTGGTCGCGCCTTGTTATGGCGCAGGCGTCGTGCCGCATCCCGACGACGACTTGGCACGGTTCCTGATGATCGATGACGAAGAGGTCGCCGATCTGGTCGAGGCGGCCTGGGAGCGGCTGGGACGGGCGATGCCGACCCCGGCCGATCCGGTCGAACTGCCGTCGATGAAGGATGTCCGCGACCTGGCCGTCTATCTCCAGTCGGTCGCGGCGGCATCGAACCGGCAGCCGGCTGCCTAGCGCAGGAATTGCCCCTGTGCGGCATCGGTCGCGTTGATCGCCAGCACCGACCGCGCGTCGCTCGGATGGCGGACATGGCCATGGCCGTCGCCTGATGCGGCGATCACCCGGTCGAGCAGTTCCTGTCCCTCCTCCCACCAGCCGATGCCGCTTGCCGCGTTGAGATGCCCCTGCGCGCCGGCGTCGACGAAATGGCTGCCCCAGTCGACCGCCATCGAATGGGCACGTTCGATCGAAACCCACGGATCGTCGGTCGACGCGACGACCAGCGAGGGAAAGGGCAGGGCGAAGCGCGGGGTGGGGGCGAACCCCTGCAACTCGGCGGGTGCGCCGGAACGATCGACATCGGCCGGCGCGACCAGCAACGCGCCCGCCACCGGCCAGCCATAGGGCTGTCCCGACAATTGCGCCCACCACGCCACCGCAAGGCAGCCGAGCGAATGCGCGGCCAGTACGACCGGCGCCTGCGCTTGCCGGATCGCCTGGTCCAGCTTCGTCACCCAGGCATTGCGAAGCGGCCGCGACCATAGTCCCAGCTCGACGCGCGCCGTGTCGGGCCGCGATTGTTCCCACAGCGTCTGCCAGTGCGACGGGCCGGAGCCGTTCAGCCCGGGTACGGTCAGCACCGTCGGCATACTGGTCGGGGGAGTCGAGAATTTTCCCATCGTCGCTCTCCTGCGCATCGTGGTTCGGAACGTTGGAAGCCTGCCCGCCGGCTCAGGGGTAGGATCGGGGGGCGGGCCGGCTTCCTGTCGACCAACATATTCCTACTTAATGGATAGGCAATAGCCGATCGACCAAGTGATGACGGCTTGCGACCGATGGAAAGGCGGGCCATGCGGGGCCATGGCAAAACAACGTGCGGATCAGATGCTCGTCGATCGCGGCCTTGCCGAAAGCAGGACGCGCGCGCAGGCGCTCATCATGGCCGGGCTGGTGTTCGCCGGCGATCGCAAGGTGGACAAGCCCGGACAGCAGTTCGCCGACGATGTCGCCTTGGACGTGCGCGGTCGCGACCATCCATGGGTCTCGCGCGGCGGCATCAAGCTGGCACACGGGCTCGACCAATTCGGCTGGGACGTCGCCGGGGCGGTGGCGATCGACGTGGGATCGTCGACCGGCGGCTTCACCGATGTGCTGCTCGACCGGGGCGCCGATCGCGTCTATGCCGTCGACAGCGGGACCAACCAGTTGGCGTGGAAGCTGCGCCAGGACCCGCGCGTCGTCGTGCTGGAACAGTTGAGCGCACGCCTGCTGACCGATACCCATATCCCCGAGGCGGTCGATCTGGTCGTCTGCGACGCCAGTTTCATTGCATTGTCGAAGGTGCTGGCCGTGCCACTGCGCTTCGTGAAGCCCGCAGGACGGCTGCTGGCGCTCATCAAGCCGCAGTTCGAAGCGGGACGCGACGAGGTGGGAAAGGGCGGTGTCGTCCGCGATCCCGCCGTCCATGACCGGGTCTGTGCCGACGTCGCCGCGTGGTTGACCGGTCTCGGCTGGCGGGTCGAGGGCGTTGAGCGCAGCCCGATTACCGGTCCTGAGGGCAATATCGAGTTCCTGATTGCCGCGGTTGCCCCCGAATCGGGCGGTTTGGCTTGCAATGATGCAGCGCACACATCAAGCAATGCGCCCTGAACGGCGGCGCGCGGGGTGCGGCCGGTGCTGGGGGGCGGGATGAGCGAGATCGCGTCGAAGTGGCAGTTGCGATCGGGATTTATGCGGCGGGCCGTGGTGTGCGTCCCCGCCGTCCTCCTGTTGGGGTTCACATCGGGGCAACTGGTCGCCGCGGGCGATGCGAACGGCTGGTACCGGATGCTCGACCTGCCGGCGATCCGCCCGCCCAACTGGGCGTTCCCGGTCGTATGGACGATCCTGTACCTCATGATGGGCTTTGCGCTGGCGATCGTGCTGAACGCCCGCGGCGCGCGGGCGCGCGGGATCGCGGTCGCGCTGTTCGTCGTGCAATTGGCGATGAACCTTGTCTGGTCGCCGCTGTTCTTCGGCGCGCATCGGGTGACGCTGGCGCTGTACCTGATTCTCGCATTGTGCCTGACCGCACTGGCCACCACCTTCGCGTTCGGCCGCGTCCGGCCGCTGGCGGCGTGGCTGCTGGTGCCGTATCTGGTGTGGCTGGTCGTCGCCTCGGCGCTCAACTGGCAGATCGACCGGCGCAATCCGAACGCCGAAACCCTTGTGCCGCCGGCCCATTCCACCCAAATCGCACTTTAGACAAGGGCGGGCGTATCGGTCGCCCGACCAACCCGGAAGGATTTTCCATGCAGTCCGACAACCGCCTGTTCGACGATTTCGCCAAGTTCGTGAACGGCGCGGCCGGCACCATCGCCGGCATGGCGCGCGAGGGTGAAGCCGCGGCCCGCGAACGGGCCAAGACCTTTCTGGGCGGCATGGACTTCGTCAGCCGTGACGAGTTCGAGGTCGTGAAGGCGATGGCCGCTGCCGCCCGCGACGAAGCCGATGCGTTGCGCGCCCGGCTCGACGCGCTGGAGGGCAAGACGGCGCCGCTCGATCGCGAACCTGCCGACAGTCCGGGCGCGGGCGAAGGCGCGCTTTGATGCACGGTCCCCATGTCGCACGCCGTGACGGGTGACGGGGGCGACGCGAGCGGCTACAGACGTGGGGATGATATTGGACGAAGTGGAAGAGGACGGCGACGACGCCGTGCCGATCGATACGCTGGAGCGCTATTTCGCTGCGCACGGCTGGAAGCATGAGCGCGACGGCGACGAAATCGTCGCCAATGTGAAGGGTAGCTGGACCGAGTTCGAGCTTCGCGCGATCTGGCGCGGCGACGACGGTGTCCTGCAGTTTCTGGCGCTTCCCGACGTTCGCGTCGCCGAGGAACGGCGCACCGCGATCTACGAGACGATCGGCCTCATCAACGAACAGCTCTGGATCGGCCATTTCGAACTGTGGTCGTCGAGCGGCATCCTGCTCTATCGCCATGCCGCGATGCTGGGGGAGGAACCGGTGCTGACGATCGATCAGGCCGAACTGATGATCGACGCCGCGATCGACGAATGCGAGCGCTTCTACCCGGTGTTCCAGTTCGTCCTGTGGGGCGGCAAGAGCCCGAAGGAAGCGATCGCGGCGTCGATGATCGAAACGCAGGGCGAGGCATGATGCCGCTGGCGGGTCCGCTCTGGCTGATCGGCTGTGGCAACATGGGCGGCGCGATGCTGGAGCGGTGGATCGCCGATGGCGTCGATCCGGCGTCGGTCACGGTCGTCACCCGTAGCCCGCGCGGCGTTCCGGCAGGCGTTACCCATGCGACGTCGATTCCCGAAGGGCCGCCGGCGGTCGTCGTGCTGGCGGTCAAGCCGCAACAGCTCGATCAGGTCGTACCCGACCTTGCACCGGGCATCGCCGGTGCCGGACTGCTGGTCTCGATCCTCGCCGGGGTCGACGAAGCGGCGCTCGCCGCCCGGTTCGACGTCCGCGCGATTGTCCGTGCCATGCCGAACCTGCCGGTTGCGATCGGGCAGGGGGTCGTCACGCTGCATTCGCACGGGGCCGACGACAAAGCGAGGATGATCGCCGCCGGCCTGATGGCCCCGCTCGGGTTGGTCGAATGGATCGAGGACGCGGCGCTGTTCGATGCGGTGACGGCGCTGTCGGGTTGCGGCCCGGGCTTCGTGTTCCGCTTCATCGACGCGCTGGCCGCGGCGGGCGCCGCGCTCGGCCTGCCTGCCGACCAGGCGCAGCGCCTCGCCATCGCCACGGTCCGGGGATCGGCAACGATGGCCGCCGATGCCGATGCGTCGCCCGCGACGCTGGCCGACCGCGTCGCCAGTCCCGGCGGATCGACGCGACAGGGGTTGAACGTCCTCGACGATGGCGATGCGTTGAAACGTCTGATGGCCGCGACGCTCGCCGCTGCGGAACGGCGCAACGCGGAACTGGCGGCGGCGGCGCGCTAACGCCCCAGCGCGGCGACCGCTGCCTTGTCGCCCGCCGGGATCAGCCCTTCGAGCACGGCCCAGAAGCCGCTGACCGCGTCCTGTCCCGCGCCCGAATAGGCTCGCGACAATTTCGCGTTGAGCATTTCGTACAGCCGCGCCTCCAGCGCCTGTCCGTCCGCCGTCAGCTTCAACAATCGTTGTCGCGCATCGCGATCGCCCGCCCGGCTTTCGACCAGCCCGCGCGCCGACAGGTCGTTCAGCACCCGGCCGAGCGACTGTTTGGTGATCGCCAGCAGGCGCAGCAGCTCGCTGACCGACAGATCCGGTCGTCTTGCGATGAAATACAGCGCGCGGTGATGCGCGCGGCCCAGATTCTGTGCCGCCAGTTCCTCGTCGATCGTGCGCGTCAGGTGGCTATAGCCGAAATAGAGCAGTTCGATCCCGCGCCGCACCTCGGCCTCCCGCAGGAACAGCGCGGACGCGGCGATGGGTTGGGCGGGGGATATTGGGGCAGTCATGTTGACCATTTCTGCCATCCGGCCTACGCCACCGCAAGCATTCATCCATGAGGACGCCATGACGCAGCCGACCTTCGCCTTCGAACCCCATGCGACCCCGGTCGCGGCGAGCGAGCGGGCGGCGCGGATTGTGAATCCGGGTTTCGGGCGCGTCTTCACCGACCATATGGCAACGATGCGCTGGTCGGAGGACAAGGGCTGGCACGATGCCACGATCACCGCCCGCGCCCCGATCGTGATGGACCCCGCCGCCGCCGTCCTGCACTATGCACAGGAGATTTTCGAAGGGCTGAAGGCCTATACGCTGCCCGATGGCGGCGTCGCGCTGTTCCGCGCGGAACAGAATGCCGCGCGCTTTCGCCGGTCGGCGCGCCGTCTGGCCATGGCCGAACTGCCCGACGATCTGTTCATCGCCTCCTGTCGCGAACTGACGCTCGCCGAACGCGACTGGATTCCGGCGGGCGAGGGAAGCGCGCTCTATCTCCGCCCGTTCATGATCGCGAGCGAGACGTTCCTCGGCGTGAAGCCGTCGGCCGAATATCTCTACTGCGTCATCGCCTCGGCGGTCGGCAACTACTGGCCCGGCGGCGCCAGGAGCGTCTCGCTGTGGGTGTCCAAGGAATTCACCCGCGCCGCACCGGGCGGCACCGGCGACGCCAAGTGCGGCGGCAACTATGCCGCCAGCCTGCTCGCGCAATCGGAAGCGACCCGGCAGGGCTGCGACCAGGTGGTGTTCCTCGATGCGGCCGAGCGGCGCTGGGTCGAGGAACTGGGCGGCATGAACATCTTCTTCGTGTTCGACGACGGCACGATGCTGACCCCGCCGCTGACCGGCACGATCCTGCCCGGCATCACCCGCGATTCGATCCTGACGCTGGCCCGCGACCAGGGGATCACGGTGCGCGAGGAACGCTATTCGATCGACCAGTGGCAGGCCGACGCCGCCAGCGGCCGGCTGGTCGAGGCGTTCGCCTGCGGCACGGCGGCAGTGGTGACGCCGATCGGCAAGGTGTCGTCGGCGGACTTCGGCTTCCAGATCGGCGATGGCCAGCCGGGCGAACGGACACAGGCGCTGCTGAAGCAACTGACCGATATCCAGCGCGGCCGGAGCAACGATCCCCATGGCTGGATGCAGCGGATCGGGTGACGGGTTTCCCGCCCTTTTCTCCGTTCCCGCACTCGCGATATGCGAGATAGGGGTCGAGGCGATGCCGACATGCTGAATGCACCCGACCCGCGGTCGATGGCACGGGACGGCTGACATGGCCGGCGGGCCGAAGCCGGAAGGCAACCTGCCGGGGACTGCCTCGACGGAGCGCAGCCGGCTGCTGCTGCGCCGCCTCGACATCGGCGAGCATGTCCTCTCGGTATTGCTGGCAATCGTAATCGCGCATGCCATCGGCGCCGCCAACGTCAACTGGGCCGCGTTCACCGGCTACATGGTGCTGCGGGGACACTTCGCCGACACGCTGGTCCGCGGCATGCTGCGGATCACCGGCACCCTGGCCGGGGGCGTGGCGGCGCTCCTGATCGTACCGCGCGTCGAGGGATCATGGGCGTGGCAGGCGCTGATACTCCTCCTCATCGGCACGGCGACCCAATATGGCGCGATCGTCGGCAGGCGGGCCTATGCGTGGCTGTTCGTCGGGCTCACCTTTGCGATGGTGCAGTTCGATGCGGTCGAGCAGCCGGGTCTGGCCGTGCCGGACTTCGTGCGCACCCGGCTGCTGGAGACGGTCGCCGGTACGCTCGCCTGCGTCGCGGTGGGTCTCATGGGCACCCTGACGCTGCGCCGGCTGTGGCCGGCCGAGCGCGAGCCGGGCAGTGGCGGCGCGCGGTGGCATCCCGGCGCGGCCCGGCACGCGGCGCAAAGCGGCATGGCGCTCGCCATCCTCGCGGTGCTCTCGGCATTCGTGGCGCTTCCCGGCCTTGCACAGGCACCGGTGACGATCATGGCGGTGATGCTGGTGCCCGCGTCCGCCATCGGGCCGAGCGGGCTCGCCCCGGTATCCAGCCGCATGGGGCAGCGGATTGCCGGATGCCTCGCCGGGGCGGCGCTGGCGGGCACGGTCCTGCTGGTGGCGCATGGCAGTGCCGTCCTGCTCATCGCCGGAACGGTCGCCGGCGTGGCGATCGGGCGCATGATCGAAACCGGCGAGCACGCCCGCCGCTATGTCGGAACCCAGTTCGTGCTCGCGGTGCTGGTCATCCTCGTGCCGGACACCTATGCCGATGCGCAGATGGAGCCGGGATGGCATCGCCTGCTCGGCATCCTGACCGGCATCGCCGTGCTGGGGCCGGTGCTCGTGGCATGGCACTGGATCGGCCCGCTGGTCGGCGGGCGGCAGGGACCCGTGCGGGATGGCGGCCACGAACGGTAGGGATCGCACGATGGCGGAAACGCCGCCGCCGATCTTCCGATCGGCGACGGCGCCTCTGTCATGTCCCGCGCGCCGGAGCGTCGCATCGCACGGCGCCGACATCATCCGCCCGAGCGACGCTCCATCGATCCGTCACCGTCCAGATATCCGCGAACCCGCAGGTTCGGCATGACCAGCGCGGCGACGAATGCCGTGCCGCAAACGACCGCCACATAATAGAAATAGACGGTTTCGATGCCACCGTCGCGAAGGCGCAGCGCGACATATTCGGCCGTGCCCCCGAACAGCGCGTTACCGACCGCATAGGGAAAGCCGACGCCGAGCGCACGGATCTCGGTAGGAAACATGCCGGCCTTCACCAGTCCTGCGATCGGCGTGTAGAAGGCCGCGATCGCGAGGCCGCCCACTACCAGCAGGAAGGCGTACACCGCGTTTCCGCCCGACGACTGTATCCCGTAGAGGATCGGCGCGACCAGCAGCGTCGCGAGCCCGGTGAAGAGCCGCATGTGCGTCCGGATGCCCAGCCGATCGCTCAACATGCCGAACAGCGGCTGCATGACCATGAAGCACACCAGCGCGCTGGTCATGACAAGGCTGGCACGGGCGGGGGTGAAGCCGCCCGACAGCACGAGGAACTTCTGCATATAGGTGGTGAAGGTGTAGAAGTAGAGCGACCCGCCGATGGTGAAGAACAGCACCAGCGCGACCGCCTTCCTGTGGCGGAACATGGCGCGCAGCGAGCCGGCATCGCGCCGCTTCATGCTGCTGCTCGTGGTCGTCTCGACCATGTTGCGCCGCAGGTAGAAGACCG
This sequence comes from Sphingomonas hengshuiensis, assembly GCA_003240755.1. Lineage (GTDB taxonomy): Bacteria > Pseudomonadota > Alphaproteobacteria > Sphingomonadales > Sphingomonadaceae > Sphingomonas > Sphingomonas hengshuiensis_A. The sequence continues at coordinate 90,816 of QFNF01000005.1, read as the reverse complement.
TGACGGCACCCGCTGCTCCCATGAAGAAGGGGATGCGCCACCCCCATGCGTTCAGATCGTCGGCGCTGAGCAGTTGCTGCAGGCACACGATCGTGAGCAGCGCCAGGAGCTGGCCGGCGACGATGGTCATGTATTGGAGCGAACCATAGAAGCCCCGCCGCCCCTTCGTGGCGACCTCGCTGAGATAGGTGGCGCCCGTCCCGTATTCCGCTCCGACCGACAGGCCCTGCAGCAGCCGGGCGAAAAGAAGGAGGGCGGGGGCAAGAACGCCGATCTGTGCATAGCCGGGCAGGATCGCGATGATGAGGGACCCGACGCACATCAACGACACCGATGCCGTCATCGCCAGCTTGCGGCCGCGCGTGTCGGCCAGTCGGCCGAAGAACCACCCGCCCAGCGGACGCATGAAGAAACCCACCGCAAACACCGCCGCGGTCGACAGAAGCTGGGCTGTCTGGCTTTCGGACGGAAAGAACACCGCCGCGAAGTAGATGGCGGTATATGCGTACACGAAGAAGTCGAACCATTCGACCATGTTGCCGGCGCAGGCTGCCAGGATGGCGCTGATCCTGTCCTTCGTGTTCAGATCGCCCGTATGGGGCATCGGGGCGGCCCCGGCGCCGGCATCCTCGCCCTGAAATCCTCGAACAGATGTTGCGCGCATGGTCTATCCTCTCATCCGGTGCCCTTCTGACGAGAGCATGTCCGCGTTCGTGACAGCCTATGACGGTCGGCCGGGAGGGCCAGACCGGTTTGGCTGTACCAGCTATGCCCGGATTATATGGGAGGGGCGGCGCGTCAGCTTTCCGGGATGAGTTGCCCGGCCCAGATGTTCTGCTCGACGAGCTGCGCCGCGATCGTCGCAAAGACTTCGCCGGTGAAGCGGGTCGCCGGGCTGATCGGGCGATCCGCCGGATAGGTCATGACCACGCGCCGGCTGGGGGTCGGATGAATGAGCGGCGCTGTCTTCAGCTCGCCGGACCGGATGCGCTGATAGATCGGCGCCGGGGGCAATATGGTCAGGCCATAGCCAGCCTTGACCAGATCGATCATGGCACCGAACGAGTCCGCTTCGAGGGCGGGCACCAACTGGACGCCGGCACGGGCGGCGCATTGATCGGCGATACGGCGCAGTCCGTGCAGCGGGCTCGGCAGGACCAGCCTTTCCTGCGAAAACTCGGCGATGGTCATCGGGCGGTCGTCGCGCAGGCTGCTGTCCGCGTTGCCGACGGCAAGAAGCGTTTCCAACAGGATCGGACGGGTTCGGACGGCGCCGGTAGCCTCCGGATCATAGGCGACGCAGCAATCCAGCTCCTCGCGCTTCAGCCAGTCGAGCAGATGCCCGGAAAAGGCCGAGCTGAAGCACAGCGACAGGCGCGGGTGCGCCTCGCGCACGCGCTTCGCCAGCGGCACCGTCATGATCTCGGCGACCGTGGGCGTCATGCCGAAGCGGACGCGCCCCAGAAACGAGGTGCGGCCCTCGTCGGCCAGTTGCCGCATGTCGTCGAGCCGGCCGAGGATCTCACCGGCGGGGATGAGGATCTGGCGGCCCAGCTCGGTCGGGATCATGCCGCGGCCATGCCGTATGAACAGTGGCGCCTTCAGTTCCTGTTCCAGCATCCTGATCTGGCGACTGAGCGCGGGCTGGGCGATCCCCAGCCGATCCGCCGCCTTGCTGATACTGCCGAGTTCGGCGACATGGATCAGGGTCTTGATCTGCGAGATTTCCATGCCCGGCATATAGCAGGCGATACAGTATCGGCATAGCTCATTGGCCGAACGAGCATTCGTCGGCATGCCGCCGCTTCGATAGGTGTGGGTCAAACACCTGACGGAGTTGGACATGGAGAGGCAGGAGAGCGCGGTCGCCGAGGCGATCGACTGGCAGGCGGACGTATTCCGCGTGCTGCGGGATCACGACGTCAAGCACATCGTCTATGTGCCCGATGCGGGCCATTCGACGGCGATCCGCATGGCCGAGGCCGACGATGACATTCATTCCGTCGTCCTGACCACCGAGGAGGAGGGCATCGGCTATCTGGCGGGTGCGTGGCTTGCCGGAGAGCGCGGCGCGCTGCTCATGCAGTCGAGCGGGGTGGGCAACTGCCTCAACACGCTGGCGCTGACCGCCATGGCACGGTTTCCCCTGCTGATGGCCGTGACGATGCGCGGCGACTGGGCCGAATTCAACGCGTGGCAGAACCCGATGGGCCAGCAGACCGAAGCCGCGCTTCGGCTGATGGGGGTGATGACATGGCGGGCGGACAAGCCCGAAGAGGTCGCGCCGCTGCTGCACGGCGCCGCCACCATGGCCTTCAACGGCGACAGCGCCACCGCGCTGCTGCTTGGTCAGCGCCTGATCGGAGAGAAGAAGTGGGTCAAGTAAGCAAGACCGGCCACCAGCTTGGCGGCCCGCTCGACCGGCGCGAGGTCGTCTCGACGCTGCTGCGCGATCGCGGCGACCTGCTGGTAGTCACCGGGCTGGGTTCGGCCAGCTACGACGTGATGGCGGCGGGCGATCATGACGGGAACTACTATCTCTGGGCGGCGATGGGCAGCGCGGCGATGGTCGGGCTGGGCCTGGCCACCGCACGGCCCGACCGGTCGGTGGTCGTCGTGACGGGCGACGGCGAACTGATGATGGGGTTCGGCGCGCTGGCGACGATCGGCATCCGTCAGCCGCCCAACCTGACGATCGCGGTGCTCGACAACGGGCATTTCGGCGAAACGGGATTGCAGGAAAGCCATGCCGGGCGCGGCGTGGAGATCGACCGCGTGGCGGCCGCGCTGGGATATGCCTGGACGAAGCGGATCGACGACATGGCCGGCGTGGAGGAACTGCGTACCCGGATCGCCGACCGCACGGGGACGAAGCTCGCGACGATCAAGATCCGGGCGGAGAACCCGCCGCGCGTCCTGCCGCCCCGCGACGGCGTTTACATCAAGAACCGGTTCCGCGCGGCGCTGGGCCACGCGCCGATCTGAAGGAGGCGGACATGGCGCTGACACGCTTCCACAATATCGTCGGTGGCCGCGAGGTCGCGGCGAAGGACGGCGGATGGTTCGCCAGCGCCAACCCGTTCGACGGCCGGGACTGGGCGGAGCTGCCGCACGGCGGCGCGGCCGATGCGGCCGCGGCGGTGGAGGCGGCGCACGCGGCCTTTACCGGGGGTGACTGGCCGAAGCTGACGGCGACGCAACGCGGCAAGCTGCTGCGCCGTCTGGCCGACCTGATCGAACGCGATGCGGAGAAGCTCGCCGCGCTGGAGGTCCGCGACAACGGCAAGCTGTATGCCGAGATGCTGGGCCAGGTCCGCTACATCCCCGAATGGTTCCACTATTTCGGTGGCCTTGCCGACAAGATCGAGGGCGCCGTGCTGCCCACCGACAAGCCGCAGATGTTCAGCTATACCAGGCGCGAGCCGCTGGGCGTGGTGGTGGCGATCACGCCGTGGAACTCGCCGCTGCTGCTGCTCGCGTGGAAACTGGCGCCGGCGCTGGCGGCGGGGTGTACGGTCGTCATCAAGCCCAGCGAGTTCACCTCCGCCTCGACGCTGGAATTCGCCAGACTGTTCGCCGAGGCGGGCTTTCCGGCGGGCGTCGTCAACACCGTCACCGGTTTCGGCGGCGAGGTCGGCCCCACGCTGGTCGAACATCCCCTCGTCGCCAAGATCGCCTTTACCGGCGGCGACGCGACGGGCGCGCACATCTATCAGCAGGCGGCGAAGCACATCAAGCATGTGACGCTGGAACTGGGCGGCAAGTCTCCGAACATCATCTTCGCCGACGCCAATCTGGATGACGCCGCCAAGGGTGCGATTTCCGGGATCTTCGCGGCATCGGGGCAGACGTGCATCGCCGGCTCGCGCGTACTGGTGCAGCGGTCGGTGTACGACGCGGTCGTCGACCGGATCGTCGCGATCGCCCAAACCGCGAAGCTGGGCGATCCGATGGATGCGGCGACGCAGGTCGGGCCGATCACGACGATGCAGCAGCGCGACAAGGTGCTGTCCTATATCGATATCGCGCGGGCTGACGGGGCGCGCTGCGTCCTGGGCGGCAAGCGGCCCGACGATGCGGCGCTCGGCCGTGGCTGGTTCGTGGAGCCGACGATCTTCGCCGACGTGCACAACGACATGCGCATCGCGCGCGAGGAGGTGTTCGGCCCGGTCCTGTCGATCATCCCCTTCGACGACGACGACGATGCGGTGCGGATCGCCAACGACAGCATCTACGGCCTCGCCGCGGGCGTGTGGACGTCCAGCATCGCCCGCGCGATCACCATGTCGGACCGGCTGCGCGCGGGCACGGTGTGGGTCAACACCTATCGCGCGGTCAGCTTCATGGCGCCGTTCGGCGGCTACAAGAAGTCGGGCATCGGCCGCGAGAGCGGGCAGCACGCGATCGTTGAATATCTTCAGACCAAATGCGTCTGGATCAACCTGGCAGACGACGTGCCCAACCCGTTCGTCATGCGCTGAGACAACAAGAGGAAGAACCATGCAGACGACGGCCGGAGAGGGCTTCGACGAGATCCGCGACGCGGTGCGCGCATTGTGCAGCGAGTTCCCCGACGAATATCACCGCAAGGTCGATGAGGAGCGCACCTATCCCGAAGCGTTCGTCGATGCGCTGACCAGGGCGGGCTGGATGGCGGCGCTGATTCCCGAAGCCTATGGCGGGTCCGGGCTGGGCCTGACCGAAGCCTCGGTCATCATGGAGGAAATCAACCGCGCGGGCGGCAATTCGGGTGCCTGCCACGGCCAGATGTACAACATGAACACGCTGGTCCGCCATGGATCGGAAGAGCAACGGCGGAAATATCTGCCCAAGATCGCGACGGGCGAGCTTCGCCTCCAGTCGATGGCCGTGACCGAGCCTACGACCGGCACCGACACCACCAAGATCAAGACCACCGCCATCCGCAAGGGCGACCGCTACGTCATCAGCGGCCAGAAGGTGTGGATCAGCCGCGTCCAGCATTCGGACCTGATGATCCTGCTGGCGCGCACCACTCCGCTCGCCGAGGTGAGGAAGAAGTCCGAGGGGCTGTCGATCTTCATCGTCGATGTGAAGGACGCGGTGGCCAACGGGATGAAGGTTCAGCCGATCCCCAACATGGTCAACCATGAAACCAACGAGCTGTTCTTCGATAATCTGGAGATTCCCGCCGAAAACCTGATCGGTGAGGAGGGGCAGGGGTTCAAATATATCCTGACCGGTCTCAACGCGGAGCGCGCGCTGATCGCGGCGGAATGCATCGGTGACGGCTATTGGTTCATCGACCGCGTGTCCTCCTATGTGAAGGAACGCGTCGTGTTCGGCCGCCCGATCGGCCAGAACCAGGGCGTGCAATTCCCCATCGCCGACGCCTTCATCGAGGTGGAAGCGGCGAACCTGATGCGGTTCGAGTCGTGCCGACGCTATGACGCAGGCGAGCCGTGCGGCGCGCAGGCGAACATGGCTAAATATCTCGCCGCCAAAGCCTCGTGGGAGGCGGCCAACGCCTGTATCCAGTTCCACGGCGGCTTCGGCTTCGCCAACGAATATGATGTGGAGCGCAAGTTCCGCGAGACGCGGCTGTACCAGGTCGCGCCCATCTCCACGAACCTGATCTACTCCTACGTCGCCGAACATATCCTCGGCCTGCCGCGGTCCTATTGATGCGCGCGCGGCTTCCCCTCGACGGGCTGACCGTCATCGCGATCGAACAGGCGGTCGCGGCGCCCTTCTGCACCTCGCGTCTCGCCGATGCCGGCGCGCGGGTGGTCAAGGTCGAACGACCCGAAGGCGATTTCGCGCGCGGCTATGACGATGTCGTGGCGGGTGGGCAGAGCAGCTATTTCGTGTGGCTCAATCGCGGCAAGGAATCGGTCATCCTCGATCTCGCCACCCCGGCGGGCAAGGCGGAGCTGGCGCGGCTGATCGACGGCGCGGACGTGCTGGTGCAGAATCTGAAACCCGGCGCGCTCGCCCGGCTCGGCTTCGCGCCGGAAAAGCTGCGGCAAAGCCATCCCCGCCTGATCCTCTGCTCGATCAGCGGTTATGGCGAGGACGGGCCGATGGCCGATCGCAAGGCCTATGACCTGCTGATCCAGGCGGAATCCGGCCTGTCGTCGGTGACGGGCGGGCCGGAGGCGGCCGCGCGCGTCGGCATTTCGATCGTCGATATCGCGACCGGCGCCACCGCCCATGCCGCGATTCTCGAAGCGCTGATCGCGCGCGGCATCACCGGCGAGGGCGCGGATATCCGCGTGTCGATGTTCGACGTGATGGCGGACTGGCTCACCGTGCCGCTGCTGCATCAGGAAGGTGGTCGACCTCCGCAACGCATCGGCCTCGCCCATCCCTCGATCGCGCCTTACGGGGTATTCACCACCCGCGACGGCAAGCAGATGCTGCTGTCGATCCAGTCCGACCGCGAATGGCGCAAGTTCGCGGAGATATTCCTCGGCGACGCCGGCTATGGCGCCGATCCGCGCTTCTCGACCAACGTCGCGCGGGTGCGACACCGCGCCGACACCGACGCGCTGGTGGCCGACGCCTTTGCCTTCATGCGCGAGGGGGAGGCGCGTGACCGGCTGATCGCGGCCGATGTCGCCTTTGCCGGGGTCAATGACATGGCGGCGCTGTCGGTCCACCCGCATCTGCGCCGGATCACCGTCGATACTCCGGCTGGTCCCGTTGCCATTCCCGCCCCCGCACCCCGCCTGATGGGGGAGACGCGGGACTATCGCCCGGTTCCGGCCTTGGGCAACGACGCATCGGAGCATGCAGCATGAGCGAGCCGATCGATATAGAGCATCTGCGGACCTGGATCGGCCGGGAAGAGGTCGCGACGGATGTGTTGACCCCGGCCTTGGCCGAACGCTTCCACACGACGCTGGGCCTGTCGGGCGCTTGCCCGCGCGCGGGCGATCCGGCGCCGCGGCTCATTCACTTCTGCCTGTGCCAGCCGGCCGCGCCGATGGATGCGCTGGGCGAGGACGGCCATCCCGCGCGCGGCGGGTTCCTGCCCCCCGTACCGCTGCCGCGCCGCATGTGGGCGGGGAGTGACATCCTTTTCGAAGGGGAACTGAGGGTCGGGGATACTGTCCGCCAACTGTCCCGGATCGCCGACGTGGTCGTCAAGCAGGGCCGATCCGGAACCCTGTGCTTCGTCACGGTCGAGCATCAGGTCGAAAGTGGCGACGCGATCGCGGTGCGCGATCGGCAGACGATCGTCTATCGCGCCCTGGACAACGGTGCTCCCACGACAACCCGGCCGACGCCGGCACCGCTGGGTGCGGCGGTCCTCTCGCTTGTGCCGACGGCGCCGTTGCTGTTCCGCTACTCGGCGCTGACCTTCAACGGCCATCGCATCCATTACGATCATCCCTATGCCACGGGCGTGGAGGGGTATCCGGGGCTGGTGGTCCATGGCCCGCTTCAGGCAACGCTCCTGCTCCATCTCGCCATCCGGGAGCGGGCAGGCTGCCTGCCCCGTCGCTTCTCGTTTCGCAGCCTGTCGACGCTGTTCGGGAACGACCTGATGTGCCTGCACGCCGGCAAGGTGGCGGGCGATACGATGGAACTGTGGACGACCCGTCCCCAGGGGCCGGTCGCGATGCAGGCGAAGGCGCATTGGGAATGAGCAGGATCGCCAGCATCGTTGCGCCACTGTTCGTCCCGGCCGACCGCCCGGAGCGGTTCGTTAAGGCGGCAGGGAGCGGCGCCGATGCGGTGATCCTCGACCTTGAGGATGCGGTTTCCCCGGATCGCAAGGAAGCCGCCCGCTCGGCGCTGGACGCCGGTTTTACCGACCTGCCCGTGATCGTCCGCGTCAACGCAGCCGGAACCCCGTGGTTCGAGGACGATCTTGCCGCGGTCGCCCGCTTGCCGATCGCCGCGGTCATGCTTCCGAAAGCCGACCATGCCGCTCCCCTTGCGCGGGTCGCTGCGGTGGCACCGGTGATAGCGCTGGTCGAAACGGTACGCGGCATTGCCGACGCACGTGCAGTCGCGTCCGGCGGGCATGTTGAACGCCTGGCGTTCGGGTCCGTGGACTATGCCGCCGATCTGGGATGCGATCATGTGCGGGTCGCGCTGGCGGCGGCGCGGGCCGAACTGGTGGTCGCGTCGCGACTGGCGAACCTGCCGCAACCGCTGGACGGCGTGACGACCGATGTCGCGGACGCCGCGATCACGCAGGACGATGCGCGCCATGCCCGCGCATTGGGGTTCGGCGGCAAGCTGCTGATCCACCCCCGTCAGGTACCTGCAACCAGGGCAGGCTTCATGCCCGGGCGGGACGAGATCCGCTGGGCCGAGCGGGTGCTCGGCAGCGGTGACGGCGCGGCCGCGGTGGACGGCGCAATGGTGGACGAACCGGTTCGCATCCGCGCACGCGCGCTACTGGACCGGGCAGAACGATTGTCCCGGCTCGAACAATGACCCGTACGCTCAACAGAGCGGCGGTGGAGAGGTAGATGAAGGCAATTCTGAAGATGGTGGCGCTGGCCGCGCTCCTTTCGCCGCAGATCGCAAGTGCGCAATCGAGCGAAAAGATTGGCGAGACCGAGGCGACCTACCGAACGCTGCTGGCCCTGATCGACGAGATGGTCGGCAACGGCCTGCTCACCCGGGCGCGTGCCGACGCGCTGATCGCGCGCGCAAGGCAGGGCGCAGCGGTGCAACTGGCGCAGCAGGCGCCGGCGCCCTCCGCTTCCCCGCCCGTCGCGGCACCCTCGACAACAGCCAGGCAGGAGGGCGCCGTATCCCGACGCGCGATCGAGATGGAACCGCCCCGACAAGGGATCGAGTTCGCTGCGCGGCAGCCCGATGTGCCGGCCGATCTGAAGGTCGACTGGTCGCGTGGCGCGCCCGTCTTCACCAGCCGCAACGGCGCCTTCTCGTTCAAGCCGCGCGGCCGCATCCTCGCGGATGTGCAGACGACGAACGGTTCGAACGCCGATGCCCGCAACATCACCACCTCGACGTTGCGACAGTTCCGAGTCGGCGCGCAGGGCACCATCGGCGCCAATCTCTTCTACCAGTTCGAAACCGATTTCCGCCGCAACCAGACGGAAGTGGTCAATACCTTCGTGGGATATCGCAAGCGTTTCGGCGAGGTCGAGGCTGATGTCCGCGCGGGCAGTCTGCTGACCGATCGCGGGATCGACGTCGCCACTGCGGCCCAGTCCAATCCGTTCATAACGCTGAACGTCAACTCGCTGGCGCTGGCGCCGAATGGCGGCATCTTCCTCATGGGGCTGGCCGGACGGGCAAGCGGTCCGAACTGGCATGCCAGCGTCGCGGTGCATGGCGATCGCATCGATGCGGATACGGGACGCAACGACAATCGCATCCTCCTCGCGCGTGCGCACTGGAACCCGGTAGTGTGGACCAATGGCGCCATGCATCTGGGCGGCTGGATCTACGACGAGGCGATGCCGGGACGGAACGCCACGGTGACGGTCAACACCCTGATGGCCGGGGCGATCAGCGGCAATGTCCGCGTCGATTCGGCGGAACTGACCGGTGTCGATGGTTCCTCGGCCTTCGGGGCGGAACTCGGCATCTTCCGTGGCCCCCTCTACGCCTATGGCGAGTATGGCGAGCGGCGCCTCGAGCGGGGGCCTGCCGCGACGTTCGGGGACGCGACATACAAGGCGACGTCGATCAGCGGCGGCTGGTGGATCACCGGCGAGACCGTGCCCTATCAGACGCGCAGCGGCACGATGATCGCTCCAAGGGTGACGAAGCCGATGATGGGAGACGGCGGCGGTTGGGGGGCGTTGGAGCTCGTCGGGCGGTACGAGCATGTTGACTATAGCGACGTACCGTCGGGCGGCACGGGCACGACGTGGACGCTAGGGCTGAATTGGCACCTGACCAATTATTTCCGCCTCATGGCCGATTATTCGCGCTGGCAAACCGGCAATGTGATTGGCGTGGCACCGGGGAGAGACACTGGCGACACGCTGTCGGCACGAGCGGAAGTGTCATTCTAGTGCTCGACCGAACGCCGTGACGCTGACATTCGTCTCACGGGGCCAATCGGGACCGGTGGTCGACTCTTCTCCGCCGGAGCAGTCTGCTGCTTACGATCGTCGATGTCCGGGCCGTGCAAGCGACCATGCATCCAGATGCATGCAATCGCTGGTGACCCCTACGAGAATCGAACTCGTGTTTTCGCCGTGAGAGGGCGACGTCCTAACCGCTAGACGAAGGGGCCGTGTGCGGGAGGGGCGCTCGTACGCCCCAATGCGCCGGGCGTCAAGCGTATCACCACCTCCGGTCGGGGATGGGATCAGTTGCAAATTGGAACATATACCGTTCAGCAAAATGAAACCTTTTGTTGTGCGGCGCTTTGAACGGCTTGCGTTACTCAATTCAAGGCATTCCGATGGCAAAGGCGCTTCCCGTAATCCTCTCCCTTATCCCGCTGGCCGCCGTGATCGGAGCGTGCGTGACCTGTCCCTGACGGTTCGCTTCGACAAATCATCACGGGCAAATGAAAAAGGCCGCCGGATCGCTCCGGCGGCCTTTTCCCTGATTGCAGCGCGAGGGGATCAGCCCTGCGCTTCTTCCCCGTTCGCGTCGTCGCGAGCGATATCGCCCGGTTCGGCGTTGGGATCATAGTCCTCGGTGAAGCCGGCATCGTCACGCTCGAACATCGAAGCCATGACGTCGACGCCCTGCGCCTGCATCTCGGCTTCTTCCGGAGAGCGGGCGACGTTGACCTTGACGGTCACGGCGACTTCCGGATGCAGCGTGATCTTCACCTCGTGCAGGCCGATCGACTTGATCGGACGATCGAGCGCGATCTGCGACTTGTCGACCTTGTGACCGTCCGCGACCAGCGCTTCGACCAGGTCGCGCACCGCGACCGAACCATAGAGCTGACCGGTGTTCGACGACTGACGGATCAGCGTGACCGAAACGCCTTCCAGCGTCTTGGCCTCGGTTTCCGCGTCGGTGCGGCGGGCGGCGTTGTCGGCGACGATCCGTTCACGGTTCGCCTCGAACACCTTCTTGTTGGCTTCGTTGGCGCGCAGCGCCTTCTTGCGCGGCAGCAGGAAGTTACGGGCAAAGCCGTCCTTCACCTTCACCACGTCGCCGATGGCGCCGAGCTTCTCGACGCGTTCCAGCAGAATGACGTCCATGTCGGGCGCTCCTTACTTAACGATGTAGGGCAGCAGGCCCAGATGGCGGGCGCGCTTGATGGCCTGGGCCAGTTCGCGCTGCTTCTTCGCGCTCACCGAGGTGATGCGCGAGGGTACGATCTTGCCGCGCTCGGACACGAAGCCCTGCAGCAGACGTACATCCTTGTAATCGATCCGGGGAGCGTCCTTCGCGGAGAAGGGGCAGCTCTTGCGGCGGCGGAAAAACGGACGTGCCATGGGTGCTGCTCCTTACGCTTCGACTTCGGCCGCGGGCTCGCGCTCACGGCGCGGACCACGGTCGTCACGATCACGGCCACCACGACGGTCGCCACGCTCCGAACGCTCGCTCTTGCGCATCATCACGGTCGGACCTTCTTCATGGGCGTCGACCTTGACGGTCATGAAGCGGATCACGTCCTCGTTGATCTGCGTCTGGCGCTCCAGCTCGGCCACGACGTCGCCCGGCGCGTCGATTTCGAGCATGACGTAATGCGCCTTGCGGTTCTTCGCGATGCGATAGGCGAGGCTGCGCAGGCCCCAGGTTTCGGTCTTGACGACCTTGCCGTTCATGTCCTGAACGATCTTGGTGGCGGTTTCCGCCAGCGCGTCCACCTGCGCCTGTGCCAGATCCTGGCGCGCAAGGAACACGTGCTCGTAGAGAGCCATGGTTCTTTCTCGTCTGTTGGCCGATCGCTGACGCCGCGCCTGTCGCGGAGCCCCTCCGGCTGTCGTCTTCAAATGCGTATCCGGGGCAACACGGCATGCCTGTCCCCGGAGATCGCCGCACTTACCCGAAACCGGGGAATATGCAAGCCGCAGAGTCGGTTCCGGAAATGCGCGGAAACGCATTCGGTACAGTTGCCCCCTTCGCGATCGCGCCCCTTGCGTTCGGATCGGCCGAGCGACTACCCCGCGCGGCTTGGATTTGCAGGAGACGTCGGCGATGCGCGCATTCATCTTTCCGGGGCAGGGCAGTCAATCGGTCGGCATGGGCGCCGCATTGGCCGCGGCCAGCCCGCATGCCCGCGAAGTGTTTCAGGAGGTCGATGATGCGCTGGGCCAGCATCTCTTCCGCCTGATGGCCGACGGGCCGGACGCCGAACTGTTGCTGACCGAGAATGCGCAGCCGGCGATCATGGCCAACGCCATCGCGACGCTGCGCGTGCTGGAGTGCGAGGGCGGTATCCGGCTGTCCGACAAGGCCGATTTCGTCGCGGGACATTCGTTGGGTGAATATACCGCGCTATGTGCCGCGGGCGCGCTCGACCTGTCGACCACCGCGCGGCTGCTGAAGCTGCGCGGACAGGCGATGCAGGCGGCGGTGCCGGTGGGCGAAGGGGCGATGGCCGCGCTGCTGGGTGCCGATCTGGGCAAGGCACAGGCGCTGGCCGAAGCGGCGGGTGACGGCGATGTCTGCAGGGTCGCCAACGACAACGACCCGTCGCAGGTCGTGATTTCGGGTGCGACGGCGGCGATCGATCGAGCGGTACCGTTGGCGAAGGAAATGGGCATCAAGCGGGCGGTCGTGCTGCCGGTTTCCGCGCCGTTCCACTGCCCGATGATGCAGCCCGCCGCCGATGCGATGGCGGCTGCGCTGGCCGACGTCACCCTTTCGGCGCCGGTCGTGCCCCTGTATGCCAACGTCACCGCGGCGCCGGTGGCCGATCCGGAGGTGATCCGTGCGCTGCTGGTCGAGCAGGTGACAGGCATGGTCCGCTGGCGGGAATCGGTGCTGGCGATGCAGGAAGCCGGCGTGTCCGACTTCGTCGAACTTGGCGGCAAGGTCCTGGGCGCGATGGTCAAGCGCATAGCGCCGGACGCGACCGCGACCAGCGTGGTAACGATGGCCGATATCGAGGCGCTGGTGGGGCGGCTCTGAGGCAAGGTTTTTTGGAGATTCACATGTTCGACCTAACGGGAATGACCGCCCTCGTAACCGGCGCCAGCGGTGGCTTGGGGTCGGCGATCGCGAAGGGCCTTGCCGCACAGGGTGCGCGGCTTGCGCTGTCCGGTTCCAACGTCGCCAGGCTGGAGGCGTTCGCCGCCGATCTGGGCGGGGATCATGTCGCGATCGCCTGCGACCTGTCCGACGGTGCGGCGGTCGACGGGCTGGTGCCGCAGGCGGTGGCCGCGCTCGGCAAGCTCGACATCCTCGTCAACAATGCCGGCGTGACGCGCGACAATCTCGCCATGCGGATGAAGGACGATGAATGGGATCAGGTCATTCGCGTCAATTTAGAGGCCGCATTCCGCCTGTGCCGCGCCGCGGCCAGGCCGATGATGAAGGCACGCTTCGGCCGGATCGTCTCGATCACCTCGGTCGTCGGGCAGACCGGCAATCCGGGGCAGGCAAATTACGCCGCGTCGAAGGCGGGCCTTGTCGGCCTGTCGAAGGCGCTGGCCGCCGAGTTGGCCAGCCGCGGCATCACCGTCAACTGCGTGGCGCCAGGGTTCATGGCGTCGGCGATGACCGATGTGTTGCCCGAAGCGCAGAAAACCGCCCTGCTGGGCAAGATTCCCGCCGGGGCGTTGGGCTCGGGCGATGACGTGGCGGCGGCGGTCGCCTATCTCGCCAGTCGCGAGGCGGGTTATGTGACCGGCCAGACGATCCATGTAAACGGCGGGATGGCGATGATATGAGCGTGATGCTGATGGCGGCGATGCTGGCGGCGGGCGATGCCAATGTCGTCAAATGCGCGGTGGCGAAGCTGCCCAAGCGCGATCTGGCCCGGCTGCAGCAAGGGATGATCGTTGGCGTGCTGGAAGGCAGGAAGCCGACGCCCGCGACCGAAACGCTGGTGAAGACCACGCGTCGCCACGCCGCGACCTGCCACCCGGGGACCGGCAAGGCGGACACGCGGGCCGGCGATATCGTCGTCACCAGCATCGCGGTCGAGGCGCTGGCGTCGGGCCTGTCGGCAAAGGGCGTGGATCCGGTCGCGGTCAATCGCCGGCTTAGCCAGACGCCGCCCGCCGTCCTGAACGCGTTCCTCGCGCGCAAGCAGACGCCTGAGGTCGATGCATTCATGCAGGGTATGATGGGTCTGGCCGGATCCAACAAGGCGGATACCCGGTTGCAACGCCTGTTGGGCGGTTATGCGTTCAATGCCGCTACCCTGGCCCGCTTGTTCGCCGCCAGGGGTTAACTTAGGTCCGTACCCGCGCACTTGCGCACGGGGCGGACGCGCTTTAGGGGCGTTCAGGTAAGATACACCCCGGATGTGAAGAGGGAATGAATATGAGCGAGACCGCCGAGCGCGTGAAGAAGATCGTCGTCGAGCATCTCGGCGTCGAAGCGGAAAAGGTCACTGAGGACGCGAGCTTCATCGACGATCTGGGTGCGGACAGCCTCGACATCGTCGAACTGGTGATGGCGTTCGAGGAAGAATTCGGCGTCGAGATTCCCGACGATGCAGCCGAGAAGATCACGACCGTCAAGGACGCGATCACCTATATCGACGAGCACAAGGGCTGATCCGGCCGGGGTGGCTGCGCTACCCTGCCGATTGCCGAGATTTCACGGCCCCCCGTCCCGGCGATCAGCCATGGGCGGGGGGCCGTTCGTTACGTATCTGAACGGAGAGAATGCCATGCGCCGCGTAGTCGTGACCGGCCTCGGCCTCGTGACCCCGCTGGGTGCCGAGGTGGAAACTGCCTGGAACAACCTGATCGCCGGCAAATCCGGCGCGGGGCCGATCACGCATTTCGATGCGTCGAACCAGAAGTGCCAGATCGCGTGCGAGGTGAAGCCGGCGGACCATGAATATGGCTTCGACCCGAACCGGCGCGTCGACCACAAGGTCCAGCGACAGGTCGACCCGTTCATCGTCTATGGCATCGACGCTGCCGGACAGGCGCTCGAAGACGCCGGCCTGACCGACATGACCGAGGAACAGCGGCTGCGCGCCGGTGTCTCGATCGGATCGGGGATCGGCGGCCTGCCGGGGATCGAGATCGAATCGGTCAACCTGCACGAGCGCGGTCCCGGCCGGGTCAGCCCGCATTTCGTCCATGGCCGCCTCATCAACCTCATCAGCGGACAGGTGTCGATCAAATATGGGCTGATGGGGCCGAACCATGCGGTCGTGACCGCCTGTTCGACCGGCGCGCATTCGATCGGCGACGCGGCGCGGATGATCCGCGACGACGATGCCGACATCATGCTCGCGGGCGGTGCCGAAAGCACGGTCAACCCGCTCGGCGTCGCCGGCTTTGCCCAGGCACGCGCGCTCAACATGAGCATGAACGACCGTCCGACCGAAGCCAGCCGCCCCTATGACAAGGATCGCGACGGCTTCGTGATGGGCGAAGGCGCGGGCGTCGTCGTCCTCGAGGAATATGAGCACGCCAAGGCGCGCGGCGCGAAAATCTATGCCGAGGTCGTCGGCTATGGCCTGTCGGGCGACGCCTATCACGTCACCGCGCCGCATCCCGAGGGCAAGGGCGCCGAGATCGCGATGCGCATGGCGCTGCGCAAGGCGGGAATGGAACCGTCCGACATCGACTATATCAACGCGCACGGCACGTCGACCATGGCCGACACGATCGAACTGGCCGCGGCCAAGCGCGTGTTCGGGAACGATCTGTCGGGGGCGTCGATGTCCAGCACCAAGTCGGCAATCGGGCACTTGCTGGGCGGGGCCGGTGCGGTGGAAAGCATCTTCTGCATCCTCGCGCTGCGCGATCAGATCGTGCCGCCGACGCTGAACCTCGATAATCCCGACGAGGGCACCGAGGGCGTCGACCTGGTCCCGCACCATGCGAAGAAGCGGCCGGTGCGCGCCGTGTTGAACAACAGCTTTGGCTTCGGCGGCACCAACGCCTCGCTCGTGATGAAGGCGATCTGATCCCGTGCGCCGGATCGGCTGCCTCGGCCTGATCGTCGGACTGCTCGCCATCGGCGCGCTGTTCGTGGTGATGCAGGGCTGGGGCGGGGCCGGTCCGGCGCAGCGGACCGTGACGGTGACGGTGCCACAGGGGGCCACCCTGTCGGCGGCGGCGGAAGAACTGGAGAAGGCCGGAGTGATCCGCTCCGCCGACCGCTTTCGGCTGTATGCGCGCCTTCTTGGCAGCGATGAACCGATTCGCGCCGGGGAGTATCGGGTACCGCCGCGCATCTCGCAGTCGGATGTCCTGAAGCTGCTGCAGGGCGGGCGTACGCTGCAACGCTTCGTCATGGTGCCGGAGGGGTGGCCATCGGTGCTGGTGCGCGAGGCGGTGGCCAGGGCGCCCCAGATGGAGGGCACCGCACCGCTTCCGGCGGAAGGCAGTATCCTGCCCGACAGCTACAGTTACGAACGCGACGGCGACCGGGCTGCACTGGTCAGGCGGATGCAGGTGGCGATGGACCGCTATCTGGCCGCAGCGTGGCAGAAGCGGAAGCCGACGACGGTGGTCAAGACCCCGCGCGAGGCGATCATCCTCGCGTCGATCGTCGAAAAGGAAACCGGCAAGGCGTCGGAGCGACGCATGGTGGCCGCCGTCTATTCCAACCGCCTGCGGACGGGAATGCGATTGCAGGCCGATCCGACGGTCATCTATCCGATCACGCAAGGCAAACCGCTTGGCCGGCGTATCCGCAGGTCGGAACTGCAGGCGAGGAACGGCTATAATACCTATGCGTCGGGCGGGCTGCCGGTCGGGCCGATCGCCAATCCGGGGCGTGCGTCGATCGATGCGGTGCTCGATCCGGCAGAGACGAAGGCGCTGTATTTCGTCGCGGACGGAACCGGGGGGCATGTGTTCGCCAACACGCTGGCCGAGCATAATGCCAATGTGAAGAAGTGGTACGACCTGCGCCGGGCGCGGGGGGAGATGTAGCAACTTCGTCAGGGGGCAGCGCTTCCAAGACCTTGCCCTCCACCATCCGGCTGGACCGGACCCGTGCCTCCCTATGGAATGAGCGTCGAACTGGAGCCGGCGGTAACATCCTTTCCACGCATGGCGCGAACGCCTTCACGCCCGGGGGCGGGGTGGAGGGGACGAACCCGCGTCGCATGTCGGCATTTTTTCCGCCATGCTACGCTTTGTTCCCATCCCCCCGCGCAGGGGTGTTAACCCCGCAACCCACGCGCCGCATGGGCGCGGGTTTCGGTTTCGGCATGGGTTGGGCCGACGATCCAACTGCCGCCGACGCACAGGACCGGGTCGAACGCCAGCCATTCCGGGGCGGTGGCTTCGGTGATGCCGCCCGTCGGGCAGAACTTCGCCTGATAGAACGGGGCGGCAAGGGCCTTCAGCGCCTTCAGCCCGCCCGAGGCTTCGGCCGGGAAGAACTTGAAATGGGTCAGGCCAAGGTCGAGCCCGCGCATGATGTCGCCGGCGTTGGCGATGCCGGGGAGGAAGGGGACGCCGCTGTCGATGATTGGTCGACCGATGGTCTCCGTCAGGCCGGGGGAGACGATGAATTCGCTGCCCGCGTTCATCGCCTGGCGGAACTGTTCGGCGCTGACGACGGTGCCGGCGCCGACGATGGCGCCTTCCACCTTCTTCATCTCGGCGATCGCTTCGAGCGCGGCAGGGGTGCGCAGCGTCACTTCGAGGACGCGCAGCCCCCCCCTGACCAGCGCCTCGGCCATCGGGCGGGCCTCGGCGGCGTCGTGGACGACCAGCACCGGGATGACCGGGCTGGTCTGCATGATGTCGGAAATGGTGACGGTCATCGTGCGTGCTCCTGCGCGAATGCGGCGGCGGCCCCGAACAGGCCGGGTTGGGGATGAGTGATGAGCTTGACGGAAACGCCCGCCATCAGCGTCTGGAAACGGCCCTTCGAGGTGAAGCGGGTGCCGAACCCGGATTCGAGGAGGTGATCCTTCAACCGCAGGCCCAGCCCGCCGGCGATCACCACCGCCTTTGCGCCGTGCGCCAGCGCGAGGTCGCCGGCCACGGCGCCGAGCGTGAGGCAGAAGCGGTCGAGCGCGGCGACGGCGATGCTGTCGGTCCCCTCCAGCGCGGCGGTCCAGATCGTCTTGTCGTCGTTATGCGGCACGGAGACGCCTTCGATCTCGGCAAGGGTTTCGTACCATGCGACGATCGACGGGCCGGCACAGGCGCGCTCGTTCGATCCGCGGCCATGGGCGCGGCGCAACCGTTTGAGCAGCGCATCCTCGATTCCGTCTAGCGGGGCGAAATCCTGATGCCCGCCCTCGGTTTCCAGCACGTGATAGCGGCCGTCGGCGCGCAGCAACTGCGCGACGCCAAGCCCGGTGCCGGGGCCGCAGATCGTCACGACGCCGCTGGCCGGCAGCGCCCTGTCCGGGCCGCACAGATGGATGAAGTCATCCTCCGCCACCTGCGCCACGGCATGACCGACGGCACCGAAATCGTTGATGATCGTCCAGACATCGACGCCGAGCCGTTCCTGCATCAGCGGCGGGCGGATGATCCACGGATTGTTGGTGAACTTGATGAGCGTGTCATTGACCGGCGAGGCGACGGCAAGGCTGGCGGCACGGGGCAGGGGGCGGCCCAGATCGCGTTCGAACGCACGCCAGGCGAGTTGCAGGCTGCCATGTTCCGCGACCTTCTGCGTTACCGGTTCACCCAGATGGACGACGCGGCCGTCCGCCACCTCCGCGATCGCGAAGCGGGCGTGGGTGCCCCCGATATCTACCGCAACGACTTCCATGAAACTCTCCGTCGGTCCGTACCCCCGTCTGCGCGGGGTACGGGTTGGTTTAGGGTCAGAGCCCCGCCGCCGCCAGCATCGCCGAACCGCCGGCCTCCGCCTCGCTCGCGCCCTGCCGCATCATCGCGAAAATCTCGCGGCCGGTGCCATCGGCGGGCGGTGGAACCGGGGCGTGGTCGCGCGCCGCCCATTCGTCGGCCGGCACCAGCGCCTCCAGCGTATTCGCGTTGGCGTCGAGGCGGATGACGTCGCCGTCGCGCAGCTTGCCGATCGGGCCACCGCCCAGCGCTTCGGGCGACAGGTGGATCGCGGCCGGCACCTTGCCCGATGCGCCCGACATGCGCCCGTCGGTGACGAGCGCCACGCGGAAGCCGCGATTTTGCAGCACGCCCAGCGGCGGGGTCAGCTTGTGCAGTTCGGGCATGCCGTTGGCGCGCGGGCCCTGATGCCGGACCACCACCACCACGTCGCGGTCGAGTTCGCCCGCCTTGAACGCCGCCTGCACCGAAGCCTGGTCGCTGAACACGCGGCACGGGGCCTCGATCACCCAGCGATCGGGATCGACCGCCGATACCTTGATGCATGCCCGGCCGATATTGCCCTGCAGAATGCGGAAGCCGCCCTCGTGCGAGAACGGGGCATCGATCGTGCGGACGATGCTGTCGTCGCCGCTGGCGGGGCCATGATCCTTCCAGACCAGTTCGTCATTCTCGATCGTCGATTGCCGGCCATAGGCGGCCATGCCGTCCTTCGCGATGGTCAGCACGTCGTCGTGCAGCAGTCCGCCGCGCAGCAGTTCGCGGATGACGAAGGACGGACCGCCGGCATCCTCGAACCCGTTCACATCGGCCGATCCATTGGGATAGACGCGGGTCAGCAGCGGCACGACGTCGCTCAACCGGTTGAAATCTTCCCAGTCGATGATGATCCCCGCCGATCGGGCGATGGCCGGCAGGTGGATCAGGTGGTTGGTCGATCCACCGGTCGCGAGCAGGACGATCGCGGCGTTCACGATCGCCTTTTCATCGACCACGCGGCCGATCGGGCGATAATCGTCGCCGTCCCAGCCGATTTCGGCGAGGCGGTGGACGGCATGGCGGGTCAGTTCCTGGCGACGCTTCGTGCCCGGATTGGCGAAGGCGGCGTCGGGAACGTGCAGGCCCATCGCCTCCATCATCATCTGGTTCGAATTGGCGGTGCCGTAGAAGGTGCAGGTGCCCTTGCCATGATAGGCGGCGATTTCGGCGTCGAGCAGTTCCTCGCGACCGACCTTGCCCTCGGCATAGGCTTCGCGGACCGCCGCCTTCTGCTTGTTGGGGATGCCGGAGCGCATCGGGCCGCCGGGGATCAGCACCATCGGCAGATGGCCGAAGCGCAGCGCGCCCATCAGCAGCCCCGGCACGATCTTGTCACAGATGCCGAGCAGGGCCGCGCCCTCGAACGCGCCATGGCTGAGCGCCACCGCCGTCGACAGCGCGATCGTGTCGCGGCTGAACAGCGACAATTCCATGCCGGGAAAGCCCTGCGTCACGCCGTCGCACATCGCCGGGACGCCGCCCGCGACCTGCGCGGTCACGCCCGCCTCGCGCGCCCAGACCTTCATCTGTTCGGGATAGCGGTAATAGGTCGCATGGGCCGACAGCATGTCGTTGTACGCGGTGACGATGCCGATGTTCATCCGGTTGGCCGGACGCATCGCGTCGCGATCCTCGTCGGTGCCGGCATAGGCGTGCGCCAGATTGGCGCAGCCCAGCATCGGCCGGTCGACGCCGCTCTCGCGCTCCCGGTCGATCAGCGCGAGATAGGCGGCGCGCCTTTCGCGCGACGCGTCGATGATGCGGTCGGTGACGGCGGCGATCGCGGCGTTGAGGGCCATCATGCGCTCCAGTGGATATCGACGGGAAGTTCGACTTCGGCCAGCACGCGGCCGATCGGATAGCTGGAGGATGCCCCCTGATCGATCGCGCGTTCCAGCACGCCCTTCTTCGCATCGCCGGTGATCGCGATCATCAGGGCCCGCGCGGAAGCGATCGCGGCGTGGCTGAGCGTGACGCGGGCGACGGGGGCCTCGGGCGGCAGCGGATCGGGCATCACGCCCAGCGCGCGGCGCTCCTTCGGACCGGTCAATGCTTCGGTCAGGTCGGGGCCGGGGAAGATCGACGCGGTATGGCCGTCCGCCCCCATGCCGAGCAGGCACAGGTCGAGCGGCCAGTGCAGGTCCTGCAACCGTGCGTCCGCAGCGCGGCCGGCGGCCTTGTAATCCGCGGCCTTTTCGGCGGTCAGCGGGATGACCCGCGCGCCCTTGGGCAGGAAGACCTTGGCGAGACCGGTCACGTTCGACAGCGCATCGCCCATCGGCACGATGCGGTCGTCGGTGGGGACGATCGTCACCCGCTTCCAGTCGAGTTTGGCCTTGACCAGCCTGTCGTAGATCGGGGCGGGGGTGCGGCCACCGGCCAGCGCGATCACCGCCGCGCCGCGCGCGTCGATCGCCGATTCGATGATGAACTGGATGTCGCCGGCCAGCGCGTCGGCAAATTCGGCGGGTTCGTCATATTCCCACCATTCGATCTCGGTCATTCTGCAATCCCGTGTGGTTTTCCGTTTCGTTCGAGCTTGTCGAGAACCGGTTCTCGACGGACGCATCTCGACTTCGCTCGATGCTGCTCGAACTGAACGGGGTATAGGGTCGAAGGGGAGCGTCTCACACGCTCACTCGTTCCACGTCACCCCGTCGCGTTCGGTCAGCGCGACGCTGGCGTTCGGCCCCCAGCTTCCCGAGGCATAGCCCTTGGGCCTGGTCCCGTTCGCCTTCCACCCGTCGCGGATGCCGTCGATCCATTGCCACTGCGCCTCCACCTCGTCGCGGCGGACGAACAGCGTCGGATCCCCTTCGATCAGGTCGAGCAGCAGCCGTTCATAGGCGATGCGGCGGCGCGTGCCGGCAAAGGCGGTGGTCAGCGACAGGTCGAGCGGCACTTCGCGCAGCCGCACGCCGTCGCGGTCGAGACCGGGTTCCTTGGCCATCACCAGCAGGCGGACATATTCCTCGGGCTGCAGGCGGATGACCAGCGTGTTGGGTTGCAGCCTGCCACCGCGATCGGCGAAGATCGAATGCGGCACCGGCTTGAACTGGATCGATATCTCCGAATGGCGGTCGGTCATCCGCTTGCCGGTGCGCAGGTAGAAGGGCACGCCCTGCCACCGCCAGTTGTCGATATGCGCCTTTACCGCGACAAAGGTTTCGGTGTCCGATTCCTTGCCCAGTTCCTCGTCATACCCGCGTACGATCTCGCCCTTGACCGCGCCCGCATCATATTGGCCGGTGACGGTATGGCTGTCGATCCCGTCCGGGCCGATCGGGCGGAGCGAGCGCAGCACCTTGACCTTTTCGTCGCGGATCGACGTGCCGTCGAAATGCGCCGGCGGCTCCATCGCGATCAGCGCGACCAGTTGCAGGACGTGGTTCTGCACCATGTCGCGCAGCGCCCCCACCTCGTCATAATAGCCAGCGCGCCCTTCGAGCCCGACGGTTTCCGAAATGGTGATCTGCACATGGTCGATGCCGCGCGCGTTCCACACGGGTTCGAACATCGCGTTGCCAAAGCGCAGCGCAAGGATGTTCTGGACCGTTTCCTTGCCGAGATAATGGTCGATCCGATAGGTCCGTTCCTCGGGAAAGGCGGCGGCGACCAGATCGTTGATCTCGCGGCTGGACTGAAGGTCCTTGCCCAGCGGCTTTTCGAGGCTGATGCGGACGTCGGGACCGGCAAGCCCCGCGCTTTTCAGCCCGGTGATGGTCGGGCCGAACAGCCACGGCGCGGTCGACAGGAAGATGGCGAGGCCGCCCGAGATATCCCCCAGCTTTTGCGCCAGGGCATCGAAGCCATCCACGTTCGACGCGTCGAGCGGCTGATACTGGAGGCGGGCGAGGAAGCCGTCGATCGCCGCCTCGTCCTTGCGGTCGTCGGGGAGGAACTGGTCGAGCGCGTTCTTCGCGAAATCGCGAAAGCCCGCATCGTCATGCTCGTGCCGCGCGGTGCCGGTGATCGTCAGCCCGTCCGGCAGCAGGCCGTCGGCATGCAGGCCGTAGAGCGAGGGGAGCAGCATCCGCTGCGACAAATCCCCCGTCGCGCCGAACAACAGCAGCTTCGCCACCGGTTGTCTCGTCATGCCAGCTCCTGTCAGTGAATCGCGATCGTGCGCGCTCCTAGCAGCCTATTTCGCGAACGCGAAGGCGGCATAGGTATGCGATGCGCGACGATCGCCCGGATCGTTATGAAATTGCGCGCGCGGCCTATAGCGTCAGGCCGGCCGTCTGGTCGAACCCCGCCATCAGGTTGAAGTTCTGCACCGCGGCGCCCGACGCACCCTTGCCGAGATTGTCGAGCGTCGCGACCAGCCGCGCCTGCCCGCTGTCCATGTTGCCGAACACGCGCAGCGTCAGGCGGTCGGTGCCGGCATCGGCCTCGATCGGGATCGCGCTGTCGTCGCCGGGCAGCACGCGCACCACGGGCGATTCGCGATAGGCATCGGCCAGCGCCGCCTCGATCGCCGACAGGCTGGGGCGACGGTGGAACGCGAACAGCGGCAGCGGCACCTCGACCACCATGCCGCGATAGGTCCGCGCGACCGATGGCTGGAACAGCGGCGGATGGGCAAGGCGGGCGTGGCGCTGCATCTCGGGCACATGCTTGTGCGCCAGCGACAGGCCGTAGCCGAGCCAGGCGGTATCGGTCTCGCCATTCTCGAACGCGGCGATCATCGCCTTGCCGCCGCCCGAATAGCCCGACACCGCGTTCACGCTGACCGGCCAGTCATGGGGAACGAGGCCGGCACGGATCAGCGGGCGGACGAGCGCGAGAAAGCCGGTGGGGTAGCAGCCGGGGTTCGACACGCGCATCGCCGTCGCGATCGCGCCGGGCTGCGACGGTTCCAGCTCGGCCATGCCATAGGTCCAGCCATCGGCCACGCGGTGCGCGGTCGAGGCGTCGATGACGCGGGTGCGATCATTGTCGATCATCGCCACCGCTTCGCGCGCGGCATCGTCGGGCAGGCACAGGATGACGAAGTCGGCGTCGTTCAGCGCCGCGCGCCGCGCGGTCGCGTCCTTGCGCCGCGTCTCGTCGAGCGTGATGAAGTCGACCTCCGGCCGGCCGGACAGCCGGTCGGCGATCTCGAGGCCGGTGGTGCCGGCGGCACCGTCGATGAACACGCGGACGGTCATGCGGGGCGCCTCCGGGCGGTGACGGGGCCGAAGCGGTCGAGCGCGGCGACCGGCTCGCAGCGGACGGTCGTGTCGGCATGGATCGCGGTATCGCTGTCGACCAGCATCGCGACGTGATCGGCGAAAAACAGCAGGTCGCCGCGCCGCAGCGGATCGCCCGCGGCCAGCGGCGTGCCGAACTGCGCCGCCTGCAGGTCGGCGAAGCGGGGCGGGCGGGCGCCGGCCAGCGACGCGGCGAGGAAAATCAGCCCGGCCGCATCGACGCCGTCCCCCGAACGACCGCCGGCAACGGCCGGGACACCGCGCAGGGCAAGCGCATGGTCGACCGCATCGCCGGCGGCAGCGTCCAGCGGCCGCAGCGCGATCGAGGGGACGTAGCCGCCATCCACCTCGCACCAGCCATCGTCCACCGGCGTGGCCGCGACCCGCACGCCGACCGGCAGCGCGAGGGGGAGGGGGCGGGCGGTCGATCGATCGGCATGGACGATCGTCCCGGGGCCGATGACGACATGCGAGACGTCGAACCGTTCGACAAGGCTGTCACATGCGACGAAACCGACCGAACCGTCGATCGGCGACCGGCCCCAGCCATGGGTCGAGGTGAATTCGAGAACGTCGAACGGCTCGCCCGCCAGCGCCTGCGACACGATGCCGCCATCGCCGGCGTCGAGGATCGGGGTGCTGCGGCCGACCGACAGGCGGACCGGCACCGCATAATGCGGCGCGAACACCCGCTCGGCGAGCCGGATATCGGCCAGGTCGCGGCGAACCGCGTCGATCCGGGAATCGAGCACGACGGATCGCGTCCGCAGGGCAAAGCGCCTACGCGCTGGCGTGTCGCCGGTGATAGTCGACGCCGTCGCCGCCCATGAACTGCCCGAACTCTGCAAGAAAATTTGCCCCTTCGCTGGTCTGCGCGACGAAGATGTTGCGCTTGTCGGCATCGTCGCGTTGGCGGCGGAGATAGCCGAGCGTGCCCAACCTGTTCAAGGCGCGCGTTACGACCGGTTTGGAGACATTCAGCGCACGGGCGAGGCCGCGCACCGTATGGGGGCCGGGTTGCAGATAGACGATCATCATGAGCGCCATCTGCCGGTTGGTCAGGTCCGGCTCGCCCGAGCGGACATAGTCGACCAGGCCGTCCATCCATTTCTTGAGTGGAATCGTAGGGAACATCGCTGGAACCTAACGTCGATACAAGGCCGTGGAGCGGGGCCGTGGGGCAGGGTCGAAACATGAACGTCGCAATCGCGCGCTTGGTTTCCCGGTCGATACGATAATGTTACGGAAGGAACGCTGGCGCTCAGTTGATCGCGCGGCCCGGCTCGCCTATGTGGCGCCCTTCGACATCCGCACTCCCTTCTTTCGGAAATGTTCCCCGACCATGTTCACCTTCCTGCTCGTCGTCCATGCGATCATCGCCGCGCTGCTCGTGAC
Source organism: Sphingomonas hengshuiensis (assembly GCA_003240755.1). GTDB lineage: Bacteria > Pseudomonadota > Alphaproteobacteria > Sphingomonadales > Sphingomonadaceae > Sphingomonas > Sphingomonas hengshuiensis_A. The sequence goes on along the minus strand of QFNF01000005.1, from coordinate 65,378 downwards.
GGTGATCCTCATGCAGAAGTCGGAAGGTGGCGGGCTGACCACCGGGGGTAGCCCGTCGGGCCTGATGTCGGCACGCGGCGCGGCCGATTTCCTGACGCGGGCGACCGCGGTCCTCGCCGGACTGTTCATCGCGATGAGCGTCGCGCTGGCGGTGATCGCGGCGAATCGGGGCGGCAGTTCGATCGATACCTCGCTGGCGCGGCCGACGACCCCGCCGCCCGCCGCCAGCGCGCCGGTCAATCCCGCCGCCGATCCGATCGGCAACCTGACCGGCGCCGACAATGGCGCGGTCCCGCTCGCCCGCTAAACCCCTTCTCCTCAACCGGTCCGTCGTATTTCGCGGGCGCGGGAGCAATCCTGCGCTTGGCGGCGATGGCGTTCGACGCTAGGCAATATCTCCCATGGCGCGGTATATCTTCATCACCGGCGGCGTGGTCTCGTCGCTCGGCAAGGGGCTCATGGCAGCCTCGCTCGCAGCACTCTTGCAGGCGCGCGGCTACAAGGTCCGCATCCGCAAGTTCGATCCCTATCTGAACGTCGATCCGGGCACGATGTCGCCCTATCAGCACGGCGAGGTCTATGTGACCGACGACGGGGCGGAAACCGACCTCGACCTTGGCCATTACGAACGCTTCACCGGCGTCGCGGCGCACCAGTCGGACAACGTCACCTCGGGCCGCATCTATCAGACGATCATCCAGCGCGAACGGCGCGGCGACTATCTGGGCGCGACGGTGCAGGTCGTCCCGCACGTGACCGACGCGATCAAGGCGTTCGCGCAGGCCGATACGGTCGACGACAATGGCGACGATCTCGACTTCGTGCTGTGCGAGATCGGCGGGACGGTCGGCGATATCGAATCGCTGCCGTTCATCGAGGCGATCCGTCAGCTCCGCAACGAACTGGGCCGTGGCCGATCGATCAGCATCCACGTCACGCTGGTCCCCTATATCGCGGCGGCGGGCGAGCTGAAGACCAAGCCGACGCAGCATTCGGTGCGCGAGCTGGCGGCGCTGGGCGTGCAGCCCGACGTGCTGGTCTGTCGCTGCGAAAAGCCGCTGCCGGCGAGCGAGCGTGCCAAGATCGCACTGTTCTGCAACGTGCCGGCGGGCGCGGTCATCCCGGCACTCGACGCGCCGAGCATCTATGCCGTGCCCGAGCAATATCATGCCGAGGGACTCGATGCAGAGGTGCTGCGCGCGTTCGGCATCGAACCGGGCGACGCCCCCGACCTGTCGCGGTGGAGCGATATCATGGATCGGCTCCAGAACCCGGAAGGCGAAGTGACGATCGGCGTGGTCGGCAAATATGTCGGGCTGCAGGATGCGTACAAGTCGCTCAACGAGGCGCTGGTCCATGGCGGCATCGCCAACCGGGTGAAGGTCAATATCCGCTGGATCGATGCCGAGCTGTTCGAAGGGGACCACGACCTGGTCGCCGCCGAGCTGGAGCCGTGCCACGCGATCCTCGTCCCCGGCGCGTTCGGCGAACGTGGCGCGGAGGGCAAGATCGCCAGCGTCCGCTTCGCGCGGACACGCAAGGTGCCGTATTTCGGCATCTGTTTCGGCATGCAGATGGCGTGCATCGAGGGTGTTCGCGACATTGGCGGCATCGCCGCCGCGTCCTCGACCGAATTCGGCCCGACCGACGAACCGGTGGTCGGCATGATTACCGAATGGATGACGCCCGAGGGCATCCAGAAGCGCGAATCGGACGGCGACCTGGGCGGTACGATGCGGCTGGGCGCCTATGAAGCGGCGCTGGCGGGCAATTCGGTCGTCGCCTCCATCTATGGCGGCACGACGATCAGCGAGCGGCATCGCCATCGCTACGAGGTCAATACCGGCTATCGCGAAATGCTCGAATCGGGCGGGTTGGTATTCTCGGGCATGTCGCCCGACGGGATGCTGCCGGAAATCGTCGAGCGGCCGGACCATCCGTGGTTCGTCGGCGTGCAGTTCCACCCCGAGCTGAAGTCGAAGCCGTTCGATCCGCATCCGCTGTTCGCGAGCTTCATCGCAGCGGCGGTGAAGCAGTCGCGGCTGGTCTGAGGGCGTTCGCCATCAGCTTACTCCGACCCTGATCGTCATTCCCGCGAAGGCGGGAATCCATAAACGCAGCGATCGCGACTCCAGCACGAACGTTAGCGCATATGGATTCCCGCCTTCGCGGGAATGACGGTTTAGCCGGTAGGTTCACCGAAAATGGAACGGGCGCCCGAACCAGATAGGTCCGGGCGCCCGCCCACGGCGCGCAAGGGAGCAACGCGCCGCAGGGTTACGCGGCGTTCGCCGGATCGTCGCCCTTGGCCGCATCGTTGGCGATGACCGGCTGTGCGGTCGCCTCGCCGATCGCCACGCGGCGCGGCTTCATCGCGTCGGGCACCTCGCGACGCAGGTCGATGGTCAGCAGGCCATCGGCGAGGTCGGCGCTTTCCACGACGATGAAATCGGCCAGTTCGAAGCGTCGTTCGAAGCTGCGGTTGGCGATGCCGAGATGCAGGACCGCGCTCTTCTGCGCATCGGTCTGGTCGGCCTTGCGGCCCGAGACGACGAGCAGGTTCTGCTGGGCGGTGATCTCCACCTCGTCGCGCTTGAAGCCCGCGACCGCCAGCGTGATGCGGTAGCGATCCTCGGCGACGCGTTCGAGGTTGAAGGGCGGATAGTTTTCGCCCGTGGTCGTCCGCGCGTTGTTTTCGAGCAGGTCGAACAGCCGGTCGAAGCCGATGGTCGAGCGGCGATACGGGGTGAAATCGAAGCTGCGCATGTCAAATCCTCCATCAGAAGCGAGTTGATCGATCGGCATCCGGAAGGTCCGCGACACCGGTTCGTGAACGGCCCCGAAGGCACCGTTCGAGAACCGATATGGTTCGTCGTGTGGCGGGTTCAAGAGGGTCGCGGAACGTCGCGAAATTGTCGCGCGACGATGGTTCACGGACGGGGGCCGGGGAGGGGGGCAGGGAGGGTGGATGTCGGCAAGAAAGGTCGCAACGGCAGCGGACATCGTCACCCGGCGCGGTGCCCGAACGGCAAACGGCCGGACTGTCGCCAGCCCGGCCGCCTGCGTGACGATCGCTCGTCAGCCCCCTTGGTTGCCACCGCTTCTACGCCCCTTCCCCCCTTCCAGGGCGGAGCCGGTTGGCCTCCCCGAACCGTGGCCTGTATTGCCTGCGCTTCGTAGGGTCGTCGTAGGATGCCCGGGGCCGTGTGTCACCGGGGGAGCGGCAGCTTTGCTACGGTTTTGCTAACCATGTGTCGATTCGGCAACAGCATGGATTGCCGTGCGCGCTTCGCCTGCCTACAGCGCCGAACAACGCCCCCGTGTCAGGATATCGACCGCCCCCATGCTGCTATCGCGTTACGAGCGGATGATCGCCCGCCGCTACCTGCTCCCCGGCCGGGGAGAGGCGTTCATCGCGCTGGTCGCCTCGATCAGCCTTGTCGCGGTCATGCTGGGCGTCGCCGCGCTGGTCATCGTCATGAGCGTCATGAACGGCTTTCGCGCGGAACTGTTCGACAAGATCGTCGGGTTGAACGGACATGCGCTGGTCCAGGGGTATAACAACCGACTGCCTGACTGGCGCGCCATCGCGGCGGAGGCGCGGCGGACGCCGGGGGTCACGAGCGCGACGCCGCTGATCGAACAGCCGCTGTTCGCCACTTATAACGGCCGGTCCGAATTCATCCTGATGCGCGGCATGCGGATCGAGGATATCCGGGGCACCCCGACGATCCGCGACAATGTGAAGCTGGGCACGCTGAACGCCGTGACCCCGGGCAGCGGCAACGTGGTGATCGGCAGCCGGCTGGCGCAGGCGCTGGGCGTGACCATCGGCAGCGAGATCACGATCATCAGCCCGCAGGGACCGACCACGCCGTTCGGCACGATGATCCGCCAGGTGCCGTACCGCATCGCCGCGATCATCGAGGTCGGCGTCTATGACCTCGACAAGGCCTATGTCATCATGCCGATCGAGGATGCGCAGACGCTGCTGCTGAGCGGCGACACGGTCGGGTCGATCGAGCTGGAGACGACCGATCCCGACCGGGTGCAGGACATCGTCGCCCCGCTGGCGCGCAAATATGTCGCCAGCGCGCAGATCGTCGACTGGCGCCAGTTGAACGGCGAGCTGTTCCAGGCGCTGGCGGTCGACCGCATCGTGACCTTTACCGTGTTGTCGATCCTGATCCTGATCGCGGTGTTCAACATCCTCTCGTCGCTCATCATGCTGGTCCGCGCCAAGACGCGCGATATCGCGATCCTCCGGACGATGGGGGCGACGCGCGGCGGGTTGCTGCGCATCTTCATGACGGTCGGCACGACGATCGGCGCGCTGGGCGTGGGCGCGGGGCTGGTGCTGGGTTTCGTGTTCCTCGCCTTTCGCCAGCAGGTGGTGGGCGCGATCGGCGCGGTGACGGGCATCGACATCTGGGACCCGACGATGCGCTACCTGACCGAATTGCCGTCGAAGGTCGATCCGGTCGAGATCGTCACCATCGCGCTGGTCGCGCTGCTGTTCTCGTTCCTCGCCACGCTGTATCCGGCGTTCAAGGCGGCCAATACCGATCCCGTGCAGGTGCTGCGTTATGACTGAGCCGGTTCTCGAGACGCGCGGTCTGCGCCGCAGCTTCACGCAGGGGTCGGCGACGATCGACGTGCTGCGCGGCGTCGAGCTGACCGTCGCGCCGGGGGAAATCGTCGCGCTGCTGGGGCCGTCCGGGTCGGGCAAGTCGACGCTGCTGCAGGCGGTCGGGCTGCTGGAAGGCGGGTTCGAGGGCGAGATCCTGGTCTGCGGCGAACAGGTCGCGAAGGCCGGCGCCAATCGCCGGACCGAGGTGCGGCGCGACCGGATGGGCTTCATCTACCAGTTCCACCACCTGCTGCCCGATTTCAATGCGGTCGAGAATGTCGTGCTGCCGCAACTGGTGCGCGGTGCCGGGCGGGCGGAGGCCGATGCGCGGGCCGGCGAATTGCTGAGCGCGCTGGGCCTTGCCGCGCGGCTGCACCACCGACCGAGCCAGTTGTCGGGCGGCGAGCAGCAGCGCGTGGCGGTGGCGCGCGCGCTGTCGAATCGCCCCGCGCTGGTGCTGGCGGACGAGCCGACCGGCAATCTGGACGAAGCGACCGCCGACGTGGTGTTCGCCGAATTCCTGCGGCTGGTGCGCGGGCAGGGCTCGGCCGCGCTGGTTGCGACGCATAACGAGCGGCTGGCCAGCCGGATGGACCGGGTGGTGCGGCTGCACGACGGGGTGCTGCGATGAGCGACCTGTACGATGTGGCCGTCCGCACGGCGGATGGCGGTGATGCGACGCTTGCCGACTATCGCGGCAAGGTGCTGCTGATCGTCAATGTCGCGTCGAGGTGCGGGTTCACGCCGCAATATGCCGGGCTGGAGGCGCTGCACCGGCGGTTCGGGCCGGCGGGGTTCGCGGTGCTGGGGTTCCCGTGCAACCAGTTCGGCGGGCAGGAACCGGGCGATGCGGCGGAGATCGCGTCATTCTGTTCGCTGACCTATGCCGTGAGCTTTCCGGTGTTCGCCAAGGTGGAGGTGAACGGGGCGGGGGCGGCGCCCTTGTTCCGGGCGCTCAAGCGCGCCGCGCCGGGCGTGCTGGGGAGCGAGGGCGTGAAGTGGAACTTCACCAAGTTTCTGGTCGGGCGCGATGCCTGCGTGACGCGGTTCGCGCCGACGACGAAGCCCGAGGAACTGGCCGGGGCGATCGAGGCGGCGCTGGCGGCGCGATAGCCGCCCGCCCCGGGCACGGGGCGGCGGAAGTCGCGGATGGATTGCCCACGATGCCGCCGCCGCCGCGATCCTATGCGCCCCGCCGCTCGGCAAAGGCGTTCATGACCGCGACGATCCCGCCGAACAGGAAGCTGGCGCCGAGGATATAGCCGGGCAGGGTCAGCGCCGACCACGGCACCGTCGTATAGAGCGCGATCGCCAGCAGCAGGTTGAGCGCCCCGAGCAGCAGCATCGGCACCCGCAACCGCTTGAACCGGAACCCGAAGATCAGCTCCATGATCCCGCGCGCCGCCAGCCACAGGATCGCCATCAACGTCAGCGACAGCGCGCCGCCGACCGGGACCAGCACCATATAGCCACCCGCCAGCACCGACAGGATCCCGAAGAAGACCGCATAGCCGCGGTGGCTGGTCCGGCTGGAAAAGCCGGCGACCAGCGACGCGACGCCACCCGCCAGAAAGAAGAAGCCGACCACGATCGTCGCGGCAAGCGTGGCGGGAAAGGGGGCGGAGAAGGCAAGGATGCCGACGAGGATCGAGACGATGCCATAGGCGAGCGTCCAGCCCCAGCCCGTTCCGGTGGTATGCGTGTCGCGTGCGAAATCGGTCATGTGCGTCCTCCTGCGTACCGCCGGAACGGGTACGGTTCGTCGTGGTTCCTTGGGGGAGCGCACTGGCCGAATCATGACCGGATGGTTACGTCGGACGGATGGCGCATTCCGGGTTCGTACCGCTTCGTATCTTCTCGTCCTTCACCATGCTGGAGGGCGCGATCGATCCGAAGGCGATTGCCAGGGCGGCGCGCAGGCTGGGCTTTCCCGCGGCGGGGCTTGCCGATCGCAACGGGCTGTATGCCGCGATGGCGTTTTCGGACGCATGCCAGGATCAGGGCGTGCAGCCGGTGGTCGGCACCCTGCTGGCCGTCGCCCGGCCGGGCGGGGCCGAAGGCGTGGAGCCGGAGATCGACTGGCTGCCGGTGTTCGCGCAGGACGCGCACGGATACGACAATCTGTGCGCGCTGGTATCGATGGCGCATCTGGATCGCCCGGTCGAGATTCCGGCGCATGTGCCGATCGATGCGCTGATCGGGCGTAGCGACGGGCTGGTCGCGCTGACCGGGGCGGGCGACGGTGCGATCGCCCGGCTGTTCGCCGCCGGGCGGGACGACGAGGCGCTCGCCTATGCCGACCGGTTGCAGGCGCTGTTCGGCGACCGGCTGTATGTCGAACTCGCGCGGCGGGGCGAGGCCGTCGAGCAGCGCGCCGAGCCGCACCTGCTCGACCTGGCCTATGCCCGCGACCTGCCGCTGGTCGCGACCAACCCGTGCTGCTTTGCCGAGGCCGATTTCCACGACGCGCATGATGCGATGCTGTGCATCGCCTCGTCCAGCTATGTCGCGAGCGAGGACCGGCAGCGCTCGTCGCCCGAGGCGTGGCTGAAGCCCGCCGACGTCATGCGGGCGGCGTTCGCCGACCTGCCCGAGGCACTGGCGAATACGCTGGTCGTGGCCCAGCGCTGCGCGGTGGCGGCACCCAGGCGCAAGCCGATCCTGCCCAGCCTTGCCGGGGATCGCGAGGGGGAGGCGCTGAAGCTGCGCGTCGATTCGCGTGCCGGGCTGGTCGATCGCCTGCGCAAGATCGTCGCGCTGGAGGCGGGGATGGTGCGGGCCGAAGTGGCGGTCGATCCGCCCGCGCCGTGGGAGGACGCGCCGACCCCGGCCGACACGGGCACGATCCCCGACCTGACGGAAGCCGAGCTGGAAGCGAAGTTTCCGGACTATTTCAGCCGGTTGGACTTCGAACTGGACGTCATCTGCCAGATGGGGTTCCCGGGCTATTTCCTGATCGTCGCCGACTTCATCAAATGGGCGAAGGATCATGACATTCCGGTGGGGCCGGGGCGCGGCTCGGGTGCGGGGTCGGCGGTCGCATGGGCGCTGACCATCACCGATCTCGATCCGATCAAGCTGGGGCTGCTGTTCGAACGATTCCTCAATCCCGAACGCGTGTCGATGCCCGATTTCGACATCGATTTCTGCGAAACGCGGCGCGGCGAGGTGATCCGCTACGTCCAGCAGAAATATGGCCGCGACCAGGTCGCGCAGATCATCACCTTCGGAAAGCTCAAGGCGCGCGCGGTGCTGAAGGACACCGGCCGCGTGTTGCAGATGAGCTATGGCCAGGTCGACCGCCTCGCCAAGCTGGTGCCGAACCACCCGACCGATCCATGGACGCTGGAGCGCGCGATCAACGGCGTGTCGGAACTGCACCAGCAATATGAGCGCGAGGCGGATGTCCGCCGGCTGCTCGACCTCGCCATGAAGCTGGAGGGGTTGCCGCGGCACAGCTCGACCCATGCGGCGGGCGTGGTGATCGGCGACCGGCCGCTGGCGCAACTGGTGCCGCTGTACCGCGATCCGCGATCCGACATGCCGGTCACGCAGTTCGACATGAAATATGTCGAGGGCGCGGGGCTGGTGAAGTTCGACTTTCTCGGCCTCAAAACGCTCTCGGTGCTCAAATTCGCGGTCGAACTGCTGGCGCGGCGGGGGATCGTCGTCGATCTCGACAGCCTGGGATGGGACGATCCGGCAACCTATGACCTGCTCAAGCGCGGCGATACGGTCGGCGTGTTCCAGTTGGAATCCGAAGGCATGCGCCGCACGCTGACCGCGGTGCGACCGACCAATTTCGGCGACATCATCGCGCTGGTGTCGCTGTACCGGCCGGGGCCGATGGACAACATCCCGTCGTTCGGCGCGCGCAAGGCCGGGCGGGAGGAGATCGTCTATCCCCACGACCTGCTCGAACCGATCCTGAACGAAACCTATGGCATCTTCGTCTATCAGGAACAGGTGATGCAGGCCGCGCAGATCCTGGCCGGCTATTCGCTGGGCGGCGCGGACATGCTGCGCCGCGCGATGGGCAAGAAGGTCAAGGCGGAGATGGACGCGCAGCGCTCGATCTTTGTGAAGGGCTGTGCCGAGGTCAACGGGATCGGGGAAGCAAAGGCCAACGAGTTGTTCGATTTGATCGACAAGTTCGCCGGCTATGGCTTCAACAAGAGCCACGCGGCGGCCTATGCCCTGCTCGCCTATCAGACGGCGTGGCTGAAGGCGCATCATCCGCACGAATTCTTCGCGGCATCGATGGCGTTCGACTATGCGCAGACCGACAAGCTGGCGATCTTCGTCGACGACATGAAGCGGCTGCGGATCGACTGCCTGCCGCCCTGCATCAATGCCAGCGACGCGACCTTCGGCGTCGAGGAAGCGCCCGACGGCGGCCTTGCGGTACGCTATGCGCTGTCGGCGTTGAAGGGCGTCGGCGAACGCGCGATGGAACTGATGGTGGAGGAGCGGGCGGCGAAGGGGCCGTACCGCTCGCTCGACGACTTCGCCGGACGGGTCGATCCGAAGCTGCTGAACAAGCGACAGATCGAGACGCTGGCGGCGGCGGGCGCGTTCGACAGCATCGCCGGCGACCGCGCGGGCGTCCACGCGCTGGCCGATACGCTGATGGCGACGGCGCAGCGGACCGAAGCGAACCGGTCGAGCGGGCAGGGCGGACTGTTCGGCGAGGCGAGCGGCGCGGTCGAGGCGGCGATCCGGATGCCCGACGTCCACTGGACGCTGACCGATGCGATCGCGGCGGAAAAGGACGCGTTCGGCTTCTACTTCTCGGCGCATCCGCTCGACCGCTACGCCCATCTCGCCAGCGCGCATGGCGCGCGCAAGATCGCCGACCTCGCCGGAACGGCGGTGCCCGAGGGCGGACGTGTCGGCGCGACGGTGGCCGCGCTGGTCGAGGACGCGCGCTGGCGTACCTCCGCGCGCGGCAAGCGCTACATGATGGCGACGCTGTCCGATGCGACCGGGCAGGTGGCGGTGACGTGTTTCGACGAAGGGCCGGCGAACGACCTGGAAGCGGCGGGCAAGGTCGGGGGATGCGGGCTGTTCACGCTGGAACTCGATCGGCGGGCGGGCGACGAAAGTGCACGGGCGACGGTCAAGTCGCTGAAACCGTTCGATGTCATCGCGCGCGACGTGCGCCTGCGGCTCGACCTCGCGATCGACGATGCCGCGGCCTATCCGGCGCTGGCCGCGCTGGTGCAGGGCGAGCGTGGCGGGCGCGGCGAGATCTGGGTCGCGGTGGCGGCAACGGACGGAATCGAAGCACGGGTATGCCTGGGCCGTGATTTTCGCATCGATGGCGAACTTGCGGATCGCGTCGGCAGGCTGCAAGGTATCGCCAGCGCGGCGTTCGATACGGTGAAGGCACCGCTCGCCGCCGTGGGATAGAGGCATGGCGCCTCGTTCGCGAAGGAGAATGCGCGTGTTGGGCGGTATGCAGGATTTCGAACTTCGAGTATCGCGGCTGCTCGATCATGCCGAGCGTGAGCATGGCGGCCGGGAGATCGTGACCCGCTGGGCCGATGGCAGCGAGACGCGGACGACCTGGGCCGGTATTGCGCACGATGCGCGGCGACTGGCGCAGGCGCTGGAACGGCTGGGGATCAGGCCCGGCGACCGGGTGGCGACGATGGCGATGAACCATGGGCACCATCTGGTCGCATGGTATGGCGTGATCGGGATGGGCGGGCTGGTCCACACCATCAATCCGCGCCTGTTCGACGATCAACTGGCCTATATCGCCGATCATGCCGGCGACCGGGTGCTGTTGTACGACGCGGTGTTCGCGCCGATCGTCGAACGGATGAAGCCGCGGCTGGCGGGCATCGAGCATTTCGTGGTGATGGACGGCGACGGGCCGGGAACGCTGCGCGCGCTGATCGACGCCGAGGATGGCGATTATGCGTGGGTCGAGGGCGACGAGCGCGATCATTGCATGATCTGCTACACCAGCGGCACGACCGGCGATCCCAAGGGCGTCGTCTATTCGCACCGTTCGAACGTGCTGCACGCGATCGCCGAACTGCAACCCGACGAATTCGATCTGTCGCAGCGCGCGGTATGCCTGCCGGTGGTGCCGATGTTCCATGCGGTCGGCTGGGGCCTGCCGTTCGCCGCGCCGGCGGTGGGGGCGAAGATCGTGTTCTCGGCGGTCAACGATCCGGCGGTGCTGTGCGATCTGATGAACCGCGAACGGGTGACGCATTCGGCGGGCGTGCCGACCGTGTGGTTCGCGCTGTTCCAGCATATGGACGCGACGGGCGAGGCGCCCCGGCACCTGAAGGTCGTGACGATCGGCGGATCGGCCGCGCCGCGCGCGATGATCGAACGGATCATGCGGATGGGCGCGCGGGTCAACCATGCGTGGGGCATGACCGAGACGTCGCCGATCGGCACGATGGGCGCACCGGGGCCCGACTGGGACGAACTGAGCTTCGACCAGCAGGTCGATCAGGTATGTCGCCAGGGCAAGGTACCGTTCGGCGTCGAACTGCGCACCGTGGACGAGGAAGGTAACGTCCTGCCGCGCGACGGGGCGACGTCGGGGCAGTTGCAGGTGCGCGGCCCGTGGGTGCTCAAACGCTATTTCCGCGACGAAACCGGCGATGCGCTGACCCCCGATGGCTGGTTCGATACCGGCGACGTGGCGGTGCTGCACCCCGACGGGACGATGCAGATCACCGACCGGGCCAAGGATGTAATCAAGTCGGGCGGCGAATGGATCAGTTCGGTCGATCTGGAGAATGCGGCGGTCGGTTGTCCGGGTGTCGCGGAGGCGGCGGCGATCGGCGTGCCGCATCCGCGATGGGACGAACGCCCGGTCCTGCTGATCGTCCGCCGGCCGGGAGCGGAGGTGACGGCCGACCAGGTGGTTGCACATCTGGCGACCAAAGTCGCAAAATGGTGGCTCCCCGACCGCGTGATCTTCGTCGATACCCTGCCGCACAGCGCGACCGGCAAGCTGAAGAAGGCGGTATTGCGCGCGGAGTATCGGGGCGTGCTGGCATAGGGTGTTCGTCGACCGGCGGCGGTTGAGCGACGGTCACACGACCGGGTCGGTGAACAGCCCGGTCATCACCGTCGATGCATAGAGGCCGACCGCCCGGTCGCGGGGCATGGTGGCCGCCCAGCCCCGCATGTCGAACGCCGCGTTCTGCAATGCCATCAGCGCCTGTGCGGCGATCAGCGGGTCGGCGGCGCGGAGCGAGCCTTCGGCGATACCGTCGCTGATCGTCCCGGCAAAGCGGCGGGCGATGCGGTTCGAGCGGTCGACCATCGCCTGCCGCACGCCGCCGGGCAGGCCGGCGAGCGCGGTGGTGCGCAGCAACGGCCCCTGGTCGGTGAACTGCGCATCGACCAGCGTGGCAAGCGTGCTCGACAGGCGCTGCCAATGGCTGCCGCCGTCGCGGTCGGCGGCGCGCTGCGCGGCGGAGATCGTGTCGAAGCTGCGCTGGTAGCAGGCGGCGACAAGGTCGTCCTTGGCATCGAGATGGTGGTAGAACGATCCCTTGGTAACGTTCAGCTCGGACGCGATCCGCTGCACCGACGCGCCGCGATAGCCGAGTTCGTTGATGAGCCGGGTGGCGGCGCGGAGAAAGGCGTCGCGCGCCGGCTCCCCCCCGGGCTGTTCGAGCAGCAGCGGTTGCGGGTTCCAATGCTGGCCGGGGCCGGCAAGGCCGTGGGTGAATACGTCCATCAGCCGCGCCTCGACCCGGTCATATTGATCGGGTTCGTAGCGATCGAGCCATACCGTCAGCCAGAAGGAGTTTTCGAGCAGCATATGCGCCCGCGCGCCCTGAATGTCCTTGGCGATGCGGTCGCGGGGTTCGCCCCACAGGGTCCGGGTCTTGCGGAACACCTCGCGCCAGCCGGCCAGCAGCCGCGCCTTGAACGGGTCTTCCATCGCGCGCAGGTCGGACAACATGGCGACGGGGCGTTCCTCACCCGCCTCGATCCGGCGCTGGCGGTCGAAATGGATGCCGAGGAACCGTGCGACGCGGGCCTGCGGGGTCGCCTCCGCCAGCGACGTTTCGAGCGTTGCCTGCAGCCATTCCAGCGTGTGGTCGAACGCGGCGGCGGCAAGGTCCTCCTTGCGCTTGAAATAATAGGTGACGCTGGTGGTATTCAGCCCGACGCGGCGCGCGACGTCGGCAAAGGTCATGCCCTTGGCACTGGCTTCGTTGATCGCCTCCGCCGCTGCGGCAAGGATGGCGTCGCGCTTGGCACGATAGCGTTTGGTGGCCCCGTCGTTCGTCGTCATCGCCGGACCCTAGCAGATCGGGTGTGGAGCCCAAGCGCAATTTTCGCTTGGGTCCGCAGCGTCATCCACGCTTTACCGAATATGCGGTATGGCATACACCGGGCAAAACAGTTGCAGTGGGAGACGGATGTTGGACTTTCGGTTCAGTGCACGCGAAACCGAATATCGCGACCGGGTAAAGGCGTTCCTGGCAAGCCATGTCGCGCCCGCCGATGCCTCCTATCACCGCGAGGTCGCGACCGGCGACCGATGGGCCCCCGTGGCGATGCTGGAGCCGCTGAAGGAACAGGCGAAGGCGGCGGGGCTGTGGAACCTGTTCATGCCGCCCCATTCGGGCGCGCCGATGGTCGATGACAGCTTCGCGTTCGAGGGAACGCAGCTCGGCAATGTCGAATATGCCCTGTGCGCCGAGGAAATGGGTCGGTGGCACTGGGCGAGCGAGGTATTCAACTGCTCGGCCCCCGACACCGGCAACATGGAGGTGCTGCACCGCTATGGCACGGCCGAGCAGAAGGCGCAGTGGCTGCGGCCGTTGATGGAGGGCACGATCCGTTCGGCGTTCCTGATGACCGAGCCGGCGGTGGCGTCGTCGGATGCGACCAATATCGAGACGCGGATCGTGCGCGACGGCGACGATTATGTGATCGACGGGCGCAAATGGTGGTCGTCGGGGACCGGCGATCCGCGTTGCAAGGTCGCGATCGTGATGGGCAAGACCGACCCGGACGCACCGCGGCACAGCCAGCAGAGCATGATCCTGGTACCGATGGACACGCCCGGCGTGCGGATCGAACGGATGCTGCCGGTCTATGGCTATGACCACGCCCCGCACGGGCATGGCGAGGTGGTGCTGGAACAGGTGCGGGTGCCGGCGGCGAACCTGTTGCTGGGCGAAGGGCGCGGGTTCGAGATCGCACAGGGGCGATTGGGGCCGGGACGTATCCATCATTGCATGCGCACGATCGGCGTCGCGGAAATGGCGCTGGAGGCGATGGCGAAGCGGCTGCAGTCGCGCGTCGCGTTCGGCAAGCGGATCGCCGACCATTCGATCTGGGAACAGCGGGTCGCGCGGGCGCGGATCGATATCGAGATGACACGGCTGCTGTGCCTGAAGGCCGCCGACATGATGGACCGGGCGGGCAACAAGGCGGCGCAGGGCGAGATCGCGATGATAAAGGTACAGGCGCCGACCATGGCGTTGCAGATCCTCGACGATGCGATCCAGGCGCATGGCGGCGGCGGCGTGTCGGAGGATTTCCCGCTGGCCGCCGCATGGGCCGGCGTGCGGACGCTGCGTTTTGCCGACGGGCCGGACGAGGTGCACAACCGCGCGATCGCCCGCGCCGAATTCGCGCGGGCGTCGCATGCCTGCTGATCTCGACCTCGCGCGGCTGACGCCGTGGCTGGCGACGGTGGTCGGCGACGGGGCGGTCGAGGCGACGCGCTATCCCGGCGGGCAGAGCAATCCGACCTACCGGGTCGACATGGGCACGCGGTCGTTCGTGCTGCGCCGCAAGCCGTTCGGCGCGTTGCTGCCCAGCGCGCATGCGATCGAGCGCGAATATGCGCTAATCGCGGCGCTGCATCCGACCGGCTATCCGGTACCGCGGCCGGTGGCGCTGTGCGAGGATGCCGATGTGATCGGCGCGCCCTTCTACCTGATGGAGCGGGTCGCGGGGCGGACGATCTGGGACGGGGCGATGCCCGATGCGACGCCCGATGAACGGCGCGCGCATTACGAGGCGATGGTGGACGCGCTGGCGGCGCTGCACGCGATCGATCCGGTCGCGGTTGGGCTGGGCGGCTATGGCAAGCCGGGCAATTATTTCGAGCGGCAGGTGGCGCGCTGGACGCGGCAATATCGCGCGAGCCAGACCGACGACCTGCCGGATGTCGAGCGGCTGATCGAATGGTTGCCGCGCACCGTGCCGCCGCAGGACCGGGTATCGATCGTCCATGGCGATTACCGCATCGACAATCTGATCTTTGCCCCGGACGGCCCGCGCGTCGCGGCGGTGCTCGACTGGGAACTGTCGACGCTGGGCGATCCGCTGGCCGATTTCACCTATCTGCTGATGAACTGGGGCACCGAGCCCGATGGGCGGTCGGGGATCAAGGGCCTGGCCGGCGCGGAGAGCGGGATCCCGACGATCGAGGAGGTCGTCGCCCGCTATTGCACCGCGACCGGGCGGGCGGACGTGCCCGGGCTCGACTGGTATTTCGCCTATAACCTGTTTCGCCTGACCGGGATCGTGCAGGGAATTAAACAGCGGGTGCGTGATGGCAATGCCGCCAGCGCGCAGGCGGCGGCGATGGCGGAACGGGTGCCGATGCTGGCGTCGATGGCGTGGGATTTCGCGCGGAAGGCGGGGGCGTGATGCGGTTTGCGGGCACATCGGTGCTGGTCACGGGGGCGGGGTCCGGGATCGGCCGGGCGAGTGCGCTGGCGTTTGCGCGCGAAGGGGCCGGGGTGGTGTGCGCCGACCTGTCGGGCGCGGAGGCCACGGTCGCGACGATCGAGGCGGCGGGCGGCCGGGCGGTCGCCTGTGGGATGGATGCGGGCAGCGACGCCGATGTGGCGCGGGCCGTCGCGCTCGCCGGCGAACGGTTCGGCAGGATCGATGTCGTCCACGCCAATGCCGGCATTTCCGGCGGGATCGCCGGACTGTTCGACACGACCGCGGAAGATTGGGCGGAGATCCTGCGCGTCAACCTGATCGGCCCGTTCCTCGCCATCCGCCATGCCGCGCCGGTCATGGCGGCGGCGGGTGGCGGCGCGATCATATGTACCGCCAGCGTCGCGGGGCTGCGGTCCGGTGCGGGTGGCGCACCCTATTCGGCGTCCAAGGCCGGTGTCATCAACCTCGTCCAGACGGCTGCGCAACAATTGTCGGGGTCGGGGGTACGGGTGAATGCGGTGTGCCCCGGGCTGATCGAGACCGGCATGACCGCGATGGTGTACGACCATGCCCGCGAGCATGGCAAGGAAGCGCGGATCGGGCGGCTGAACCCGTTGCGCCGCGGTGGCGAGGCCGAGGAGGTCGCGGCTGTCGTGCTGTTCCTGGCGTCGGGCGAGGCGAGCTATGTCAACGGACAGGCCTGGGCCGTCGATGGCGGGCTGTCATCGAGCCATCCGGTAAGCCGGCAGGACTATGGGCGTACCGCCGTCTGACCGTGCGGAACGAATGGCGGTCATGACCTTTGTCGTTGGAAACCCGGTAGGAGTTTGCCGATGACCGCCATGCTGAAACCGCCGATCCGCTATTCCGCGGCGCTCGAGCAGCCGCAGCCCGACGAGGGCGAAACGGTCGCGCAGATGGAGGAATCGTTCGATACGATCCTCGAGACGACGTCGCAGGACTATGGCAGGGCGGTGCGCGCGGTGCATGCCAAGAGCCACGGCATCCTGAAAGGCATGTTGAGCGTCCACGACAACCTGCCGCCCGAACTGGCGCAGGGCCTGTTCGCCGCACCCGGCGCCTATCCGGTCGTGATGCGGTTTTCGACCAATCCCGGCGATATCCTCGACGATGCGATCGGCCTGCCGCGCGGACTTGCGTGGAAGGTGCTGGACGTCGATGGCGACCGCCTGCCCGGCGCGGAAGGCCGCACGCAGGATTTCGTGATGGTCAACGCGCCGGTATTCGCCGCGGCGACGCCCGAGAAGTTCGCGGGCAATCTGAAACTGCTCGCCAGGACGACCGACAAGGCGGAATGGGCGAAGAAGGCGCTGTCGTACGTGCTGCGCGGGGCCGAGGCCGCGCTGGAGGCGGTCGGGACCGAAAGCACGCTCCTCAACACGATGGGCGGTGCGAAGAACGTCCATCCGCTGGGCGAGACCTATTTTTCCGCCACCCCGTTTCGCCACGGGGCGTTCGTCGCCAAATATCAGGTGGTGCCGGTGTCGCCGGACCTGACCGCGTTGACCGATACCGTCGTCGACACCAGCGGCCGCCCGAACGCGATCCGCGAAGATATACAGCGGTCGGCGGTCACGGCGCGCGGCGAATGGGAAGTCCGCGTCCAGTTGCTGCGCGATACCGATGCCCAGCCGATCGAGGATGCCGCGACGGAATGGCCCGAGGACGTCAGCCCGTACATCACCGTCGCGACGATCCGCACCGACCCGCAGGATAGCTGGTCGGCGGACAAGGTGGCCGAGGTGGACGAAAACCTGCGCTTCAGCGTGTGGACCGGCCTCGCGGCACACCAGCCGCTGGGCGGGGTGAACCGGGTGCGCAAGCCGGTGTACGACTATTCGGCAGCCTATCGGCGGCGGTTCAACGGCTGTCCGCTACACGAGCCGGCATGACGCGCCCCACGGGTCGTCGACCGGTCGTGCGGCGCTGCCACCCGGGGCGTCCGCCGGCAGGTGCTACCCCCGGACCCGTACCAGCCCTTCCTGCGCGACACTGGCCACCAGGCGTCCGTCGCGGCTGAAGAACCGCCCGCGATTGAAGCCGCGGGCATGGCCGGCCCACGGGCTGTCGGTCTGGTACAGCAGCCAGTCGTCGACGCGGAACGGTTCGTGCAGCCATAGCGCATGGTCGACGCTGGCGGTCTGGACCGGGTCCATCATCCAGTGGACGCCATGCGGCAGCATGCAGGTGCCCAGCAGCATCATGTCGCTGGCATAGGCCAGCATCGCGCGGTGCAGCGTCATGTCGTCACCGATCGGGGCGACCGCGCGGAACCAGCCATGTTGCAGCGGCGCGCGTGGTGTCTGATCGGTCCAATGCTCCGCCTCGACCGGGCGGATCTCGATCGGGCGCGAACGCAGGAACAGCCGGCGGTACTTTTCGGGGATGCGGTCCTGCATCGCCTGACGCAGTTCGCGGTCGGACGGGAGGGATTCGGGCGGGGGCACGTCGGGCATCGCGTCCTGATGCGCCAGGCCTTCTTCGGGCAACTGGAACGACGCGGCCATGTTGAGGATCGCCTGGCCGCGTTGCATCGCGATCACCCGCGCATTGGCAAAGCTGCGCCCGGCAAAATCGCGGACGACGCGGTAGATGATCGGATGCTGTTCGTCACCCGGCCGCAGGAAATAGGCGTGCAGCGAGTGCGCGATCTTTTCGCCGCCGATCGAGCGTTGCGCGGCCTGCAACGCCTGCGCGATGACCTGGCCGCCGAATACCCGCCCGACGCCGCCGGGCTGGCGCGCACCGCGATAGAGGTCGGTGTCGATCTCCTCGATATCGAGCAGGCGGACGAGGCCGGCAACCAGATCGGCGGGCGCCGGCTCCATCAATAGCCCCCGGCGCGGGCCACGCGGTCGCTGTGATAGCCGATGTCGCCGAACATTTCGGTCAGGACGCGGGCGCGCTTCATGAAGAAACCGATATCGGCGGCGTCGGTCATGCCGATCCCGCCGTGCATCTGCACCGATTCCTGTACCGATAATGTCATCGCCATGCCCGCCATCGCCTTTGCCACCGACACCGCGATATCGGCGTCGGCCGCTTCGGCATCAAGCAGTTGTTGCGCCTTCAGCACGGCGGCGCGGGCGACCTCCATCTCCGAATACAGGTGCGCGGCGCGGTGCTGCAGCGCCTGGAAACTGCCGATCGTCTGGCCGAACTGCTTGCGCTGGCGCAGATAGTCGATCGTGCGCGTCATCGCACCGTCGCCGACGCCGAGCGATTCCGCCGCCGCGCCGGTACGCGCGGCCGACAACAGGCGGGTGAGCGCGGTGCGGCCATCGTCCACGTCCCCGACGACCGCGTCGCCGTCGACCTCCACCCCGTCGAGCGTCAGACGGGCGGCGATGCTGCTGTCGAGCATCCGGCGGGGATCGGCGGTCAGGCCCGGTGTGCCGGCGGGCAGGGCGAAGAGCGTCAGGCCGTCCGCATCGTCGGCATCCCCGGCGGTCCGCGCGACGACGAGGATCAGGTCGGCGACATGGCCGTGCGCGACGAACCGCTTGGTGCCCGACAGGCGGAAGCCATTGCCCGAGCGTTCCGCCCGGAGCGCGACGGCGTCACCATGCCTGGCGCGTTCGTCGATCGCCAGCGCGGCAACCGTCTTTCCCGCAGCGATCGCGGGCAGCCAGCGCTCGCCGGGGGCGGTGCCGGCCAGCGCGGCGACGGCGGCGACCGAGGTGGTAAGGAACGGGGAGGGCGACAGGTTGCGGCCGATCTCCTCCAGCACGATCCCCGCCTCGACATGGCCGAGGCCGAGGCCACCGGCGGCTTCGGGAACCATCATGCCGGTGAACCCCATTTCGGCGAACCTTGCCCACAGGTCCCGGTCAAAGCCGGTCGGGTCGTCTGCATCGCGCAGCGCGCGCAGGTGATCGACCGGCGCGGCTTCGGCAAGGAACTCGCGCGCGGTGTCGGCGAGCATCGTCTGATCCTCGTTCAGAAACAGGGGCATGGGATCGATTCCTGACTGAAGGTCATTGTGTCGGCAGGTCGAGGATACGACGCGCGACGATGTTGAGCTGGATTTCGGACGTGCCGCCCTCGATCGAATTGGCCTTGGTCCGCAGCCATGCGCGCGGGACGGCGCCTTCATGGCTGTCGGCGCTTTCCCATTCGAGCAGGTCGCTGCCGCCCGCCGCCATCAGCAGTTCATGGCGGGTCTTGTTCAGTTCGGTCCCGACATATTTCATCATGCTGGGCTGTGCGGGATGCGCGCGGTTCGCCTTCAGCTCGTCGCGGAAGCGTTCGGACATGGCGGCGAAGGCGCGGGCGCGGACGTCGAACGTCGCGATCGCGGCGCGCAGCATCGGGTCGTCGAGGCGGCCGGTATCGTCGGTTCCGATCGTCTCGACCGCTCGCGCGATCAGCGGGCCGTTGCCGGTGGTGCCCATGCCCGAGATCATCTCGCGCTCATGCCCCAGCAGATATTTGGCGACGTCCCACCCCCTGTTCCGTTCACCGACCAGATTGGCCTTGGGGACGCGGACATCGTCGAAGAAGGTTTCGCAGAAAGGCGAGTTGCCCGAGATCAGCTTGATCGGCCGGGTGGTGATGCCGGGCGTCGCCATGTCGAACAGCAGGAAGCTGATGCCGGCCTGCTTGGTGGTGCGATCGGTACGGACAAGGCAGAAGATCCAGTCGGCCTTGTCGGCATAGCTGGTCCATACCTTCTGTCCGTTGACGATGAAATCGTCGCCGTCATCGACCGCGCTGGTCTGCAACCCGGCAAGGTCGGAGCCGGCGCCGGGTTCGCTATAGCCCTGGCACCAGCGGATTTCGCCGCGGGCGATCCTGGGCAGATGTTCCTGCTTCTGCTCCTCGGTCCCGTATTTGAGCAACGCCGGGCCGAGCATCGAGATACCGAACGAATAGAGCGGGTTGCGGCAGCCAAGCAATGCCATTTCCTCGCGCAATATCTTGGCCTCGGCGGGGGGCAGGCCGCCGCCGCCATAGGCGGTCGGCCAGTCCGGCACGGTCCAGCCCCGCGCCGCCATCCGGTCCAGCCACAGCTTCTGGTCCGGGTTCGCATAGGTCGGATTGCGCCCGCCCCAGGTGACGTCCCGGTCCGAGCGGACCGGCTCGCGCATCGAAGGCGGGCAGTTCTCCTCGAGCCAGGCGCGGGTGTCGGCGCGGAATGCGGCAAGATCGGTCACGACGTGAACCGCCCGCCCTTGTCGGCCTTTTCGCGCAGCAGCGGCGATACGTCGAAGCCGTGGCGGTCGAGGCCCTCGACGATCTTCTTCGCGCCTTCGATATCGGCCCAGAACATCGGCCCGCCGCGATAGACCGGCCAGCCATAGCCGTAGATCCACACCACATCGATGTCCGATGCGCGCTGCGCCTTGCCCTCCGCCAGTATCTTCGCGCCTTCGTTGACCATCGGATACAGCGTGCGTTCGACGATCTCCTGATCGGTCACGTCGTGCTGCGGCGTGTTAGTCTTCTTGCGGAAGTCGGCGATGATTTCGGCAACGCGCGGGCTGTTCGACGCCGTGCGCTTGTCGTCATAATCGTAGAAGCCGGCCTGCTTCTTCTGGCCCCAGCGGCCCTCGGCGGCAAGCGCGTCGCGGATATTCTCGATCCGGTTGGGGTCGCGGTGCCAGCCGATATCGACACCCGCCAGGTCGGCCATCTGGAACGGACCCATCGGCATGCCGAATTCGACATGGACGCGGTCGACCTGTTCCGGGGTCGCGCCCTCCATCAGCAGCTTCATCGCCTCCACCTGACGCGGTTCGAGCATGCGGTTGCCGATGAAGCCGTGGCAGACGCCGGCGATCACCGCGACCTTGCGAATCTTCTTCGACAGCGCCATCGCGGTCGCCAGCACATCGTCGGCGGTCGCATCGCCGCGCACGATTTCCAGCAGCTTCATGACGTTGGCGGGCGAGAAGAAGTGCAGGCCCAGCACGTCCTGCGGGCGCTTCGTCGCCTGGGCGATGACGTTGACGTCGAGATAGCTGGTGTTCGACGCGAGGATCGCGCTGGGTTTGCAGATCGCGTCCAGCCTGCCGAAAATGTCCTTCTTGACCGACATTTCCTCATACACCGCCTCGATCACCAGATCGACGTCGGCCAGGTCGTCCATCGACAAAGTGGGGGTGAGCAGGCCCATCGCCTGCCCGACCTGTTCGGCGGTCATGCGGCCCTTGGCGGCGGTCGCCTCGTAATTCTTGCGGATGGTGGCGGTGCCGCGGTCGAGCGCGTCCTGCTGCATCTCGACGATCGTCACCGGGATACCGGCCGACAGGAAGTTCATGGCGATGCCGCCGCCCATCGTTCCCGCGCCGATGATGCCGACGCGCTTGATCGGGCGCAGCGCGATGTCGTCGGCGATGCCGTCGATCTTCGACGCCTTGCGTTCGGCGAAGAAGATGTGGCGCTGTGCCGCCGACTGGACCGAGAACATCAGCTTCATGAACTGCTGCCGTTCGAACTGGATACCCTCTTCGAACGGAGTCTCGCTGGCCTTTACCACGCAGGCGATGTTGGCGGCGGGCGCCTCGAAGCCGCGGAAGCGGCGGGCGTTCGCCTTTTCGAAGGCGGCGACCGCCTCGGGATCGGGCGAGAGCGACTTTTCGGAGGCGCGCGGCAGGGGGCGGATGTCGGCGACTTCGCGGGCATAGGCGATGGCGTCTTCCAGCAGGCTGTCCGCACCGGCCAGACGGTCGACGATACCCGCGTCCTTCGCCCTGGTCGCCGAGATCGGATCGCCCTTGGCCACCAGTTCGAGCGCGACCGCGACGCCGGCGAGGCGCGGCAGGCGTTGCGTGCCCCCGGCGCCGGGCAGCAGGCCGAGCTTGACTTCCGGCGTGCCGAGCTTCGCGCCGGGCACGGCGATGCGGTAATGGCTGGCGATCGCGACTTCGCAGCCGCCGCCCAGCGCCGTGCCGTGGATCGCCGCGACGACCGGCTTGTCCGACGCCTCGATCATGTCGACCAGTTGCGGCAGGAGCGGTTCGACCGGGGGCTTGCCGAATTCGGTGATGTCGGCGCCGGCGAAGAACGTCTTGCCAGCGCAGGCGATGACGACGGCCCTGATCGAATCGTCCCCGGCGGCTTCCTCGATCGCGGCCTTCAGCCCCAGGCGGACGGGAGCGGACAGGGCGTTGACCGGCGGATTGTCGGCAAGCGCGACCAGGATGTCGCCATGGCGCTCGGTAGTCACGGACATGTTCGGCCTTCTCCATCATTTTGCATACCGGTCATTCTAAACCGGTGTGTCGCTACTGCATTCTATTGCCTTTCGCGGGATCACAATCAATAGTGCGCGGCACGAAATGCGAGCGGGCGGGGCAAACCCGACCTTCGATGGACCGATAAACGGGAGCAGGATGGTGCAGGCGAACGAAGCGACGATGGCGATACCGTCGGATTGGCCGCGCATGTCGATGGCGGCGGTGGACGCCGCCCTGACCGCGCCCGGCGCGCCGTTCGAGATGACGACCGAGACGATCGACGGCATCGACACCCGCGTGTGGAAGAATGCGCCGGCCAACCTGGTACAGCTCATCGCCCTGTCCCGCACGCATGGCGAACGGCTGGCGACGATCCACGAGGACCAGCGGGTCAGCTACGACGCGCAATATCGCGCCATCGCCACGCTGGCGGCGGTGCTGCGGGCGATGGGCGTCGGCAAGGGCGACCGGGTGGCGCTGGCCATGCGCAACATCCCCGAATGGCCCGTCGCGTTCTTCGCGATCGTGGCGACCGGCGCGGTGTGCGTGCCGCTGAACGCGTGGTGGAGCCCGCAGGAGCTGGCGTACGGCGTCAACGATTCGGGTGCGCGGGTGCTGATCGTCGATCGGCAACGGCACGACCGGATCGGCGACTATGCCGCGATGCCGGGGCTGGAGGCGGTGCTGGTCGCGCGGGCGCGGGTGCCGCTTTCCGGCATCGCGCGGCGGATCGAGGATATCGTCGGCGACTGCGCAGGCTATGCCGCCCTGCCCGACGCCGCGCTGCCCGACGTGGTGATCGCGCCCGACGATCCGGCGACGATCTTCTATACCAGCGGCACGACCGGCCGGCCGAAGGGGGCGCTGGGCACGCATCGCAACCTGTCGACCAACATCCTGTCGGGCGCCTATGTCGCCGCCCGGTCCTGTCTGCGCCGGGGCGAGATGCCGCCCGAGCCGCAGCCCAAGGTCGGGTTGCTGGTCATCCCGTTCTTTCACGTCACCGCGTGCAGCGCGTCGCTGATGGGGGCGATGGCCAGCGGGACGACGCTGGTGCTGATGCGCAAATGGGACGCGGGCGAGGCGCTGGTGCTGATCGAGCGGGAGCGGGTGCAGGTGACGGGCGGGGTGCCGACCATCGCGTGGCAGTTGCTGGAACATCCCGACCGGGCGAAACACGACCTGTCGTCGCTGGAGGTCGTGCAATATGGCGGCGCGCCGTCGGCGCCCGACCTGGTCAAGCGCATCTTCGAGGTGTTCGGCGCGCTGCCCGGCAATGGCTGGGGCATGACCGAGACGATGGCGACCGTGACCCAGCATGTCGGCGAGGACTATCTGGCGCGTCCGACCAGTTGCGGGGCGCCGGTGCCGGTCGCCGACCTCAGGATCATGAACGCCGATGGTTCGGCCGAACTGCCGGTGGGCGAGGTCGGCGAGCTGTGGGCGCGCGGGGCGATGATCGTCCGCGGCTACTGGAACGCGCCGGAGGCGACCGCGCAGACCTTTGTCGACGGGTGGGTCCGCACCGGCGACGTCGCGCGGCTGGACGAGGAGGGCTTCTGCTACATCGTCGACCGGGCCAAGGATATCATCATCCGCGGCGGCGAGAATATCTATTCGATCGAGGTCGAGGACGTGCTGTACGCGCATCCGGCGGTCACGGATGCCGCGCTGGTCGGCGTGCCGGACCGGGTGCTGGGCGAGGTGCCGGCCGCCGTCGTCCACCTGTGTCCCGGCTGCGACGCCAGCGAGGCCGAGTTGCAGGACTTCGTCCGGGCGCGGCTGGCGGGGTTCAAGGTGCCGGTCGTGGTGCGGTTTTCGGACACGGTCCTGCCGCGCAATGCCAATGGCAAGATATTGAAGAACGAACTGCGCGCGATGTTCGCGGACGGTTGAGCGGGCCAAAGTTCACAAAGTTCACACTCGCACACCAATCGCGCAAATGTGCGATTGCTTCGCAATAGGCGTTGCGCCAGCAGTTTCCGGGATGGACGCCCCGGGGGCAAGCTTCGATCGGGCGGACATGTCAAAGAGCGGGGCGGCGAGGCGCCGGAGCCGGATCATGACCTGGCCCGGCGATGTAGGAAAGCGGTTCCGCCGCTCCCTTCGCAAACGCGGCGAAAACTGCTACGCGCCCGCTCATGCTCAATCTGAACGGTATCACGGTGCGTCTTGGCGGGCGCACGATCCTCGACAATGCCAGCGCGGCGCTGCCGCCGGGCAGCCGTGTCGGGCTGATCGGGCGCAACGGCGCGGGCAAGTCGACGCTGGTGCGCGTGATCGCCGGGCAGTTGGAGCCGGATACCGGCACGGCGGAAATGCCGCGCGGGTCGCGGCTGGGCTATGTCGCGCAGGAAGCGCCCGCCGGACAGGCGACCCCGTTCGACACGGTGCTGGAGGCCGATGTCGAGCGCGCGCGGCTGATGCACGATGCGGAGACAGTGACCGATCCCGATCGCCTCGGCGATATCCACGAACGGCTGCTGGCGATCGACGCCTATGGCGCGCCGGCGCGGGCGGCGCGGATCCTGGTCGGCCTCGGCTTCGACGAGGAGATGCAGCAACGCCCGCTGGAAAGCTATTCGGGCGGGTGGCGGATGCGCGTCGCGCTGGCGGCGCTGCTGTTCAGCCAGCCCGACGTGCTGCTGCTCGACGAACCGTCGAACCACCTCGACCTCGAAGCGGTGATGTGGCTGGAGGATTTCCTGAAAGGCTATAAGGCGACGATCGTCGTCGTCAGCCACGAACGCGATTTCCTGAACAACGTCGTCGACCATATCCTGCACCTGCACCAGGGCAAGATCACGCTGTATCCGGGCGGTTACGACGCGTTCGAGAAGCAGCGCGCCGAGCGGCTGGCGCAACTGGAGGCGGCGCGCGCCAACCAGGCGGCGCAGCGGGCCAAGCTGCAGGAATATGTCGCCAAGAACTCGGCCCGCGCCTCGACCGCGAAACAGGCGCAGTCGCGGCTGAAGATCCTCGCCAAGATGAAGCCGATCGCGGCGATGGCCGAGGACCCCAGCCTGTCGTTCGACTTTCCCGATCCCGACGAACTGCGCCCGCCGCTCATCACGCTCGACATGGCGAGCGTCGGCTATGGCGAGACGCCGATCCTCAAGCGGCTGAACCTGCGCATCGATCCCGAGGACCGCATCGCGCTGCTGGGGCGCAACGGCAACGGCAAGACGACGCTCGCCCGGCTGCTGGCGGCGCAACTGGCGCCGATGGACGGCGACATGAACGCGGCGGGCAAGATGAAGGTCGGCTATTTCACCCAGTATCAGGTCGAGGAACTGAGCACCGACGACACGCCGCTGGAACATATGACGCGCCAGATGAAGGGCGCGTCGCCCGCCGCCGTCCGCGCGCAGCTCGGGCGGTTCGGCTTTTCGGGGGACAAGGCGACGACGCTGGTCGGCAAGCTGTCGGGCGGCGAGCGGGCGCGCCTCGCGCTGGCGCTCATCACCCGCGACGCGCCGCACATGCTGATCCTCGACGAACCGACCAACCACCTCGACGTCGATGCGCGCGAGGCGCTGGTGCAGGCATTGAACGCCTATACCGGCTGCGTGCTGCTGGTCAGCCACGACCGCCACATGCTGGAGGCGACCGCCGACCGGCTGGTGCTGGTGGATGACGGCACCGCGCAGGAATTCGACGGGACGATCGACGATTATATCGCGCTGGTGCTCGGCAATTCGGCTAGGGAGAAGGCGGCCAAGGCGAACAGGAAGAACGATCGCAAGGCCGCCGCCGAAGCGCGCGAGAAGGCGCAGGTGCTGCGCAAGGGTGCGCAGGCGATCGAACGCGATCTCGCGCGGTTGACCGAACAGCGCGACGCGCTCGACGCGGCGATGGCGGGGCAGGCGATCCCGGCGCTGGCCAAGCTGACCATGGCGCAGTTGATGAAGCGCCGCGCGAGCCTCGATACCGAGATCGAGGTGGCGGAAACGAAGTGGATGGAGGCGAACGAGGCGTTGGAGGCGCTGGCGGCGTAGCGAGCCTGGGCAAATCCGTTCGTCCTGAGTAGCCATTGAGCTTGTCGAAATGGCGTATCGAAGGACCGGTGGTGGCAGGTGCTTCGATACGGGTCTTCGACTTCGCTCAGCCCCTACTCAGCACGAACGGGTAAATGCCGGGGCAGCAACGGTGTATTCCCCTGGCACTTGCTGGTCATTCAGCCCGTTCTTCCAGCGATGGCGCGAGGCGCCACCGTCGCCGGAATGCCAAGGCTGTCGGAAGCATGATGATGAACATCGGGTGGCTGAGCACAACGGGTAACGTGGAAGGCACAGGCCCTTCGACACCGCCGCCGCCACCCGCTAAGACACAGGCAATGTCCGACTCCTTCCTCGCCCTCGACATCCCCGAACAGCCTGCCGCCGCGCAGCCGTACCGCGTGCTCGCGCGCAAATACCGGCCGCAGACGTTCAGCGAACTGATCGGGCAGGATGCGATGGTCACGACGCTGGGCAATGCGATCAAGCGCGGGCGGCTGGCGCATGCGTTCCTGCTGACCGGCGTGCGCGGGGTCGGCAAGACGTCGACCGCGCGGCTGATCGCGAAGGCGCTGAACTGCATCGGGCCGGACGGGCAAGGCGGGCCGACGATCGATCCGTGCGGGGTGTGCGAGCCGTGCCGGGCGATCGCCGAGGGACGGCATATCGACGTGATCGAGATCGACGCCGCGTCGAACAACGGCGTCGACAGCGTGCGCGAGATGACCGAGGCGGTACGCTATGCCGCCGTGTCGGCGCGCTTCAAGATCTACATCATCGACGAAGTCCATATGATGTCGACCCCGGCGTTCAACGCGCTGCTCAAGACGTTGGAAGAACCCCCCGCGCACGTCAAATTCCTGCTGGCGACGACCGAGGTGCACAAGGTGCCGGTGACGGTGCTGTCGCGCTGCCAGCGGTTCGACCTGCGACGCATCCCGGCGGACCTGCTGGCGGGGCATTTCGCGCATGTGGTCGAGGCGGAGGGCGTCGAGGCCGAGCCCGAGGCGCTGCAACTGATCGCGCGCGCGGCGGAAGGATCGGCGCGCGACGGGCTGTCGATCCTCGACCAGGCGATCGCCCATGGCGGGCTGGACGGCGAGGGCGTGCGGGCGGACGCGGTGCGGCAGATGCTGGGCCTGTCCGATCGCGGGGCGATCCGGACGTTGTTCGACCTGTTGCTCAAGGCCGATGGGCCGGGCGCGCTCAGGGCGCTCAGGGCGCAATATGATCTGGGCGTCGATCCGGCGTCGGTGCTGCGGACCCTGCTGGAAACCGTCCATGCGGTGACGATCGTCAAGGTCGGCGGCGACCGCGGACCGGGCCAGTCGGCGGAGGAGCGTGCCGCGTTCGATGGGTGGAGCGCGCTGTCGTTCCCGATGCTGCACCGGCTATGGCAGTTGTTGCTCAAGGGGCATGAGGAAGTGTCGCGCGCCGCGCTGCCGATCGAGGCGTGCGAAATGGCGTTGCTGCGCATCGTCCATGCATCGTCGCTGCCCGATCCGGGCACGCTGGCGAAGCAACTGGCCGCCGGGCAGATGCCGGTGGGGGCACCGTCCGCGCCTGCGCCCGGGCCCGCCGCCGAACCGGTTGCGGTCGCCGATCCGGTGCCGGAGACGATGGAGCAGGTCGCGACCCTGCTGTCGAAGCATGGCCGCCATTCGCTGGAGGCGCAGTTCCGCAACTGTGCGCGGCTGATCCGCCTGGCACCGCAACTGATCGAACTGAGCGGTGCGCGACCTTTGCCCGCCGACTTCGCCCGCGACCTCGAAAATGCGCTCAAGGGGATCACCGGCAGCCATTGGCGCGTTCTGATCGGCGAGGGGGCGGGCGAACCGACCTTGCGCGAACAGGAAACGGCCAAGGCGGAATCGGAGCGCGAACAGGTCCTCCATTCGCCGCTGGTACAGGCGGCGCTGGCGGCGTTCCCGGACGCCACCCTCGATCATTGGCAACGCAGCGACGGGAGTATCGCGCGATGAAGAATCTCGACGACATCATGGCCATGGCGCAGAACGTGCAGAACGAACTGACCAAGGCGCAGGCGAACCTCGACACGATCGAGGTCGACGGACAATCGGGCGGCGGGTTGGTGAAGGTTCGCGCATCGGCCAAGGGGCGCATCCTGGGCGTCGATATCGATGATTCGCTGTTGCAGCCGGGGGAGAAGCAGATGCTGGAGGACCTGATCGTCGCAGCCTTCAACGACGCGCGGGCCAAGGCGGATGCGGCGAGTTCGACCGAGATGTCGAAGCTGACCAACGGCCTGCCGCTGCCGCCGGGGTTCAAGCTGCCGTTCTGATCGTTCGGAACGCTGCTGGAACAAGCCGCGGAACCGGCGGTTCTTGGGCATGTCAGTCCTGCAGGGAGATGTGCCATGGAACCCGACCGTATCGAAACCACCCCCGGCACCGCGCCGCAGACGGTGGTCGTCGAGCGGCGCGGTTCGGGCGGGGGGCTGCTGATCGGGCTGGCGATCCTGCTGGCGGTGATCGTCGGCGCCTATTTCCTGCTGAACCGGGCGAACAACGACGATGCGCGGACCGGGGCGGTGACGTCGGCGGCGAAGAGCGTCGGCGATGCTGCGGACAAGGCCGGGGATGCGGTGGAGCGGGTGGCGAAGTAGGCGCTGTCCGGAGGCATTCGTTAGCCACGAACGTCACCCCGGCGCAGGCTGGGGTCTTTCTCGTTGAGAGCGCAACACCCGCCACGGGGAGACCCCAGCCTGCGCTGGGGTGACGTTGTTTGGTCAGGTGCGATGATCGGTTCGCGAGCCGCGATCGTCACGTCATCCCGGCGTAGGCCGGGATCCATGGTCACGGCACGTCGCCGCTCCAGCGAAACCGCCCGTATCCGTGGATCCCGGCCTTCGCCGGGATGACGGGGGGCGGGGTGGTTACGTAGCGCTCAGTTCAAACACCCGTCCAGCCCTTCGCGACGGACGATGGCGATGCGGCGCTCGATCGTTCGGGCGTAGCGGCCGGTGAAGCCGGTGGGAGCGATGCCGGCGCGTTTCTTGGGGAGTGGCAGGACGGCGGCGATCTGTGCGGCTTCGCGTCCGCTTAGCCTCGCCGCGCCATGCTTGAAATAGCGGCGGGCGCCTGCTTCGACGCCATAGGTGCCGATGCCGGTCTCGGCGACGTTGAGATAGACCTCCATGATCCGCCGCTTGCCCCACATCGCCTCGATCAGGACGGTAAACCAGGCTTCCAGCCCCTTGCGGAAATAGCCGCCGCCCTGCCACAGAAAGACGTTCTTCGCGGTCTGCTGGCTGATGGTCGATCCGCCGCGGATGCGACGGCCCTCGGCATTGCTGCGCGCGGCGTTGGCGATCGCGATATAGTCGAAGCCGTTATGCGCGCAGAAGCGGCTGTCCTCCGCCGCGATGACCGCGCGGGGCATGTCGGGATCGATCGCGGACAGCGATCGCCACGATTTGGTGATGCCGTGGCCGGTCGGCACGTCCCCCAGCATGGTCAGGGTGATCGGCGGCGGCACGAAGCGCAGGATCAGCACCCACAGCACCGACAGGAGGACGAAGCCGAGCATGGCCTTGATCGTCCAGCCGATGATGCGGCGACCCCAGCCTCTGGACGAGGCGGCGGGTTTGGAGCGGGGGCGTTGGGTCGTACGGGCGGCCATGGCGCACGCCTAGCCGGGGAGAGAGGGGGACGGCAAGCGGGTGTCCCGCAACCTCTTGCGTCACCCCAGCGCCGGCTGGGGTCTCTCAGTGAAGGGCAGAGCTGGAGCCGCTTGAGACCCCAGCCTGCGCTGGGGTGACGTTTGTGGCGGGCGGGTCGGCTGGAGCCACTAGCGACATGGGTTATGGATCCCGGCCTTCGCCGGGATGACGGTTGGCGTGGGGGTGGCGATGGGGTCTAGAGGACGGTTGGGGGGGTGGCGGTGGTTCGTCGCCACCCCCCACTGCCTCACACCGCGGCCAGCATCCGGCGGTCGCCGGCGAGGCGCATCATCGCCTTTTGCAGCTTTTCGAAGGCGCGCACCTCGATCTGGCGGACGCGTTCGCGGCTGACGCCGTACACCTGCGACAATTCCTCCAGCGTCTTGGGATCGTCGGTCAGGCGGCGTTCGGTCAGGATGTGCTTTTCGCGGTCGTTGAGGTCGTCCATCGCCTCGACCAGCATGCCGTGGCGGACATCGGCCTCCTGCGCCTCGGCGACGACCGAATCCTGCAAGGGGCTGTCATCGGCCAGCCAGTCCTGCCACTGGCTCTCGCCATCCTCGCGCATCGGCACGTTGAGCGAGGTGTCGCCGCCCATCGCCATGCGGCGGTTCATCGACGTCACCTCGTCCTCGGTCACGCCGAGGTCGGTCGCGATCTTGGCGAGATGTTCGGGGCTGAGGTCGCCGTCCTCGAATGCGTCGAGCTTCGACTTCATCCGGCGCAGGTTGAAGAACAGCTTCTTCTGTGCGGCGGTGGTGCCCATCTTCACAAGGGACCACGAGCGCAGGATGAATTCCTGGATCGACGCGCGAATCCACCACATCGCATAGGTGGCGAGGCGGAAGCCGCGATCGGGCTCGAACTTCTTCACGCCCTGCATCAGCCCGATATTCCCTTCGGAAATCAGTTCGCTGACCGGCAGGCCATAGCCGCGATAGCCCATCGCGATCTTGGCGACGAGGCGCAGGTGCGAGGTAACGAGCTGGGCCGCCGCCTCCGGATCGCCATGTTCCTGGAACCGCTTGGCGAGCATATATTCCTGCTCGGGCGCGAGGATCGGGAACTTGCGGATTTCGGAGAGATAGCGGTTGAGGCTCGCCTCGCCGCCAAGCGCCGGGATCGTCGCCGGGACGTTGCTGCCAGTTGCCATCGCGTGAAACTCCCTTTGTCCTTGTGGCGACGCCGCACTGCGGAATCACCGAAACCTAACCGTGAAGATGGTCCAACAGTTCCTGCATGTCTGCCGGAAGGTCACTATCGAACGCCAAAGCGTTTTTTGTGACGGGATGGATGAACCCCAGATGTGCGGCGTGCAACGCCTGTCGCCGGAAATCGAGCGTTTCCAGTTCGGCCTTCAGCGCCGGTCGCCGCCCGGCATAGACCGGGTCGCCGAGCAGCGGATGACCGATCGACGCCATATGCACCCGTACCTGATGCGTGCGCCCGGTTTCCAGCCGGCATTCGACGAGCGACGCGTCGCGCAACTGCCGCAGCTTGCGCCAATGCGTCACCGCGTGCTTGGCCGTGGGGCTGCGGACGATCGCCATCTTCTTGCGATCATGGGGCGAGCGCGCCAGCGGGGCGTCGACCGTCCCAGCAGAAGTCATCACGCGCCCCGCGGCGATCGCGAGGTAGCGGCGGTCGATGCTGTGATCCTTGAACTGCCGGGCCAGCCCCTCATGCGCCACGTCGCGCTTCGCGACGACCAGCAGGCCCGACGTATCCTTGTCGATGCGGTGGACGATCCCCGGCCGCGCCACCCCGCCGATCCCGGACAACCGCCCCGCACAATGATGGAGCAGCGCGTTGACCAGCGTGCCGTCGAGATTGCCGGCAGCCGGGTGGACGACCAGCCCGGCGGGCTTGTCGACGACGATCAGGTCGTCATCCTCATAGGCGACCACCAGGGGAATATCCTGTGCCACGGTGTCGAGCGGCACCGGCGCGGGCACGGTGATCGTATAGCACTGGCCGGCGGAAACCTTGCGCGCGCTGTCCGACACCGGCCCCGCCGCGCCCACGACATGGCCCGCGGCCATCAGCGCCTTGATCCGTTCGCGCGACAGGTCTGCGACGATGTCGGCCAAGGCCCTGTCGATCCGCTGCCCGTGCGCCGCATCGGGAATGCGCGCTTCTATCGTGGAAACCCCCCGGTCCATTGCCTACACAGATGGGCATGGAGCCCGAATTTTCAAGCGAGGCGCTGTGCGCGGTGATCGAACAGGCGGAGGCGAGCGCGACCGAAATCTGCGGGCTGCTGCTGGGCACGGCCGAACGGGTCGAGGCGATGACAGCGACGCGCAACGTCGCCCAGGACCCGGCGCGGCATTTCGAGGTCGATCCTGCCGCGCTGTTCGCGGCGCTGCGCGCCACGCGGCGGGGCGGACCGGCGATCCTCGGCCATTATCACTCGCATCCCCGGGGCAGCCCCGACCCGTCGATGACCGACGCGGCGCAGGCAGCGGCGGACGGGCGGCTGTGGCTGATCGTGGGCGGGGGCACCGCGCGGCTGTGGCGGGCGGTCGCGCAGGGGGAGCGCCACGGCCGGTTCGACCGGGTTCGCTTTGCCGTCGCGATCGGTGGCCACGTTGAAAAAAGCTGCGAAGCGGTGCACATGGACCGGGCCGGGCGGACGATGACGTTCGCCAAAGCGTAAGGGTCGCCGCATTGAACATCAGCCCCGCCGATTTCGCCAGCCTGCTGTGTTCGCGATTGTGCCACGACCTGCTCAGCCCCGTCGGGGCGCTCAACAACGGCCTCGAACTGCTGGCCGACGAACATGATCCCGACATGCGCGCCCGCTGCCTCGAACTGCTGGCCGACAGCGCGCGGGCGTCGGCCAACAAGCTGAAATTCTTCCGACTGGCCTTCGGTGCCGCCGGGGGGCTGGGCGATTCGATCGATACGCGGGAGGCGCGCGCGGCACTCGAGGGGTTGTTCGGCGACAATCACCGCGTCAATCTGGGCTGGATGGTCGATGCGCCGTCGCTGCCCAAGCCGGCGGTGAAGGTGTTGCTGAACCTTGCGCTGATCGCGGGTGACGCGCTGGTGCGGGGCGGGCAACTGGATATCGGCGCGGAGCGGACCGCGGGCGGGATCGACATCGCGGTGCGGGCCGATGGGCAGCGCATCGTGCTGGACGCCGAACTGCGCGGGGCGCTGCTGGGCGATGCGGCGATGATGACCCCGCGCGCGGCGGCCGCGTGCCTGGCGCGGGAACTGGTCGAGCAGTGCGGCGGCACGTTGCAGGTGTCGCCCGTCGATTCCCCGGTGCTGTTGTTCGGAGCGTCGCTGGTCACGCGATAACGGCCCTTTAACCTCATCGCCGCCATGGTCGCGCCGGAAACGGGCGGGGCCGCATGGACGATCTGTTACAGGAATTCATTGCCGAGACCCGCGAGACGCTGGAGGCGTTGTCGACGGAGGTCGTTGCGTGGGAGGCCGCGCCCGACGATCGCGCGCGGCTGGATGCCATCTTCCGCTTCGTCCACACGGTGAAGGGGAGCTGCGGCTTCCTCGACCTGCCACGCCTGTCGCGGCTGAGCCATGCCGCCGAGGACGCGCTGTGCGAGGTCCGCGACGGCAAGCGCCGGCCCGACAGCGCGCTGGTCGATGCCGTGCTGGCGATCGTCGACCGGATCGGCGATCTGGTTGAGGCGATCGATTCGGGGATGCCGCTGACCGATGAAGGGGAGGACGAGCTGATCGGCGCGCTGGCGCCGGGGACAGGCGGTCCGCCGGGGCCGGCGGCGACCCCGGTCGCGGCGGCGGCCATCGCCCAGGGGCGCGCGCCCCTGCGCAGCGTGCGGTTGAAC
This sequence comes from Sphingomonas hengshuiensis, assembly GCA_003240755.1. Taxonomy (GTDB): domain Bacteria; phylum Pseudomonadota; class Alphaproteobacteria; order Sphingomonadales; family Sphingomonadaceae; genus Sphingomonas; species Sphingomonas hengshuiensis_A. The sequence goes on along the minus strand of QFNF01000005.1, from coordinate 31,365 downwards.
GTCGACCTGCTCGACCGGATGATGAGCGGCATGTCGGACATGGTGCTGGTCCGCAACGAACTGTTCCGCCGGCTGCGCGACCTCGACCTCGATCCGGCGGTCGAAGGGGCGCTGGAACGGTTGTCGGCGTCGGTCGCCGACATGCGCGACGCGGTGACGCGGACGCGGATGCAGAAGATCGAGACGCTGTTCTCGCCGCTGCCGCGCATCGTCCGCGATACGGCGGCGGCGGTGGGCAAGGCGGTGACGCTGACCGTCGATGGCAGCGACGTCGAACTGGACCGCGAGATGATCGAGGTCATGCGCGATCCGCTGGTCCATGTCGTGCGCAACGCGATCGACCATGGCATCGAGCCGCCGGCGCAGCGGCGCGCGGCGGGCAAGCGCGAGAGCGGGCGGCTGCACGTTTCGGCGCGGCAATCGGGCAACCAGATCGTCATCGAGGTCATCGACGACGGACGCGGCATCGATACCGAGCGGCTGGTTGCGAAGCTGGCCGCCAATGGCCAGCGCAGCGAGGCCGAGTTGCGCCGGCTGAGCGAGCGGCAGCAGTGCGAACTGGTGTTCGCGCCGGGGCTGTCGTCGCGCGACGTGGCGACCGAGATTTCGGGGCGCGGCGTCGGCATGGACGTGGTGCGCGCGGCGATCGACCAGATCGGCGGGCGGATCACGCTGGACAACAAGCCGGGCCGGGGGCTGCGTATCGCGGTGCAGGTGCCGCTGACGCTGTCGATCGTGTCGACCATCGTGGTACGGGCGGGCGAGCATCGCTTCGCCATATCGCGGCAGACGATCGGCGAGATCGTCCGGGAACGCGGTGCGAACATCCGCATCGACCGGCTGGGCGAGATGCGGATCGCGCAGATCCGCGATCGACGCCTGCCGGTGGTCGATTTGTGCGACGTGCTGGGCATCCCGTCCGCCGCCGAACCGGGCGGCAAGATGCTGGTCGTTGTCGGGGTGGGCGCGGGCGACTTCGCGGTTGCGGTCGACGACGTGCTCGACACGGAAGAACTGGTGGTGAAGCCTGCCGCGCCGTCGGTGATGGCGACCGGGCTGTATGCCGGGCAGACACTGCCCGACACCGGTCAGCCGATGCTGATGATCGATTGCGCCGGGGTGGCGCAGGCGGCGGGCCTGAGCTTCACCGACGCGATGGACCGCGAGCTGGAGGCGGAGGCCGAGGCGGCGGTCGATCCGGGGATCGCCGCGCTGCTGTTCGACGATCTGGACGGGCGGCGGCGGGCGATTCCGCTGGCGGTGATCGACCGGATCGAACGGATACGCGCGGGCAGCCTGCGGCAGAGCGCCGGACGCATCTGGCTGGCGATCGACGGGCGTGTCCTGCCGGTCGCGGCGCGGGTGCCCGAGGCGGCGGGCGCGGTGACGACCGTGTTGCGGCTGACCGACGGCATGGCCGAGGTCGCCTATGCGATCGACGATGCGGTCGATATCGTGATGCTGCCCGAACTGGCGGCATCGGCAGCGGAACCGGGGCCGAGCTGCGGCATCGTCCTGCTGGACGGCGAACAGGTCGAACAGGTCGATCCGCTATGGCTGTTCGAACATCATGCCCGCGCCGCCGGCAGGGGACCGGCGACCGCCGCGGCCGGGCGGCCGACCTGCCTGCTGGCCGATGGCGACGGCGGGTGGATGCGCACCTTCCTGCGCCCGATGCTGGAGCAGGCGGGCTATCATGTGGTCGAACGGCTGGCGTCGGACGAGCGCCCGGCGCTGGTGCTGGCGCAGGCCGACGATGCGATGGCAGGCGTATCCGCCGGATCGGCGCCGGTGGTACGGCTGCGTACCAGCGCGGCGGATACCGGTGACGGCAGCGTCTATCGCTATGATCGCGAAGGCGTGTTGCAGGCGGTTCGCCAGGCGGTGGGGAAGTGACGATGAACGCCTTGTTCCTGCTGGCCCGCGTGGCGGGTCAGGATGTCGCGATCCTGTCCGATCACGTCGAATCGGTGGTCGATATCGGCCCGGTATCGCCGGTGCCGCGTACCGCGCGGGCGGTCCGTGGCCTTGCCGCGCTGCGCAGCCGCGTGGTGACGGTGATCGATACGGCACGCGCGATCGATCCGGCGAGCGAAAGCGGCGGCGAACGGCGCGCGGTCGTGACGCAGGTCGATGGCCATCATTATGCGCTGCTGGTCGACATGCTCGACGACGCCTATCGCAGCACGTCCCGCCCGCTGTCGGCGGGGCTGACGCCGGGGCCGGCATGGGCGTCGGTCGTCGACGGGATGATCGATCACGACGGCCGCCCGGTGCTGGTCCTGAACCTTGCCGCCGTGGTCGCCCGCACGACGGGGGGCGATCTGGCCGCGGCGTGACGCTCCGTCCGGAAACGGACCGATGCCGCCACATGCCCGCGTCCCTTAACGCGGTGCTTACGAGTTCGCGCTACGCAATAGCCTTGTCCAATGGGGTGCCGAGATGAAGAGTTGCCTGGTCGTCGATGATTCCAAGGTGATCCGCAAGGTCGCCCGGCACATTCTGGAAACGCTGCAGTTCGAGGTGCGCGAGGCAGCCGACGGGCGCGAGGCGCTGGACCGTTGTGCCGAACAGCAGCCCGACGTGATCCTGCTCGACTGGAACATGCCGGTGATGAGCGGCATGGATTTCCTGCGCGCGCTGCGCCAGAGCGAGGGGGGCATGCACCCCAAGGTCGTATTCTGCACGACCGAGAACGGCATGGCCTATATCCGCGCCGCGATCGAGGCGGGGGCCGACGAATATGTCATGAAGCCGTTCGATCGCGAGACGCTGGAGAGCAAGCTCCAGATCGTCGGCGTCGCCTGACGGCCGGGCGGGCGTGGTGGCAGCCTCGCTCAGGTACGACATGACCGGCGACCCCCCGCTGCGGGTGATGATCGTCGACGATTCGGCGGTCACGCGCTGCGTGCTGACGCGCGTCGTCGACACGCTGCCCAATGCGCAGGTCGCCGCCGCGGTCGGAGGGATCGCGCCGGCGATCGCCGTGCTGCGCGAACAGCCGATCGACCTGATCCTGCTCGACATCAATCTGCCCGGAACCGACGGGCTGTCGGGGTTGCCCGCGCTGTCCGGCGTCGCACCCGACGCACGGATCATCATCCTGTCGGGGGAATGCGCCGACGGATCGCCCGTCGCGCTGCACGCGCTGGCGCTGGGCGCGTCGGCGACGATCGCCAAACCGCATTCGACGCCCTTGGCCGGCGGATTCTCGGCACGGCTCGCCAAGCTGGTGGCCGAGGTGATGCGGGAGCCGGCCCGTCCGACCGGCGGGACGCGGGGCGATCCGTTCGATATCATCGCGATCGGCGCATCGACCGGCGGCATCCATGCCCTCGCCCCGTTGCTACGCGCGATCCCGCCCGAGCTGGACGTGCCGATCCTGGTCACGCAGCACCTGCCCGGATCGTTCACCGAATATTTCGCGCAGCAGCTTTCGGCGCTTGCCCGCCGACCGGTCGATGTGGCGCGTGACAGCCTGCGGCTCCAACGCGGGCGGCTGGTGCTGGCGCCGGGCGACGCGCATATCCGGGTGGTGTCGACGACCGATGGCGCCGCGACCCGGCTGGACCGCTCGCCCAGTCCCAGCGGCTGCATGCCCTCGGTCGATCCGATGTTCGAAAGCGTCGCCCAGGTCTATGGCGCGCGCGCGCTGGCGGTCGTGCTGTCCGGCATGGGGCGCGACGGGTGCCGCGGCGCCGAGCGAATCCGTGCGCGGGGCGGCGTCGTCGCCGTGCAGGACCAGGCCAGCTCGGTCGTTTGGGGCATGCCCGGCGCGATCGCCGAAAGCGGCCTTGCCACCACCATCGGAACTCCCGTGCAGTTGGGCGAATTCATCGCCCGCAGAAAGCGTCCCGCATGAACGTGCCGTTGCGGCCGCCGCCGCTGGGCAGCGCCGCGAACAAGATCGTCACGCTGCTCGAACAGCGGACCGGCCAGCATCTCGATGCCGGACGGGCATGGCGGATCGACAGCGCGCTGCAACCGATGCTGCGCGAGCGTGGCCTGACCTCGCTCGACGAACTGGTCGCGCGCATGACGGCCGGCGGGCGCGCGGAACAGGGGCTGGCCGATCTGGTCGTCGATGCGCTGCTGAACCAGGAAACCTCGTTCTTTCGCGATGCCGGCGTGCTCGATCTGGTGGTCGCCGCCGCGGCCGACATGGCCGGAGCATCGCCCCGGCGGCTGCGCATCTGGTCGGCGGCCTGCTCGACCGGGCAGGAGCCGCTGTCGCTGGCCATGCTGTTCAGCGAGGCGCAGGAGCGCAGCGGCCTGCCGTTCCCGGAAATTCGCGCGACCGACATCTCCGCCCGTGCGCTCAAGCGTGCCCGCGCCGGCCGCTACACCCAGTTCGAGATTCAGCGCGGGCTGTCGATCCGGCGGATGATGCGGTGGTTCGAGGTCCGCGAGGATCAGTGGGAAGCGAAGGCGGAATTGCGATACCGTCTGTTGTTCGCGCAGCAGAACCTGATGTCCGACGCGATGCCGGGCGGCAGGTTCGATATCGTGCTGTGCCGCAACGTGTTGATGTACCTGTCCCCCGCCGCGCGCAGCCATGTGCTGGACCGGATCGCCGGCGTGCTGCGCCCCGGCGGCCTGCTGATGCTGGGCGCGGGCGAGACGGTGATCGGGCACACCGAGGCGCTGGTCCCGTCGGAACGGTATCGCGGGCTGTATCGGCTCGCCGCCCACTGATCCTGTTGCCTTTCCCCGCGTCCCGCCGCAATCGGGGGCAAACGCCACGAGGGGAGGGCCTTGGATGCAGATGATCGAGACGCCGTCGCCGAATTTCGGCGAACGCACGCTGCCGGTGACGATGATCGTGCTGCACTATACCGGCATGCCCGACGCGGCATCGGCGATCGCGCGGCTGACCGATCCGGCGGCGCAGGTGTCGGCGCACTATCTGATCGACGAGGACGGCACGATCCATCGCATGGTGGCGGAGGACAAGCGTGCCTGGCATGCGGGCAGGGCACAGTGGCGCGGCATCACCGACGTCAACAGCGCGTCGGTCGGCATCGAACTGGTCCATCCCGGCCATGAATGGGGCTACCGCGCCTTTGCCGAAGCGCAGATCGACGCGCTGATCCCGCTGGTCCATGCGATCAAGGACCGCCATGCGATCACCCGCGGCAATGTCGTCGGCCATTCCGACATCGCCCCTGCGCGCAAGCAGGACCCAGGGGAGCTGTTCCCGTGGAACCGGCTGTCGCGCTTGCGCCTGGCGCTGCCGCGGCCGGCGCGGAACCTGATGGATCCGGGGTGGAGCGATGCCGGTTTCCTGTTGGCCCTCGAACGCTTCGGTTACGACGTGGCCGACGCGACGGCCGCCGTCACCGCGTTCCAGCGGCGTTTCCGTCCGGAGGTGGTCGACGGGATCATCGATGGCGAATGCCGGATGCTGCTGCTGGCGCTGCTGCTGCCCAAGCCGCAAGGCGACGATTGAACCCGGCGCTCCGCTCGGCTAGGGTCCTGGGCGTCAGAGGGTCGGGCGGCCGCGTCACGTGTCATACGTGCCGAGGAAAGTCCGGGCTCCACGGAAACGACGGTGCCGGGTAACGCCCGGCGGGCCTCGCGGCTTCGGCCACGGGGTTCAGGGACAGTGCCACAGAGAGCAGACGGCCTTTGGCTTCGGCCGGGTTACGGTGAAAGGGTGCGGTAAGAGCGCACCGCGCGGCCGGTAACGGCAGCGGCATGGCAAACCCCACCGGGAGCAAGACCGAATAGGGGCGGCATGGGGCGCGGCAACGCGCTCCGGGGCATGTTCCGGCCCGCTGCCCGGGTTGGTTGCTGGAGGCGGCACGCAAGTGTCGTCCAAGAGGAATGGTCGCCTATCCTGCCTTGGCGGGTGGACAGAACCCGGCTTACAGACCCTCTGACATTCGCACGCGACAATGGGTTGCGTGGGCACACCGGCGGCTTATTTCGATAACAATGGCACGACAAACGCGATCGAACGACTGGGGCTTTCCCCGCTGGCGCGGCTATAGCGAGGGCCGCGAGGCGCAGACGGTGAAGCTGTGCGATCGCCACGGCTGTACCGAACCCGGCAATTGCCCCGCGCCCAAATCGCCCAACAGCCCCGATCGCTGGTATTTCTGCGAAAGCCACGCCGCCGAATATAACAGGGGCTGGAATTACTTCGAAGGGTTGAACGAGGAGGAGGCCAAGGCGCGCGAGGCGGAGGAACGCCGCACCGCCAATGGCTATGCCGCGTCGGCCTCCAACGCATGGGCCGGGTCGGGCGACGGGACGCGGTCGCGCGACGAGATGCGCGCGCTGGACGTGCTGGAATGCGACCCCGATGCCGATTTCGACACGATCCGGCTGGCATGGCGCAAGCTGGCCAAGCTGTGGCATCCCGATGTCCGTCCCGGCGATGCCGAGGCGGCGAAGAAATTCCATGCGATCCAGGCGGCCTATGACGTGCTGCGCGTCGCCGAGGAAACGCGGAGCTGGAAACCGGTGTGAGGGCGGGTGTCCGGTCGCGGTGGGACAAGGCCGTATTGGTCTGTGCCAAATGCTCGAGGAAGCTGGACGACGGGTTCGGCAACGGCGGCAAGCCGCTGGCAAAGGCGCTGCGCCGGCATCTGAAGCTGAAGAACGGGCCGAAGGCACGGGCCGGGGTGGTCGAGGTCAAGTGCCTCGACGTGTGTCCGAAGGGCGCGGTGGTGGTCGTCGACGGCGATCGGCCGGGCGAGTGGCTGCTGGTGCGGCCGGGTGACGATCTGGACCTGGTGGCCGCGCGGCTGGGGCTGGAATAGGGGTTTCGCGCCGGAGGCGGTCGGGTGACACGGCGGGATGGGCCGGCGCGGGCAACAGCCCCTATGTGAGCCGGCTCGCGGTTTCGCGGATCAGCGCGATCATGTTGGGAATGCCCTGCGTCCGGTTCGAGCTGAGCTGCGCCCGCAGGTCGAACGGCGCGAGGGCGGCGTCGATATCGGTGTCGAGGATCGCCCGTGCCGACCGGTCCTGCACGGTCGCCAGCACCAGCGCGATGATCCCCTTGGTGATCGCGGCGTTGCTGTCGGCGAGGAAGTGGAGCGTGCCGTCGTCGCGCTGCTGCGGATAGACCCAGACCGATGCCGAGCAACCGCGGACCAGCGTCGCATCGGTCTTGAGCGGATCGGGCATCGGCTCGAGCTGGCGACCCAGATCGATCAGCAGCCGGTAGCGGTCGTCGCCGTCGAGGAAGTCATATTCTTCGCGAATGTCGTCGATGCTCTGCATGACGTCGCTATAGGCACTCGGCGTCAGAGTTCCACCCCGGCGGCGATCGCCTCGAGCTTGCGGATGCGTTCCTTAAGGTCGGCGAGCTCGATCCGGGTGCCGGCGTTCGGGGTCGGTGCCGCAAATGCCTTGTCGCCGAGCCGCTGCTGCAGCGCCAGCCAGCCGCGCCATCCGGCCAGCGTCGTGACCGACACGATCGCGACGGCGGCAAGGGTGGTGATCGCCAGGGCGAGGGTAAGGGTGAGGTTCATCGGACTGTCCCCTGTCGGTTCCGTTGGGCGTGCGTTCAGTTGAGCGGCTTGTCGCGCAGCCGCTCGATCTCGTCCGAGAGGTCGACGCCGCGGTCGGTGATGATGCGTTCGAGAACACGGACGCGCTGTTCGAGGCGTTCGGTCTGCGCGGCATATTGCGCCGCCTTCTCGGCGGTTTCGGTGCCGCGGATTTCCAGCTCGCGCTCCTTCAGCGCCATCCACGGTTTCAGCACGGTCTTGCTGAGGATCGCGACGATCGGGATCAGCAGCGCGAGGACGGGGACGATAAACGGGCTCATGATCGATCCTTTCAGTTGGCGCGGCCGCGCAGTTGTTCGATCTCGCGGTCCAGCGCATGGGCGCCGTCGGTGACGATGCGCTCGACATTGGCCAGCCGGTCCTTGACCGATCCCAGTTCGGCCTTGAGCTGGGCGTTTTCCTGGCTGAGCAGCTTCACCCGCTCGACCGTCTCGTCGTCGCGCCTGGGATAGACGCTCTGGCCCCAGCCGCCTTGCAGCGGATAGCCGTTCTTCACCCGCAGCCAGGTGGTGAACACCCATCCCGCCATGGCGATCAGCACGATCGCGACAAGCAGCGGAGCGGTATCGGGATTGGTCAGCATGGTCAGGGTCCTGTTCGGTTCAGCGCAGCGCGTCGATTTCGCGGGCGGTGCGGGTGGCGGGATCGGTGGCGATGCGTTCGAGGACGGCGATGCGTTCCTCGAGCCGCAGGACCTTGGCCTGCAACTGTTCGTTCTGGTCGGCCATCAGCAGCGCCTGCCGCTCGACGGCGATCCGCTCGCGCTTGCCGCGGCGCTTGCCTTTCCCTTCGTAATCGTCGTCGCCGTAATCGTCGTCCAGCGGATAGCCGTGCCTGGCACGGATCGCGGTCTTGACGATCCCGGCGACCATGACGATCGCGATGATCGCCAGCACGAACCCCGGTCCACCCCAGTTCATCGTCTCTCTCCCTCTTGTCTTCCCCGGCGGGGACCGGATCAGCGCAGGCTGTCGATCTCGTCCGCCAGACGGGTGTTGCGGCTGGTATAATACATCTCGATATCGGCGAGGCGACGGTCGATGTCGCGGAAGGTCGATCGCATTTCCGATGCGGTGCGCGTCGGGTTCGACCGTACGCCCTGCCAGAATTTTTCGTCCTCGCGGCTTTCGTACAGGCCATGCGGTTTCTTCTGCGCCATCCAGGCGATCATGAAATAGGCGATCACCGTCCAGGGAAAGCCGCCGGCCAGCGTCAGCAGCACCGTGCCGATCCGGATCCACATGACCTCGACACCGGTATAGTCGGCGATGCCGGCGCACACGCCCGACACCTTGCCATTCGCCTTGTCGACATAGAATTTCGTGCGTGCGCCGGACATCAGTCCCTCCGTGCGTAATCGTGGTTGCGGAAATCGCTTTCCGGGAATTCCCGGCGCGGCATCGAAGGGCGGAAGTCCGGATTGTCGGCGGCGATGATCCGCTCGATCGTCTGGAGCCGCTCTTCGAGCCGGCGGGCGGTGACGTGCATGTCGTCGAGCAGCCGCTCGTCCTCGTTGGTCAGCGTCGGCGACTGTTTCCACTTGGTGATATAGTGGAGGATCAGCCACGGCAGACCGATGAACAGGACGCTGATCGCAACCGCCGCGGTCAGGAAATCACCCATGCGATCAGCCCTCCCGGTTGAGGCGGGCCTTCAGCGCGGCCAGTTCGGCATCGATCTTGTCGGACGACCGCAGCTCGGCGATCTCATCCTCGAGGCTCTTGCCGTTCTGGCCCATGCCGGCCGCTTCGGCGCGACCTTCGGCGAGGTCGGCACGGCGTTCCAGCACGTCGAAGCGGCTGAACGCCTCCGCGGTCTTGGACCCGGCATACATTTCGCGCAGCTTGGTGCGGTTGCTGGCGCTTTCCATCCGGGTCTGGATGGCGTTCTGCCGGGTCCGCGCCTCGCGCAGCTTGGTCTGCAGCTTGGCGATGTCGGTTTCCGAGGCGCGCAGCGCATCGTCGAGCACGACGATCTCGGCGTTGAGCTGTTCGATCATGTCGACCGCCTTCTGCCGTTCGACCAGCGCGGCCTTGGCAAGGTCCTCGCGGTCCTTGCTCAGCGCCAGCTCCGCCTTTTCGGTCCAGCTATCCTGCAGCTTTTCGAGCTTGCCGATATGGCGGCGCATTTCCTTCTGGTCGGCGATGGTGCGCGCGGCGGAGGCGCGGACCTCGACCAGCGTTTCCTCCATTTCGAGGATAATCATGCGGATCATCTTCGCGGGGTCTTCGGCCTTGTCGAGCAGGTCGGTGACGTTGGCGGCGATGATGTCGCGGGTGCGGGAAAAAATGCCCATCGGTTACTCCTGACAGATACTAGAATGGCCGGGGTGGAACGGGGCGGAACCACCCCGGCCCGCCGTCCTACGCGATGTGCGCGGCGGCAACGGTTGCGGCGGACGGGCCGGATGCGGTCGTCGCGCCAAAGGCGAAGATGCAGACCGCCACCGCGCCGATCAGGCTGAGGATCGACTGGCGGGTGGTCACATTCTTGTTGATGCGGATCATGGTGGAACTCCCTGAAGCTGTAGCGTTCGCCCTGTATCGGGCTTGCCAGATGCATTGCAGGAGCCGTGCCAGTTTTGAAAACGGCGGTTTTGCGTCACTTTCGCGCGATCGCGTCGCCTGCCGCATTTGACGCTTGCGAACTGTTGGGAAAATACGCCACATCATCGGCCATGGAACGCGCAACCCAGGTCGTCGGCCAGTCCGGCCCGTTTCTCGACGCGCTGGAGCGCGCCAGCCGCGCCGCCGCGCTGGACCGCCCGGTGCTGGTGATCGGCGAGCGCGGGACCGGCAAGGAGCTGGTCGCCGAACGTCTCCACCGCCTGTCGGGACGGTGGGAGGAGCCGCTGGTCGTGATGAACTGCGCCGCGCTGCCCGAGACGCTGATCGAGGCGGAGCTGTTCGGCCATGAAGCGGGAGCGTTCACCGGCGCGACCAGGGCGCGGGTCGGGCGGTTCGAGGAGGCGGATGGCGGCACGCTGTTCCTCGACGAACTGGGCACGCTGTCGATGGGCGCGCAGGAGCGGCTGCTGCGCGCGGTCGAATATGGCGAGGTGACGCGCATCGGATCGTCGCGACCGATCCGGGTGGATGTGCGCATCGTCGCGGCAACCAACGAACATCTGCCCGACCGGGTCGAACGCGGCACCTTCCGCGCCGATCTGCTCGACCGGCTGAGCTTCGAGGTGGTGACGCTGCCGCCGCTGCGGGCGCGGCCGGGCGACATCATGGTGCTGGCCGACTTTTTCGGCCGGCGCATGGCGGCGGAGATCGGGCGCGACGAATGGCCGGGCTTCGGGCCGAATGCGGTCGATCAACTGATGGAGCATCGCTGGCCGGGCAATGTCCGCGAACTGCGCAACGCGGTCGAACGCTCGGTCTATCGCTGGGAACGGGCGGGGCCGATCGACCTGATCGAGGTCGACCCTTTCGCCTCTCCGTTCCGGCCGCGCAGTGGCGCAGCCCCCGCCGTCGCGCCGGTTGCGGACGGTGACGCCGTGCCGGCGAGCCCGGCCATGTCCGACGATTCCGGCGACGATTTCAAGACGCGGGTCAACCGGTTCGAACGCCAGTTGCTCACGCGGGCGATGGCCGAGGCGCGCTACAACCAGCGGACCTGTGCCGAGGCGCTGGGGCTGACCTACGACCAGCTCCGCCATGCGCTCAAGCGTCACGGATTATTGGGGCAGGGCGGCTGACGCGCCCTTGCGCCGGATCACCGCGAACCTAGATGTTGCCCGAACGTAACGAGCGGAGCCAACCGCGCCGACCTTCGTTCGGTCGACCAGAGCTTATTGCCCAAGGAGGAACCCCCATGGCTTTCGAACTTCCCCCGCTGCCCTATGCCTATGACGCGCTGGAGCCGACCATCGACAAGGAAACGATGACGCTGCACCATGACAAGCATCATCAGGCCTATACCGACAAGCTGAACGAGGCCGTGTCGGAAGATGCGAGCCTGGCCGGCAAGTCGATCGAGGAGCTGCTGGCCAGCATGTCGGGCGCGCCGGCGAAGCTGCGCAACAATGGCGGCGGTTTCTGGAACCACACCTTCTTCTGGGAAACGATGAAGGGAGGCGGATCGCAGCCCTCGGGCGCGCTCAAGGACGCGATCGACCAGCAGTTCGGTGGCCTCGACCAGTTCAAGGAGCAGTTCAACACCGCCGGCGCGAACCAGTTCGGATCGGGCTGGGCGTGGCTGATCGTGGGTGCGGACGGCAAGCTCGCCATCACCTCCACCCCGAACCAGGACAATCCGCTGATGGACGTCGCCCCGGTCAAGGGCACGCCGATCCTCGGCAACGACGTGTGGGAACACGCCTATTACATCACCTATCGCAATGCGCGTCCGGCGTATCTGAAGGCGTGGTGGGACGTGGTCGACTGGGACAAGGTCGGCCAGCGCTATGATGCGGCGGTGAAGTAACTCGCGATGCAAGCCCTCTCCCGGACGGGGGGGTTGGGCGAGGGGGCGGTCCGCCAAGGGCCGCCCCCTTTTTCATGCGTGGCGTTCGCGGCCTGCCCCTCTCCCCGACACTCTCCCCTGAAGGGGAGAGGGAGCCGGGTCAGTCCGCCGGCGGCAGCGGCGCGTCCCTTTCCATCTGCAATCCATTCCGCAACAGCATCGGGATATTCGCGGCCGCGAAGAGCAGCGTCAGCGGCACCGCGCCCCACAGCTTGAACCCGACCCAGAAATCCCAGGTCGAATGGCGCCAGACGACTTCGTTCAGCACCGCCATGAACGCGAAGAAGATCGCCCAATTGATTGTCAGCTTGCGCCACCCCGCGGCGCTGAGGCCCGGATACGCGGTTTCGAGCAACTGCTGCAGCAACGGCCGCCCGGTCACGACGCCGAAGGTCAGGATCGCCGAGAACATCGCATAGACGATGGTCGGCTTCATCTTGATGAACATGTCGTCGCGGAAATACAGCGTCAGCGCGCCGAACACGACCACGAGGCCCGCCGACAGCCACAACATCGGCGAGACATGGCCGGTCTTCCATTTCGACACGATGATCGCCGCCACGCTGGCGATCATGAACGCGGTGCTGGCGATGATGACCTGCGCCAGCGAATCGACCATGTCGGGCAGGCCGATCTTGCTCGCCAGCAAATTGGCGACGAAGAACACGACCAGCGGTCCGTAATCCAGCGCCATGCGGAACAGCGGCGATACCGGGGGTTTGGCGGTGTCGGTCATTTGCGTACCCGTTCCACGCCCGCGATGATGCGGGACACTTCATGCGCGTCGAACCCGCGCAGGTCGTCGGCGGTCTCGCCGACGCCGATCGCATGGATCGGCAGTCCGAACTTTTCCGCCGCCGCGACCAGCACCCCGCCGCGCGCGGTGCCGTCCAGCTTGGTCATGACGAGGCCGGTGACGCCCGCCATTTCCTTGAACACCTCGATCTGGTTGAGCGCGTTCTGCCCCGTCGTCGCGTCGAGGACGAGGACGACGTCATGCGGCGCTTCGGGGTTCAGCCGACCCAGTACGCGCCGGACCTTGGCCAGTTCGTCCATCAGTTCGCGCTTGTTCTGCAACCGCCCGGCGGTGTCGACGATCAGCACGTCGATGCCGGTCGCCGTCGCCTGCTTGACCGCTTCATAGACGATGCCGGCCGCGTCGCCGCCCTCGGCACCGCTGATGACCGGTACGCCGATCCGTTCGGCCCAGGTGCGCAACTGCCCGATCGCGGCGGCGCGGAAGGTATCGCCCGCCGCCAGCATCACGCCATAATCCTGTTCGACCAGCGTCTTGGCGAGTTTGGCGATGGTCGTCGTCTTGCCCGATCCGTTGACGCCGATGACCAGGATCACCTGCGGTCGCGGGAATGCCTCGATTTCCAGCGGCTTGGCGACCGGTATTAAAACCTTCTCGATCTCTTCCGCCACGACCAGCCGGATGCCCAGCTCTTCCATGTTGCGCTCATACTGCCCTTCGGACAGCCGGGTGCGCACACGGGCGGCGGTGGCGGGGCCGAGGTCGGACGCGATCAGCGCCTCCTCGATTTCGTCGAGCGTCGCATCGTCCAGCCGCGCGGCGGACAGCCCGACAAGGTTGCCGGTCAACCGGTCGGAGGTTTTCTTCAGACCGCCGAGCAGGCGTTCGTGCCACGAAAGGCTCATAGGGGCATGCCGATCAACTGATCGCCTTCGAGTTGAGTGAGCCGCACGGTCACGATCGTGCCGGGCGGGCAGGGGGGAAGCCGGACCTCGGCGAAGCCGGGGCTGTGCCCGCGCGTACCGGGACGTTCGACGAGGATGTCGGTGATCGTGCCGACCTGTTGCCGCAACCAGTCGTGGTGGCGGCGTGCGGCCGCCGCGCGCAGTGCCTGCGCGCGGAGCCTCGCGACCGGCGGAAATACCTGCGGCATCCGCGCGGCGGGGGTGCGGGCGCGGGGGCTGTAGGGAAAGACATGGGCATGGACGATGGCGCAATCGTCGATCAGCGCCAGCGTGTTCGCCGCCATCGCGTCGTCCTCGGTCGGGAAACCGGCGATCAGATCGGCGCCGATCGCGATCTCGGGACGGGCGGACTTCAACCGCTCCACCAGATGCACGGCGTCGGCGCGGCTATGACGACGGCGCATGCGCTTGAGCACCATGTCGTCGCCCGCCTGGAACGACAGGTGGACGTGCGGCATCACCCGCGGCTCATTGGTGAGCAATTCCAGAAGTTTGTCATCGATCGCTGCCGGATCGAGCGAGGACAGCCGAAGCCGCCGCAGCGACGTTCGCGCCACGATCGCCGCCACCAGGTCGCCCAGCACCGGCGTATCGGGCAGGTCGTGGCCATAGCTCGACAGATCGACGCCGGTCAGCACGACCTCCGAATGGCCGGCGGCGATCAGGCCGGCGACCTGTTCGACCACGCCATCGATCGTGGCCGATCGCGACGGCCCGCGACCGGCCGGGATGGCGCAGAAGGTGCAGGCGTGGTCGCAGCCATTCTGCACCTCGACAAATGCCCGGGTCTGCCCCTCGAACGCCTCCGCCATCTGCGGCGCGGTGTCGAGCACGCGGGCGATGTCACGCACGATCACCGGGGCGGTCGAGCGCCATGCCGCCGGGTTCAGCTTGTCCGAATTGCCGATGACCCGCGTCACTTCGGGCATTGCCGCAAAGCTCGCCGGATCGATCTGCGCCGCGCAGCCGGTGACGATCAGTTCGATCCCCGGCCGTTCGCGCCGCGCCCGGCGGATCGCGCGGCGGGTCGCGGCGACGGCGTCGTTGGTGACGGCGCAGCTATTGACCACGATCAGGTCGCATTGTCCCACGATCCCGCGGATCGCATCGCTTTCCGCGGTGTTCAGCCGACAGCCGAGCGTTATGATGGCAGGACCACAGGAGGATGGCATGGGCGACGATCTAGGGACAGCGGACCCCGAAGTCCACGCAGACGCGCACGCGGTACTCGCCTTCTGGTTCGATACGGTCGGGCCGGACAAGCATTTTGCGAAGGACGATGCGCTCGACGCGACGATCGCCGACCGGTTCGGCACCCTGCAACGCGACCTGCTGGCGACCGGGGCGGCGGGGTGGCGCGACGACCGGGACAGCCTGTTGGCGGCGGTGATCGTCCTCGACCAGTTTTCGCGCAACCTGTTCCGTGGCGAAGCAGGCGCGTTCGCCGCCGATCCGCTCGCGCTCGAACTGGCGCTGATCGGCATCGCGCGCGGCGATGATCGGGAATTGCCGGCCGATCGCCGCGCGTTCCTCTATATGCCGCTGATGCATAGCGAGGATGCGGGCGTGGCGCGGTTCTCGCTGCACTGCTTCGAAGCGCTGGGCAATCCGGTGAACCTGCAATTCGCGCGCGATCATGCCGCGGTGCTGGCACGCTATGGTCGCTATCCGTCGCGCAACGCCGCGCTGGGCCGCGAATCGACCGCCGCCGAACGCGACTATCTCAGCCGGCCTGACGCCGGATGGTGAGGTCGGTCAGGTCGGGGTCGGGCGCGCCGCCATGCGCCAGCAGTCCGCGTGCCGCCAGCATGCGCCGCGTATCGGCGATCGACAGCGCCTTGCCGTAATGCCAGCCTTGTGCCTTTGCACAGCCCAGCGCGGCGAGGCGTTCGGCGATCGCGTCGCTTTCCACCCCCTCGGCCGTGACCGGCAGGTTCAGGTTCGCGCCGAGGCCGATGATCGCGTTCACGATCGCCGCCGAATCGGCGTTGTCGAGCAGCGACAGGACGAAGCTCTTGTCGATCTTGATCCGGTCGAACGGCAGCGCGCGCAGATGCGCCAGGCTGGAATAGCCGGTCCCGAAATCGTCGAGCGCGAGGCGCACCCCCTGGTTCTTCAGCGATCCGACGATCGACTGCGCCAGCGCCAGATTGTCGAACAACGCGCTTTCGGTAATCTCGATCTCCAGCCGGTTGGGCGCGAAGCCGCCCTCCACCGTCGCCTTGATGATCTTTTGCGCCAGCCACGCGTCGCGCAACTGACAGGGCGAGATGTTCACAGACAGCATCAGGCCCGGATCCCAGTCGCGCGCGGCGGCGAACGCCTGTCGCATGATCGACAGCGACAGTTCCGCGATCAGTCCCGATTCCTCGGCGACGGGAATGAAGCGGTCGGGCGGGATCGTGCCCTGCGTCGGATGCACCCAGCGCGCCAGCACCTCGAACCCGCACAGCCGCCCGGTCGCCAGTTCGATCTGCGGTTCGAAAAAGGGTACGATCTGTCCGGCGGGAATGGCGAGGCGCAGGCCGTTCTCGATATCGTTGCGATCGATCAGCGCATGTTCCATCGCGCGGTTGAACCAGGTGAAGCCGCCGCGCCCCGATTTCTTGGCGCAATACATCGCGATGTCCGCCGCACGCAGCAGCGTGTCGATGCCGCCGCCATCGAAGTCGGACCGGGCGACGCCGATCGAACTGGTCATGTGGATGCGCAGGTCGTCGATCTCGATCGGCCGGGTCAGCGCGGCGATGACCCGCGACGCGACATGTTCGACGGTCGACGGATCGCGCGCGTCGAAGACGAAGGCGCAGGCAAAGGCGTCGCCACCGAAGCGCGCGGTCAGTGCGGCGGCGGGCATGACCGCGGCGATCTCTGCCGCGGCGCTGCGCAGCACCGCGTCGCCGGTGGCGTGGCCGTGCATGTCGTTGACCATCTTGAAATGGTCGAGGTCGACGATCAGCATCGCGACCGCCTGTTCCCGGCGCGACGCCGCGCGCAGCAGCGCGGCACCGGCTTCGCTCAGGGCGCGGCGATTGAGGAATCCGGTCAACGGGTCGCGCGACGCCAGCATCCGCGCGCGTTCCTCGGCAGCGGAACGGCCGTCCATCTCGACCTGCACCGCGCGGTGGCGGCGCCAGCCGAAGATCACGAGCGCGGCGTTGATGAGCAGTGCGACGACCAGCGGCCGCTGCACGGGCGCGCCACCGAAATAGCGATGGTCGAGCGCGCCGGAAATCACCGCGATGCTCAGCCCCACGAACAGCAGGATAGCGCATACGCAGATCCCCAGCGTCCAGCGGCTGGCGTGACGTGGCTCGTCCGCCGGGTCCATCCCCTCCATACCGCGCTGCCGATCCCGTTGCATATCAGCCCGTTATCGACGGTGATCGGTATAGAAGGCGTTAAAGTCGCGGCTCCGTCCACCGTACGTCACGCTCCGATCACCGTGGGTTGCGCCCGGGGGGCGGATGGTCTAGGAGCGCCGGATCGTTTCCGTCAGGAATCGTTTCAGCATTGCCGCCCATGGGCGACGCCGGCCGACGAGGTTTCGTCCGCCGGCGTGTTTTGCTTGAGCGGTTCATGGGCGGTGCCACGAGTGGAGTGACCCGCGTGTTCGAAAGTCTGAGTGACCGGCTGGGAGGGGTGTTCGATCGCCTGCGCGGTCGCGGCGCGCTGACCGAAGCCGATGTCCGTACCGCGATGCGCGAAGTCCGCGTGGCGCTGCTCGAAGCCGATGTGGCGCTGCCGGTCGCGCGTGAGTTCGTCGAAAAGGCGACCGAGGTCGCCGTCGGCCAGAACGTGCTCCGTTCGATCACGCCGGGGCAGCAGGTCGTCAAGATCGTCCATGACGCGCTGGTCGACATGCTCGGGTCGGACACCGCCGAGCTCGACGTCGCCGTCACGCCGCCCGCGGTCGTCATGCTGGTCGGGCTCCAGGGTTCGGGCAAGACCACGACCACCGCGAAGCTCGCCAGGCTGCTGAGCAAGCGCGAGGGCAAGAAGGTGATGATGGCGTCGCTCGACGTCAATCGCCCGGCGGCGCAGGAACAGCTTGCGGTGCTGGGCACCCAGGTCGAGGTCGCGACGCTGCCGATCGTGGCCGGGCAGCAGCCGGTCGACATCGCCCGGCGTGCGCTGCAGGCGGCGAAGCTGCAGGGCTTCGACGTCGTCATGCTCGATACCGCCGGCCGGTTGCACGTCGATCAGGCGCTGATGGACGAGATGAAGGCCGTCTCGGACATCGCGAAGCCGAACGAGACGCTGCTGGTCGTCGATTCGCTGACCGGGCAGGACGCGGTCAACGTCGCGCAGAATTTTTCCGAACAGGTGCCGCTCACCGGCGTCATCCTGACCCGCATGGACGGCGATGCGCGCGGTGGCGCCGCGCTGTCGATGCGTGCCGTCACCGGCAAGCCGATCAAGTTCGCCGGGACCGGCGAAAAGCTGGACGCGATCGAGCCGTTCCACCCCAAGCGGGTCGCGGGACGCATCCTCGGCATGGGCGACGTGGTGTCGCTGGTCGAAAAGGCGGCGCAGTCGATCGAGGCCGAGGATGCCGAGCGCATGGCCGGGCGCCTCGCCAAGGGGCAGTTCGACATGAACGACCTGCGCGGGCAACTGGCGCAGATGCGGCGCATGGGCGGGCTCGGCGCGCTGGCGGGCATGATCCCCGGCATGAAGAAGGCGCAGGCGGCGATGGCGTCGGGCGCGGTCGACGAAAAGATCCTGCTGCGCATGGACGCCATGATTACGTCGATGACCGCCAAGGAACGCGCCAAGCCCGAACTCATCAACGCCAAGCGCAAGATCCGCATCGCCAAGGGATCGGGCACGACGGTGCAGGACATCAACAAGCTGTTGAAGATGCACCAGGAAATGCAGACCGCGATGAAGAAGCTCAAGAAGATGGGCGGCATCAAGGGGATGATGGCGATGCTGGGCAAGGGCGGCATGGGCGGCCTTGGCAACGCGCTGGGCGGACCCGGTCTCGGCGATCTCATGAGCAAGGCGGGCGGCGAGATGCCCGGCCTGCCGGGGCTCGGCGGCGGCGGCATGGGCGGGAAGGGCGGCGGCATGCCGCAACTGCCCCCCGGTTTCGAAAACCTTATCAAGAAGAAGTAAGCGCCGGTCGGTACCGGCTTACACAGACCAACGAAGGAAGAAGAACAATGGCACTCAGCATCCGTCTGTCGCGTGGCGGCTCGAAGAAGCGTCCGTATTATCGCATCGTCGTCGCCGACGCGCGCAGCCCGCGTGACGGCCGCTTCATCGAGAAGATCGGCACCTACAACCCGCTGCTGGGCAAGGAAGACGAGAAGCGCGTCGTGCTCGACGCCGAGCGTGCCACCCACTGGCTGGGCGTCGGTGCGCAGCCGACCGACCGCGTCGCGCGCTTCCTCGACAAGGCCGGCGTGAAGGAACGCGCCGCCCGCAACAATCCCAACAAGGGCAAGCCGGGCGAGAAGGCCGTCGAGCGCGCCGAGGAGCGTGCCGAAAAGGCGAAGGCCGCCGAGGAAGCCGCCAACGCTCCGGCCGAAACCGCCGAGGCATGAGGGATGTGCCGGTGTTTTCCCCGACCGGAAACGCCGGCACCCTTTGATCGACGTCACGCGTTCCTGCTCCCCACGAACAGGAGCCTGACCGATGACCGATCCCAGAGATCAGCCGCAGCATGACGAAGACGCCACCAATGCCGGCCGATCGGCGGAAGAACCCGCCGAGGGCCGCGACGACGCCCCCCCGGGCGGCGAAGGTTCGCCCGAAGCCTGAACCGGCGGTGGCCGACCGCAATCGTGTCGTCCTGGCGGCGATCGCGGGGGCGCACGGGTTGGCGGGCGAGGTGCGGCTGAAGCTGTTCACCGACGACCTGTCGGCCTATCCGACGCTGAACGGCGGCGCACTGACCCTGGTGTCGGTGCGTCCGGCGACCAACGGCATGATCGGCAAGTTCCGCGAAATTCCCGACCGGACCCGTGCGGAGGCGATGCGCGGGACCGAGCTATGGATCGCCCGCGACCAGTTGCCGCCGCTGGCCGAGGGCGAATATTATCATGCCGATCTGCTGGGACTGCCCGTCGTGTCGAGCGACGGTGAGGCACTGGGCCATGTCGTCACGATCGACGATTTCGGCGCAGGCGACGTGATCGAGATCGAACGGCCCGGCGGCAAGCGCTTCATGGTGCCGATGCAGCCGCATGCTGTGCCCGAATGGGACGCGGAACGGCTGGTGGTAGAGGCGTTGTTCGCGGTCGATTGACCGCTATCGCTTCGTGGCGGCGGTGAATGCCTGTCGCACCGTTTCGGGGGCATTGGTCAGCCGCCGTTCGAGCCGGGCCAGCATCACCGCGCCGTCCTGCATCGACTTGCCGGCGCGTTCCATGCTCCAATAGCCGAACTCGCGAGCCCCGACCGGCCGGTCCGACAGGATCGTCACGTCGTGATGGCGCGGATCGATGGCAATCCGGGCATAGGTCGCCGCGATGCTCGATTCCGGTCCTTCGATCACCTGCACGAAATGATCGCCGTCGTGCCACAGCAACCCGGTAATGCCATCGACCGCGTTGTTGTGACGCGACTGTTGAAGAATATGGTCGACATCGATGCCCGCCTCGCTGCGGCTGGCGTACAGGATCTGGCGGTAGGTCGGTTCGGGCACCGCGATGGAATATGATCGTGGCGACCTGCTTTCAAGTCTGGCGGCGGGGATCCGTCCGACTGTTACGGAACAGTCGGCGCCGGACCGATCTCCGCGTCGGGATCGACCACCTTCGTAATCAGCCGCCCCAGCAACGTCACCGGATCGCGTCCGCGCCCGAAGCCATAGGCTTCCGCTTCGCGCCGTGCGCAGCGGCGTTGTCCGCGGAACGGTCCGCAGCCCGACAGGAACGGGTTCTCGACCGATGGCGGGGGTAGTTCGCCGATCACCGCGCCTGCCGCCGCCGGGTCGCGCGCGGTCGGCAGCGGCAGGCGATAGCGGCGGTCACGATCACGGTCGCCGCAGACGACCAGCTCGTCCTTCCCCGCCGGCGCGCAGTTGCGCGCGGCGTCGCGTTCGGCGGCCGCGGCGAGGATGCGGTCGATGGACTGCCCGTGCGCCGGCATGGTCAGGCAAAGCGGGACGATCGGGAGCAGGCAGCGGAACATCGGCCGCCGACGCTAAGGCGCGACCGCCCTCGTGCCAAGCGGATCAGCGACGGATCGGGCGGCGTTCGTCGAGCAGGTTGCGGATGGTGGTGGCGGCGACGCCGGCCTCCCCCATCGCGTGGCTGATCTGGTCGAGCCCCTTCACCACATCGCCCGCCGCGAACAGCCCCGGAACCGAGGTGCGCTGATGATCGTCGACCTCGAGGCATCCGTCCTCGCTCGCCCGCGCGCCCGCCGCCACGGCCAGTTCGGAGCGGATGCGCGATCCGAGCGCGGGATAGACGCTGTCGAACGCCATTTCGCCCGCTGCGGTACGTATGACGAACCGGTCGCCGGCGATGCGATAGTCGCCGCATGGGCCATCGACCCGCTGCACCCCGGCGCGGTCGAGCGCGTCGAGGCAGGAGTCGTCGAGGTCGTGATCGCTGTCGGGCGCGATCAGCGTGACGTCGGCGGTATAGCCGCGCAGGAACAGTGCCTCGCGCATCCCGTGCCGGCTGGTCCCGATCACCCCGACCCGCCGGTCGGTGACTTCGTATCCGTCGCAGATCGGACAATAGCGGAGCAGCCCGCGCGCCAGTGCCGCGTCGTGCGTCGCGTCGTCCAGTCCCCGGGGCCGGTGGTTCACGACGCCGGTCGCCAGCAATACCGTCCGTGCGGCGAGCGTCGCGCCATCGGTCCGCACGACGAAGTCGTCGCCAGCGCGTTCGATCGCGGTGACGGTGGCCGCCTCGCACGTCGCGCCAAAGTCGCGCGCCTGTTCGTGCATCCGTGCCAGCAGGTCGGTTCCGGCGATGCCGCCCGGATAACCGGCATGGTTGTGCGTGCGCGGGATCATCGCCGCGCGGCTCGATCCGCAGTCGAACATCCGGATCGAGAGGTGGAAGCGCGCCAGATAGATCGCAGCGGTCAGGCCGGCGGGGCCGGCGCCGATGATCGCGCAGTCGATCGCGTCCGGACGGGAAACGGGGGAAGGGGTCGGCATGGACACGCAAATGACGTGCGAAGGGCTTTCGTTCCCTGCGACATGCGGGCACAGGCATGTCGCCATGCCGTTCGCCGCCACCATCCTCACCCTCTACCCCGAAATGTTCCCCGGACCGCTGGGCCTGTCGCTGGCGGGACGCGCGTTGCGCGAGGAACGCTGGTCGTTGGAAACGGTGCAGATCCGCGACTTCGCGACCGACAAGCACCGCTCGGTCGACGACACGCCGGCCGGCGGCGGGGCGGGGATGGTGTTGCGCGCCGATGTGCTGGCCTCGGCGCTCGACAGCGTCAGCGACGGGCGCCCGGTACTGGCGATGACGCCGCGCGGACGGCCGTTGACCCAGGCGCGTGTTCGTACCCTTGCCGGCGGACCCGGTGCGATCGTGCTGTGCGGCCGGTTCGAGGGCTTTGACGAACGGCTGTTCGAAGCGCGCGCCATCGAACCGGTGGCGATCGGCGACTATGTGCTGTCGGGGGGCGAAATGGGGGCGCTGGTGCTGCTCGATGCTTGCGTTCGGCTGCTTCCCGGCGTAATGGGCGCGGCTTCGAGTGGTATCGAGGAAAGCTTCGAAAGCGGCCTTCTCGAATATCCTCAATATACCCGACCTGTCGAATGGGAAGGGCGGATGATCCCCGAAGTGTTGCGATCGGGGGATCATGCGAGGATCGCGGCGTGGCGCAGGTCACGATCGCAATCCGACACACGGCTATGGCGGCCGGACCTGTGGGAGCGTCACGTCGACGCTCGGGTCCAGTCGCCCTCTGGCGCGCACGAAGAGAATGAAGGTCAGAATAAATGAACCTCCTCCAGACGCTCGAAGCGGAACAGATCGCCAAGTTCCTCGAATCGAAGTCGATCCCCGAATTCCGTGCGGGCGACACCCTCAAGGTCGGCGTGAAGGTCGTCGAAGGCGAGCGGACCCGCGTACAGAACTATGAAGGCGTGTGCATCGCCCGGTCGAACGCCGGCATGGGCTCGTCGTTCACCGTCCGCAAGATGAGCTTTGGCGAAGGCGTGGAGCGCGTATTCCCGCTTTATTCGCCGAACATCGATTCGATCGACGTCGTCCGTCGCGGCGTCGTCCGGCGTGCGAAGCTCTATTATCTGCGCGGTCGTACCGGCAAGTCGGCGCGTATCGCCGAACGCCGCGATCCGCGCCCGGCGAAGGCGACCGCAGCCGAGTAATCGGCGCGGGCGTAGTCACGCTGGTACAGGGGCGCGGTGGCCATGGTCGCCGTGCCCTTTTTCATGGGGCGCGTACCGCCTTGCCCGCTCAGACGTCCGCCGGCATGGCGATCGGCGCCAACACCGTGAATCGCAACCCGGGTGCGTTGTCGCTTTCCTCGATCGTCCCGTCCAGCCGCTTGACCATCGCGGTCAGCATGCGGGTGCCAAAGCCGGTGCGGTTGCCCGTCCGGCCCTGTCCGCGGTCGGCGACGGTCAGGCGGAACCGGTTGCGGATCCGCTCCAGCGTTACCGCGATCGGCCCGGGGTTGCCGGCATAGGCGTATTTCTGGGCATTGATGACCAGTTCGACCAGCACCAATCCGATCTGCACCGCGGCATCGGCGCTGATGAGCAGCGGGGCGAGGTCCATCGTCACCCGCCCGGTCCATTCCTCGCCCATCGTCGACTGCATTTCGAGCAGCAGGTCCTCGATATAGCGGCCGAGGTCGATGACGGTGACGGTGTCGTCCGAATAGAGCCGGCGATGGACCAGCGCGACCGCCGACAGACGCCGCTGCGCTTCGCCCAGATGGCGGGTCAGCGTCTCGTCATTCTCGGCATTGGCCTGCATCGCGAGGAATGCGACCACCAGTTGCAGGCTGTTCTGCACGCGGTGGTTCACTTCCTTGATGAGCGTTTCCTGCTGCGCGAGCAGTGCGTCCTTGTCGGTGACGGCACGGGTCAGTTCACGGTTCAATTCGCTGATGCGGCGCCGCTGGCGGGCGTCGAACAACAGGCGCGACAGCCGGTACGCCGCCTCGACCTCGGCCGAGGTCCACGGGCGCGCACGGCCGCGAATCTCCTCGCTCCATGCCGCAAACGACGCGCGCGGGCTCAGCGGCTGTTCGTCGCGCTGATCGACCGCCTTGTGCGGATTGCCGGCCCATTGGATCGTCTGCAGCGTTTCGGCGCGGAACCACAGCAGCACGACCGGTTCGTCGGCGGAAAGGGTGATCGCCAGCAGCCCGCTCGCCAGGTCGCGATACGCCTGTGCGCCGGGCATGCGCTGTTCGAGCGAGGCGCTGTGCAGCAGGATGCTGCCCTGCCGCCGGGCCCAGCCGAGCATGTCGGCGACTGCGTCCTCCGGCGGAACATGGCCGCTGGTATGCAGCGAGGCACCACGTTGCAGGACGAAGCCATCGGCATCGAGCAGGCGACGCAGGTCGTTCGCGACCAGCGCAGCAACCTTGTCGGGTTCCCCCTCCTGCGCCATCCGCTGTGCCAGCGCGTCCTCCGCAGTGCGCAGCCGCAGCCGTTCGCGATATTCGGCGGCTTCCTCCTTCGCGCCGACCTGCTGTGCGAACGATGCGGCGATCAGTTCGCACGTCTTGCGCTGAAGGTACGACAGGGTGCGCGGGGTGCGGTGATGGCACGCCACCAGCCCCCACAGGATGCCGTCCTTGACGATCGACACCGATGCCGATGCCGCGACGCCCATGTTCCGGAGATACTGGACGTGGATCGGCGACACCGCGCGCACGCCGACGTCGCTCAGGTCTATGGCCTGCAACGCCGGGTCGATCGCCACGATCGGCGCGGGGACATAGTGCACGTCGGGGATCACCCGCACGCGGTTGCGGACATAGAGCGCGCGGGCCTGCCGCGGAATGTCGGACGCCGGGAAATGATGGTTCAGGAACCCGGGCATGTCGGGCGCATGGCGTTCCGCCACAACCTTTCCCGAATCATCGTCGAGAAAGCGATAGATCATGACGCGGTCGAACCCGGTCAGCCGCGCGAAGACGACCGCCGCCCGCGCGCACAGATCGTCGAGGTCGGTCGCGCGCGAGAATCGTTCACCGCCATGTTCGATCCAGGCCAGTGCATCGTCGGTGCCCGGCTGTCCCGGCGCCACCGGTTCCACTTCGATCAGCCACATCTGCCCCGTGCGGCTGGCGACGACCGACCATGCGGCATGGTCGACCGTGCCCAGCGTCACGGGGCCGGCGATGGTCGATCGCAGCACCTCCAGCCCGGCATCGCCGATCAGGTCGAGGATCGATCCGCCCAGCCAGGCAGGGCCGAGCAATGTGGCGACGTCGCCGGCGCCACCGACGATCACGCCCTCGCGCGGGTCGACGATCAGCAGCATGCCATGCGGCTGGATCGCGCCGGGAATATGGATCGGTTCGCGGTCGCAGACGGTCAGGTCATGCCCCAAGTCCGATGGA
This sequence comes from Sphingomonas hengshuiensis, assembly GCA_003240755.1. GTDB lineage: Bacteria > Pseudomonadota > Alphaproteobacteria > Sphingomonadales > Sphingomonadaceae > Sphingomonas > Sphingomonas hengshuiensis_A. The sequence continues at coordinate 6,121 of QFNF01000005.1, read as the reverse complement.
GACGGAGTACGCGGCGAGGCGCCATTCTCCGCTTCAGGATTCGTTGCCAAGCCCGGACCTTTCGTCGTCATCGTACAGCCCGACGACCAGGATCGTGGCGGGAACCTATTGCAATACCGTCTAATGATCCTGCCTTCAACCTGCCCCGGCCGACCTGCCCATCCCCTCGGCGAACCGCGCTGCCGGGATGTCGCGATGCCGCGTCCCACAGGGTCGGCGGCGGGCGGCGGCTGTCGGATGGCTTCTGCGGACCGGGGCAGGAGGTTGCGGGGCATACCGGTCGGGGTTCCGCGAACGGCCGTTCCGGCTTTTCGGCATGGACCTTCGGGCCGGCCCCGCTCGTTCCGTTGCCCATGAACCCCGTACGCCACGCCATTGCGAAACAGGTACGTGCGCTGACCGGTGCCGGCGACGGCGCGATCGACCTGACCCGGCCGGCGGGCGATGACGGGCTGTTCGGACCGGGATCGGTAAGCTGGCGGGTGCATGCCGATTTCTCATCGATGATGATCGGCGGCACGGCGGCCCTGCTGGTGCAGATGCTGCATCCCGGCGCACTGGCGGGCGTGTGGGACCATAGCGATTTTCGCCGCGACATGCTCGGTCGGTTGAAACGCACCGCGCAGTTCATCGCCGCCACCACCTATGGCAGCACGGCGGAGGCCGAGCGGCTGATCGGCCGGGTGCGGGCGATCCACGACCGGGTGCACGGGGTACTGCCCGATGGCGTGCGGTACGACGCGAACGACCCGCATCTGTTGACTTGGGTCCATGTCGCCGAAACCGATTCGTTCCTGCGTGCCTATCTGCGGTATCGCGATCCGACGCTGTCGCGCCTCGATCAGGACCGGTATTTTGCCGAGAATGTCGTCGTCGCGGAGCGGCTGGGCGCGCGCGACCTACCCGACAGCCGGGCCGCGACCGAGGCGTGGCTGCGCGATGTGCGCCATGAGCTGCGCTGCGACGATCGCACCCGCACCGTGCGCGATGCGCTGCTGCAGCAACCGCTGCCCAACCCGCTGCTGAAGGGGTTCGGGGCACTCAACACCGCTGCGGCGATCGACCTGCTGCCGCCCTGGGCGCGGACGATGCTCGAGCTGCAGGATCGCCCGCGGATCGGCGTGCGCAGTGGCGCGCACGGCATGGCGCGCGTGCTCCGCTGGGCATTGGGCGGGTCGACGTCGGACAGGACGGCGCGGGCGCAGGGCTGACGGACGCGCCGGATCATCGTCCCGGCAACCCCTTTCGCAGTTCCTCTACCCACGCGGTCGCGACCCCGTCCGACGGCGCGCGCCAGTCGCCGCGCGGTGACAGCGCGCCACCTGCCGACACCTTCGGCCCGTTGGGCAGCGCCGACCGCTTGAACTGGCTCGACTGGAAGAAGCGCCACAGGAACTTCTCCAGCCACGCCGCGATCACCGGCAGGTCGTAGCTTCCCCTGGCATCCTGCGGAATGTCGATCGGCCAACGTCCCGCCTGCGCATCGCGCCACGCATGCCAGCACAGGAACGCGACCTTCGACGGGCGCATGCCGTAGCGGACGATATGATGCAGGAAAAAATCGTTGAGCGCATAGGGACCGACGCGGTCCTCGGTGCTCTGCATCCGGCCGTCATCGCCCGCCGGCACCAGCTCGGGCGAAATTTCGGTATGCAGGATCGCGTCCAGCACCGCGTCGGTATCCGCATCGAACTGATCGGTGCGGATCGCCCAGCGGATCAGATACTGGATCAGCGTCTTGGGTACGCCGGCATTGACGCCGTAATGGCTCATGTGATCGCCGACGCCATAGGTGCACCAGCCGAGCGCCAGTTCGGACAGGTCGCCGGTGCCCAGCACCAGCGCCTCGCGCTGGTTGGCGAGGCGGAAGAGATAGTCGGTGCGCAGCCCCGCCTGCACATTCTCGAACGTGACGTCATAGGTCGCCTCGCCACGCGCGAACGGATGGTCCATGTCGCCCAGCATCTGCCGCGCCGCCGGGCGAATATCGATCTCGTCGCCGCTGATGCCCAGCGCCCGCATCAGCTTCCACGCATTGCCCCTCGTCGCCTCGCCGGTCGCGAAGCCGGGCATGGTGAACCCCAATATGTCGCTGCGCGGCCGCTCCAGCCGGTCGAACGCCTTGGCCGCGACGATCAGCGCATGGGTCGAATCGAGCCCGCCCGACACACCGATCACCAGCCGCTTCGTCCCCGACGCGACCAGCCGCTTGCGCAAGGCCTCGACCTGGATGTTGAACGCCTCGTAGCAGTCGTCGTCCAGCCGTTCGGGCGTGTCGGGGACGAAGGGATAGCGCCGCACCGGCCGCAGCAAGCCGATATCGCGCGCCTCGGGCGCATGGTCGAACCCGATCCGGCGGAAGCGCGTTTCGGGATGACCGCTGGCGGCGGCGCAATCGTTGAACGTGCCCGTCCGCATCCGTTCCAGCCGCAGCCGGTCGAGATCGATATCGGCCATCGCAATCCCCGCCGACCGATCGAACCGCTGCGACTGTACCAGCACCTCGCCCAGTTCATGCACCGATCCCTGTCCATCCCAGGACAGGTCGGTCGTGCTCTCGCCGCTGCCCGCCGCCGAATAGACATAGGCGGACATGGTCCGCGCGGATTGCGACGCGCACAGCATCTCGCGGTCGCGGGCCTTGCCGATGACGATGTTCGACGCCGAAAGGTTGCAGAGCACCAGCGCCCCGGCCATCGCGCCGGCGGTGGAGGGGGGCAGGGGCGACCAGAAATCCTCGCAGATTTCGGCATGGAACACGAAATCGGCCATGTCATGCGCAGCGAAGATCAGGTCGGTCCCGAACGGCACCTCCCGTCCGGCGACGGTCATGGTCAGGCCGGTCAGCCCGACGCCGGGCGCGAACCAGCGCTTCTCATAATATTCGCGGTAGTTGGGCAGATAGGTCTTGGGCACTACCCCCAGCACCCGCCCGCGTGCCACCGCCACCGCGCAGTTATACAGCCGCCCGTTCCGCCGGAGCGCCGCGCCGAGCAGCAGCACGGGGCGCAACTCGGCGCTCGCCGCCACCACCGCCGCCAGCGCCGCTTCGGTCGCGTCGCACAGCGCGTCCTGCAGATGCAGGTCGTCGATGGCGTAAGCGGTAAGGTTCAGTTCGGGAAAGACCAGCAGGTTGGCGCCCGCTTCATGCCCCTGCCGCGCCAACGCGATCGCCGCGCGCGCCCCCGCGGCGGGATCGCCGACATGCCCGGGCGGGGTGCAGGCCCCGACGCGAAGGAACCCGTGGGTATGGATCGAATGGAACGGATGGGTCATGCTGGCACCCTATCGCCAGATGGCGCCATGCGGAACCGGTAGCGGAGGAGGCGGGAGGTGCTCGACACTCCAACTACCCCGAACCATCTCCCCCTCCGTCCGGTTCGAGTAGCGATCGAGCGAAGTCGAGAGCGCGTGTCGAGAACGCAGTTCCGCTGGAGCGACCTATGCAGGTTTCGTTCGGGGCAGGCGTTCTCGACAAGCTCGAAGCTGCTCGAACCGAACGGCTGGCAAGCGAATGAAAAGGGCGTCGTCCCCGACCGCTCAAACCTTGGCGGCGTAGATCATCCGGCCTTCGCCGAGCAGGCTGAACACCCGCGCCAGATCGCCCTCGGCGACCGCGAAGCAACCCTGGCTGCGGCCCAGCTTGCCATGCTGCGCGATCATTTCAGGGTTCGCATACCATGCACCATGTACGACGATCGCCCGCATCAGGGCGTTGTCGTTGGTCGGGTCGAGCCCCAGCAGCCGCTGCGACCGGCCGTGCTTGCCGACATAATAATTGTCGGTGATGAACGCCCCTTCCGATGTGGCGTTCGAATCGGGGACGTTGCTGAACCGTTCCAGCCGCCCGCAATGCGCCGGGTCCGACCCGCTGCCATGCGCCACGCGCATCGCCGACACCACGCCGCTATGCATGTCGATGAACTGGAACCGGGGATGCGCGGAATCGACCGCGAAATCCGCGATGGCGATGCGGTCGGTCCGCTGGATCCGGCCGGCGTGGCGCGACAACGCGGCCTGGGCGCGTTCGAACAGGCGGGGATTGACCGTCGCAGGCGCGCGCATCTGTCGCACCGGGGCGGCGGGAACGGGCGCCGCTGCAAGCCGCTGCGGCGGCGGCACGACCGGCGCGTTCTGCGCGATGGGCACGATCGCGTTCGTCGTGCAGCCCTGTACCAGAACGGCGCCGGCCAATCCGCCCGCTGCCCTCAGCACCGCCCGCCGCGATCGAACCGATTGGTCCTGCATCCAAATCCTCGCTAAGTCGTTGAGGCTCCTAGATACGGGTGCAACCGATTCCATTCAATTAACGCGCGGTCATGCGTTCCACTGCTTGTCGTGCCCAAGCAACGGGCGGTCGACTTTGGCCCTTATGGTTAACGTCGAATTTGCCATTCGCGCGCGACTGCGGAATAATCATGCCATGAAGCGTGCGATTGTCCCCGGCCTGCTGGTCATGCTGCTGTCGCTGCCGGCCGTCGCACAGGAACCGGCAGCATTGGCGGTCGAGCGTGCAGCGGTCGCGATGCGGCCGGGCGATCATCGCTGGGCTGACGACGCGACGCTGCCGGGCGCGGTCAGCATCGTCGTCAGCGTGCCGATGCAGATGGCTTTCGTCTATCGCGGCGACACGCTGGTGGGGGCGACGACGGTGTCGACCGGCAAACCGGGCAAGATGACGCCGATCGGCGAATACACTATTCTCCAGAAACGGCCGTTCCATCGCTCCAATCTCTACAACAACGCGCCGATGCCGTTCATGCAGCGCCTGACCTGGACCGGTGTGGCGCTCCACGCCGGCAATCTTCCCGGCTTTCCGGCCTCGCATGGCTGCATCCGGATCCCGACCGCCTTCGCGCGCAAGCTGTTCGACGCGACGCAACTTGGCGGGAAGGTGACGGTGGTCAACGACGTCATCGCCTTTCCAGCCTATCGTGCCGCCGATGACGCGCCGCGGCTGGAACCGGTCGGGATCATGACACTGGCCGATCGCGATGATCGGGTGAGCGCGGGGGGCGGCATTGCAGGCCCACGCTGAACGCTGGCTGCTGGCCGGTTTCGCGCTCGTGCTGGCGGGGTGCGGCGGAGATGCGCCGGCGGACAATGGCGCTGCGCCCGTTGTCGGCGGGACGCCCGCCGTGACGGTGCCTGTCGCGGCGTCGCCCGCCAATACCGTCGAGCCTGCCAGTTCCGTTCCCGACCGGCTGACCGTCACGACCAACGAACCGTTCTATTCGGTACGTGTCGACCCCGACCAACTGGTCCTTGACGGGATAGGGTTTGCTCCGCGCCGGATGCCGGTGCTGGGCCGGGAAGTTCGCGCGACCGGGCGGCGCTGGCGGGCGCGGGACGGTCGCGGCGAACTGATCGTCGAGGTCGAGCGTGCGGACTGCGAGGACGACATGTCGGGCGCACCGCGTGACTTCACCGCAACGCTGACGCTGGACGGGCGCACCGTGCGGGGGTGTGGCTTTGTCGGAACGCCCGCGCCGCCGCCGGGCGAAGCGGCGCCGATGGTGGCGGCGAACACGATCCCGGCGCGCTTCGTCGGTCGCTGGAACCGCGACGCCGCCGCCTGTGCCCGTCCCGCCGCCTCGATCGACGGGGTGAAGGTATCGCCGGACGAACTGTGGTTCCACGAAAGCGTCGGCAAGGTGCAACGGGTCGAACCGCTGTCGGATGACCGTATCCGCATCACCGCCGCCTATGATGGCGAGGGGGAGCGCTGGACCTCGACACAGACGTTGTCGGTCGATGGCGACCGGCTGACCATCGTGACCGAGGGGCGGCCATTTACCCGCATCCGCTGCAAGGGCTGACGATCGATCCGCCGCGCCGCGCTGACAGGTGGCTGCCGCCACGGTGACGACGGCGCGGTGCTGTGGCTGGCTGAAACGGCACGCATCCAGCCCGTTCATTCTCCGCGACGCCGAACCCTGGCCTGAACTGTCGCGTTCAGCCGGTCGTCGCAATTGGAGCATATCTCTCGAAGCGTGACTTTCGTCGCGAACCGCGGATACCGCGTAAGCGTGGTGTGACGACCGCAGATCAGGCAGCTTGCGCAGTTGGCTGATCTGCTGGCGGCATCCAGTTCCAGGGCATGAGTTCGTCCCATCGGCAG
>QFNF01000060.1 GCA_003240755.1 Sphingomonas hengshuiensis | reverse complement strand
CCGGTACATGGTCGAGCGCGGCGAGTTCGCGGTCATAGGCGCGGTCGTACAGCCAGAAGCTGGCGGTCGTCGCGCCGATCCGCCCGACGAAGATGGCAAGGCCGATGCCGGCCAGCACCGATGCGTGGCGGATCGAAGCACCGGGTTTGGGCCGCAACGCGATCAGGCAGATGCCGATGAGGTAGGGGACCAGCCGCATGTCGGCATAGGCCGATCCGAACACGATGCGCGGCAACAGGACATAGACCGCGATCAGGAACAGCGCCGACAGGCCCAGATTGCGGGAATAGCCGATATTGGGGTCGCGCAGCCCCTTGAACAGCACGAGGTAGAAGACCGCGACCGACGCGAGGTCGTAGAGCTGCCACCGGTCGCGCAGCGTCATGGTGATCCACAACATCTTCGCGCGCCAGTTGAACCAGTCGGCGGTCTGCCCGCTGACGTGCCCGCCCGATCGCCACAGCAGCATCAGCAGCGCGGGAGGCGCGAGGACGAGGCAGTGCAGTCCGGCGTGGAAGGCGGCGGCGAACCAGTTGCGCCGCCGGTCATGTTCGCGGATCAGTTCGGCCGAGGCGGCGAGCACGCCCAGCGTCCCCCAGCCGAAGGTATGCGTCAGCCAGATCAGCCCGGCGATCGGCACGAACACCACCCCGCGCAGCACCAGCCGCCCCTGGCGCCCCAGCCGCAGCCACAACGCGAAGGCGTTGAGCGCCAGCGCCATCGACAGCACGAAATTGGCGAAACCGAAATGGAACGGAAAGCTGTACACGATCGGCAGCGCGAACAGCGCGGTCGCCGGGATGCGGCCATGCACCTCGCGCGCGATCCACAACAGCCCGACGGCGGTCAGCGCCGGGATGGTCAGGATGACGAGCTTGACCGTCGGTTCGAGGCCGATCAGCGGTTCGAGCAGCCAGACCAGCAGGTCGACGCCCAGATTGCCGATCAGGCTCCAGTCGAAATCATACCAGTCGTGGAACCATGGCGCCTGTCCGGTATTCCACAGTTGCTGTACGCGATACCGGCCCATATGGCCGGGCAGGTCGACCATCGGCGGGATGTCGGGCCACAGCAGCGGCACGATCGCCAGCACCGCCATCAGCGCCACGAACCACCGCGTCTGCCACCAGTTGAGCCTGTCCCCCTGCATCGGGCGCTTTTAGAGGCGGCGGGTGGGTTCCGGCAAGCGTTCGCGTACCCGGAAGAACAGCATCGATCCACCGGCCGGAACGGGTTCGAGCCAGTCGGGGACCCGTCCCGATTGCAGCGCGTCGACGAGGCTGCCGGAGCGATAGCGTTCCAGCGCGATCTCGCGCATGTTCGCCGGGCACAGCGCGACGTAATCGACGCCCATGCGTCGGGCCATCGCCGCCGATCGTGCAGGCGGGCTCAGGAAGAAGCGATAGGCCGCCATGTTGCCATCGTTGTTGCGATGATATCCTGCCGCAAGGACATGATGCGGCGTCATCCCGATCAGGTAGGACCCGAGGTCGATCGGCGCGGCAACCAGACCCCGGGGTTGCCGGGCGATCGTGACGAACTGTTCTGCGGCGGTGCAGCGCCGCGCATCGACCCGTGCGGCCTCGATCGGCTTCGCCAGCGCGGTATCCATCTGCTTTGAAATCGCCAGATACGTCACGCCGGCACCCAGCACCCACAAGGTCAGGCGCGCGGCCATCCGTTCGGGGCGTCGCTGCGTCGCCGCGATGGCGACGGCGAACGGGATCGATGCCAGTCCGGCCAGGATATAGGTGACGCGGATCTGCAGGATCGCCGCGACCGCGCTGATGACCAGCACGATCGCAAAGGCGATGGCGCGACGCCCTCGCCAGCCGCCACGAACGGCCTGTATCACCGCCAATGCACTGCCGAGCAGCGAAAGCGCGCCATAAGCGAGGACCGTGCCCGGCGTATCCTGTCCGACGAACAGGCCGCGCGCCTCGCTGACGTTGCTCATCCACACCTCCTTGAGGAACGGGGTGAGTGCGTCATAGGGGCCGGCGAGGCACACCATCGACGTGCGCGATACCGACAGCGCCACGGCGATCCCGACCACCGCCGCGGTCGCCAGTCGCAACGGCAAGGTCGGCAGGCGCCGTCCGGCAAGGCCGAGAACGCCCCATCCGGCGCCCAGCGCCAGCGTCGCGCTGGTCGATGCGGGGGTAAACCCGTCACACCATTCGCGCGGCCACGCATCGGGATGCATGAACACGAGCATGACGCCGGTCGCGCCGGCCAGCGCGAGACCGAAGCCCAGCGCACGACGATCCTCGCCCGCATCGCCGGTCAGCCACAACCAGCCCAGCGCCGCCATCACCGCCACCAGTTCGGGCGCCGATTCGAGGCCGATGGCGAGGCTGGCCGCCGCGATCACGCCCATCGCCGCGCCGGTTGCGAGCGAGGGCCGCCGCAGCAGGCCGTCGACCAGCGCCAGCATCAGCACGATCTGCAATGCGTGATGATCGATCCGGCCGGGGACGAACAGGCTGATCGTCGGAAAGGCCAGCGCGGCGAGGACGACCGCAACCGGTCGCGCGGCGGGGCCGTGCACGCGCTGCGCGATCCGTCCCGCCAGCAGCAGGTAGCACAGGAACAGCAGCGCCGGCCACGCGATCACCGCGCTCACTTCGGCGGCGTGGGTGCCCAGCAGCGGCGTCAGGATCAGGATCATCGCCGCCGGCACCGCATCGGCGAGTCGCGACCAATGCATCGGCGCCCCGCCCGGCGGCCCCAGGCGATATTGCATCAGATCGTTGAACCGCTGCCCGCCGATCCAGTCGCGAATCTCGGCGATGCGCATCATGTCGTCATTGTCGGGCAGCCGCATCCAGCGCAGCGCCGACCAGTCCTTGATGGTCCACGCGGTCGTGAGCAGCAGGGTCAGGCCCAGCGCCAGCAGCAGGGCGGGGCGGCAGGCGCGGGGGCGCAGGGCATCGGGGACGGGCGTCATGGCTGCCGGCATGGCCGGATCATGCTTAATTTCCGGTATAGCGTTAACCAGGTCTTCGTCGTTTCGCGCGAATAACGGTTGCAATAGTCCGTCCGCCGGAGTGCCCGATGTCCGCCGTCCGCCTGCCCATTGCCCCCAGCGACGCCATGTCCGGGGACGTCGCGATCGAGCTGTCGATCATCATGCCCTGCCTCAACGAGGCCGAGACGCTGGCGGTCTGCATCAAGAAGGCGAAGGCGTTCCTCGACACGCACGGCATCGCGGGCGAGGTGATCGTCGCCGACAATGGATCGACCGACGGGTCGCTGCAGATTGCCAACGCGATGGGTGCGCGGATCGTCGACGTGGCCGAGCGCGGATATGGCGCGGCGCTGGCCGGCGGCATCGCCGCGGCGCGCGGGCGGTTCGTGGCGATGGGGGATGCCGACGACAGCTACGACTTTGGCAGCCTGTTGCCGTTCGTCGAGCGGTTGCGCGCGGGTGCCGATCTGGTGATGGGCAACCGGTTCCGGGGCGGGATCGCGCCCGGCGCCATGCCGCTGCTGCACCGGTTCCTTGGCAATCCGGTGCTGAGCCTGCTGGGCCGCGCGTTCTTCGGGACGCCGGTCGGCGATTTCCATTGCGGGCTGCGTGCGTTCCGCCGCGACCGCGCGCTGGAACTGGGGTTGCGCGCGCCGGGGATGGAGTTCGCCAGCGAGATGGTGGTGAAGGCGTCGATCGCACGCCTGGCCATCGCCGAGGTGCCGACGACGCTGGTTCCCGATGGCCGGTCGCGCCCGCCGCACCTGCGCACCTGGCGCGACGGGTGGCGGCATCTGCGCTTCCTGCTGCTCTATGCGCCGCGCTTCCTGTTCTTCTATCCGGGGCTGGCGCTGCTGGTCGCGGGGATGCTTGCGGCCGGGGTGCTCGCCGGCGGCGACATCCGGCTCGGCGGGGTCGAGTTCGGCCCGCATACGATGATCTTCGCGGCGATGGCCGCGATCATCGGCGGGCAGATGATCGGGCTGGCGGTGCTGGCGCGCCAGTACGGCATCCTTGCCGGCATGTGGCCGCAAAGCGGGGCGATGCAGCGGATCCGCAGCGCGCTGACGGTCGAGCGCGGCTGTATCGCCGGGGGGCTGTTGCTGCTGGCGGGGCTGGGCGGGGCGGCGGTTTCGACCTGGCTATGGGCGCGGACCGGGTTCGGCCCGCTGGTGCCGGGCGAACTGATGCGGCTGACCATTCCGTCGATGCTGCTCGCCTGCCTGGGCGTGCAGGTCGCGGTCACGTCGTTCTTCGCCGCGCTGCTCGACCAGCCGCGCGCACGGTAACGGGCCGGGTCGCCCCGGCCCGTCCGGTCCTTACCGATCCCGCCGGCCGAGCAGGCGCAGGCGCAGCGCGTTGAGCTTGATGAAGCCCGCCGCGTCGCGCTGGTCATAGGCGCCCTGGTCGTCCTCGAACGTCACGACCTTTTCGCTGTAGAGCGAATTGGGCGACCGGCGACCGATGACGTGGACGCCGCCCTTATAGAGCTTCAGCCGGACTTCGCCCGACACCTTGTGCTGGCTGTGGTCGATCGCCGCCTGCAGCATCTCGCGCTCGGGGCTGAACCAGAAGCCGTTATAGACCAGCTCGGCGTAGCGCGGGGCCAGTTCGTCCTTCAGGTGCGCGGCACCGCGGTCGAGCGTGATCTGTTCGATCGCACGGTGCGCGGCGTGCAGGATCGTGCCGCCCGGCGTTTCGTACATCCCGCGCGACTTCATGCCGACGAAGCGGTTCTCGACCAGGTCGAGCCGGCCGATGCCGTGCGCCCGGCCCAGCTCGTTGAGCCTGGCGAGCAGGGTCGCGGGCGACATGCCTTCCCCATCGACCGCCACCGCATCGCCGCGCTCGAACGCGACGGTGACGATCTGTGGCGTGTCGGGCGCGTCTTCCGGGTTGACGGTGCGCGAGAAGACGTAGTCGGGCACTTCCTCCCACGGGTCCTCCAGCACCTTGCCCTCGGACGAGGTGTGCAGGAGGTTCGCGTCGGTCGAGAACGGCGATTCGCCGCGCTTGTCCTTGGGCACCGGGATCTGGTGCTGTTCGGCAAAGGCGATCAGCGCGCTGCGGCTGGTCAGGTCCCATTCGCGCCACGGGGCGATGACCTTGATATCGGGCTGGAGCGCGTAATAGCCCAGTTCGAACCGGACCTGGTCGTTACCCTTGCCGGTCGCACCGTGGCTGACCGCATCGGCATTCACCTGACGCGCGATCTCGATCTGGCGCTTGGCGATCAGCGGGCGCGCGATCGACGTGCCGAGCAGGTACAGCCCCTCGTACAGCGCGTTCGAGCGCATCATCGGGAACACGAAGTCGCGGACGAATTCCTCGCGCAGGTCGTCGATGAAGATATGCTCGGGCTTGATGCCCATCAGCTCGGCCTT
>QFNF01000042.1 GCA_003240755.1 Sphingomonas hengshuiensis | reverse complement strand
TCGTCATAGGCGAACATCTTGTAGGTCGCGAGCACCTCGTCATGTTCGCCGCCGACGCCGAATTCGGCCTGGTTCGACATGCGTTCGATCTGGTCGCGCATCTTGTCGAACGCGGCATAGACGCGGTGGCGTTCGGCCTCGACATCCTCGGCCACGGTATGTTCGATGACGATGCGCGGCTGGTGGAACACGGCGACGCCCGCGCCCATCCCCTCGACCAGCCGGAAGCCGGGGACGCGCACCGCGCCGGTCGCCTGCGGCCGGATCGCGGCGCCGCCGGTGGCGTCGATCAGGTCGGCATTGGCGATCAGTTCGGACAGCACCATCGCGACGGTCTGCAGCGCCTCGATCTCGACATCGGCATAGCGGCGCGGGTCGGCATGCTGCACCGCCAGCACGCCGACCGCGCGTTCGCGGCGGATGATCGGCACCCCGGCGAAGCTGTGATAGACTTCCTCGCCGGTTTCGGGGCGATAGGCGAAATCGGGATGGGTCGCGGCCTCGGCGAGATTGAGCGTTTCGACATTGGCGACGATGGTGCCGACCAGCCCCTCGCCCGGCGCCAGTTTCGTGACGTGCACCGCGTCCTGCGACAGGCCGACGGTCGCGAAGAGTTCGAGCAGCCCCTCGCGCAGCAGGTAGATCGAGCAGACCTCGCTATCCAGCGCCTCGGCGATGATGCGGACAACGGAGTTCAGCTTTGCCTGCGCCGGGCTTCGCGACGCCATCACGTCGTGAAGGTTGGTCAGGATCTCGCGGGCGGAGGCGGTGGCCGAGACGGGCATGCGCAAGGGCTAACACGGGAAGGCGGGGGCGTCACGACGCTTTCAGGGTGACGTCGGGGAAAGTCGGGGTTGGGCGGGTACCCGTATCCCCGCGCAGGCGGGGATCCAGAGCCGCAATCGCCGTCGTCCTGTTGGGCTCTGGACCCCCGCCTGCGCGGGGGTACGGCGTAAGCTGGGTCGGGGCTGCCCTACAAATTGCGCACCAGCCGTTCGGCGACCGCGATCCATGGAACGACCAGCGCGGCCGGGGCGGCACCCAGCGTCGTGGGCAGCAGCGAGATCATGTCGCCGTCGAACGCCAGCAGCCGGCCGAAGGCGAAGCGCCCGGCGGGGGCGGGGGCCAGGACGTCGCGGTGGAGCGCGGCGATATAGTCGGCGGGCGCGAGGCGGCGGCACCAGACCATGTCGCCCGCGCGATAGTCGCCGGCGGTCGCCTGCACGATCATCGCCACCAGTTCGGGTTCGGCGCGCGGCGGGGTGACGCTCATCGCGCGGCGCGGCGCGGCGACGCCCGAGCCGTCGAGGACCGCCGCCACGGGCACATCGGGCCGATCGGGCAGGCGGACCAGATCGGCGGCGTCCACCGCGAGCGCGGCGGCGATACGGTTGAGCCACCCGATCGAGACGGTGCGCGTGCCGGTTTCGAGCCGGCCGATGGTCTGCGCGGTGGTGGGCGGCACGCAGCGGATCGCGACCTCCTCCAGCGTCAGGCCCTGTGCGCGGCGGACCTCGCGGATGGCGGTAATCATGTCGGCGTCGTCCTTTGCGGGCAAACCAGATCGGTACAAACGCTTTCCTACAACCATGCCGCCATGGCAACCCCGCGGCCGAATCGAAGCGTGGAGGCGGGTGTTGCGCGAACTGGTGGAGCGGCGGCTGGTCGAGGGTCATGTGCGGGACGAGCCCGGGGGGCGGCGGGTGCAGGTGAACCTGCGCGAATCGCCGCTCGACTGGCTGCGGTCGCGCGCGCTGGTCGATGCGCGGCAATATGCGGCGGGCGAGCGGCTGCGCGGCGATTACGAACGCGCGGCGCTGGGGCCGCGGGTGACGATGCGCTGGGACGCCGCGCCGCGCGGCGTGGGCCGTGCGCCGGTCGATCCGTCGGGCGGGCAGGTGGCGGCAAAGGCGCGCTTCGATGCGGCGATCGCGGCGGTGGGGCCGGGGCTGGCGGACATATTGTGGCGGACGGTATGCGCGAACGAGGGGCTGCCGGCGGCGGAGAAGGCGCTGGGCTGGCCGGCGCGGGCCGGGCGGCTGGTGCTTACGCTGGCGCTCGACCGGCTGGCGGGGTATTATCGGCTCAAGGGGTAAGCCGGCACCGGCCCGCTCCCCCACCCCGCCACCCAATCAGGATACTGTCGTGGGTGGCGGGGCGGGGTTAGCCCCGCAAAGTACTACTTTGCGGGGACCCCGTGGGGGAGCGGGCCGGTGCCGCATCGACTGGCGTGACGAACCGCCGGTACGCCCAGCCGATGCCGATCAGCGCGCCGCCCAGCCCCATGAACGACAGGATGCGCAGGACGCCTTCGAGCGCGGAGGCGTCGATCAGGAAGACCTTGAGCGTGGTGAGGGTGAGGAGCGCGAGGCCGAACCGGCGCAGGTCGGCGCTGCGCACGGCAAGCCCGCGCCACAGCCACAGGATGGCGAGCGCGAGCATCGCGGCGGAATAACCCCAGTTTTCCGCGATGCCGACGGTCCCGGTGAGCAGCGTGCCGTGCGCGATCTGGCGGATGGTGGCCAGCGTCGCGGCGAGCGTCAGGAGGGCCGCGACCAGGCTGCGGCGGGGAAGGCCCGGCAGGCGCCGGACGAGCAGGGCGGCGAGCGCGAGGTGGAGCGTCGCGGCATTGCACAGCGGCAGGGTGCCCACCCGCTGCGGGACCAGCACCGGATTGAGGCCGAGCAGGTCGAACCACAGGATGCGGGCGAGGGCGAGGGTCGCGAGCGCGGTGGCGAGCGGCCGGTGGCGGGTCCATAGCAGCCAGCCGGCGAGGAGGGCGAGATCGCCGAGCAGCGCGCGTTCGGCGAAGCCCCGGGCGACGAAGGCTTCGGGGGAGGCGATCGCCAGCGGCTGTTTGAGCAGGACATAGAGGCCGAGGATGGCGACGGCGGTCGCCGCGGGCAGGATCAGGCGACGGGCCGGGCCGAACAGCGGCCGCTGCCCCGCCCCGGCGGCGAGCAGCGCGAGGGCCGGGAGCAGCAGCAGGCGGGCGGCGTCGCCGGCGGAGGGGAGGTGGAGATAGGGCAGTTCCTCCCACAGCAGCGATACGCCCAGCGCGAGGGCGACGTCCGACAGGGGACGGATCGCGAGGGCCAGCAGGACGATGACCGGCAGCAGGGTCAGCCGGGCCGGGACGAGGGGGTCGACCCTTGCGGCTGCCAGCAGCAGCCCGAGCGCTGCCAGCGGTGCGAGGACGGCGAACGCCGGCGGGACGATCGCGGCGATGGCGAGGCCGATGCCGAGCGCCGCGATCGCGATGCCGCCGACAAGGCCCGGATCGCCGGTGCCGCCGCGGTCGCGGTGCCGCCACGCCAGCGCGGCGGCGGCAAGCGTCAGGGCCAGATTGGCGGCCATCCAGCCGGGGGGCGGGAGCAGGGCCGGCGCGACGATCTGCGCGGCGAGCAGCGGGCCGGCGGTGCCGAGCAGTGCGACGAGGACCCAGCCGGCGGCACGACGCGATCCGGCGGCACCGGCGGCGGCGAAGAGCAGCAGCGCGATCGGGAGTGCGGCGGGGGTGGCGTTGGTGCCCTGTACCAGCCCGGCGGCGACGAGCAGCGTCACGAGCAGGGCGGCGGCGATGCCAGCGGGCAGCAGCGTCGCGTCGCGCCATGCGAGGAACAGGGCGGCGGCCGACAGCGTCAGGTAGAAGCTCCACGCCAGCCCGGAAAAATCGAGCATCGGTGCGAGGGCCAGCAGCAGCACCAGCGCCGCCAGCAGCGGAGCGGTGCGCAGCCCGGGGCGGGCGATGGCGGCATGCGGCGCGGCCAGTGTGCCGCCGATCGCCAGCGCGATAACGAACGCGCCGATCGCGCCCCGATCGCCGCCGGGCACCAGCGCAATCAGCAGCCCGGCCCAGCCGAACGCCGCGCCCAGTGCCGCCAGCGCCAGCCATGCCCAGCCGCGGGCGATCGCCAGCGCCAGCAGCGCGGCGACGAACAGCGCGAGATAGATAAGCAGCGGTCCGATCCCCGCCGCGTCATAGCCCGCGACTAGCGGCGCGGCGAACCCGCCGAGCAACGCCATGACCGCGGTCGGCGGTCCATGGCGCAGCGCGAGGAACAGGCCGAGCGCGGTGACGCCCAGCATGACCCCGAACCCGGCGAGCGGCCCGACCAGATGGTAGAGCGCGGCGGCGAGATAGAGCGTGGCATAGCCCGAGGCGATGCCGGCGCCGGCCAGCACCTGTCCGATGCGGACATCGTCGCGGGTGGCGGGCAGGCGGCGGGCGACTTCGCTGCCGGCGAGCAGCGCCAGCGCGAACAGCGCGGCAAGGACGGTGCGCAGGCCCGCGGTCAGCCACCCCGCCTCGATCGACAGGCGCACGAGGAAGATGCCGCCGACCACCAGCGCCAGCCCGCCGATCCACACCGGCAAGCGGCTGCCGACCAGGGTTTCGAAATCGATCTGCGGCCTGCCCGGACGCCGGCGGACGGGGCGCGGCGGCGCGGCGGGCGTCGCCGCTGCCATCGACGGGGCGGGCGCCTGCACCGGTATCGCCGCCGATCCCGGCGGCGTCGCCGGGGATGCCGGACGATATTCGCGTGCCTCCAGGGCCGCCACCCGCCGTTGCAGGCGGAACAGGGCGATCGACAATGCGATCACGGCGATGAGCAGCACTTCCGTCACTGGCGCAGGTTGTGGCACAGGCGGGCCATCGGTGTCGCCCCCCATGCGGGCCAACGGAGACCTGCCCGATGCAGTTATACGGTTCGACCATCTCGCCGTTCGTCCGCAAGGTCGCGGTCTTTGCCGAGGAGAAGGGGATCGCGTTCGACCTGATCCCGACCGCCCCCGGCGACGCATCGCCCGCATTCCGCGCGATCAGCCCGTTCGGCCAGATCCCGGCGATGGTCGATGGCGATGCCGCGCTGGCCGATTCGAGCGCGATCGTGGCCTATCTGGAGGCGAAGCATCCCGAACCGGCGCTGATCCCGGCCGATCCGTGGTTGCGCGGGCGTACGATCTGGTTCGACGAAGTGGCCGATACGGTGGTGTTCGCCGTCGGCAGGACCATGTTGTTCAACCGGGTGGTCGGGCCGCTGTTCCGCGGCGTCGCCGGCGATGCGGCGGCGGCGGACAGGGCGGAGCGCGAGCAGTGGCCGGCGATCCTCGCCTGTCTGGACGAGCAGGTCGGCGACCATGCGTATCTGGTCGGGGACAGGCTGACGCTGGCCGATATCGCGATCGCCAGTGCGTTCGCGAGTGCGCTGCACGCCTGTCCGCCGATCGATGCCGCGGCCTGTCCGAACCTTGCGCGCTATCTCGACACGATGCTGGCGCGGCCGGCCTTTGCGACGCGCATCGCGGGCGAGCGCGCGTTCATCGCCAGGGCGCGTGCGAGGAAAGCGGCATGAAGTTCACGTTCGTGAAGGCCCATGGTTCGGGCAACGACTTCCCGTTGATCGATGCGCGCGCGATCGTGCTGGGCGACGCCGAATGGGCGCGGGTGGCGCGGGCGCTGGCGGATCGGTCCGGCGATGTCGGCGGCGACGGGATATTGCTGCTAACACACTCGGATAACGAGCATATTTTCGGTATGCGGATGTTCAATCCGGATGGGTCGGAGGCGGAGACGTGTCTGAACGGGTTGCGTTGTACCGCGCGGCTGGGGTTCGAGGCGACGGGGAGCGATGCCGGCCGGGTGCGGTTGAAGCAGAGCGCGGCGCAGGCGCGCGCGGTCGCGCCGATCGCCGACGGCGTGACGACGATCGAGACGAAGGTCGGGCCGGTATCGCTGGTCCCGCGCGACGTCGGGCTGACCACCGGCGCGGCCACGCCGTTCGTCGATGCGGCGATCCCCGGATTGCCGAGCGGGCGCCGCTTCACCGCGGTGGCGATGCCCAACCCGCACCTGGTCGCGTTCGTCGATGCGGTCGACGAGGACGAGCTGGTGACGCTGGGCGACTGGTGCGAGGGCGGGCCGGCGCTGATCCCGGCACGGGCCAATGTCAGCTTCGTCGAGCTGCGCGAGACGGGCCATGCGCCCGCGCTGTTCGTGCGGACCTATGAGCGCGGCGTCGGGCTGACCAACAGTTGCGGCAGCGCGATGGCGGCATCGACGCTGGCGGCGGCGCGGACCGGGCGGATCGGGTGGAGCGTGGAAACGCGGGTCTTCAATCGCGGCGGCATGGTGCGGGCGAAGGCCGATGTCGGCGACGTGGTGACGATCGCGGGCAACGCGACGTTCGAATGGGATGGCGAGATCGAGGTCGATCCGGCGAGCGGCGCGGCGGGGCCGCTGCGGATGCTGGGGCGGCGCGAGGAGGAGGTCGCGGCGTGGGAACGGATGCTGGCGGGGTTGTGAAGGGGGGGGAAATTGCCCATGTCCGTTGGTCCTGAGTAGCCATTGAGCCTGTCGAAATGGCGTATCGAAGGACCGCTGGCGGCGAGATGCTTCGATACGGGCCTTCGACTTCGCTCAGTCCCTACTCAGCATGAACGGGTTCTCCGAATGGTCCAATTTCATTGAGGGCGGCGGCCCAAACACGGCGTTCTCGACGAGGGTTGGGTGAACCAAGCGGGGCATGGTTCACCCAACCCTCTTCTCGACAGGCTCGAAGCTGCTCGAACCAAACGGTGTGGGCGAAACCGAACGGTGTGGGTAATGCAGGCAGGTCGGTAGGCAGCGGGCAGCTATCCGCCCTACGCCGTCCGCTCCGCCATTGCCGCCTCGACCGTAGCCAGCCCTTGCGCGCTCGCGATCGCGAGGTCGAGCGGGCGGCCGCCAAGGGTTTCGTCATGGGCGTTGAGGAACGCCATCGCCGCGTCGCGTTCGCCGAAGCGGCGAAAGGCGCTGGTCGCGACCTGGCCCTGGCGGCTGGCCTGTTCGGGGGTCAGGCGGACCGTCGTGTATTTGCGGCGGAACTTCATCGCGCCGGGGCGGGGCGCGGGGTCGGCAGGCGCGGCGACGGCGTCGACGGGGGCACCGGCGGGGGCGGCATCGACCGGCGCGTCCGGCGTCGCGTCCGGCGCGGTCCGTTCGGCGAGGGCGCTCATGCAAGCACCATCCGGCCCGAGGCGCCGAGCGTGTCGCGTTGCGACGCGATCTGGCGTTCGTAGCAGCGGGCCATGCCGCCATGGGCATGGGCGGCCTCCGGCGAGGCGGCGGTGGCGGCGCGCATCAGCGCGACCTGATGGCGATGCAGCAGATAGTTGAGGTCCATGTTCGACGCTCCAACAGCGTAAGCGGAAGCGCGCACGTCTCCCGGTCGCTGGCGCCTACGGACCATCTGCCAGCGATGGAGGCAATATGGGGATGCGGACGGCATTCCGCCATGGGCGCGCGAAAACGAACCATATGGGAACATCGCGCTTGACATCGTCACGCTGATATGGCACAAAACAGGAACATCGGGAATTGTGGGGATCGGGGCCGGACGGAAACGTCGTC
The DNA here is from genome assembly GCA_003240755.1 of Sphingomonas hengshuiensis. GTDB lineage: Bacteria > Pseudomonadota > Alphaproteobacteria > Sphingomonadales > Sphingomonadaceae > Sphingomonas > Sphingomonas hengshuiensis_A. The sequence continues at coordinate 55,914 of QFNF01000042.1, read as the reverse complement.
GGCCCCGCATCGCGTCTGGGGGGCGGGAGATGGAGAGGGAAGAGGTGCTGACGAGCGGCGGCAACCGTCCGGTGCAGCAGCAGCGCATCGCGCAGGGATGGACGCCGAGCCGGCGTGAACGGTTTCTCGATCATGTCGCGGCGACCTGCAACGTGCGGGCCGCGACCGAGGCGGTCGGGCTATCGCAGGCCAGCGTCTATGCGCTGCGGCGGCGCGATCCGGCCTTTGCCGAGCAATGGCGCATGGCGCTGCTGACCGGGTACGACCGGCTGGAAGCGATATTGGTATCCAAGGCGATCGCCGCGCTGGAGGGAGTACAGGTCGGCGATCCCGATACGGTCGTGACGGGGACGATCAGTGTCGAACAGGCGATCAAGCTGCTCGACCGGCATCGCGCCGTGGTAAAACCGGGTAGCGGTCGTCGCGAGGCGCAGTTGCGGGCGACGCAGGCCGAAACCGACGCAATGCTGATCGCCCGGATCAAGGCGATGCGCGGCAAGCAGGAGCGGCGGGTATGACCGGCGTCAACCCGCTGGTCGCTGCAATGGCCGAACTGGACGATGCGCAGCTCGAGCGGTTCCTGTTGAAGGTCACGCCGCATCGCCGGCGCGAGCTGCTGACGCGGTTCACGCTGTGGGCGCATGACGGGCAGACGATCGCCGACAATGACTGGACGGTGTGGCTGATCCAGGCGGGGCGCGGTTTCGGCAAGACGCGCGCCGGATCGGAATGGGTGTGCGCGCGGGCGGCGGCGCAGCGCGACCTGCGCATCGCGCTGGTCGGGGCGACGCGGCGCGATGTCGAAAGCGTGATGGTGCGCGGACCGGCGGGGGTGCTGGCGGTCGGGCGGCATTACGGGCCGGTCGTGTACCGGCCGTCGCGCGGCGTCGTCGAATTCGGATCGGGGGCCGAGGCGCATGTCTATGCCGCCGAAAGCGCCGACGGGCTGCGCGGCCCCGAGCATCATGTCGCATGGTGCGACGAGCTGGCGAAATGGCGCAACGCCGATGCGGCGTGGGACAACCTGATGATGGGGATGCGGATGGGGGAGCGGCCGCAGACGCTGGTGACGACGACGCCGCGGGTCGTGCCCCTGTTGCGGCGCATCCGGGGAATGCCGGGGGTCAGGATCAGCGGCGGGCGGTCGCGCGACAACATCCATCTGTCCGAACGCTATTTCGCGCAGATCGAGCGGGCCTATGCCGGCACCAGGCTGGGGCGGCAGGAGCTGGACGGCGAGCTGATCGAGGAGGTGGCGGGCGCATTGTGGTCGCGCGACCTGATCGAGACGCGGCGGGTGGCGGCGGTGCCCGCGCTGGTGCGGGTGGTGATCGGGGTCGATCCGCCCGCCGGGGTCGATGGCGATGCGTGCGGCATCGTCGCGGTCGGGCGCGGCGGCGACGGCCATGCCTATGTCATCGAGGATGCGACCGTCGCCGGCCTGTCGCCCGAGGGCTGGTCGCAGGCGGTCGCGGCATGCGCCGCGCGGCACGGCGCCGACCGGGTGGTGGCGGAAGCGAACCAGGGCGGGGCGATGGTGGCGAGCGTGCTGCGCGCGGCGGATGCCGGGTTGCCGGTGACGCTGGCCCATGCGTCGCGGGGCAAGGCGGCACGGGCCGAACCGGTGGTGCTGTTGTACGAGAACGGGCGGGCGTTCCATGGCGGCACGTTCCCGGCGCTGGAGGACGAGCTGTGCGGGCTGGTCGCGGGCGGCGGGTATGAAGGGCCGGGACGGTCGCCGGACCGCGCCGACGCGCTGGTATGGGCGATGCACGAGCTGATGCTGGGCGCGCGGGGACAGGCGGTGGTCCGGGTGTTGTGAGGGGCGTTTTCGTAACGGGGAGATCCCAGCCTTCGCCGGGATGGCGTTGGGGTCGGGATTGGTTCGTCGCGGGGGTATGGTCGGGCCTCTCACTGCTCTCCGCCCTTCCGTTTGCTTCGAGCGCAGGTTCGAGCTTGTCGAGAACCGTAGTCGAGAAGGGGGTGCCACGAACGAGGCGTTCTCGACAGACGCTTCTCGACTTCGCTCGAAGCTGCTCGAACCGAACGGAGTGGGTGAGGGGTGGGCAGGTGCCTTGCTCCTGACGGCAGGGAAATCACCGGCCTCGCGGCGACGCGGGGCCTTTTTTCATTCGGGAGGACAGCGATGAAATGGTTCGGACGCAGATCCGGGCGCGACGGGGCGCGGCCGGTGCTGGCGCAGGGCGGCGCCACGCTGTGGCGCGAGGGCGGCGGGCCGGCGGCGGGAGGATGGGCGCAGGGGTATGAGGCGCAGGTGCGTGCCGCGTATCTGACCAATCCGGTCGCGCAGCGCGCGGTCCGGATCGTGGCCGAAGGGCTGGCGGCGATACCGGTCGGCGGCGACGCGCGGGCGGTGGCGCTGGTGACGGCGCGCTTGGCCGGGCAGGAATTGCTGGAGAGCGTGGGCGCGCAACTGCTGCTGCACGGCAACGCCTATATCCAGTTGATCGACGACGGCGCGGGCGGGATCGGCGAACTCTATGCGCTGCGCCCCGAGCGGGTGACGGTCGAGGCGGATGCGACCGGGTGGCCGGTGGCCTATCGGTATCGTGTCGGCGAACGGGTGATGCGGATCGCGGCGAACGACGGCGAACGGCCGGGGCTGGTCCATATCCGCGGCTTCCACCCGGTCGACGACCATTACGGGCTGGGGTGCCTCGGCGCGGCGGCCGGCGCGGTCGCGATCCACAACGAGGCGGCGCGGTGGAACAAGGCGCTGCTCGACAATGCCGCGCGGCCGTCGGGGGCGCTGGTCCACGACCCGGGCGACGGGGCGGTGCTGTCGGGCGAGCAGTTCGACCGGCTGCGCGCGCAGATGGACGACGCCTTTGCCGGCGCGGCCAATGCCGGGCGGCCGATGCTGCTCGACGGGGGCCTGAAATGGCAGGCGATGAGCCTGACCCCGGCCGACATGGATTTCGTGGGGCTTAAAGGCCAGGCGGCGCGCGAGATCGCGCTGGCGTTCGGGGTGCCGCCGATGCTGCTGGGAATGCCGGGCGACAATACCTTCGCCAATTACCGCGAGGCGAACCGGGCGCTGTGGCGGCAGACGATCGTGCCGCTGGCCAACCGGGTGCTGGGCGCGCTGGGCCAGGGGATCGATGCGTGGCTGGGGACGGGGGCGCTCACCACCGATCTCGACCGGGTGCCCGAGCTGTCCGACGAGCGCGACCAGTTGTGGGCGCGGATCGGGGCGGCGGATTTCCTGAGCGCGGAGGAGAAGCGGGCGCTGGTGGGGATGTGACGGCGCTTGTTCGATCCGCTCAGGCGGGCCGGCACCGCCCGCATGTCAACGCGGCATGCTGCACGCCAGCGTGGTGCGGTCGAACCGGCCGCCGGCGTCGAGGCAGCGTTTCCCCTTCAGGAACGGCAGCGCGAAGGTGAAGGCGAGGAGGGCGGCGCCGAAGGCGGCGACGATGATGCGGAGGCGCGGTCTCACGGGGCGGCGCTAGCGCGGGCGAGCGTGGGAGACAAGGCATGGTTGACAGGGGGGGCGATGCGGCGCTGCTGGCCCAGTTGATGGCACAGGCGGCGGGCGACGGCGCCGACCTGCAGACGCTGCGCGCGATCGCCGAGGAGGCGGGTGCGCTGGGCGCGGCACGGGCGATGGCGCGGATCGGGCTGTCCGACGCGGCGGCGGCGGGCGACGTGCAGGAACTGCGCGAGCTGTTGAAGGCATGGCGCGATGCCAAGCGATCGGCGGTGCGCGCGGCGCTCGCATGGGTGATGCGCATGGCGTTCGCGCTGCTGCTGGTGGGGATCGCGGTCAGGACCGGGTGGGGCGAATGGGCGCGGTGAGGTTCGCGGGCTATGCCGCGATCTTCGGCCGGGCCGACCGGGGCGGCGACATCGTGCTGCCGGGCGCACTGGTGGCGAGGGGGGCGGTGCCGCTGTTGTGGCAGCATCGCGGGCCACCGATCGGGACGATCGAGTGGCTGGGGGAGGATGCGCGCGGCCTGGGCGTGATCGGGCGGATCGAGGCGCCGCAAGTCGCGCGGCTGGTGCGGACCGGGGCGCTTGGCGGGCTGTCGTTCGGCTACCGCGCGACCAGCGTTCGGCAGGGGGCGTGGCGGACGATCGCCGCGGCCGAGCTGGTCGAGGTCAGCGTGGTCGCGCAGCCGATGCAGCCGCTGGCGCGCATTCATGCGGTCGAGGACGGGTGAGGGTTGCTTCGGACGCGCTCCCGCGCGTCGGGCCGGCACCGCAACGAAAAAGCTTTCCACAACCGGGGGTGTCGCGAACGTGCGGCACCCCCTTTTTTATGGGGATGACGATGATGACGATCGAGACGCTGGCAGGCAGCTTTTCGGGTGTGGCGGCAGGCGGGGGGCGGCCGATGCTGGGCGCGGCGGCGCCGGCGGAGGGCTTCGGCGCGTTCGTGCGCAGCGGGACGACCGTGGAGACCAAGGCGGTCGCGGGGACGAGCGACGCGGGCGGCGGCTATGCCGTGCCGCGCGAGATCGATGCGATGATCGCCGCGACGCTCAAGGTCGCCAGCCCGATCCGCGCCATCGCGCAGGTGGTGCGCGTCGGATCGGCGGGGTATCGCAAGCTGGTGACGAGCGGGGCCACGCCGTCGGGCTGGGCGAGCGAGGCGGGGGCGCGGCCGGAGACGGCGACGCCGACCTTCAACGAGATCGCGCCGCCGATGGGCGAGCTGTACGCCAATCCGGCGGCGAGCCAGGCGATGCTGGACGATGCGGCGTTCGATGTCGAGGCGTGGCTGGCGGGCGAGATCGCCGGCGAGTTCGCCCGCGCCGAGGGGCAGGCGTTCGTCAGCGGCAGCGGGGTCGACCGGCCGCGCGGGTTCCTGAGCTATCCCGCCGCCACGACGGGCGACGCGGCGCGGCCGTTCGGGACGCTGCAATATCTGCCGAGCGGGGCGGCGGCCGATTTCGGGAGCGATCCCGAGAACCGGCTGATCGACCTGGTGCACGCGCTGCGCGGGGCCTATCGGCAGGGCGCGTGCTGGGTGATGAACGCGCAGACCGCGGCGCGCATCCGCAAGTTCAAGACCGCCGACGGCGCGTTCCTGTGGATGCCGGGGCTGAGCGGCGGGCAGCCCGACACGCTGCTGGGCTATCCGGTGGTCGAGGCCGGGGACATGCCCGACATCGCCGCCGGCGCCGCGCCGATCGCGTTCGGCAACTTCAAGGCGGGGTATCTGATCGCCGAGCGGGCGGAGACGCAGATCCTGCGCGATCCCTATTCGAACAAGCCGTTCGTCCACTTCTATGCCACCAGGCGCGTCGGCGGGGCGGTGATGAATTCGGAGGCGATCAAGCTGCTGAAGATCGCGGCGGCGTGATCGGTCGGGGCGGGGGAAACCCCGCCCCGTGACGGTGCCTGCCCGCTCCCCCACCCGGCCACCCATCGAGGATACCGTGTGGGTGGCCGGGTGGGGGTAGCCCAGCAAAGTATTACTTTGCTGGGACCCGTGGGGGAGCGGGCAGGCACCGCCGCATCCGCCGGGGGGCGGATCAAACGCAAGGAGAATCACATGGACGCAGCGCCCTTTCCGGCGGCGGCGATCGCGGGGGTGCGCGCGGCGGCGCGCGACCATTTGCGGATCACGGGACAGGCCGAGGATGCGGTGATCGAGCGGCTGGCGGCGAGCGCGCTGGCGCTGGCCGAGGCCTATACCGGCTGTGCGCTGATCGCGCGGCCGCACCAGGCGATGATGGCGGCGTGCGCGGAGTGGCGCGCGCTGCCGGTGGTGCCGGTGCGCGCGATCACCGCCGCAGCGCCGGTCGGCGCGATCGACATCGATGGCGACGGCACCGGATGGGTGCGAATGGCCGCCGCCGCGCCGGTCGCTTTCACGGCGGGGCTGGCGACAGGGTGGGACGCGGTGCCGGCACCGGTCGCGCAAGGGGTCGTGCTGCTGGTCGCGCATCTGTTCGACGCGCGGACGGCGAGCGCGGCGCCGCCGGCGGCGGTGGGGGCGCTGTGGCGGCCGTGGCGGCGGATGCGGCTGGCGGGAGCACGGCGATGACCGGCGCGCTGGAACGGGCGGAAGCGATCGGCGAACGGCGCGCGGCGGTCGTGCGCGACAGGGTGGTCGCGGTCGCGCGCGCGGTGCCGGGCGTGGCGGCGGAGGTCGTCGGCGATGGCGTGGTGCTGTCGGGGCGCGGCCTGGCGCGGCGCAGCGTCACCGATCCGCGGCTGCACGATATCGCGGGGTGGGGGCGATGATCGCGGGGACGATGTTGCAGGCGATGCTGGTCGAACGGCTGCGCGCGGTGCTGACGACGGCCAGCGTGTTCGACGCGCCGCCGGTGCGCGGCGGCCGGCCCTATGTGGTGGTCGATACGCCGGTGCTGACCGACTGGGGCACCAAGGACGCCGCCGGGCGCGAGGGGCGGGTGGTCGTGCAGTTGTTCGACGGCGGCGAGGTGCCGGAACGGCTGCGCGCGATCGCGGCGGCGGCGGAGGGCGCGGTGCTGTCCGCACCGGCCGCGCTGCCGGGGTGGCGGGTGGTGAGCGTCGCGTTCCTGCGCAGCCGGATGCTGCGCGCGGGGGACGGGTGGGTCGGGACGCTGGAGTTCCGGGTGCGGATGCTGGCGGGGTGAGGGGGGTCGTCGTGCCGATCCTCTTCGCCATCCCCGCGGAGGCGGGGAGCCACAGGCGCAGCGGTCGCGCCGCTTTCACGAGCGTCGGCGTCAATGGATTCCCGCCTTCGCGGGAATGACGAAGCGGGTGTGGGCTGGGGTGACGTTCTTTTACATCGGTCGGGAGAAGCATGATGGCGGCGGAAAAGGGTAGTGCGTTCCTGTTGAAGATCGGGAACGGGGCGGCGCCGGTCGCCTATGCGACGGTCGCGGGGCTGCGCACGACGCAGTTGAGCGTGAACGGCGAGGCGGTGGCGATCACCAGCAAGGATTCGGGCGGATGGCGCGAATTGCTGTCCGGTGCGGGGGTGCGGTCGGTCAGCGTCAGCGGGGCGGGCGTGTTCACCGGATCGGCGGCGGAGGTGCGGCTGCGCGGCAATGCGCTGGGCGGTGTCATCGACGATTACCGGCTGAGTTTCGAGAGCGGCGAGACGATGACCGGGCGGTTCCTGGTCACGCGGCTGGACTATGCCGGCGATTATAATGGCGAGCGCAACTACACGCTGGCGCTGGAATCGTCCGGTCCGGTGGTGTCGGCATGAGCCGCCCCGCCAACCCGGTGCGCGGCGAGGCGAGCATCCGCGTGGCCGGCGAGACGCTGGTGCTGCGCCCCAGTTTCGCCGCGCTGGTCGCGGCGGAGGGGGAGGTCGGGTCGCTGTTCGCGCTGGTCGAGCGGGCGGCGGCGGGGCGGCTGACGCTGGGCGAACTGGTCGCCTTGCTGTGGCATTGCCTGCGCGATCCCGCGCCGATGGCGCGCGATGCCTTTGCCGAGGGGGTGACGGCGGGCGGGCTGGCGGCGGCGACACCCGCGCTGAAACTGCTGATCGCACAGATACTGGGCGGGCGGTGACGTTCGCCGACGCCGCCGGCCGGATGGCGGGACTGGCCGGGGTGGCGTTCGGCTGGGGACCGGACGCGTTCTGGGCGGCGACGCCCGCCGAACTGGCGGCGCTGGTGCGGGCGGTCGGGGGCGACGCGCCCGACCCGTGTACCCACGCGACGATCGCGACATTGAAGGAGCGTTTTCCCGATGGATGAGGAAATCGAACGGCTGATCGTGCGGGTACGCGCCGATACCGCCGGGTTCGCGCAGGATGTGGCGACGATGCAGGCGAGCCTCGACGGGCCGTTCGCCGGCGGGATCGACCGGGCGGGGCGGGCGGTGGAGACGGTGCTGGCGCGGGCGATCCGCACCGGCAAGCTGGGCTTCGACGATCTGCGCGACACCGCGCTGAACGTGCTGGGCGAGATCGCGGCGGCGGCGGCGCTGGGTGCGGTGCGGCCGGGGGGTGGCGCGGGCGGGCTGCTGGGCCTGCTGGGGCAGGTGATCGGCGGCGCGCCGGGGCGGGCGACGGGCGGCCCGGTCAGTCCGGCGCGGCCCTATTGGGTGGGGGAGCGCGGGCCGGAACTGTTCGTGCCGACCAGCAGCGGACAGGTGGTCGCGGCACCGGCGGGAAGCGCGCGCGAGGTGCGGGTGGCGATCACCGTCAACGCATCCGGCGGCGACGCGCCCCGCGCGCTGCAACAGTCGAGCCGGCAGGTCGCCCGCGCGGTGCGCGCCGCGCTGATGGAGGCGTGACGATGGGACATTGGCTGGCCGAGCGGCGGACGGTGCAGGAGGAGGGCGTGCTGTCGCGCTTCGATCCGATGTATTGGACGGTAGATTTCCCGCGGCCGATGATGGCGTCGGTGGTGACGACGGCGGCGGATGCGCTGCGGGTGGATTGCGTCTTCTATCGGCGCGACGATCTGGCCGGGTTGATCTGGGCGTCCGAGGATCGTCACGACCATGTGCTGCTGCGCTACGACACGGTGCGCGACTATCGCGATTGCACCTTGCGGTTCCGCTGGCGGTCGCAGGGGGTGCGGGCGCTGGATGCGACGCATGGCCCGGTGCTGACGATCGAGGGGCGCGACGCGGACGGGGTGGCGCGCGCATGGTATGTGCGGTTGTGGAATTACGCGACGGGCACGCCGGAGGATGCCGAGGTCGTCATCGACTTTGCGAGCGTCCTGGGGGGCTATGCCTTTCCCGAGGATGCGGTGCCGGTATGGGCGGGCGATGTCGACCGGATGTTCGTGTCGCTGGTGCCGCCGGATTACGATGCCGGCGACGCGTTTCTGGACGCGCCGGTCGCGGGGTGGGCCGAGCTGTCCGCGATCCGGTGCGACGGGCCGGGATCGGTGCTGGGCGTCGGCGATGTCGTCCTGCCCGAACATGGGCTGCGTATCGCGAGCGGTTATGACGACAGCTATCACCTGACGCCCGCGCGGCTGCTGCACAATGCGCTGCGGCTGGGGTATCGGGGTGCGCTGGTCCATTATGTCGGGATGAGCCATTATTTCCGGCTCGAACGGCAGGGCGACGGCCTGTTCGTGTCGCTGGCCGGCGGCGTGCTGAACGTGGCCTGCGCGGCATGGCATCGCGACTTCGCGGCGCGGGCGGCGGCGCTGGGGTTCGATCCGGTCTGGTCGCTCAGCTACGAACTGTTCGACGCGCATTGCTGGGGCGACTGGAAGCAGCGGGCGGCGGACGGGTCGCCCGCACTGACCGGCTGGGTGCCGCCATCGACCCTGTTGTCGCCGGCGCATCCGGGGGCGATGGCGTATCTCCAGGCGGTGGCGCGGGCGTTCGTCGGGATCGCCACGCAAGCCGGCGGGCGCGGGCGGTTCCAGGTCGGCGAGCCATGGTGGTGGGTGACGACCGATCATCGCATCTGCCTGTACGACGATGCGGCCAGGGCGGCGCTGGGCGGCGACCCGCCGGTGATCGACGATGTGCGCGGCGGGCTGGACGCGGCGCGGCGGGCGCTGCTCGACCGGGCCGGGGCGGTGCTGGCGGCATCGACCGCGGCGCTGGCGGCGGCGGCGCGCGAGGCGGGAGCGCGGGAGACGCTGCTGCTCGCTTATCTGCCCACGATCCTGAATGCCGACAGTCCCGAGGTGAAGCGGGCGAACCTGCCGGTCGGCTGGGCATGGCCGGCGTTCGACGTGTTGCAGCTCGAGGATTATGACTGGGCGGCGACCGGCAATGCCGGGGCGACCGCGCGCGGCGTCGCGGCGGCGGGCGCGCGGCTGGGCTATCCGGTGGAACGGCAGCATTATTTTTCGGGCTTCGTGCTGCGAGGCGAGGATCGCGGGCAATGGGCGGCGATCGCGGCGGCGGCGGAGGTCGCGCGGGCGCGCGGCGTGGCCGAGACGTTCGTCTGGGCGCTGCCGCAGGTGCTGCGCGACGGGTTCACCTATTTCGAGGAGGAGCGCGACATGGATGCGTTCGACGATGTGCGCTTTCCGCTGGCGCTGGGCGCGGAGGCCGAGGTGTGTCCGGAGACGTCGACCGCGATCGCGGTGGCGGCGGGCGGCGCGGAGATGCGCAACGTCGACTGGGCCGAACCGCGCACCCGGTACGATGTCGGGCCGGGGGTGCGATCGGAACGGGACATGGGCGTCCTGCTCGATTTCTTTCGCGCGCGGCTGGGGCCGGCACGGGCGTTCCGGCTGCAGGACCCGTTCGACCACGCGACCGGGGTGCCGCCTGCGTATGGCGATGTCGTGATCGGGATCGGCGACGGGGTGACGACGCGGTTCGCGCTGGTGAAGCGATACGGAGAGATGGCGCGGCGGATCACCCGGCCGGTGGCGGGCAGCGTGCGCGTCGGCATCGACGGGGTCGAGACGCAGGGCTTTGCGGTCGGTGCGGGGGGCATGGTGCTGTTCGACGTCGCGCCGGGCGAGGGCGTGGTTGTGACGGCGGGCTTCGCGTTCGACGTACCGGTGCGCTTTGCCGAGGACCGGTTGCAGGTGGCGCGCGCGACGCATGGCGCCGGTATCGCCGCCAGCGTGCCGCTGATCGAGGTGCGCGAGGCATGAGCGCGGTGACGACGCTGACGTGGTGCTGGCGGATCGAGCGGCGCGACGGGGTGACGATCGCCCTGACCGCGCATGATCGCGACGTGGTGGTGGCGGGGCTGCCATATCGGGCGGCACCGGGGATGGTGCCATCGGCGATCGTGCGCGACGATACGCTCGACGCGCCGGTGATGGCGGTCGAGGGGGCGCTGTCGCATGCCGCGGTGTCGGCGGCCGACCTGCTGGCCGGCCGCTATGACGGGGCGCGGGTGGCGGTGTTCGCGGTCGATTGGGACGCGGGCGGGGCGCCGGTGCCGGTCGCCGGCGGGCGGATCGGGGCGGTCGAGCTGAGGCGCGGGCGCTTTGCCGCCGAGCTGCTGGGGGTGGAGGAACGGCTGGAGGCGCCGGTGGTCGAGGCGACCTCGCCCGGATGCCGGGCGCTGCTGGGCGACCGGCGGTGCCGCGTGCCGATGGCGGGACGCCGGCGGGTGACGCGGGTCGCGGCGCAGGACGGCGCGCGGGTGATGCTGGCGGCGGGGCCGGGGTTCGCGCGGGGGCGGCTGCGCTGGATCGGGGGCGCGAACAGCGGGCTGTCGGCGATGATCGTCGCCGCCGATGCGGACGGCGTGACGCTGGAACAGCCGCCGCGCTTCGACGGTACGGGCGCGTTGGCCGAGATCAGCGAGGGATGCGACGGGACGCTGGCCATGTGTCGCGACCGGTTCGGCAATGTCGCGAACTTTCGCGGCGAACCGCATCTGCCCGGGATCGACCTGCTGACCCGCTATCCCGGCGGATGAGCGCGGTCGCACGGGCGCGGACGGCGCTGGGCTGCCGGTTCCGGCGGCAGGGGCGCTGTCCCGAGGCGGGGTTCGATTGCGTCGGGCTGGTGGCGTGGGCGCACGGGGTCGCGGTGCCGGACGACTATCCGGGGCGGGGCGGTGATCCGGCGCGGATCGCGGCGGTGCTGAAGGTTCGCGGATTTCGGGACGTGGCGCGCCCGGCGGCGGGCGACGTGCTGCTGCTGGCGAGCGCGCCGGGGCAGGTGCACCTCGCGCTGTCGACCGGGGAGGGCATGATCCACGCCGATGCGGTCAGCCGCCGCGTGGTCGAGCGGCCGGGGGTGCCGCCCTGGCCGGTGCTGGGGATATGGCGACGATCGGGAGAGGCATGATGGCGACGATGGTGTTGACCACGCTGGGCAAGGCGGTGGCAGGGCCGGTCGGTGCGGCGCTGGGCGGGCTGGCCGGACGGGCGATCGACGGCGCGGTGTTCGGGACGCGCACGCGGCAGGGGCCGCGGCTGACCGAATTGCAGGTGCAGTTGTCGAGCTATGGCACGCAGATCCCCCGGCTGTTCGGGACGATGCGGGTGGCGGGTACGGTGATCTGGGCCACCGACCTGCGCGAATCGGCGACGACGACCGGCGGCAAGGGGACGGGGCGGACGACGCGCTACAGCTATTCGGCGTCGTTCGCCGTCGCGCTGTCGGGGCGGCCGATCCGGGGCATCCGCCGCATCTGGGCAGAGGGGAAGCTGTTGCGCGGGGCGGCGGGCGACTGGAAGACGCGGACCGGGTTCCGCTGGTATCCGGGCGACGAACTGCAGGCGCCCGACCCGCTGATCGCGAGCATCGTCGGCACGCACGACGCGCCGGCCTATCGCGGCATCGCCTATGCCGTGTTCGAGGACCTGGCGCTGGCCGATTTCGGGAACCGCATCCCCTCGCTCAGTTTCGAGGTGGAGGCCGATGCAGGTCCGGTCGCGGCGGGGGCGATCGCCGAGGCGCTGGGCGCGGGCGCGGTCGTGGCGGAGGCGGGCGGGCCGTTGCTGGCCGGCTATGCCGCGAGCGGGGCACGCTGCCGCGACGCGATCGAGGCGTTGGTCGAGCCGCTGGGCGGCTGGTATGCGGCGACGGGCGACCGGATCGCGCTGCGCTGCGGGACGGGACCGGCGCGGCTGCTGTCGGACGCGGTGTTGCCGGGCGATGCCCCCGACTGGGAGCGCCCGCCGGCCGCGCCCGCCGATGTCGCGCTCGCCTATCACGATGTCGCGCGCGATTATCAGGCGGGGGTGCAGCAGGTGCTGCGCGGCGGGGCGATGCGGCGGATGCTGCGCATCGAACTGCCCGCGGCGATGACGGCACAGGTCGCGGCGGGGATCGCGGGCGACGTCGCGGCACGTGCAGCGCTGTCGGGCGAAGTACGGACGGTGGCGTTCGACTGGCGCGCGATCGACGTGGCGCCGGGCGACCGGGTGATGCTGGACCATGCCGACGGGCCGTGGCGCGTGCGCCGCACCCGGATCGAGGCGATGCGGATCACGCTGGAGCTGGTGCGGATCGCCGCCGCCGTGCCGGCCGCGCCCCCCGCGGTCGGGATGCCGCGACTGGCCGCCGATGTCGCAAGCGGGGCGACGCAGCTCATGCTGGTCGAGCTGCCGTCCGACAGCGGCGAGGGGGTGCCGTGGATCGGCGCGATCGCGGCGGGGACCGCGCCGGGCTGGCGGCGGGCGACGCTGCTGGCCGGCGACGATGCGAACGGGTGGAGCGAGATCGGCGAGACGGCGGCGGCGGGGGTGCTGGGGCGGGTGACGCTGCCGCCCGGCCCCGGCAGCGACATGATCGAGGACCGGGCGAGCGTCATCGAGGTCGAGCTGCTGCACGATGCGATGACGCTGGAGCAGGTCGACGACGCCGCGCTCGATCGCGGCGGGAATGCGGCGCTGGTCGGCGGGGAGATCGTGCAGTTCGGCCGCGCGCAACGGATCGGGCCGGCGCGCTGGCGGCTGTCGCGGCTGTGGCGCGCGCGGCGGGGCAGCGAGACGGCGATGGCCGGGCACCGGGTGGGCGAGGACTTCGTCTTGCTCGACCCGGCGACGATCCGGCGGATCGAGGCGCCCGCCGCGATCGGGCAGGCGATGACGGTCATGGCGGTGGGGATCGCCGGGGGCGATATGGCGACGGCGACGATCGTGCCGGCCGGCCGGGCGCTGGTGCCCCCGGCACCGGTGCACCTGTCGGTCGGCGGGGACGGCGACCGCGCGGAACTGCGCTGGGTCCGCCGCACCCGGCTGCCGGCGCCGTGGCGCGATGCGATCGACACGCCGCTCGGCGAGGAGCGCGAGGCGTATCGCCTGACGCTGACCGACGCGCAGGGGGGCGTGCGGACGATCGAGGTCGCCGGGCCGCGCTGGCCGATCGAGCCGGCCGGCGCGGCGCTGACCATCGAGCTGCGCCAGGTCGGCACGTACGGCGCGTCGGCGCCGGCGCTGTTCCACTATCGACCGGAGATGATGCGATGACCGACCAGACCAGCCGCCTGTCGCTGCCGTTGCTGCACGTTGCGCAGGCACAAAAGGAAATGACGCATAACGAGGCGCTTACGCTGATCGACCTGCTGTTGCATGGTTGCGTCGAGGGCGTTGCACAGAACACGCCGCCCGTCGCCGCGCAGCCCGGCCAATGCTGGATCGTCGGCCCGTCGCCCGACGGCGCGTGGACCGGGAGGGCGGGGCAGGTCGCGGGCATGACCGCCGGCGGCTGGCGCTTCGTGCCGCCGCGCGAGGGGCTGTCGCTGTGGTGGGCCGGTGGCGAAACGACACTGGCGTTCCGCGGCGGAGGATGGCGTCGGGGCGAAGTGCGCGCAGCGACCATCCTGGTCGACGGCGTCGCGGTCCTCGGGGCGCAGCGTGGGGCGATCGCCGCGCCGGACGGCGGCAGCGTCCGCGACGAAGAGGCCCGCGCGACGCTGGACGCCATCCTGGCGGCGCTGCGCGGGCACGGGCTGATAGCGTCCTGATTCCGTGTCTTTCCTGCAACACCACAGAATTTGTCCGCTTGCGTGGAAACTATCGCTTCGATACTTGGTTTGCGCTGTCCGTAGGACAACTGTGAAAGGGGACTAGAATGCGGAAGCTTGCCGTCACATTGGCGCTCGCGACCACTGCGCTCGCAACTCCCGCCCTCGCCCGCGACAACGCGTGGTATGTGGGTGTGGAAGGCGGCGCGATGATCGTCGAAGACATCGATTACGATCTGACCACGCCGGCCGGTGGCGTCACCACCGTCGATAGCAACTATGGCTATGACGTCGGTGGCACCGTCGGTTACGACTTCGGCGCGCTGCGCGTCGAAGCCGAAGTCGCGTACAAGAGCGCGACCGTCGACGAACTGCGCACGACCGGTTCGATCGCGACCGGCCCGACCACGGCGGTCGGTGCCGGCACCTATAGCGGCGGTGGCCGTACCTCGGCACTGTCGTTCATGGCCAACGCCCTGCTCGACTTCGGTGATGATGACGCCATCAGCGGCTTCGTCGGCGGTGGTGCCGGTGTCGCGCGCGTCAAGGCGCACGACTATCGCGTCAACAACAACTTCGCGGCGCTCGACGATTCGGACACCGTGTTCGCTTGGCAGGCTCTGGCGGGCATCCGCGCGCCGCTGACCGAAAATGTCGACGTGTCGCTGAAGTATCGCTTCTTCAACGCCGATGACGTTCGCCTCGTGAACGTCCGTGGCGTCGGCTATGATGGTCGTTTCCGGTCGCACAGCCTGCTGGGTGGCCTGACCTTCAACTTCGGTGCGCCGACCCCGCCGCCGCCGCCGCCGCCGCCGGTCGAAACGCCGCCGCCGCCGCCGCCGCCGGTCGAAACGCCGCCGCCGCCGCCGGTGGTCTGCACGCCGGGACCGTACATCGTGTTCTTCGAATGGGATAAGTCGGACATCACGCCGGAAGCGGCCGGGATCCTCGACAACGCCATCTCGAACTATCAGTCGTGCGGCAACGCGCAGGTCATGCTGGCCGGTCACGCCGACCGTTCGGGTTCGGCCTCGTATCTCGACCGAAGCGTTCGGTGAAGGCCGTCCGCGCGTCGAAACCGCCGACGGTGTTCGCGAACTGCAGAACCGTCGCGTGGAAATCACCTACGGTCCGGGTTCGGGCATGTAATTCCACTTCTTTACGAAGTTGAATTTCGGAAGGGAGGTCGGGCAACCGCCTCCCTTTTCGTTTGTCCGGCGGACATGTGTGATCGCCAGGCAGCGAATCGGGAGGGAGCCATGAGGAAGCGGGAAACGCCCTGTGCGCCGGTCGCCGTGCCGGCAGGGCTGGCGGATGCGGTGCGCGGTTATCGCTGGGCGCGCGACGGGGTCGGTGAATCGGGGGCGGCGGTCCATCGCCTGTTCGGCCGCACGGACGCACCCGACCTGTTCCTGAAACAGGGTGAAGGCGCAGTTGCCGACGAGATCGCTGCGGAGATGGTGCGGATGCGCTGGCTTGGTGCGCAACTGTCCGTGCCTGCGGTGCCCCCGCCGGTCGCGTTCGTGGCGATGCCGCATGCGGCGTGGCTGCTTACGAGGGCGGTGGCGGGTGAAACCGCATGGCAGGTGCTGGATCGCGCGCCGGCGCAGGGAGCGGCGGTGGTCGACGCGTTGGTACGGTTCCTGCTGCGATTGCACGCGATCCCCGTGACTGCCTGTCCGTTCGATGCCGGCCATGCCCATCGGCTGTATCTCGCCCGCGCGCGGATCGATGCGGGGTCGGTCGACGAGGCGGATTTCGACGACGAACGGGCCGGGTGGAGCGCCGAGCGGGTATGGCAGGCGCTGGAGGCGCATCTCCCGCTGACGGTCGACCCGGTGGTGACGCATGGCGACTTCTCGCTCGACAATCTGCTGTTGCGCGACGGCGAGGTGGTCGGCTGTATCGATCTTGCGCGGGTCGGGATCGCCGACCGCTATCAGGACCTGGCGATCCTGGCGAAGTGCCTTGGCGAGTTCGACGAGGCGCTGGTGGCGCGGATGTTCCGGGCCTATGGCATCGCGACCCCCGACCGTTCGAGGATGACGTTCCACCTGCTGCTGGACGAACTGTTCTAGGTTCAGGACCTGTTAAATAGCTTGCACGGTTAAGGCAGGACTGATTCATGGGCGGTGGAGGAGCCGCTGATGAGTGACCTGTTCTGGCTGACGCACGAACAGATGCGCCGGATCGAACCGTACTTCCCGTTGTCACACGGTGTTCCGCGGGTGGATGATCGGCGGATCGTCAGCGGCATCATCTTCGTGATCCGCAACGGCCTGCGCTGGCGGATGCGCCAGCGGCGTACGGTCCGCCCAAGACGGTCTACAACCGGTTCATCCGCTGGAGCGGGATGGGTGTCTTCAACCGGATCTTTGCGGGACTGGCGGCCGAGGGTGGATCGCCGGATCAGTTGATGATCGATGCGACACATCTGAAAGCGCACCGGACAGCAGCCAGCCTGCTAAAAAAGGGGCTCTTCCCCGATGTATCGGGCGCACCAGGGGCGGCATGAACTCCAAGCTGCACGCCGTCTGCGATGATCGGGGATGCCCCCGCGTCATGCTGCTTACCGAAGGACAGACGAGCGACTACAAAGGCGCAGCGCTCATGTTCGAGGCGATGCCTCCCGCTCCAGTGCTGCTCGGCGATCGCGGCTACGACGCCGACTGGTTCTGCCAGGCGCTTGCCGCACGCGGAACCGCTGCCTGTATCCCGTCACGCAAAGGCCGCAAGGCACCGGTTTTGCATGATGCCGTCCTCTATCGACGTCGCCACAAGATCGAGAACATGTTCGGTCGCCTCAAGGACTGGCGGCGCATCCACACTCGCTACG
The DNA here is from genome assembly GCA_003240755.1 of Sphingomonas hengshuiensis. Classification (GTDB taxonomy): domain Bacteria; phylum Pseudomonadota; class Alphaproteobacteria; order Sphingomonadales; family Sphingomonadaceae; genus Sphingomonas; species Sphingomonas hengshuiensis_A. Next base: position 38,797 of record QFNF01000042.1, on the reverse strand, counting down.
ACCAATGCGCCCATGCCTTCATGTCTGCCATCGCTCTCGCCGCTTCCGTCATCTTCTGGATCAATTAATGAGTCCTGAGCCTAGGGATCGCAGCGGCCTTATCCCGCTCCGCTTGCTTGAGCAGAGCATGGGCTGTCTTGGTCATATCGGGAATGAGGGCCTGAGCCGCTTCCCGGTCCTTTAGACCTAGCGACCGCTTAATCTTCCGCTTGCCAGCCATGAAGGGGCGCAGGTCCGCAGGTATCCCCATGCGGCAATAATAGACGCCATTGGGCGCTCTATGAAGGTAGGAACACATAGGCTTTCGTCCTCGTACCTTTGTACTAGACGCTTGTAAAAAGCCTAAAATTCCCGCTAATTCCTAGGCCTTTCAGGGCCTAGGAAAAATGGTGCCCCGCGGGGGACAAAGCCGGGCACTCAGATCATTGGGAAATTTCTCTCTCGCGCGGATGACGTGTTCGTCGCGCATGCCCCGATCGCATCGCGCACCATCTCTCTGATCGCCTTGCCGTTGGTGAAAGACGCGTGGCGGATCCGTGCCACCGTCATCACGACCAGCATCTCACCCTTGATCCCCGATCAGCCCCCGGCGGGGCGGCATTCCACGGCGATTCGCACCCGACCGCATCCGGCGTGTTCTCCGGAAAAAGCATGCATGCTACGGGGGTGCCGCCAGGCAAGGCGCCGGGCGACCTGACCCATCAATGCGACACAGGCGGAGTGCTGACGTGCGATCGTTGAGAGCGATCCGGGACAACGGATTCGGGCGACGCTGCTTTCCCGGGAGGAACGTTTCATGCCGCTGAACCCGGAAGAGGACGCCTGCGCGCTGCTGCAATCGTTCGACTGGGCCGCTTCCCCGCTCGGCCGCAGGGATCGCTGGCCGGTGTCGCTGCGCACGCTGGTCGACGTCATCCTGGGCGCGAGCCAGCCGATGTTCGTCGTATGGGGCGCGGCGCGGACGCTGATCTACAACCAGCCCTATGCGGAGATACTCGCGGCCAAGCATCCGGCGGCGATGGGGCGTGATTTTCTGGAGGTGTGGCACGAGATCCGCGGCGACCTCACCCCGATCGTCGAGCAGGCGTATCACGGCCGGCCGGTGCAGATGGACGACATCGAATTGTGGATGGAACGGCGCGGCTATCGCGAGGAAGCGCATTTCTCCTTTTCCTACACCCCGGTGCGCGACGATGCCGGCGCGATCGGCGGCTTCTTCTGCGCGTGCCAGGAGATCACCGGGCAGATCATGGCGCAGCGCGACCTGCGCGAAAGCCGGGCGATGGCGCATGCCTATGGCGAGCGGGTCCAGCTCGCGCTGGCGGCGGGGGCGATCATCGGCACATGGGTGTGGGATCTGCCGTCCGACCGCTTCACCGTGGACGAGGCGTTCGCGACGGCGTTCGGGCTCGATCCGGCGCTGGGACGCGAGGGGCTCAGTCTCGAACAGGTCATCGCCACCGTCCATGACGACGACCGCGCCGGGCTGATCGCCGCGATCGAGGAAGTGATCGCGCGCGGTGGCGCCTATGCCCATCAGTATCGCGTACGCCGCGCCGATGGCCACTATCACTGGATCGAGGCCAATGGCCGCGTCGATCACGCCGAGGACGGCACGCCGCTCAACTTCCCCGGCGTGCTGCTGGACGTGGAGGAACGGCGCCGTACCGAAGCGGCGCTGCGCGAGGAGACGCACAATCTGGAGACGTTGAACCGCACCGGCATCGTCATCGCCGGCGAACTCGACCCGGAACGGGTGATCCAGCTCGTCACCGACGCCGCGGTCGAGCTGAGCGGGGCGCGTTATGGCGCCTTCTTCCACAACGCCGTGGACGACAGGGGCGAGGCGATGCTGCTCTACACGCTGTCGGGGGCGGAACGGGCGGCGTTCGAACAATTCCCGCCGCCGCGCGCGACGCCGCTGTTCCAGCCGACCTTTCGCGGCGAGGCGGTGATCCGGTGCGACGACGTGCGGCAGGATGCGCGCTATGGCGGCAATGCGCCGCATCACGGCATGCCCGAGGGTCATTTGCCGGTGCGCAGCTATCTGGCGGTGCCGGTCACGTCGCGCGAGGGGGAGGTGATCGGCAGCCTGCTGTTCGGTCATCCGGAACCGGGGCGGTTCACCGAACGGCACGAGCGGCTGGTGCTGGGGATCGCGGCGCAGGCGGCGACCGCAATCGACAAGGCGCGGCTGTTCCGCGCGGCGGAACGCGAGATCGAGGAGCGCCGCCGCGCCGAGGACCGGCTGCGCGAGTTCAACGAGACGCTGGAACAGCGCGTGCAGAATGAAATCGCCGAACGCGCACGCGCCGAGGATGCGCTGCGCCAGGCGCAGAAGATGGAGGCGGTGGGCCAGCTAACCGGCGGGATTGCGCACGATTTCAACAACCTGCTGACGATCGTGACCGGCAATGTCGAAATGGCCACGCGCGCCATCGAGGGCAGCGACAGCGCCAGCCCGCGGGCGCTGCGCGCGCTGGGCAACGCGCTGAAGGGGGCCGAGCGCGCCGCCGCGCTGACGCAGCGCCTGCTCGCCTTTTCGCGCCGCCAGCCACTTGCGCCCAAGCCGCTCGACGCCGACCGGCTGGTCGCCGGCATGTCCGACCTGATCCAGCGATCGCTGGGCGAGACGATGAAGCTGGAGATCGTCACCAACCCCGGCCTGTGGCGGGTGGAGGCCGATCCCAACCAGCTCGAATCCGCGATCCTGAACCTGGCGGTCAACGCGCGCGACGCGATGCCCGGCGGCGGCACGCTGACGATCGAGACCGCCAACGCGCGGCTCGACGAAGGCTATGCCGGCGAACATGCCGTGGCGCCGGGCCAGTATGTCGTCATCGCCGTGACCGACACCGGCGTCGGCATGTCGAAGGAGACGCTGGCGCGCGTGTTCGAGCCGTTCTTCACCACCAAGGAGGTCGGCAAGGGAACCGGGCTGGGGCTGTCGATGGTCTATGGCTTCACCAAACAGTCGGGCGGCCACATCAAGGTCTATTCGGAGGAAGGGCATGGCACGACGATCCGCATCTACCTGCCGCGCCTGTTGAGCGACGCGCCGGTCGAGGAGGAGAAGGCGCCCGCCGTCGCCGAACGCAGCCGCGGCCACGAACTGATCCTGGTGGTGGAGGATGACGACGGCGTCCGCGACTATACCGCCGGCTGCCTGCGCGAACTGGGCTATCGCGTGTGCGAGGCCGGGGACGGCCCGTCCGCGCTGCGGCTGATCGACGCGCATCCCGAGCCGTTCGACCTGCTGTTCACCGACGTCGTCATGCCCGGCATGACCGGCCGCGACCTGGCCGAGGAGGCGCGCCTGCGCATGCCCGGCCTGAAGGTGCTCTACACCAGCGGCTATACCCGCAATGCGATCGTCCACGGCGGGCGGCTGGATGAAGGCGTCGAGATGATCTCCAAGCCCTTCACCTATGCCGCGCTGGCGCAGCGCATCGCCGACGTGCTCGATCGCGGCCGGTCGGGGCGCGTGCTGTTGCTGGCGGACGATAACGGTCCGGGCTTCGCCATGGCCGCCGCGCTGGCGGACGACCGGCTGGCCGTCGACCGCGCCGGCACCGCGAGCGAAGCGCTCGCACGGGTGCGCGCGGCGCGGGGACGCTATGACGCGGTGGTCATCGCTCCCGATGCGCCGGGCCGGCGGGGGGCGGCGCTGGCGGCGGAACTGCGCGCGTTCGACACCGACCTGCCGATCGTCGTGCTGGCACAGGATGGCGACGATCGTGCCGTGCCGCCGGCCACCGACCGCCGCACCGTGCTGGTGCCGCCGCCCCACGATATGGCGCGGCTGCGCGAGGCGCTGGAAGGGCTGGGGATAGCCGCCGGTCAGAGACCGGACTGATCCTGCCGCACGGAGAGTCAGGCTTCTTCGGGCAAGCTGGGGGATGCGCCCGGCGTTAAAGCAACATTCCCGCCGCCCTGATGACCGGCATCAGCACTCGACCAGGCTTACCGCAAGACCGCCGAGCGAGGTTTCCTTGTAGATGAGGTCCATGTCGGCGCCGGTGCGCTTCATCGTCGCGATCACCGCGTCCAGGCTGACATGGTGGCGACCGTCGCCCAGCATCGCCAGTCGCGCCGCGTCGATCGTCTTGACCGCCCCCATCGCGTTGCGTTCGATGCACGGGATCTGGACCAGCCCGCCGATCGGGTCGCAGGTCAGCCCCAGATTATGCTCCATCCCGATTTCGGCCGCATTCTCGATCTGGGCGTTGCTGCCGCCCATCACCGCGCACAGCCCGGCCGCCGCCATCGAACATGCGACGCCGACCTCGCCCTGACATCCGACTTCGGCGCCGCTGATCGACGCGTTCGTCTTGTAGAGTGCGCCGATCGCGGCCGCGGTCAACAGGAAGACGCGGATCTGTTCCGGTGTCGCCGCGAGATAGTGGCAGACGTAGCGCAGCACCGCGGGCAGCAGCCCGGCGGAACCGTTGGTGGGCGCGGTGACGACGCGGCCGCCGGCGGCATTCTCCTCGTTCACCGCCATCGCCCACAGGTTCACCATGTCCATCGCCTCGAACGGATCGTGGCGGCCCTGCCGGGGCGCCTCCTGCTTCGCGCGGAGGATCGCCGGCGCGCGGCGCGGGACGGCCAGGCCGCCCGGCAGGATCCCGTCGGTGCGCAGCCCGCGGGCGATGCAGGCGTCCATCGCGGCATGAATGGCGTCAAGCCCCGCCTCGACCTCGGCCAGCGGCCGGCGGCTGCATTCGTTGGCCATCATCACCGCCGCGATGCTGCGCCCGGCGCGGTCACAGATGTCGAGCAACTGCGCGGCGCTGGCGAAGGGGTATGGCAGATCGGCGGCGGCGGCGTCTTCCTGCGCCCCGCTGTCGGTTTCGCCTTCGTTGACGACGAACCCGCCGCCGATCGAATAATAGGTGCGCTCGATCAGCACCGCGGCCGACGCGTCATGGGCGGCGAAGGCAAGCGCGTTCGCATGCCGGGGCAGCATGCGGAACCCCTGCCAGACGATATCGCGCACGGGATCGAACGCGATCCGCGGCCCCGTTCCGCCGAGCGCCATTGCACCGCTGCCCGCCAGATCGGCAAGCGCGGCATCGCCGGCGTCCGGGTCCATGGCATGCGGCAGGAATCCCATCAGGCCCAGCATCGCCGCGCGATCGGTGGCGTGCCCCCGCCCGGTCATCGCCAGCGATCCGTACAGCGTGACCTCCACGCGGTGAACGATCGGCAGCAACGCCTGTTTGCGCAGGACGGCGAGGAAGCGCCCGGCCGCGATCATCGGCCCCATCGTGTGCGAACTCGACGGGCCGATGCCGGGCTTGAACAGATCGAAAACGCTGACCCGCATGTCAATCCGCCTGCGCTTCGACCGGCTTGCGCGCTGCCTTGGGCACGGGAACGGCAGGCGCGCCGTGTTCGGCCTGTGCCGCCTTCAGATCGGCGTGGAACGCCGGGTCGCCATGAAGCCGGGTCAGCACCGCCGCGGCGATCGCGCGGGCGGCTTCGGTATCGCTGGGGAAGTGATAGCCGCACACGACGCGGCTCAGCGCATAGTCGCGGCCACGCTCCAGCACGGCGGCGGCGCGATCCGGCGCTACCTCGGCCAGCAGCAGGGCCGTCGCCCAGCCATAGACGCTGTGCCCCGACGGATAGGACGAGCCGCCGCGCGGCGCCGGATCGGGCGCAGGTATCGGGCTGCTGCCGCAACGGCGCGTCAACTGGTAGCGCTGGTACGGGCGCGGGCGCTGGAAGACCTCCTTCCCGTTCCAGACCGGGTCCGCCGCGTCGCGCATCACCCGGTTCAGCAGCCGGATCAGCCGCGGGCTGTGCTGCCGGTCGATCGGCCTCCCGAACGCTTCGACGAAGCGCGGATAGACCGTCTTGTTGTCGAGCTGTGCGGTCTGCCAGCGTTCCGCGTCGACCTCCGCCTGGAAGCGCCGGGAAATCGACATGTCGATCCGGTCGACAAGCGAATCGGGCGCCGGTGGCGGGCCGACGATCAGGCGATAGTCGACCGTTTCCTTCGGCAGATAGCCGACCGGCTTCGCCTCACCCGCGGGACGATCGACGCCTTCCAGCGACTGCGCGGACGCGGGCGCGGAGGCCATCAGGCCAAGGGTCATGAAGGCAGTGCGCATGATGCGCCCGCGGCTGGTCATCACTGATACTCCGCAAAAAGGCGCCGCGCCCGCACAAGGGGCGCGGCGACGATCAGAACTTGGCCTCGAAGCCGACGTAGAAATACCGTCCGATCTCATCGTAATCGCCGGTGATGTTCTGCGAACTGCCCGATACCGTGCCGGTCGGCAGGAACGGGCTCTTGCTGTCGAACGCGTTGTTGATGCCGGCATAGAAGCGCATGTCGCGCCGGGAGCCGGGCACATCGACACTGGCATAGAAATCGTGCCGTACCTGGTCGCCGACACGCAGGAACGGCGGGTTCGAACCGGCCGCGTTCGCGATCGCGAGGCGCTGGTTGCTGTCGACCGCGTCGCCGGTGTAGCGCGCCTTCCAGCGCAGCCTGAGCCCGCCCTCGCGATAGCCGACCTGCGCCTGCCCGGTGTTGACCCACGAGCCGACCTCGCCCTTCAGATCGGTGGTCGCGGTGCCGTTCACGCCATCGAAGACGGTATAGAAATCGATCAGGCGCGAATAGAGCAGCCGCAGGTCGAGCTTGCCGGCGGACGACAGCCATTGCGGCGCATCGAAACGGTAATCCAGCCCGACGTCGACCCCCGACCGCACGATCCGGTTCAGATTGAGATCGCGGTTGACGACCTGCGTGATCTGGCCCTCGGCATTGCGGGTGATCTCGTTGCAGAAGAAATTGTCGGTCAGCCCGTCCGGGTTGGCGAGGCATTCGCGCAGCAACTGGTCTGCGTCGAGTGACGATATCGCGTCACGCACCCTGATCCGGAAATAATCGACCGTCGCCGACAGGCCGGGGATGAACGTCGGCGTGAAGACCGCACCCAGCGATACCGTGTCGGCGGTTTCCTCCTTCAGCCCCGGATTGCCCGATGACGGGCCCTTGATGCTGGTCGTGTCCTGCAGGAAGGCGCCGTTGGTGGCGATCGCGGCCGCGATGCCCGGAATCGTGCGACAATTGGTCGCGATGGTGCCGGTCGATGCCGCGCTCACGCCGTTGCAGAGGTCCACCACCGAATCCGAATCGTCGCGCAGCGGCGAATAGAGGTTGGTGACAGTCGGCGCGCGCTGCGCCCGCGCGAACTGGCCCCGGAAGCGCAGGTCGCGCACCGGCGCCCATTCGCCCCCGACACGGTAGCTGAAGATCGAGCCGACATTGGCGATGTTATAGTCGCCGTAGCGCGCCGCGGCATCGAGCGAGAGGCGCTGGAAAAACGGTACGTCGCGCAGGATCGGCACGTTGAGTTCGGCAAATGCCTCCTTCGCTTTGATCTCGCCCGTATATTCGGCGATGAACGAAGCCGATCCGAAGCCGCGCCGGGTGACTTCGTCGGTCGTGGAACGCTGCCAGTCGCGGCGATATTCGCCGCCGACCGCCAGCGACAGCGGGCCGGCGGGCAGGTTCGCCAGCGCGCCGCTGAGATAGCCCTGGATCACGTCCTGCCGCATGACGCCGTCGAGTTTCAGGTCGGCGCGGACATAATCCGCCGCCTGCGGCGTGATCGAGCCGGGGCCGAAGATGTTGACCGGTACGCAGCCCGCCGCCCGCGCCGCTGCGTTGACGCAGCGCACGCGGCTCAGATCGCCCGGTGCCGCGGGGTCGTATTCGGCATTGAGCGCATATTGCAGGTTCTGCAGGTTGAGGACGTTCACCCGGTCCTGCATCTGGTGGAAACGGCCATAGCCGTAGCTGACCTCCCAGTCCCAGTTGCCGTCGATCCGGCCGTGCAGCCCCGCCCAGCCGCGCAGGGTCCGGCGATCGTTCAGGATGCGGTATCTGCCCAGCTCGGTGAACCGACGCGACCATTGTACGCCCGACGACGACGCCAGCGCGCGGATGGCCGCGGGCACATAGGGATTGGCGCGCGGAATGCGGCCGACCAGCGAAAGCGCGGCAGGATCGCCGAACTCGTCGTCATAGGCGGCGGTTTCCGCGCCGCCGCGCTCCGCGCTGGTTTCGATCTTGGAATATTGCACCTGGGTGAAGAACTGGATCCCGCTGCCCAGCTCCGCGGTCAGCTTGCCGGCGGCCTGATAGGACGTGCGCGGTGCGCTGAACTGCAAATCGGGCCGCGTATCCCAGCCGTAGATCGCGGTCGACGTGCTGCGATAGAGGCGGCCGGCCGCATCATAGACGAAATAGCCGCCGCCAGCGGTCGAGCTGGAAAGGAAACGGCCGCCCGGCGTGCTGCTGCTGCGCGCCGGCGTGGTGATGCCAAGATTGCCCTGGTTCAGCGGGTTGGAGTCGGCGGTCTGGCTGTAGGACAGTGATTCCAGCGTCCGCGGGCGCTGGCTCCCCATGACGCCGGCTTCGTTCTCGTAGCTTGCACTGGCGATCAACGACACACGGTCGTCGAGGAACCGATGGCCGGCAAGCAGGTCGAGGTTCACGCGCGCGCTGTCGCCCTGGCCCGAAATGCCGGCCCGCCCCCCGACGCGCACGCCGTCGAATTTGCTGCGCGTGATGATGTTGACGACGCCCGCGATCGCGTCCGATCCATAGACCGCCGATGCGCCGCCCGTGATGATCTCCACCCGTTCGACGAACAGCGTCGGGATCGAACTCAGGCTGACCGTGTTGGCGGTGATGCGGTTCGAGACGGTACGGCGCCCGTCGATCAGCGTCAGCGTGCGATCGGTGCCAAGGCTGCGCAGGTCGACGGAGGAAATACCGGCGGCATTGATCTGGCTGTTCGAATTGGCGAGGTTGGTACCGGGGGTGACGCCCGGATAGTCCGCGAGAATTTCGGACAGCTCGGTCGCGCCGGACGACTGGATGTCTTCGCGATTGATCGCGACGATCGGAACGGGCGAGTCGGTCACGACCTGGCGCGCGATGCGGCTCCCCGTCACCAGCACTTCGTCGGAAGGTGGTTCGGGGGCGTCGGCGACCTGCCCCAGGGCGATGTCCGATGCCCCTGCGGTGCGGATCGCCGCCGTTCGCACCACGACCACGCCGGACGGGCGCCAGTTCGCTTCAAGCCCGCTTCCGTCCAGCAGTCGCGACATGCCATCGCGGACCGAGAAGCGGCCGACGAGCGCCGGCGCGCGCCTGCCCTTGAGCATTGCGCCATCGAAGCTGATCTGCTGCCCCGTCACCCGTGCCAGCGTGCGCAGGCTGGCCCGCATGTCCTGGGCGGGAATCGAGAAGGTGAACGTACGCGCCTGTGCAATCGCCGGCATGGCCGCCGCGGACGCGGCAAGTGCGGTCATCGCGATCGAACAGCGAAGCGCGGTCGTGAAAAGCATCGTCATGGATCCCCCTGCCGGAGCCGCTTCCCGGCGGCATCCGACAACAAAGACGCGCATCGGGCGGCGGGGGACACCAGGAAATCGCAATGCTGCCGTCAGCGGCGTTCCAGCACGATCTCGTCGCCGTCGACGCGGCGGCGCATCGGATGGACCGCGACGATGCCGTCCACGAAGGCGTCGGGATCGCCCGCCCTGAACACCCCGTCGATGGGGATCGCGCCGAGCGCCGGATCGGCCAGCACGACGTGCCGCGCCGAATAGCGGTTGACGCGCGCGACCGCGCTGGCCAGCGGCTCCTGGTCGAAGTTCAGCAGCCCCTGTTCCCAGCTCAGCGACTGGCTGAGATCGGGCCGGCTGATCTGTGCGGGCCGTCCGGAACCGACCGCCGCGACGAACTCGCTGCCCGGCGTCAGCAACACCCGTCGTGCCCCGTCATCCTGCCGCGCGGTGTCGGCGCGATCGCGGATCTCGACCTGCCCCTTGTAGAGGATGACGCGAACCTCGCCGTTGATGCGCTCGACGCTGAACGATGTGCCCACCGCGACGATCAACTTGTCGCCGGCGGCCACCGTGAACGGGCGCAACGGATCGCGTGCGACGTCGAACTTGGCGCGGCCGTCGGCAAGCTCCACCGCGCGCGCGCGGTCGTTCATGCGGACGGTCACGGCGGTGTCGGCGTCGATCGACAGATGCGATCCGTCGGCGAGCATCGCGACCTGCCGCTCGCCGATGCCGGTGCGGTAGCCGCGCGGCTCAAGGGCGTACCAGGCGATCGAGACCATGGTGACGATCAGTACCGCCGCTGCGGCTGCCATCCGTGCCATCGACCACGACGGTCCGCCCATCCAGCGCCGCCGGTCGCGCTTGCGAAAGTCCACCAGCGCGCGGGTTCGCAGCGCGATGACCCCCGGCCAGTCGGCGATCGCTCCCGATGCCTGCCAGATCGCGGCCGCCTCCTGCAACAGATCGGCGTTGCCCGGCTGTGCGAGCCAGGCGTCGAACGCGGCCCATTCGCGCTCGGTGAGTTCGCCTTCGGAAAGCTGCACGCACCACAGCGCGGCAGCCTCGAGCGCGGCGGCGTCGGACTGCATCTCAACTGCCGCCGTCATTGTCCGTTCCTCATATCTCTCATCAGGGTCGCCATCGCACGCGCTACGTGTTTCTTCACCGCGCTCGCGGAAATGCCGAATGCTTCGGCGATCTTCTCCTGCCCGATATTTTCGAGACGGTAGAGAATGAAGATGGATCGCGTCCGTTCCGGCAGCGCCGCCAGCGCATCGGCGAGCGCCGAGATCTCCTCCCGGCCGGAGGCAATGCGAAAGGGATCGAGCATGTCGATGCCGGTTTCACCGACACGGCCCACCAGATCGCGATACTGCGCCCTCACCCGCAATCGTCGTGCCCGGTCGGCCAGCAGGTTGGACGCCATCCGGAAGATATAGGCTTCCGGCGATGCGAATGCACCGTCGCGATGGTCGACCAGCCTGGCTAGCGTTTCCTGCGTCAGATCCTCTGCCTCGGCATGGTCACGCACCCGCCGCAGAAAATATGCGAGCAGCGCCGGGCGCCATCGCCGACCGAGATCCAGTTGATGATCCACCTGCATGATACGAACCGCTTTCCGCACAATCGACGCGATACTTAGACGCACCGTTCGCGATCTGGGACAGGTAAGCCCGCTTGAACAAGTCGCCAATTGCCCGGGTGTCTGGCGATGCGACGGCGCTGGCCCCTATCTTGGCCCGACGGGTTCGAGCTCACGGAGGCTTGGGGTTATCCCATGCGTACTGGCGCGTGAGCGTTTACGCGAGCTGCTCGCCGGCGTCCTCGACCTGTCGGCGGAGCGGCACGTCGCCCGCCAAGCCGAACTCCGCCACCTCCGCGCCGAGAAGACGCGAACCGAGACGGCGATGAACAAACTGCTCATTCTTGTCGAAGACGAGATCATGAGCCCGCGCGATCCGGTGTTTGCCAATCGCATGGCTGAGAACAAGGCGAAGCTCGCCAGCGTCTCGGCGCGGATCGACGTCGTCGAGGCGCAACTTGCCCGAGGCGCGCGGCAGATCGACGAGCATACCGTCGCCAAGTTCGGGGAGTTGCTCGCAGCCAGGCTGCGCGACGACGATCCGACGTTGCGTGCCGCGTACATCAAGCTGTTTGTCGCTGAGGTGCGCGTGTCCGATAGCCTGGTGCCCAGAAGAGGACTCGAACCTCCACGACCTTGCGATCGCCAGCACCTGAAGCTGGTGCGTCTACCAATTCCGCCATCTGGGCACGGGGTAGGAGGGCGCCTCTACGGGCGGGGCGGCGGGGTGTCAACAACTCGTTTTGCGTTTTTTTGCGCGGCCTTGCCGTTTTGCCGCAGGAGCGGCATGGGGGCGGCACACAGGCAGCACAAGGCGGACTCGATGAAGAACCAGTTGGTGACGCTGTTCGGCGGCGGCGGTTTTGTCGGCCGCTATGTCGTGCAGGAACTGCTCAAGGCGGGTGCCCGCGTCCGCATCGCGCAGCGCGATCCGCGCCAGGCACTGTACCTGCGCACGCAAGGCGGCCTTGGCCAGACGCAGTTCGTCGCCGCCGACCTGACCCGGCCCGACACCGTCGCGCGCGCGGTTGCCGGGTCGGATGCGGTCGTGAATCTCGTCGGTATCCTCGAGGGCGATTTCGACAAGGTGCATGTCGCCGGCGCGCGGACCATTGCACAGGCGGCTGCCGCGGCCGGGGCGAAGGCATTCGTGCAGATCTCGGCGATCGGTGCCGATCCGGCGTCGCCCTCCGCCTATGGCCGGTCGAAGGCCGCGGGCGAGGAAGCGGTCCGTGCGGCGTTCCCAAGCGCGACGATCCTGCGCCCCTCGATCGTGTTCGGGCGCGAGGACGGGTTCGTCAATCGCTTCGCCGGGATGATCGCCGCGTCGCCCGCGCTGATCGGTCGTCCGATCGTGCCGGTGATGGCGGCGGGGACGAAGTTCCAGCCGATCTATGTCGTCGACCTGGCGCAGGTGGTGGTGAAGGCGCTGGCCGATCCCGAGCGCTTCGGTGGCCAGACCTATGCGATCGGCGGGCCGGACGTGATCGCGATGGGCGAACTCAACCGCTGGATCGCGCAGGCGATCGGTCGCGACGTGCGCTTCGTCGAGATTCCCGCCGATCTGGGGGGAGCGATCGCGGCGATGCCGTTCACGCCGATCAGCAAGGATCAATGGGCGATGCTGTCGCATGACAATGTGGTTGCGGGTGACGTGCCGGGGATCGCGGCGTTCGACGTGCGGCCGGTGCCGCTGGCGACGGTCGCACCCGAATGGCTGGTCGTCTATCGCAAGAACGGCCGCTTCAACAAGGTCGCGCGCGCATGACCCCTGCCATGGCGTGGCTGGAAGCTGCGATCCTCGGCATCATCCAGGGGCTGACCGAGTTCCTGCCGGTGTCGTCGAGCGCGCACCTGCGCATCGCCGGGGCGTTCCTGCCATCGCATACCGATCCGGGGGCGGCGTTCACCGCGATCATCCAGATCGGGACCGAGGCGGCGGTGCTGCTGTACTTCCGCAACGACATCTGGCGCATCGCCACCGCATGGCTGGGGCAGTTTGCCGGCGGGCAGGATAACGCAGCGCGCGACAATGCGCGGCTCGGCTGGCTGGTGATTATCGGCACGTTGCCCATCGTCGTGCTGGGGTTGTTGTTCAAGGATGCGATCGAGACGTCGTTACGCAACCTTTGGTTTACCGCGTTCAGCCTGATCGGGTTCGGCATCCTGCTCGGCATCGCCGATGTCATGGGGCGGCGGCGCTGGGGTATCGACCGGCTGCGCTGGGGCAGCGGCATCGTGTTCGGTTTCGCGCAGGCGATGGCGTTGCTGCCAGGCGTCTCGCGCTCGGGCGGGACGATCACCGCCGGTCTGTTCATGGGCTTCACCCGGGAGGCGGCGGCCCGTTATTCGTTCCTTCTCGCGATTCCGGCAGTGCTGGCGTCGGGGCTGTATCAACTGCTCAAGACATGGGGGGAGTTCGGTCCCTATGGTCCCGGGCCGACGCTGCTAGCCACGGCCATTTCGTTCGTCGTGGGATATGTGTCGATCGTCGGGTTCCTGAAGCTCGTGTCGACGCGAGGCTATATGGCGTTCGTGGTGTACCGGGTGCTGCTGGGCGGGACGCTGATCTACCTGTTGTCGCAAGGGCGTATCGCCGCATTGGCATAGGGCCGATCCGGCCGTAAAATCTCTTGCTGAGAATGATTATCAAGTGTAGATGTTTTTTCAGTAGAGCAATAAGGTCATAATAACTGACCTAAACGGGATTTGTTGCGTGACTCCGGCCGGTAATTATGCTTTTCGGGCTTCCGGAGGGCATTATGGCCGATCAAGCAATGCTGAAGTTCGTTTCGCGCCCGCAGGCCTATCCGGCCAAGCGAGAGCCCGAATTGCGTGCCGAGGATTTCCGCGAGATCGCGGAGCGTTATACGCCGCCTGCGGCCGAGGATCAGGCGGGGCGCTGTTCGCAATGCGGCGTCCCCTATTGCTCGGTGCACTGTCCGCTGCACAACCATATCCCCGACTGGCTGCGCCTGACCGCCGAGGGGCGGTTGCAGGAAGCGTATCAATTGTCGAACAGCACCTCGACCATGCCCGAGATCTGCGGGCGCATCTGTCCGCAGGACCGGTTGTGCGAGGGTAACTGCGTCATCGAATTTTCCGGGCACGGCGCGGTCACGATCGGATCGGTGGAAAAGTTCATCACCGACACCGCGTGGGAACAGGGCTGGGTCGAACCGGTCGCGGTGGGACCGGCACGCGGCCAGTCGGTCGGTATCGTCGGTGCAGGGCCGGCGGGGCTGGCGGCGGCGGAATGGCTGCGCAATTTCGGGTACGAGGTCCATGTCTATGACCGCTACGACCGCGCCGGCGGGCTGCTGACCTACGGCATTCCCGGCTTCAAGCTGGAAAAGCCGGTCGTCATGCGCCGCGTCGAGCGGTTGAAGGAAGGCGGGATCGTCTTCCACGAAGGATTCGAGGTCGGCCGCGATGCGACGCTCGACGACCTGCGCCAGAAACACGACGCGCTCCTGATCGCGACCGGCGTGTACAAGCCGCGCGCGATCAAGGCGCCGGGCATCGGCAGCGGCGGGGTGGTCGACGCACTCGATTATCTGACCGCGTCGAACAAGGTCGGGTTCGGCGACAGCGTACCCGCCTATGACGACGGATCGCTCAACGCGGCGGGCAAGAACGTCGTCGTCGTCGGCGGCGGCGATACCGCGATGGATTGCGTTCGCACCGCGATCCGGCAAGGCGCCAGGTCGGTAAAATGCCTCTACCGCCGCGACCGGGCCAATATGCCGGGATCACAGCGCGAGGTCGCCAATGCTGAGGAGGAGGGCGTCGAGTTCGTCTGGCTCTCCGCCCCCGCCGCGTTCGACGATCGCGACGGACAGGTGGTGCAGGTTCGCGCCACCGGCATGCGTCTGGGCGCGCCCGATGCCAGCGGCCGTCGCGCGCCGGAAACCGATCCGGGCAACGAATTCGTGCTTGACGCCGATCTGGTGGTGAAGGCGCTGGGCTTCGATGCCGAAGACCTGCCGACGCTGTTCGACGCGCCCGAACTGGGCGTGACGCGCTGGGGCACGGTGCGCGTCGACGGCAAGTCGATGATGACGTCGCTCGACGGGGTGTTCGCCGCCGGCGACATCGTCCGCGGCGCGAGCCTGGTGGTATGGGCGATCCGCGACGGGCGCGACGTGACCGAGCGGATGCACGCCTATCTCAAGGCCAAGGCGAAAGCTGCGAAGGTGGCGGCATGAGGCTGAAGCCGGACGAGGTGCAGGCGATCAAGGCGGCGGCGCGCACGGCGTTCGGCGACGATGCGGTCGTGCGCCTGTTCGGCAGCCGGGTGCGCGACGACCTGCGCGGCGGGGATATCGACCTGCATTTCGAGGTAGCGCCCGGCCGGGGGACCGACCGGGAAATCGTGCGGTTCGAAAACGCGCTTTTCGAACGGATCGACGACCAACGTGTCGATACGCTGTTCACCGTCCGCGGAACACCGCCGACTCCGTTCGAACGTATTGCCTATCGCGACGGAATCGTCTTGTGACCGGGTCGGAAGAACGTGCCTTGTTGCGTGAATATCGCGAGACTTGTGCGCGACTGCGCGACGGGCTGGCCCGCGCCGCCGAACAGGTCGACGGAATGTTGCCGATCGATGGGTCGATGGTCGACCGCTTGCCGATCGATCGGGAAAATCTGATCCTCGCCTATCTCAAACGTTTCGAACAGTTTGAGGATGCGTTGGGACGTACCATCAAGACCATCGCCCAGATCATGGCTCTTGGTCGGGTCGAACGGTTGCACCCGCGCGACGTCGCCAACCGCGCCGAGGCCTATGGCATCATCGACGATGCCGAGCGCTGGGCGGAGGCAGTACGGACCCGCAACGCGCTGGCGCACGAATATCCGCTGCGACCCGACAAACGCGCTGCGCAGATGAACCGCGCGTGGGACGCACGTGCCATTCTCGAGGAGGCTTGGTCCGGCCTCAATGTCTTTATCGAAAGAGAGGGTCTGCTCGATGACGCAGATTGAATCCGAACGCCTCCGCCTCGCCGCCGAAGGCATGTACCGCCCCGAGTTCGAGGGTGATGCGTGCGGCGTGGGCATGATCGCCGCGACCGATGGCAAGCCGTCGCGCCGCGTCGTCCAGTCGGCGATCGATGCGCTGCGCGCCGTGTGGCACCGCGGCGCGGTCGATGCCGATGGCAAGACCGGCGATGGGGCGGGCATCCATGTCGACCTGCCGCACCGTTTCTTCGACGATGCGATCGCCGCGTCGGGGCACAAGCCGATGCACGCGCGCCTTGCCGTCGGCATGGTGTTCCTGCCGCGCACCGATCTGGGCGCGCAGGAGACGTGCCGCACGCTGGTCGAATCGGAGATCATCGAGGCGGGCTGGTCGATCTATGGCTGGCGGCAGGTGCCGGTCGACGTGTCGGTCATCGGCATGAAGGCGCAGGCGACCCGGCCCGAGATCGAGCAGATCATGATCGCCGGCCCCGCGCCC
This sequence comes from Sphingomonas hengshuiensis, assembly GCA_003240755.1. Classification (GTDB taxonomy): domain Bacteria; phylum Pseudomonadota; class Alphaproteobacteria; order Sphingomonadales; family Sphingomonadaceae; genus Sphingomonas; species Sphingomonas hengshuiensis_A. The sequence continues at coordinate 22,367 of QFNF01000042.1, read as the reverse complement.
GAGGAGATGGACGAGGCCGAGTTCGAGAAGAACCTGTATCTGGTCCGCAGGCGGATCGAGAAGCGGATCATCGCCGCCCAGATCACCGGTTTCTATTTCTGTTCGCTGTCGTGCCGCTCGATCATCTACAAGGGGCTGTTCCTTGCGGAGAGTCTGTCGGATTTCTATCCCGACCTGACCGACGAACGGTTCGAATCGCGCGTCGCGATCTTTCACCAGCGTTATTCGACCAACACCTTTCCGCAATGGTGGCTGGCGCAGCCGTTCCGCTGCCTGGCGCATAATGGCGAGGTCAACACGATCCGCGGCAACAAAAACTGGATGCTCAGCCACGAGATCAAGATGGCGAGCATCGCGTTCGGCGAGCGCAGCGAGGACATCAAGCCGGTGATCCCGGCCGGCGCGTCGGACACGGCGGCGCTGGATGCGGTGTTCGAGACGATCTGCCGTTCGGGCCGCGATGCCCCCACCGCCAAGCTGATGCTGGTGCCCGAGGCATGGCAGGGCGCGCGCGACCTGCCGCCGGCGCATATCGCGATGTACGATTATCTGGCGAGCGTGATGGAGCCGTGGGACGGTCCGGCGGCGCTGGCGATGACCGATGGTCGCTGGGCGGTCGCCGGGCTGGATCGCAACGCGCTGCGCCCCTTGCGCTACACGCTGACCGGCGACGGGTTGCTGATCGTGGGATCGGAAGCCGGCATGGTGCCGGTGGCCGAGACGACGGTGGTCGAAAAGGGCCGGCTGGGGCCGGGCGAGATGCTCGCCGTCGATCTGGGCGAGGGCAGGCTCTACAAGGACCGCGCGATCAAGGACAAGATCGCGGGCGAGGCGGACTATGCCGCGATGACCGGCAAGTTCCTGACGATCGACGACCTGCCCGCCGCCACCGCCGAACCGCTGCGCTACGACCGTGCCGAACTGGCGCGGCGGCAGGTGTGCGCCGGACAGACGCTGGAGGATATGGAGCTGATCCTGTCGCCGATGGTCGAAGGGGGCAAGGAAGCGATCGGATCGATGGGCGACGACACGCCGCTGGCGGTCATTTCCGACAAGCCGCGCCTCATCAGCCATTTCTTCCGCCAGAATTTCTCGCAGGTGACGAACCCGCCGATCGACCCGTTGCGCGAGCGGTACGTCATGTCGCTCAAGACGCGGTTCGGCAACCTCGCCAACATCCTCGACACCGGCGAGCGGGCGAATGCGGTGCTGGTGCTGGCCAGCCCGGTGCTGACCAATACCGACTGGCTGCGGTTGCAGGCGCATTTCGGTGCGCAGGCAGCGGAGATCGACTGCACCTTTCCGGCGGGCGAGGGGCCCGAGGCGCTGCGGACGGCCATCGCCCGCATCCGCGCGCAGGCCGAACAGGCAGTGCGCGAGGGGCGCAGCGAGCTGTTCCTGACCGACGAACATCTGGATGCGACCAAGGTGCCGATCGCCGGCGTGCTGGCGGCGGCGGCGGTGCACACGCATCTGGTCCGCAAGGGGCTGCGGTCGTACGCATCGATCAACGTGCGGTCGTCGGAATGCCTCGACACGCATTATTATGCGGTGCTGATCGGCGTCGGCGCGACGACGGTGAACGCCTATCTGGCCGAAGCGACGATCGCCGATCGCCATGCGCGCGGGCTGTTCGGCGAGATCGGCATGGACGAGGCGTTGCAGCGTCACCGGACCGCGATCAACGAGGGGCTGCTCAAGATCCTGTCGAAGATGGGGATCGCGGTCATCTCCAGCTATCGCGGCGGCTATAATTTCGAAGCGGTCGGGCTCAGCCGCGCGCTGGTCAACGACTTCTTCCCCGGCATGCCGGCGAAGATTTCGGGCGAGGGCTATCATTCGCTCCACGTCAACGCGACGCAGCGCCACGACGCGGCGTTCGACAGCGCGGTGGCGACGCTGCCGATCGGCGGCTTCTATCGCCAGCGCGGCGGGGGCGAGGCGCATGCCTATTCGGCGCAGCTCATGCACCTGCTCCAGACCGCGGTCGCGACCGACAGCTATTCGACGTACATGCAGTTTTCGCGCGGGGTGCGCGACCTGCCGCCGGTGTATCTGCGCGACGTGCTCGAGTTCAATTTCCCCGATACCGGCGTGCCGATCGACCAGGTCGAGGCGATCACCGAGATCCGCAAGCGCTTCGTCACGCCGGGCATGTCGCTCGGCGCGCTGTCGCCGGAAGCGCACGAGACGCTGGCGATCGCGATGAACCGCATCGGTGCCAAGGCGGTGTCGGGCGAGGGCGGCGAGGATCGGGTCCGCTATCAGCCCTATGAAAATGGCGACAACGGCAATTCGGTCATCAAGCAGGTGGCGTCGGGGCGCTTCGGCGTCACCGCCGAATATCTCAACGCCTGCGACGAGATCGAGATCAAGGTCGCGCAGGGGGCCAAGCCCGGCGAGGGCGGGCAGTTGCCCGGTTTCAAGGTGACGGAGTTCATCGCGAAGCTGCGCCACGCGACGCCGGGGGTGACGCTCATCAGCCCGCCGCCGCACCACGACATCTATTCGATCGAGGATCTTGCGCAGCTCATCTACGACCTGAAGCAGATCAACCCCCGCGCGCGGGTGTGTGTCAAGCTCGTCAGCTCGGCCGGCATCGGCACCGTCGCGGCGGGCGTGGCGAAGGCGCATGCCGACGTCATCCTCGTGTCGGGCCATGTCGGCGGGACCGGCGCGTCTCCGCAGACCTCGATCAAATATGCCGGGACCCCGTGGGAAATGGGGCTGAGCGAGGTCAACCAGACGCTGACGCTGAACGGCCTGCGCGGACGCGTGGTGCTCAGGACCGACGGGGGCCTCAAGACCGGGCGCGACATCGTCGCCGCCGCGATCCTAGGTGCGGAGGAATTCGGCATCGGCACGCTCAGCCTCGTGGCGATGGGCTGCATCATGGTGCGCCAGTGCCATAGCAACACCTGTCCGGTCGGGGTGTGCGTGCAGGACGAACGCCTGCGCGCCAAGTTCACCGGCACGCCCGAAAAGGTCATCAACCTGATGACCTTCATCGCCGAGGAAGTGCGCGAGATCCTGTCGCGCCTCGGCGTGCGCAGCCTCGACGAAGTGGTCGGGCGCACCGAGTTCCTGCGCCAGGTGAGCCGGGGGGCGGAGCATCTCGACGATCTCGACCTCAACCCGATCCTGGCGAAGGTCGATGCGGACGAGAGCGAGCGGCGCTTCAGCCTGTCGACCTTCCGCAACGACGTGCCCGACAGCCTCGACGCGCAGATGATAAAGGACGCGGCGGCGGTGTTCTCGCGCGGCGAGAAGATGCAGCTCACCTATTCGGTGCGCAACACCCACCGCGCGGTCGGTACCCGGCTGTCGAGCGAGATCACGCGGACCTTCGGCATGTCGAAGCTGGCCGATGGGCATGTGACGGTGCGGCTGCGTGGGTCGGCGGGGCAGAGCCTGGGCGCATTCCTGTGCAAGGGGATCAAGCTGGAGGTGTTCGGCGACGCCAACGACTATGTCGGCAAGGGGCTGTCGGGCGGGATCATCACCGTCCGCCCGATGGTGTCGTCACCGCTCCGCAGCCATGAGAACACGATCGTCGGCAATACCGTGCTGTACGGCGCGACCAGCGGCAAGCTGTTCGCGGCGGGGCAGGCGGGCGAGCGCTTCGCGGTGCGCAATTCGGGCGCGACCGTGGTGGTCGAGGGCTGCGGCGCCAATGGCTGCGAATATATGACCGGCGGTGTCGCGGTGGTGCTGGGGCGGACCGGCACGAACTTCGGTGCGGGCATGACCGGCGGCATGGCGTTCATCTACGACCATGACGACAGTTTCGAACGGCACCATAATCCGGAGAGCATCACGCTCCACCGGCTGGGCTCGGCCCATTGGGAAGCCGTGCTCAAGGGGCTGGTCGCCGAACATCATGCCAGCACCGACAGCCGCTGGTCGGGCGCGATCCTCGAGGATTGGGACCGCGCGAAGGGCCGCTTCTGGCAGGTGGTGCCGCGCGAGATGCTGACCCGGCTGGCGCAGCCGCTCAGCGACGAGGTGGCGGTCGATGCGGGGCGGGCGGAAGTGGCCGCCTGAACCCGCCGCCCCGGACCGCTATACCGGCGGCCCGGGGCGTCCGCCCGCCCGCCGGCGGACCGCGAGCCAGCCGAACGCGGCATAGATGGCGAGCGCGCCCCAGCCGCCATCGGTCGCGAAGAGATAGGCGATACCGACCATGGCAAGGACGGCGGCGGTCGCCATGGCGATCCGCGGCGGCAGCGACGCCGCCAGCAATACCGCGCCGGCACCGCTTGCCACTACCGCCTGCACCCCCAGCCAGGCATAGGAGGCGGTGGCGCCAATCGATCCCGCCACGGGCAGCTTGACGGTGGCATAGCCGCGCATCGCGTTGGGAAAGCTGTCGGCGGCGAGGTGCAGGCCGATGCCGATCGCCAGCCCCGCCGCCACGGGCCGCCAGCGCGTCGCGAGGCATGCCAGTGCGACCGGCAGCAGCGAATGGGTCAGGCCGCTGCGATGATCGAGCGGCAGCACCAGATCGAGATCGGGCAGGGTGGTGCCGGCGATGCCCGCCAGCACCGCCGCCGTCCCCTGAACCCATGGTCGCGGCGACCGGTCGGCGATGGCGACGCTTGCGACCAACCACAACAGGCACACGAGCAATCCCACACGAATCCCCTTCCGCCGCGCAACCGCGCCGCCTAACACGGGGGCATGTGGCAGCTCCTGCAATTCCCGCTATGTCCTTTCTCGCGGAAAGTCCGCCTGCTGCTGGCGGAAAAGAGCATCGGCTACCAGCCGGTGCGCGAATCGCCCTGGGCGCGGCGCGACGAATTCCTGCATATCAACCCGGCGGGCCAGACCCCGGTGATGATCGACGACGAAGCGGGCGTGCGGCTGATCGATTCGATGGCGATCTGCGAATATATCGAGGAGACGGGCGACAAGCCGGCGATGCTCAACGGATCGGCCGCCGACCGGGCCGAGCAGCGCCGGCTGGTGACGTGGTTCGACACGCAATTCTACCGCGAGATCACCGGCCCGTTGCTGATGGAGCGGATGGAGAAGCGCATCGTCCACCGCCAGACGCCCGATACGCGGGTGCTGCGCGAGGCGATGAAGGCGGCGGTCGAGCATCTCGACTATATCGACTATCTGCTCGACCATCGGCAGTGGATCGGCGGGGCGACGATGAGCCTTGCCGACCTGGCGGCCGCGGCACAGATCTCGATCGCCGACTATCTGGGCGGGATCGACTTCAAGACCCATGACCTTGCCAAGCGCTGGTATGTCGGGATGAAGAGCCGCCCGAGCTTCCGCCCGCTGCTGGCCGAGCGGATGGAGGGCGTGCCGCCGCCGGCGGATTACGAGAAGCTGGACGTCTGACGCCGTTCGCCTTCGCCCGTCCTGCCGTCCGGTCCGGATGGCGATCGAGCCGAACCGGTAAATCCGCGAATTACAGGGACTTGGCCGCGATCGGGCGGCCAAAGTTCACGAAAGTCACACTCGTGCGCGTTTCGCGATCTGCGTGACCTTGTCCGGTCGGCAGGGCGGCAGAATCCACGGCGGGAAAGAGCGTCGCCGATCCTGGCGCGGGCCTCGCCTGTAGGAAAGCCTATCCGCCCAGCGCCTTTTGCCGGCGGCGCTGGACCGACGATCCCAGCCCGATCGCCTCGCGATATTTGGCGACCGTCCGCCTTGCGATGTCGAATCCCCTCGCGTTCAGCAATTCGACCAGCGTGTCGTCGGACAGGATCTTCTTCGGGTCCTCGTTCGCGATCAGCGTGCGGATCGCGTCCTTGACCGCCAGCGCCGACACCGCCTCGCCGCCATCGGCCGACTGGATCGCCGAGGTGAAGAAGAATTTCAGCTCGAACAGCCCGCGCGGGCAGGAGAGATACTTGTTCGAGGTCACGCGGCTGACGGTCGATTCGTGCATCTCGATCGCCTCCGCGACCCGCGCCAGCGTCAGCGGGCGGAGATGGGCGACGCCGTGGCGGAAGAACGCCTCCTGCTGCTTCACGATCTCAGTCGCGACCTTCAGGATGGTGCGCTGCCGCTGGTCGAGTGCCTTGACCAGCCAGTTGGCACTGGCGAGGCAGTCGGACAGCCACGCCCTGGACGATTTGTCGCCACTGGCGCTGAGTTCGGCATAATAGCCGCGATTGACCAGCACCCGCGGCAGCGTGGCGCCGTTGATCTCCACCGCCCAGCCATCCCCGCGCGGGGCGACGAACAGGTCGGGGACGACCGACTGGGTGCGTTCGCCGCCGAAGCGGCAGCCGGGCTTGGGATCATAGCCGCGCAGCTCGCGGATCATGTCGGCAAGGTCTTCGTCATCGACGTCGCAGATGCGGCGCAACTGCGGCAGCGCGCCGCGCGCGACGAGGTCGAGATTGTCGATCAGCCGCGCCATGCACGGGTCGTAGCGGTCGACCTCCTTCGCCTGGATCGTCAGGCATTCGGCGAGGCTGCGCGCACCGACGCCGCTGGGGTCGAAGGTCTGGACGATGCCCAGCACCGCTTCGACACGGGCGAGCGGCACGCCGAGGCGGTTGGCGATGTCGAGCAGCGAGGCCGACAGATAGCCGCATTCGTCGATCTGGTCGATGATCGCGCTGGCGATGAACAGGTCGCCGCCCGCGACGCAGGCACCGGCCTGTTGCAGCAGATGGTCGGTGAGCGAGATGTCGTCGCCGGCAAAGGCGTCGAGGTCGGGCGCGTCGTCGAACCCGCCGCCGCCGGTCGCCGCGAGGCCGAGGCCGCCGTCGAGCGAACCGACCCCGTCCGAGGCGCTGTCGTGATGAAAGGTCTCGCCCAGGTCGAGATCGAGCGACTCGCCGCTCGCGGCACCGATGCCGAGCAGTTCGTCCGACCCGGCCGGATCGGTCGCGACGGGGGCCTCGCGCGGTTCGAACGGGGCGTCATCGTCGCCGCTGCCGCCGCCGCCGGCATCGAGCAGCGGGTTTTTCTCGACCTCTTCGGCGATGAACCCCTCTATCTCGAGGTTCGACAGCGCGAGCAGGCGGATCGCCTGCTGCAACTGCGGCGTCATCACCAGCGATTGCGACTGGCGCAGGTCGAGGCGCGGGGCGAGGCTCATGCGGGGCTAGAGTTCGAAGCCTTCGCCGAGATACAGGCGGCGGACATTGGCGTCGGCGACCAGTTCGGCGGGCGAGCCGGCGAACAGCACGCGCCCGTCATAGATGATATAGGCGCGATCGACGATTTCCAGCGTCTCGCGGACATTGTGATCGGTGATGAGCACGCCGATGCCGCGTGACTTGAGCTGGATCACGAGGTCGCGAATGTCGGCGATCGAGATCGGGTCGATCCCCGCGAACGGTTCGTCGAGCAGGATGATCGTCGGATTGGCGGCCAGCGCGCGGGCGATCTCGGCGCGCCGCCGCTCGCCGCCCGACAGCGCCATCGCCGATGCGGTGCGCAGCCGGGCAAGGCCGAATTCGGCGAGGAGCTGCTCCAGCCGCTCGGCGCGCGCCGTCTTGTCCGGTTCGGCCAGTTCGAGGACGGCGAGAATGTTCTTTTCGACCGACAGCCCGCGAAAGATCGAGGTCTCCTGCGGCAGATAGCCAAGGCCGAGGATCGCGCGGCGATACATCGGCAGCGCGGTGATATCCTCGCCATCCAGCAGGATGCGGCCGGCGTCGGGCTTTACGAGGCCCATCGCGGAATAGAAGCTGGTCGTCTTGCCCGCGCCGTTGGGGCCGAGCAGGCCGACGACCTCGCCCCGCCCGACCGACATCGATACGTCGGACAGCACGACGCGCTTGTCGTACGACTTGGCGATCGACACGACCGACAGCCCGCGATCGGACGGAATTTCGGCGAACGGGCGCGCTTCGGTGGCGGGGGTCAGCAGGGTGGTGTCGGGCATCGGCAACGTCCTGATCGCATGGCGACGGTTATCGGGGCGTTACCGCCGCGACTTTGGCAGGATTATTGCATGCGATGCCGGGAAAAGGGAAGGTCTGTTCGGTGGTTCGGTAGGGGAATGCGGTCAATTCCCGTTCGTCATCGACCCTGACCGTTCATCCCGGATAGCCGGTTCGCGAAGCACCGGAGCCTGTCCCGGGCGACTGTCGCAGGCGAGCAGTCGAAAGACCCGGTCCCGATGCGGCGCACGGCTTTCCGCTCTGCCCTAATTCCGCTTGGGCACCGAGAAGCGGCCCGTCACCCGCCCGCCGCTCTGCTGCACGCCGCCACCGGACGTCGTGCCGCCGCCCACGCCCGAGCCGTCGATCGTCGCGCGGCCGGTGTCGAGGTCGATCGACAGCCGCCCGCCGCTCAGCGTGTTGGCGCCCTGTGTCAGGCGCACGCCGCCGATCATCGTCACCACGCGGCGGTTGATGTCGTACACCGCGAAGCGCGACCGCGCGGTCTGATCCGGGCGGGTCAGCACGACGTTGCCGGTCGCGTCGATCCGCGTCGCCTGTGGCGCGCCGTCGGTGATCTGCCCGGTATAGGCGATGACGACCCGGTCGGCGTTCAGCGTCATGGTCGACTGGCGGAACACCGCGCCGCCGGTGAAGACCGCGCGCTGCTGCTTGTCCTGCAGCTCGATCGCGTTGGCCGAGATGTCGATCGGCGCGTTCGAATCATGTCGCGTCTGCGCCGGGGCCGAGCCTGCGATCGCGAGGAGGCCGAGGGTGGCCACGAGGCCGGGGAGCGCAGGGCGAATCATGGGCGACTATTTCGTGCGTGCCGGGTCGATGCGCAAGCGCGCATTGCCGGTCAGCCGCACGGTCCGTTCCTCGAGATCGGCGTCGAGCCGGTCGCCGCTGAAATCGCCCATCGACGTCGTGCCGGTGACGGCGCTGCCGCTGCGCAGGCGGCGGGTCTTGAGGTCGACGGTCGCGTCGGTGGTGTCGAGCGCATAGCCGTTGGCGGCGCGGAACCGGATCGGCCCCAGCACGTCGACCTGTTCGGACCGCATGTCGTAGCGGCCACGCGGCGCGGTGAGCCGTGCCGGCCCGTCGGCGAGGCGGATGCCGGCGGCCAGTTCCTGCATCTGCACCACCGGTTCGGCCGAGCTTTTCTGCACCGCCGATCCGGCATCGATGACGAAGGGCTGGCCCCTGGCATCCTGTCCGCGATATTCGGCGGCGCGCAGCCGCATGCGTTCCTGGGCGACGTCGACCTTGTTCTTGTCGAGGACGAAGCTGGTGTCGCCGCGCATGAACAGCGGCGCCAGCACCAGGAACGCCGCCAGCACGCCGATCGCGATCGGCAGCGCGACCGTCAGCAGCGCGATCAGCCGGTCCTGCGCACTGCCGGGCGCCGCCCGGCGTTGCCGCCGCGTCCGTTCCTGCCGTGCGATTTCCGACATGGCCGCCCCTCAGATATGCGCGAAGATGTCGGTTTCGGGCCAGCCGGCGAGGTCGAGCCGCGCGCGGTGCGGCAGGAAGTCGAAACAGGCCTGCGCCAGGTCGGTGCGACCTTCGCGTGCCAGCCGCCGGACCAGTTCCTCGCGCAGCGCGTGGAGGAAGCGCACGTCGGACGCGGCATAGTCGCGCTGCGCGTCCGACAGGACCGGACCGCCCCAGTCGGACGATTGCTGCTGTTTCGAAATGTCCTGCCCGAGCAGTTCGCGCACCAGCTCCTTCAGGCCGTGGCGGTCGGTATAGGTGCGCACCAGCCGCGACGCGATCTTGGTGCAGAATACCGGGGCGGCGACGACACCCAGATAATGTTCGATCGCTGCAAGGTCGAAGCGGCCGAAATGATAGAGCTTTACCCGGTCGGGATCGGCCAGCACCGCCTTCAGGTTCGGCGCGGCGTAGTCGCTGCCGGGATTGAAGCGGACCAGATGCTGGTCCTCGCCCCCGTCCGAAAGCTGTACGACGCACAGCCGGTCGCGCGGGGTGACAAGGCCCATCGTCTCGGTATCGACGGCGATGTCGGCGCCGGGGGCGAACACGCCTTCGGGCAGGTCTTCTTCATGGAAATACACGGTCATGGACTGCGCCTAGCGGTTGGAGGCTTCACGCTCAATGGCCTCGCGGGCGAGGCGCTTCTTCGTCCTGGAGCGGCGCGAGACGATGTTGAGCGTCTCGACCCCCGCCGAAAACGCCATCGCGGCATAGATATAGCCCTTGGGCACATGCACGCCGAAGCCGTCGGCGATCAGCACCGCGCCGATCATCAGCAGGAAGCCCAGCGCCAGCATGACCACCGTCGGGTTGGCATTGATGAAGCGCGCCAGCGGATCGGCGGCGACCAGCATGATCGCGACCGTCACGATGACGGCGGCCATCATGATCGGCACCTCGTCGGTCATGCCGACCGCGGTCAGGATCGAATCGATCGAGAACACCATGTCGAGCGCGACGATCTGCGCGATGGCCGAGCCGAAGCCGATCGCGGCCTTGCCCTTCTTGTCGAGCGCATCGCCGGAGGGTTCGTCGTCCATCGTGTGATGGATTTCCTTCGTCGCCTTCCACACCAGGAACAGGCCGCCCGCGATCAGGATGAGGTCGCGCCACGAAAAGGCGGTTTCGAAGGCGGGGCGGCCATAGGCGTCGGGCGCACCCGAAATGCCCAGGTCGAACACCGGCGTGGTCAGCGAGACGATGAACGCGATCATCGACAGCAGCAGCAGCCGCATGACCAGCGCCAGCCCGATGCCGATTCGCCGCGCCAGTTGCTGCTGGTGCGCGGGCAGCTTGTTCGAGAGAATCGAGATGAAGATGAGGTTGTCGATACCCAGAACGACTTCGAGCACGACCAGCGTCAGGAAGGCTGCCCAGGCGGCGGGGTCGACCAGAAGCGCGAAAATGGTATCCATGCGGCGATTCTGTGCCGGTTTCGCCACAATATGACAAGGTTCGCGGCCAGCGGAACGATTGCAGCGGCGAAATTCGTTTGGGACCGTGCGCTTTTAGGCTATGGCAGGGAAGTGGCACCCGGTTTGGTGGTGCCCGGACACCTGCGTTTTTCGCTCGACGCTTGGGTTTACGATGAAGTTGGGCGAACCGGGAAGACGAACAGGGCAATGAGTTTCGATCGAGGACGGCGCGGCGAGCGCGGTGGGCGCGGCAGGGACAAGCGCGACGGTTTTGGTGACGAAGGCGGCAGCAGCTACGGCGGCGGCGGTTTCGGCGGCGATCGCGGTGGCTTCGGCGGCGGATTTGGTGGCGGCGGCGGTTTCGGCGGCGGCAGCAGCTATGGTGATCGCGGCGGCGGCTTCGGCGGCGGCGGCGGTGGTTTCCGTGGCGGTGGTGGCGGCGGCTTCGGCGGCGGCGGTGGCGGCTTCGGTGGTGGCGGCGGCGGTGGCCGCGGCATGCCCCCGCAGGTCGTCGGAGAAGCGACCGGCGTGGTCAAGTTCTTCAACGCGCAGAAGGGCTTCGGCTTCGTGGTCCGCGATGACGGCGGCGAAGACGTGTTCGTGCACATCTCGGCCGTCGAGCAGGCCGGCCTCAGCGCGCTTGCCGAAGGGCAGCCGATGGGCTTCACCCTGGTCGATCGCGGCGGCCGCATCTCGGCGACCGACCTGAAGATCGACGGCGAGCCGATGCCGGTCACGGGCGGCGGCGCACCGCGCGAACCGCGCGATGCCGGCCCGCGTGCGGGCGGCGGCATGGGTGGCCCGCAGCGGCAACTGACCGGCGAGCGCGCGAGCGGCGTCGTGAAGTTCTTCAACGCGATGAAGGGCTTCGGCTTCATCCAGCGCGACGATGGCCAGCCGGACGCGTTCGTCCACATCTCGGCCGTCGAGCGTGCGGGCCTGCCGACGCTCAACGAAGGCGATCGCCTCGAGTTCGAACTCGAAGTCGATCGTCGCGGCAAGCACGCAGCGGTGAACCTCAACAAGCTGTGAGGGTCGCGCTTCGGTGACGGACAGGGGCCGGCCGCTCGCAGGAGTGGCCGGCCCTTTTCGTTGGGCGCGACCCGACAGGGAGACCATGTCTTGGATCATGCCACGCCCAACCTGCCGTCGCGGGACTTTGCGGCGACGGCGGCCTTTTACGGGCGGCTGGGGTTCGTCGAGGACTGGCGCGATGATGGCTGGATGATCCTGTCGCGGGGCAAGCTCCAGCTTGAATTCTTCCCGTGGCCCGACCTCGACCCGTTCACCAGCGCATTTGGCAGTTGCCTGCGGCTCGACGATCTCGACGGCTTCCACGCGGTCGCGCTGGCGGCAGGCATTCCCGAGGCGACCACCGGCTTTCCGCGCCTGAACCGCCCGACGTCGCAGCACGGGTTGCGCATCGGCGCGCTGCTCGATCCCGACGGTTCGCTGCTGCGACTGATCCAGAATCGCTGACGACGCGCCTGCCGGCGCCGGTCATGGCCAGCCCCGCCCTGTCCCCCGCCGGCGGTGCGCGAGACGCGCGGGCAGTTGGTCGATACCCGGGGGGACAGTCCCGGCGACATGCCGAATGGCTTCGTCCGGGACGTCCGCTCCGCCGCGCGGCCGCCGCAACGCGGGCGTACGGCACATGCAGGGAACCCCGGCGCGTCCTGATCGTGTTGCAGGACGACAAGCGACAGGGGAACGACGATGGGCATGATACAGGACGGCGTGTGGACCAACGATACGCCGGTCGCGCCGACCGACGCATCGGGCAACTTCCAGCGGGCCGAGAGCGGGTTTCGCGACTGGCTGACACCGGACGGGCGGCCCGGGCCGGACGGGCAGGCGGGCGTACCGGCGGAGCGTGATCGCTATCACCTCTATGTCAGCCTGGCCTGTCCCTGGGCGCATCGCACGCTGGTGGTACGCGCGCTCAAGGGGCTGGAGGACATGCTGCCGGTGACGGTCGTCGGGCCGCTGATGGGCGCGCAGGGGTGGAGTTTCACCGGGGCGTTCGGCGGGACGGGCGACCCGGTGAACGGCGCCGATCACCTGCACCAGCTCTATACGATGGCGCGGCCGGGGATGACCGGGAAAGTCACCGTACCCGTCCTGTGGGACAAGCGAGCGCGGCGGATCGTGAACAACGAATCGTCGGAGATCATCCGCATGCTCAACACCGCGTTCGACGATCTGGGCGCGCGCGCGGGCAACTATTATCCGCAGGCGTTGCGGGCGGAGATCGATGCGGTGAACGACCGGGTCTATTCCACCGTCAACAACGGCGTGTACCGTGCCGGGTTCGCGACGACGCAGGATGCGTATGACGAGGCGGTGCATGCGCTGTTCGAATCGATGGACTGGCTGGAGGCGCGGCTGGACGGCGACTGGCTGGTCGGGGACCGGCTGACCGAGGCCGATATCCGGCTGTTCACCACGCTGGTGCGGTTCGACCCGGTCTATCACGGGCATTTCAAGTGCAATGTCCGGCGGCTGATCGATTATCCGCGGCTGCGCGCACTGGCCGAACGGATCGCCGCGCTGCCGGGGGTCGCCGACACGATCGATCTGGCCCAGATCAAGGCGCATTATTATCGGAGCCATCGCGCGATCAACCCGACCGGTATCGTGCCCGCCGGCCCGGCGGTGGCGTTCTGACGGGCAGGCCGCGCCGCGCGACATGCCGTCCGGATCGGGCGACGGGAAGCGGAACCGTTCGTCCCGGGTAGCCGCCGGGCCGGCCGAAGCGCGGATCGCACGAAGGGTTCCGCCCCGTGGCATCCTTCCGGTATGTCTTCGGACGGGCCGGGGCGGTTCAGATGCCGGCAAGACGGACGCGAGGATAAGGATGCCGATGATTCGCTGGATGCTCCCGCTCACCCTCGCGCTCGCCACCACCGCCGCCGCGGCGCAGACCGGCATGCCGCCGGCGGCGCCCGCCGTGGTGCCGGTCGAGGGAATCACGGCGCGGATCGTCGCGCGCTATCCACATGATCGCACCGCCTTTACCCAGGGGCTGGTATGGCATGACGGCGCATTGTTCGAGAGTACCGGACAGCCCGGCGTGTCGGACGTGCGGCGGGTGCGGCTGGCGGATGGCAAGGTGCTGGCGCGGACGAGGCTGCCGGGATTGCAGTTCGGCGAGGGGCTGGCGGTCGACGGCGACCAGTTGGTCAGCATCACGTGGCAGGACGGCATCGCGCACCGCTGGGACGCGAAGACGCTCAAGTCCGTGGGGCGCGCGCGCTATCCGGGCGAGGGCTGGGGACTGGCGAGCGACGGCAATTCGCTGATCCTGTCGGACGGGACGCCGACGCTGCGCTTCGTCGACCCCGGGACGTTCCGGGAACGACGGCGGGTGACGATCACCGCCAATGGCCGGCCGGTGCACAACCTCAACGAGCTGGAGATGATCGACGGCAAGCTGTGGGGCAATATCTGGCACCGCGACTATATTGTGCGGATCGATCCGGCGACCGGGGTGGTCGACGGCCTGGTCGACCTCGCGCCGCTCCGCGCCGAGCTGGGCGCGCTCGACCCGGAGGCGGTGTTGAACGGGATCGCGTGGGATGCCGGGGCCCGGCGGCTGTTCGTGACGGGGAAATGGTGGCCGACCCTGTTCGAGATCGCGCTGGACCCGGTGCCGCAGGGTTGACCGTATCCCCGCGTAGGCGGGGATCCAGGGTTGCAATCGCTGACCGTAGTTCTGCCGGGCTCTGGACCCCCGCCTGCGCGGGGGTACGGGTCGTCGCGGCGGGCGGCGCGGCTAACTCACCATCTTCAGCAGCGTCGCGATATGGTCCGCCTCGGTCGCCGGCTTGTCGGTGCGGATGCGGCTGATGCGGGGGAAGCGCATGGCGACCCCCGATTTGTGGCGCCTGGACGCATGGATCGAATCGAACGCCACCTCGAACACCAGCGTCTTTTCCACCTCGCGCACCGGGCCGAAGCGGTTGATCGTATGCTGGCGCACGAAGCGGTCGAGATCCTTCAGTTCGGCATCGGTGAACCCCGAATAGGCCTTGCCGACCGGCAGCAGTTCGCCGCCCGCCGCCGGATCGGCGGTCCAGCAGCCGAACGTATAGTCGGAATAGAAGGACGAGCGTTTGCCGCTGCCACGCTGGGCGTACATCATGACGCAATCGGCGACGAGCGGGTCGCGTTTCCATTTGTACCACAGCCCGACGCGACGCCCGGCGACATAGGGGGAATCGCGGCGCTTGAGCATGACGCCCTCTATCGCCGAATCGCGGGCGCGGCTGCGGATATCGGCCAGTGCGGCGAAATCGGCGGCGTCGATCAGGCGGGACAGGTCGAAGGTCGCCGGGTCGAGCGTGGCGACGAACGGTTCCAGCCGGGCGCGGCGTTCGGACCAGCGCCGTTCGCGCAGGTCTTCGGTGCCGTCGAACAGGATATCGTACAGGCGGACAAAGGCGGGATAATCGGTCAGCATCGCCTTCGACACGACCTTGCGCCCCAGCCGCTGTTGCAACGTGTTGAAACTGGCCGCGCCGGTGTCGTCGGCGTGCAGCGCGTCGCCCTGTCCCTGTCCGCGGACCAGCAGTTCGCCGTCGAGGACGCCGGGGGTGCGAAACGCGGCGGCGACTTCGGGAAAGGCGGCGGTGATATCGTCGCCCGCGCGGCTGTAGAGCCGGGTTTCCCCGCCGACATGGACCAGTTGGACGCGGATGCCGTCCCATTTCCATTCGGCGGCATAGTCGGCGAGGTCGACGGTCCCGTCGTCGAGCGGATGGGCGAGCATGAACGGACGGAACACCGGCAGGTCGGCGGCGTGCGGCTGTTCGCCGCGACCCTCCGCCCACGCGAACAGTTCGCCATAGGGCGGGGCGAGGCCGTGCCACACCTCCTCGACCGCATCGACGTCGAGGCCGAACGCCTGCGCCAGCGCGGTCTTGGCAAGGCGCGCCGATACGCCGACGCGCAGGCCACCGGTGGCCAGTTTCAGCAGCGCGAAGCGTTCGTCGGATTCGAGCCGGTCGAGCATGTCGGCCAGCGCGCGCGGCGCGTCGGCGCGCGACAGGCCGCGCAAGCGGGTGACGACGGTGTCGAGCGTCAGCGGCGCGGGGTCCGCGATCGACCCGGGGGCCGGTTCGGGCCACAGCAGCGCGACCGTCTCCGCCGTGTCGCCGACAAAGTCGCGGCTCATCGCGAACAGCACCGGATCGGTCCGTTCGGTAATCAGCGTGCGGATCGTCGCCGATTTGACCGCGGGAAGATCGAGATCGCCGGTCAGCGCGGCGATCGCCCAACCCCGATCGGGGTCGGGCGTCCCGCGCAGATACGTTCCGATCAGTGCGAGCTTGGCGTTGCGCGACCGGGTGTAGATCAGCCGGTCGAGCAGGTCGGCAAAGGCGCGCATCGCGCCGGTGTCAGTCGAGGGCGTTCTTGACGCCCTTGCCCGCCAGCAGGCCGAGGACCAGCAGCACCACGAATACCGCGATCGCGACGAAGAACAGGACCTGGGCGATGCCGACGAACGTGCCGCCGATGCCGCCAAAGCCCAGTGCGCCCATCACCAGGCCCACCACCAGAAAGATCACCGCCCATTTCAACATCACAACGCTCCCAGAATGCAGCCGTGCCGCCCCGCTGCAAGGGGGAGCGCCCGACGGCGGCTGGGGTTCCGGATCGAAGGCGCGCGGGCAGCAAAAACCCGCCGGTGTACGGAAAGCACGGCGGGTTTTCGTGCCGCGAAACGGGTTGCGGCGCTTTCGCTGGGGAGGGCTCAGCCCTTGCGGGCGGCCTCGAACAGGAACCAGGCGCGTTCCTCGGCCTGGTCGATCCAGTCGTCGGCAAGGCTGCTGGTCGCGGTATCCCCGGCATCCTCGGCAGCCTCGCGGACGTCGCGCAGCCGTTCGACCAGCTTCAGATTGTCGTCGCGCAACTCGGCGAGCATGTCGTCGGGCTTCACGAAGTCCTTGTCGTTGTCCTTGATCGCGGTGCGCCGCGCGACGTCGCCGATCGAACGCAGCGTGGTGTTGCCGGTCTTGCGCACGCGTTCGGCGACCACGTCGGTGACGGCCAGGATCTGCGATGCCTGATCGTCGAGCATCAGGTGATAGTCGCGGAAATGCGGGCCCGAGACGTGCCAGTGGAAGTTCTTGGTCTTGAGATACAGCGTGAAACAGTCGGCGAGGGCGGCGTTCAGGCCGTCGGCGACGCTGGCGACCTTGTTGTTGGGCAGGTCGGTCGGGGTGTCGAGCGCGGGGTTGGTCACGGTCAGTTCTCCGGCTGGATAGGTTTCGGTTGGGCAACGATCGCGCTGGCGATTCTTTCCCGTGCCGTCGCGGCAAAATATCCGGTCAGCCTGATCGACGGGGTGGATCACAGCAGCCGCAGCGCGCTGAGCCCGACGACCGCGCCCGCGATCAGCAGCAGCGTCGCGACGGCCGGCCGGATCCAGCGCAGCGGCAGCGCCCGCCACCCGCGCTCGCCCAGGGTCGCGGCGGCGGCGGACAGCGCCCCCGCCGCCAGCGCCGCACCGATCGCGCCGGCGACCGGATCGGGCGTACGGGCGACGAGCGCGAAGACGAGGAACTGGCCGCGATCGCCCAGCGCGAGGATCGCCATGCCGAGCAGCCCCGTCAGCCAGCCGGGCAGTCGCCAATGGTCCAGCCTGTCCCTGATCCGCGCGGCGAACAGCGCCGATCCGCCCGCCGACAACAGGGCGAGCGCGAGCAGCAGGTTGCGGGCATCGGGGGTGAGATGGGGTGCGACCAGCGTGCCGGCCGCTGCGGCCAGCGCGAAGCCGATCGCCTGTGCGACGATCCCGGCGATCGTGGCGCCGCGCCCGTGCCGGTCGGCGAGGATCGCGGCGAGCAGCGCCGGCCGGTCGCCGACCCCCGCCAGCAGGACCGCGACGAACGCGGGAACGAGCGGGTCCATCGCCGAAACGGAAATCAGTCGGCGAGGCGCACCGTGCAGGCCGCGGCATAGGCCTGTGCCGTCGCCGCATCGCTACGGCCGCAGCGGACCGCTTCGCGGGCGAGCGCGGTCCATTCGCCGATCGACCGCCGCTCGCCGCGGGCGATGGCGGCATCGACGACGGCAAGGACCGACAGCGCGGGCAGGCTGGCTTCGGCGGTGGCGATTGCGCGAATCGCCTCGATCTCGGCATGGGGGTGGGTCGGCCCGCCAAAGGTCATCGCCCGCTCCGCATCGATATGCACCGACTCGATCCGCATCACCGCCTCCCAATCACCTGATTCATAACATGCGGGCGACAGGTTACGTTCCAGTGAAGGCGTCCGGTCTTGACTCGGGCCCGCGATTGCCGCATGCGCCCCCAACTTGCAGCAGCCCGCGTCGTGGCGGGTCGCTTTCCATTGTCATTTCGCGGGCATCAGGCCCAAGGGGTTTTTGGGTCATGGCAAAGCCGACCACCGTCAAGATCAAGCTCGTCAGCTCGGCCGATACCGGCTTCTTCTACGTCACCAAGAAGAACCCGCGCAACCAGACCGAGAAGCTGACCTTCCGCAAGTATGACCCGGTCGTGCGCAAGCATGTCGAGTTCAAGGAAGCCAAGATCAAGTAAGCGCGTCCGGCCCCTTGCCGGGCCGGTCCGTTTCGCCAAAACCCGCCGGGTGCCGACAGGGCGTCCGGCGGGTTTTGCGTTATGGGGGTGGGCGCCGACCCTACCCCATCGTCACGCCGGGGCTGACCCGGGGTCCCGCTTTTCAACTGCCGCCGCCGAGAAGAAACGGGACCCCGGATCAAGTCCGGGGTGACGGAGTGGGTAGGCTGGTTCACCACCACCCCCGCTCGTCATTCCCGCGCAGGCGGGAATCCATAGCCGCTGCCGGTTCGGCAGGATTGGCGAGGGTAGCGCCTATGGACTCCCGCCTGCGCGGGAGTGACGACCAGATCGGTCGGGAACGCCCCGACCTATCCCTGCTTGTCCCGTCCCGGATCGCGATCGGCGTTGAACGAATCGACCGCGGCGTCATGGCCCGATCCGTTGCTGAGGAACACCAGCGCCATCAGCGCGCCGCCCAGCATCACCGATCCCCCGACTCCGCCCAGCGTCGCCGCGGCAGTCACCCAGTGCATCGAGCCGATCCACCACCAGATGCCGGCCAGCGCCACCAGCGCTGCGACCACCGACACGCCGGCCATGATCCTGAGCATCCAGCGAAAGCGTGCCCAGGCGAACGCGGCATAATCGGGATCGTCGAGGTCGTTCGCCATGGCTGTTCAATGGGCGCGAAGCGTGGAATTCTCAAGCGCGGACGCGGGCGGGCCGGACCGCCCGTGCCGGGGACAGGAGAGGGCGATGACGATCGCAACGATTTCGGGCGGGCGCGACGTGGTGTCGGCAGGTGCCGACATGCCGGTGCGCGAGGTGGTGGCGCTGCTGGCGCGGCATCGGATCGGCGCGGTGCCGGTGCTGGTCGAAGGGCGGGTCGCCGGCGTCTTTTCCGAACGCGACATGATCCATGCGCTGGTCGAGGTCGGCGCGGGGGCGCTGGACATGGCGGTGGGCGAGCGGATGACCAGCCCGGCGATCACCGTGACCCGCGACATATCGGTGCTGGGCGCGCTGTCGCTGATGACGCAGCGGCGCATCCGTCACCTGCCGGTGGTCGAGGGGGAGCGGCTGGTCGGGTTCGTGTCGATCGGCGACCTCGTCAAGCATCGCATCGACGGGATCGAGGCGGAGGCACGGGCGATGCGGGACTATATCCAGCAGGCGTGAGGGCCCGTTCCGAAAGGGGCGGAAACGCCCGGCGCGCGCTCCTTCGCGGGTTTTCGGAATGTCCGTGGGGGTGCGGTGGCCGTTGACCGACGGTTAAGGCCGGCGCGATACAGCATCCCCATGGCCTCCCCCTCGATCGCCGAGCATCTCAACTGGCACGTCAAGCAATGGCTGCACCGGCGGCTGGCGCGGCGGGTGCTGGCGACGCCGCCGATCCCGGCAAGCGACGATGGCGTGATCCTGTTCTCGATGATCGGGACGGCGGTGCTGCTGCCCTATCTGGTCGCGGTGAAGTCGCTGCGCCAGCAACTGGGGCGCGGGCGGGTGGTGATCCTCGACGATGGGACGCTGACCGATGCCGACCACCGGGTGCTGGCGCATCACCTGAACGATCCGCGCATCGTCGCGATCGGCGATGTCGATACCGGCCCCTGCCCGCGCGGGGGGACGTGGGAACGGTTGCTGACCATCCTCGACCTGCGTGCCGATGCCTATGTGATCCAGGTCGATTCGGACACCGTGTCGCTGCGCGACCTGACCGACGTGCGCGCGGCGATCGACGGGGCACGCGATTTCACCCTGCGCGGCGAGGCGAGTGCCGAGATCCGCGCGGCGCATGCGATCGCCCGCGACCGGGCCGACGTCGATCCGCGCGATCCGAAGCTGCATGTGCAGGACGCGGCGGAGGCGGCGATCGGATCGGTCGCGATTCCGGGGCACGCCACGCTCCATTATGTCCGCGGCTGTTCGGGCTTTGCCGGCTTCGCGCCGGGCGGGCCGGGGCGGGCGCTGGCGGCCGGGTTTTCGCAGGCGATGGACGATGCGATCGGGCGGGCGAGCTGGTCGCGCTGGGGCAGCGAGCAGGTGACGTCGAACTTCGTCGTCGCCAATGGCGCCGATCCGGTGCTGCTGCCCTATGATCGCTATCTGAACTTCTGGAACGCGGCGCTGTTGGGCCGGGCGCGCTTCCCGACCGATCCCGCCTTCATCCACTTCATCGGCACCTATCGCTTCCACGGCGATGCCTATCTGTCGGCGACGCGCGCGGCGATCGACCGGCTGGGCTAGGACTTGCGCAGCATCGCCCACGCGTCGAGCACGGCGCTACGGGCGAACAGCCAGAGCGAACCGGCATAGACCGCGGCGCCGACGGCGACGGACAGCGCCAGCATCGGGACCGGCGACAGGGGGCCGGCGGCATGGGTCGCCAGCGTCACCGCCCCCGCCATCGCCGCCCCGGCCCCGAACGCGGGCGCAACCGCGCGCAGGAACGCGCCGGCCGACAGCCCGATCACCGGCAGCGCCCGCAGCGCGACGATCGCCAGCAACAGCGGATGCGCGACGATCCATGCGCCCGCCACGCCCTCGATCCCGAACCGCGCGCCGATCAGGAATGCGATCGGCAGCACGATCGCGCCGATCGCGGTGGTGCCGGCGGTAGTGCCGGGCCGGCCCAGCGCGTCGACCGCGGGCGAAAACAGCGCCTGCAGCGTCATGAACGGCATGGCGAGGCCGAGCAGCACGACCAGCGGCGCGGCCTCCGCCCATTTCGGCCCGAGCGCGATTCTCACCACCGGCCCGGCCGTCACCGCCAGCCCGATGAAGAACGGCACGGCGATCAGCATCAGCACCCGCACCGACCGCACGAACCCTTGCGCCACCGCCGCCGGATCGTCGCGCATCCGGGCATAGGCGGAAAAGGCGACCTCGTTGATCGGCGGCACCACCTTGTTGGTGAAGATCTGGGTTAGGAACAATGCGGTCGTATAGACGCCGACGGCGTGCGCATCGAAGAAGCGCCCGGCGACGAGGATGTCGGCCTGGCTCTGCGCGAAGCTCAGCAGGCTCGCGCCCGCCACCACTCCGCCATAATGCGCCAGATGCCCGGCGCCGCGAAAGTCGAAGCTCGGCCACATCCATGCCTGTGCCGCGACCATCAGGCCGATCGCGCGGGTGGCGAACAGCACGGCGGGCGCGAGCACCAGCGTCCACACCCCCAGCCCGGCATAGGCGCCGCCGATCGCCGCCAGCGCACCGGCCAGCGAGGACAGCAGATTGACCTGCGCCTGCCGGTGGAAATCCATCCGGCGTGCCAGCAGCGCATAGGCGAACGAGCTGAACGGCGTGGTGATATAGAGCAACGCCTGTACCCGCAGCAGGTCGGCGACGAACGGCTCGCGATAATAGGCGGCGGCCAGGGGGGCGAGCAGGAACTGCAATCCGCCCAGCAGCAGGTTGAGCGACAACAACATTCCGAACACCTGCCGCTGCTGATCCCGCGTCACCTCGCCATGCTGGATCAGGGCGTTGGCGAGGCCATGGCCGTTCAGCATGTTGAGCAGCAGCAGGACGACCCCGGTCATCGCCACCAGCCCATAGTCGCCCGGCGTCAGCAGCCGGATGACGAGAAAGGTCGAGGCCCATGACACGATCTGCCCGGCGATCTGGCTGCCCGACCGCCAAATGACGGCCCGCCGGACCTGATTCCGTAGCGATTCGGGGGGCGGGGGGGCTGATTCGACCGGGGTATCCATCGGACCACCTTGTAACCCCATCGATTGAGAGGGGGTAAACCCGCGGATTTCCGCCAATCTGCAACTTTCTCGAAACAAAAGTGCAAAAAGGCGTTGACGGTTTCCGGGATCACCCGTAGAGGCCTGTTCACCGGACGGGGCGAGCCACTAGGAACGCTTCACCGGGACAGCGAAACGCAGGCGACGCGAACCGCCCCTCCTAAAAAAGGGGTAGCGAAGCGACGCCGGTTTCTTTGTCCGCTCTTTAACATTGTTGATGAGATGAAGGGACATGTGGGCGGCGGCTTGCGGTCTATGGCATTCAAGGTGCTGTGGTATCGTTTAAAGTCAAGCTGGC
>QFNF01000041.1 GCA_003240755.1 Sphingomonas hengshuiensis | reverse complement strand
CAACCGGTTGAAGCGCCTGATGGAACTGCGCGCGCCGGACATCATCGTCCGCAACGAAAAGCGCATGTTGCAGGAAGCGGTCGACGCGCTGTTCGACAATGGCCGTCGCGGCCGCACGATCACCGGCGCCAACAAGCGTCCGCTGAAGTCGCTGTCCGACATGCTCAAGGGCAAGCAGGGCCGCTTCCGCCAGAACCTGCTCGGCAAGCGCGTCGACTATTCGGGTCGTTCGGTCATCGTGACCGGCCCGGAACTCAAGCTGCACCAGTGCGGCCTGCCCAAGAAGATGGCGCTCGAGCTGTTCAAGCCGTTCATCTACGCCCGCCTCGACGCCAAGGGCCTGAGCATGACGCTCAAGCAGGCGAAGAAGTGGGTCGAGAAGGAACGCAAGGAAGTCTGGGACATCCTCGACGAAGTCATTCGCGAGCACCCGGTCATGCTGAACCGCGCGCCGACGCTCCACCGTCTGGGCATCCAGGCGTTCGAGCCGGTGCTGATCGAGGGCAAGGCGATCCAGCTCCACCCGCTGGTCTGCTCGGCGTTCAACGCCGACTTCGACGGCGACCAGATGGCCGTGCACGTTCCGCTGTCGCTCGAAGCGCAGTTGGAAGCGCGCGTCCTGATGATGTCGACCAACAACATCCTGTCTCCCGCCAACGGCAAGCCGATCATCGTGCCGTCGCAGGACATGGTGCTGGGCCTCTATTACCTGTCGATGGAAAAGACGAACGAGCCGGGCGAAGGCATGCTGCTGGGCGACATGGCGGAGGTGCACCAGGCGCTGCACGCCGGTGCCGTCACGCTGCATACCCGCATCGTCAGCCGCGTTCCGCAGACCGACGAGAACGGCAAGCAGTATCTCAAGCGCTATGAGACCACGCCGGGTCGCATGCTGCTCGGCGAAACCCTGCCGAAGAGCCACAAGGTGCCGTTCGAGACGGTCAACCGCCTGCTGACCAAGAAGGACGTCGGCGACGTCATCGACGAGGTGTATCGCCACACCGGTCAGAAGGAGACCGTGCTGTTCGCCGATGCGATCATGGCGCTGGGCTTCCGCCACGCGTTCCGTGCCGGCATCTCGTTCGGCAAGGACGACATGCTGATCGCGCCGGACAAGGACAAGCTGGTCGACGAAACCCGTGACCAGGTGAAGGACTTCGAACAGCAATATCAGGACGGCCTGATTACGCAGCAGGAGAAGTACAACAAGGTGATCGACGCCTGGAGCCGGTGCGGCGACCAGGTCGCGACCAGCATGATGGACGAGATCAAGGCGGTCCGCCGCTTCGACGACGGTCCCGACAAGGGCCGCGAGAAGCCGATCAACTCGATCTACATGATGGCCCATTCGGGTGCCCGCGGTTCGCAGGCGCAGATCAAGCAGTTGGCCGGCATGCGCGGCCTGATGGCCAAGCCGTCGGGCGAGATCATCGAAACGCCGATCATCTCGAACTTCAAGGAAGGTCTGACCGTCCTCGAATATTTCAACTCGACCCACGGCGCGCGCAAGGGCCTTGCGGATACGGCATTGAAGACCGCGAACTCGGGCTATCTGACCCGCCGTCTGGTCGACGTGTCGCAGGACTGCGTCATCATCATGGAAGACTGCGGTACCCAGCGCGCGCTGGAGATGCGGTCGATCATCGAAGGTGGCGCGACGATCGCGTCGCTCGGCGAACGCATCCTCGGCCGTACCACGGCGGAGGACGTGGTCGATCCCAAGACCGGCGAAGTCGTGTTCCCGATCGGCACCCTGCTCGATGAGGCGATGGTCGCGCGGATCGAGGGCCTGGGCCTGCAGGCGATGAAGATCCGTTCGCCGCTGGTCTGCGAAGCCAAGGTCGGTGTCTGCGGCACCTGCTATGGCCGTGACCTCGCGCGCGGTACGCCGGTGAACATCGGCGAAGCGGTCGGCGTCATCGCGGCGCAGTCGATCGGTGAGCCGGGCACGCAGCTTACCATGCGTACCTTCCACATCGGTGGTGCGGCGCAGCTCAACGAACAGTCGAACCTCGAAGCGCCGGTCGACGGCACGGTCGAGTTCCGCGACCTGCGACTGATCGAGGATCAGCGTGGCCGGCGCGTGGTGCTCAGCCGTTCGGGCGAGATCGCGATCGTCGACATGGACGGCCGCGACCTGTCGGTCCATCGCATCCCCTATGGTGCGTACGTGCTGTTCGACGATGGCCACATCGTCTCGCAGGGCGACCGCATGGCGGAGTGGGACCCGTTCACCGCGCCGGTCATCACCGAAACCGCCGGTACCGTGAAGTTCATCGACCTGATCGAGAACAAGACCGTTACCGAGCGTGTCGACGAAGCGACCGGTATCGCCCAGCGCGAGATCATCGAATATCGCGCGACGTCGAAGTCGAAGGAGGATCTGCGTCCGCGCATGACCCTGCTCGATGCGAATTCGGGCGAGGCCGCGCGCTACATGCTGGCGCCGGGCGCGGTGCTGTCGGTCGAGGACGGTGCACAGGTGCAGGCGGGTGACGTTCTCGCCCGTGTCGCCCGTGAATCGGCCAAGACCCGCGACATCACCGGCGGTCTGCCGCGCGTCGCCGAGCTGTTCGAGGCGCGCATTCCGAAGGAGGCGGCGATCATCGCCAAGGTCTCGGGCCGCGTCGTGTTCGGCAAGGATTACAAGGCGAAGCGCAAGATCGGCATCCAGCCCGAGGATGGCGGCGAGGTCGTCGAGTATCTGATCCCGAAGTCGAAGGTGATCGACGTTCAGGAAGGCGACTATGTCAAGCGCGGCGACAACCTGATCGGGGGTTCGCCGAACCCGCACGACATTCTGGAAACGCTCGGCATCGAGCCGCTGGCCGAATATCTGGTCAGCGAAATCCAGGGCGTCTATCGACTGCAGGGCGTGAAGATCAACGACAAGCACATCGAGACGATCGTCCGTCAGATGCTGCAGAAGGTCGAGATCACCGACGGCGGCGACACCACGTTGCTGGCGGGCGAACAGCTCGACCGCGACGAGATGGACGAAGCCAACGCCAGGCTCGAACCGGGTCAGGCCCCGGCACAGGGCAAGCCGGTGCTGCTCGGCATCACCAAGGCGTCGCTCCAGACGCGGTCGTTCATTTCGGCCGCATCGTTCCAGGAAACGACCCGCGTCCTCACCGAAGCATCGGTACAGGGCAAGATCGACAGCCTGAACGGCCTGAAGGAAAACGTCATCGTCGGACGCCTGATCCCGGCGGGCACCGGTGCCGGCATGAACCGCCTGCGCGTGGCGGCATCGTCGCGCGACGCGGCGCTGCGGGCGCAGCAGCGGGCGCTGGCCGGCTTCGTCGCGCCGAACTCGGCGGAGGAAGAGCATGAAGCCGAACTGGCCCGTTCGCCCCGCGACGGCCAGGGCGTGGCCGATCCGCTGGCCGATGTCGTGCCCTCGGGCACCGGTACCGACGCCGATGCGGGCGAATATCTGAACGACTGATCGTTCGGGTCCTCGCATGAATGAACGAGCCGCCGTCCGGGCAATCGGGCGGCGGTTTCGTTTTCAGGCGACCGGCGACCGGTGTGTTGCGTACCCGTCGGGGGCCGGCATATCGTCGGGAAGCGCAGCGATCGCGATCGCTGCATCACCCATGCCGCATATCGCTCCCCATCCGCACCGATGCACCACGTCCGCGTCGAGGTGGCGTCGTTCCTGCGACAAGGGAGCCGCCCGCCGGCCGGATCGTTCGATCAGGGTAGGAACAGGTAGGGGATTTGCCGTGGGACAGGACGATGCGACCGCCGACACATTGGCCGACAGCGTCGACGACGCCATGCTGGCCAAGACGCGCCCGCCGGTCGGCGCGATGTTGCTGCTGGGAATGGCGGCCGGCGCGCAGATCGGTTTCGGTGCGATCGGCTATCTGGTGGCGCAGGCGGGAATGGCGCCGGGCGGTGCCACGCAACTGCTGTCGGGCGTCGCCTTTTCCGTCGGGCTGATGCTGGTGATGGTGACGGGAACGCAACTGTTCACCGGCAATACCATGCTGGTCCTGCCCACGGTGCAGAACCGGTTGAGCGTGGGCGAAACCCTGCGCGACTGGACGGTCGTGTGGGTCGCCAACCTGATCGGCGGCATCGTCATCGCCGCGCTGTTCGTCGCATCGGGCGCGACGGACGCGATCGACGGCTCGGTCGCGGCGGCGGCGCTCAAGACCGGCGATACCAAGCTCGGCAAGGACTGGATCGAACTGCTCGCCTCGGGCGTGCTGGCCAATATGCTGGTATGTCTGGCGGTATGGATGGCGACCGGCAGCAAGACCGTCGCGGGCAAGATCGCAAGCGTGATCGGGCCGGTCGCCTTGTTCGTCGCGGCGGGGTTCGAACATTCGGTCGCGAACATGACGCTGCTGCCGGTCGCCTGGGCGCTCGATCCCGCTGCGGTGCCGGTCGGGCCACTGCTCGGCAACCTCCTGCTGGCGACGGCGGGAAATATCGTCGGCGGATCGCTGGTCGCGATCACGCTGGCGGCGGGGCATCGCACGTTGACGACATAGCGAAGCGCTGCGGGCTCGACCGTCACCGGCGAGCGGTGGTCGCAGCGGATCGCGGGGATCATATCGCGAGGCGGAAAGGGGCGACGACGGCATGTGCCGAAGAACGACCGGGCCGGTCGGGCAGGCGCGGTCGCCCGATCCGGACATGAAAGAGGCCGCCGGGGTCTCTCGACACCCGGCGACCTCAAGCATGGTCAGCGGCCGGAAGCTCCAGCCCGGGAGACCATGCGAGCCGCATATGCCCGGATCACGACGTTGATTGGGGGAGGATACCCCCCGTACGCGACCCGTACAGGCGTTTAGCGGCGCGTCTCCCGAACGAACTGAACCGACCCCATTGCTGAACCATGAGACATCGGATCACCTCCTTTCGCTAGTTAAAGCCGTTACGCCCCGAATGGTGGCGCACGCCGAATCTGGTGCATCTCGCGCCCACCTGCAAGTCTTGTAATGCACGGCGTTTCCGTCATACTCGACGGCCCGCCCCGGGTTCAGCGACCGGCCGGGCGACACCCTCGCACCACCGCGCCGACCGCCTTGTCACCGGGCACCCGCACCACCGGCCCCCTGCCAGCGGCGATGCCGATCGCATCGGCCTTTGCCAGCGCGTCGAGGAATGTCTGCCCGGTCGTCACCGCGGTTTCCAGCGCGCCGTCGACCACCTGCGCCGGGAAGGTCGCAGCGGCGCTGTCGGTGAACAGGCCGATCGTATCCCCCTCCCCCACGCCGCGCGAGAGCAGGATACGGCGCGCCGCCCGGTCGCAGCGCACCGCGAACGCGATGCGTCCCCCGACAGTGTAGATCGCCGCGTCGCGTTCCGACGACCAGTCGCCCGCCAGCGGCACAGCGCCGTCGAGTTCGGGCGTCGGCAACTGTCCGGGCCGGAGCTGTCGGGGCGACGGGGTCGCGGCCGGCGGCGGCGTCGGCTGCCCGCTCGGCTGCGGCGCGGGCGGCGGCGGCGGAGCAGGTTCGCCCGAACATCCGGCCAGCGCCAGCAGCGCGACGACCGCGCGCCGCATCAGCCGCGACAATCCTCGGTCACGCGCAGCACCTCTGCCCAGGCGGGCAGCACCAGCCGTCCCACCGGAACGCCCTCGATCATGAAGCGGCCACGGCTGAACCCGATCGCGTCGAGCAGACGGTCGGTCGCGGGCAGCACGACGCCGACGCCGCCCGCCATCGGCTGTACGGTCAGGTTGCGCTGCGTGCTGGTGGTGCGGACCGTCACCATGCCGGCGGTCGGGCGGGCCGTCGCGAACAACAGGGTAACTTGTCGCGCCGGGCGATCGCAGCGCAGCGTCACCATCGGCGCCGCTCCGCGCACGCCATAGGTCGCGGCCGATCCGGTGCCGAGGCCGCGATATTGCCAGTCGCCGGGCGTACGCGGCAGGTCGCGCCAGTCGCTGCCTGCGGGCGCGACGGGGCTCGGACGGGCCGGCACCGGTCGCTGCACCGGCGATGGCACCTCCTCGGTCGCGGGCGGCGCACCGGGCGGCACGCAGCCGGCAAGCAGGACGATGGTGGCGAGGGGGAACAGGATACGCATGCCCGCCTTATGGGCGATGCGGCCGGCAGCCTCAACCGTGGATGGGCCCGGCGCGGTTCTGCGTCCGACAAGGCGCACCCGTCCTTTCGGGGCGGGCCGGAAGGACAACGGGCGGGACGATCGAACGCTATCGCCGCCGCCCGCCCCCGCCGGCCATCCGCATCGCCTTCTGCTTGCCGTACCGCGTCTTGCGCGTCCCCGGCTTTCCCTCGTTTGACCGGCCCATGACCGGCGCCTTGTGCTCGCCTGCCGGCAAGCCCAGCTCTTCATTCTCCAGCGACCGGATCTCGTCGCGCAACCGCCCGGCGGTTTCGAACTCCAGATTCGCCGCCGCCTCGCGCATCTGCTTCTCGAGGCTCTCGATATACGACCGCAGATTGTGGCCGACCATGTGGCGCGGGCCGTCGTCGTCGATCTCCACCGTCACCTGATCGCGCGAGGCGACGTCGGCGATGATGTCGCCGATCTGGCGCTTGATCGTCGTCGGGGTGATACCATGCAGCGCGTTGTATTCGCGCTGCTTTTCACGACGCCGGTCGGTTTCGGCGATGGCCCGCTCCATGCTGCCGGTCATCCGGTCGGCATAGAGGATCACCCGCCCCTCCACGTTGCGCGCGGCGCGGCCGATCGTCTGGATCAGCGAGGTTTCGGACCGCAGAAACCCTTCCTTGTCGGCGTCGAGGATCGCGACCAGCCCGCATTCGGGTATGTCCAGCCCCTCGCGCAACAGGTTGATGCCGACCAGCACGTCATACACCCCCATGCGCAGGTCGCGGATCAGCTCGATCCGCTCCAGCGTCTCGACATCGCTGTGCATGTAGCGGACCTTCAATCCCGCCTCGTGCATGAATTCGGTCAGGTCCTCGGCCATCCGCTTGGTCAGCGTCGTGACGAGGGTGCGATAGCCGTTCTTCGCCGTTTCCTTCGCCTCGTGGATCAGGTCGTCGACCTGTTCCTCGACCGGGCGGATCGTGATCGGCGGATCGATCAGCCCGGTCGGGCGGATGACCTGTTCGCTGAACACGCCGCCGGTCTGCTCCATTTCCCACGCACCCGGCGTCGCCGACACGCACACCGTCTGCGGCCGCATCGCGTCCCATTCGTTGAAGCGCAAGGGGCGGTTGTCGATCGCGCTCGGCAGGCGGAATCCATATTCGGCCAGCGTGATCTTGCGACGATGGTCGCCGCGCGACATGCCGTTGATCTGCCCGATCGTCTGATGGCTCTCATCGACGAACAGCAGCGCGTTTTCGGGGAGATATTCGAACAGCGTGGGCGGCGGCTCGCCCGGCAGGCGCCCGGTCAGGAAGCGGCTGTAATTCTCGATCCCCGCGCAACTGCCCGTCGCGGCGATCATCTCCAGGTCGAAATTGGTGCGCTGTTCCAGCCGCTGCGCCTCCAGCAGCTTGCCCTCCATCACCAGTTCCTTCAACCGCTCGGCCAACTCATGCTTGATCGCCTCTCCCGCCTGTTTCAGCGTCGGGCCGGGCGTGACATAGTGCGAGTTCGCATAGACGCGGATCGAATTCAGGCTGGCGATCTTCTTGCCGGTCAGCGGATCGAACTCGGTGATCTCCTCGATATCGTCACCGAAGAACGTGATCCGCCACGCGCTGTCCTCATAGTGCGACGGAAACAGCTCCAGCGAATCGCCGCGCACGCGGAAATTGCCGCGCTGGAACGCGGCGTCGTTGCGCTTGTACTGCAGCGCGACCAGCTTGCGCACGATCTCGCGCTGGTCGACGACATCGCCTTTCTTCAGGTCGAAGATCATCGCCGAATAGGTTTCAACCGATCCGATACCGTACAGGCACGACACCGACGCGACGATGATGACGTCGTCACGCTCCAGCAGCGACCGCGTCGCCGAATGGCGCATCCGGTCGATCGCCTCGTTGGTCGAGCTTTCCTTCTCGATATAGGTGTCGGACCGCGGGACATAGGCTTCGGGCTGGTAATAATCGTAATAGCTGACGAAATATTCGACGGCGTTGTCGGGAAAGAACGACTTCATCTCCCCGTATAGCTGCGCGGCGAGGATCTTGTTGGGGGCGAGGATCAGCGCCGGCCGCTGCAGTTCCTCGATCGTCTTGGCCATCGTGAAGGTCTTGCCCGAACCGGTCACGCCGAGCAGCACCTGATCCTTCTCCCCCGCCCGCGCCGCTGCGACCAGTTCCCGGATCGCGGTCGGCTGGTCGCCGGCGGGCTGATAGTCGGACCGGATGACGAACCGCTTGCCCGCATCCACCTTCTCCGGTCGCGCCGGGCGGTGGGGGATGAAGGTCTGCCCGGTTTCCGGTTCGGACAGGTCGGTGCGGATCATGATCGCCATGGGGCGGAATATGGGTGACGCGGAACGGGACGGCAACATCGCCCCTCGACACGTGCGCGAAAGCCGATAGCTTGGAGCGAAAAGGGGGACCGACACCGATGCGCAAACTGATCGCCACCGCCGCCTGCCTGTTCGCCGCGACGCCGGCGCTGGCCGAGCCCGACTGGGCAGGCGCCGTCCGCGCCGATTACAAGGCGTCGCTGGGCCAGATGTGGGACTGGTTCCACCGCAACCCCGAACTGTCGTTCAAGGAGGTCAGGACCGCCGAACGCATGGCGACCGAGTTGCGCGCGGTGCCGGGAATGCAGGTGTCCACCGGCATCGGCGGCACGGGCGTCGTCGGCGTGCTCAGGAACGGCGCCGGCCCGACCGTCCTCGTCCGCGCCGACATGGACGGCCTGCCGGTCGAGGAGAAATCGGGCCTGCCCAACGCCAGCAAGGCGCGGCAGGTCGGCGTCGACGGGGTCGAGGCGCCGGTGATGCACGCCTGCGGCCACGACACCCACATCACGGCGATGGTCGGCACCGCGCGCCGGCTGGCGGCGCTCAAGGACCGGTGGAAGGGCACGATCGTCTTCATCGTCCAGCCCGCCGAAGAGCGCGTCGGCGGCGCGAAGGCGATGCTGGCCGACGGCCTCTACAGCCGCTTTCCCAAACCCGACTATGCGCTCGCCTTCCACGTTGCCGCGGGGCTGCCCGCCGGGATGGTGTCGGCGTCGGAGGGCATCCAATATTCGTCGTCCGATTCGGTCGATATCGCCGTCCCCGGCATCGGCGCCCATGGGGCCAGCCCGCAGGCCGGCAAGGACCCGGTCTATATGGCGTCGCAACTGGTGATCGCGCTGCAGGGCCTCATCAGCCGCGAACGTCAGCCGCTCGCCCCCGGCGTCATCACCGTCGGGTCGTTCCATGCCGGGCTGAAGCACAATATCATCAGCGACATGGCGAAATTGCAGGTGACGGTCCGCGCCAATGACGAAGGGACGCGCAAGCAGCTACTCGACGGCATACAGCGCGTGACGACCGGCATCGGCACGCTGAACGGCATGCCCGCCGACAAGATGCCGACCGCCACGGTGATCGAGGGTACGCCGACCACGATCAACGACGCCCCGCTCGCCCGCCGGCTGAACGCGGTGATGGCGACGACGCTGGGGGCGAAGAACGTCGTGCCGTTCGAACAGACCGGCATGGGTGCGGAGGATTTCGCCTATCTGGTCCAGCCCGATTCGAGGGTGAAAGGCTATTATTTCGCGGTCGGCGGCACGCCGATGGCCGACATCGCCGCCGCCCGGAACGGCGGCCCGCCGGTCCCGTCGCACCATTCGCCGCTGTTCAAGGTCGCGCCGGAACCGTCGATCGTGACCGGCACGATCGCGATGACCGCCGCGGTGCTGGACCTGCTGGGGCCGCAGTCCGGCAACTGACCCCTCGCCATCCTGTTTGGTTCGAGCAGCTTCGAGCGAAGTCGAGAAGCGTCCGTCGAGAACGCCCCGCTTGGGGCAACCCCTTCTCGACTACGCTTCTCGACAGGCTCGAAGCAAACGGGGGAGGATAGGTAAGGAAAATTCCAAACCGTTCGTGCCGAGCAGGGGTTGAGCGAAGTCGATAAGGATCAGGACGAACGGATGGTGAGTCCGGAAGACCCTAGCCGAACACCGACCAGTCCGCCTTGTCCGCCAGCAGTTCCAGCGCGCGCACGCCGAGGATCGAATTCCCCTGCCGGTCGAGATTGTTCGACCACACCGCGATCGACGCGACCTGCGGCACGATGGCGAGGATGCCGCCCCCCACCCCGCTCTTGGCCGGCAGCCCGACCCGGTACGCGAAGTCGCCCGACCCGTCATACTGCCCGCTGGTCGTCATCAGCGACAGCAACCGCCGCGTCCGCTTGGCGCGCTTGTCGTCCTCCGGGTCGCCGCTGCGCGCGGTGCGCGTCAGGAACAGCCCGGCCTTCGCCAGCGACTTCGCATCGATCTCGATCGCGCATTGATGGACATAGGCCTCCATCACCTCGTCGATGTCGCAGTGGAGATTGCCGTGATGCCGGGCAAAGCTCATCATCGCGCGGTTCAGGTCGCCGCCCTTGCGTCCGCTCTCCAGCACATCGTCGTTGAGAACGACGTCGCTCAGCCCCGCCTCTCGCCGCACGAACTCGACCACCGCCCGCGCCGATGCGTCGTCGCCCTTGTGCTCGACCAAGATGTCACACACCACCAGCGCACCGGCGTTGATGAACGGGTTGCGCGGCACGCCCTTGTTGCGTTCGAGGTCGACGATCGAATTGAACGGATCGCCCGACGGTTCGCGCCCGACGCGCTTGAACACCTGGTCCCCGCATGCCTCCAGCGCCAGTTCGAGCGCGAAGACCTTGGAAATGCTCTGCAGCGGAAAGCGGATATGGGAATAGCCGCCATGGAACAGCCCGCCATCGGGCGTCGCCACGGCCATGCCGAACCAGTCGGGCGGGCAATCGTGCCCGGCCTCCGCCGCGCGCTCGATCTCGGCGGCATTGGCGGTGATCTCCTCCGTCACCTCGGCGACGATGCGGGCGAGGTCGTTCATGGCAATTCCTCGTTATGAAATGGTTGCGACGACGCAACGCAACCGGAGGGGAAACGGCGTCAGATCGTCACCAGATTGTTCAGGTTGATGATCGGCAACAGGATCGCCAGCACCATCATCAGCACCAGCCCGCCCATCAGCAGCAGCACCATCGGTTCGACCAGCGCGACCAGCGTCGCCACCAGCGCGTCGAGTTCGCGTTCCAGTTCGCCCGATGCGCGGTCGAGTGCGGGGGCCAGCCGCCCCGATGTCTCGCCCGACGCGACGATCGCCACCAGCATCGACGGAAAGATTTCCGCCTCCGCCATCGCCGCGCGCAACGACAACCCCTCGCGCACCCGCGCCGCGACGGTCAGTGCCTTGTCGCGCACGAAGCGGTTGGGAGTGACGGCGGCGGCGGCGTGCAGCGCCTCGACCAGCGGCACCGCGCTGCCGACCAGCGTCGCGAGGCTCCCGGCGAAGCGCGCGGCATTATGCTGGCGGCTGAAGCGGTGGAACGGCGCCCGCGTCGCGAGCCGCCGATCGACCGCCAGCCGGTTGCCCGGCACCCGGATCCAGCGCGCGCCGAGCAGGAACAGCACCAGCGCCGCCACCGCGACATACAGCCCGAACGCCTGGATGAACGCCGACAATGCGATCAACGCCCGCGTCAGGAACGGCAGTTCGGCCCCGCGCGACACGAACACCCGCACGATATCGGGCACGACATAGACCATCAGCAGCACCATCATCCCGAAACTGACGGTGGCGAGCAGCGCCGGATAGAGCAGCGCCAACTGCATCTTCTGGCCATTGGCCTGCCGCGTCTCGACGAAATTGGCGAGGTGGTTGAGCACGTCGGACAGCCGCCCCGACTGCTCCCCCGCCGCCACTGACGCGCGGTAGAATTCGGGAAACGCCTTCGGATGGCGCCCCAGCCCCTGCGCAAAGCTGCGCCCGTCGAGGATCGCGGCGCGCACGTCGAGCAGCAGCGCGTTCACCGCCGCATTGTCGGCCTGTTGCGCGACGATGCGCAGCGATTCCTCGATCGATATGTCCGATCCGACCAGCGTCGCGATCTGCCGGGTAAGTGTCGCCAGCGCCTTGGCGGAGACGCCACGGCGGAACAGCCGGGGAAGCTGGATGCCGCCGAGCTTCGGTCCGCGTTCGGCGGCCTCCTCGACCGACAGCGGCAATTCGCCGCGTTCGCGCAATGCCGCACGGGCGGCGGCGGGGCTGGACGCCTCGATCACGCCCTTGACGGTCGCGCCGGTGCGGGATGCGGCACGATAGGTATAGGCCGTCACCGACCTACCCCATCTGACAATACCGTTTGGTTCGGGCAGCTTCGAGCTTGTCGAGAAGCGTCCGTCGAGAACGGTTCGCCCGGGAAGAGGCGTTCTCGATACGCGCTCTCGACAAGCTCGATCGCTACTCGAACCGAACGGGTGGGGTTGGGGGTGTTGAAACTCACCCCTCGTCCCGCACGACCCGCGCGACCTCCTCGACCGTCGTCACGCCCGCCCGTACCTTCGCCACGCCATCGTCCAGCAACGCCGGATTGTCGATCCGCGCCGCGCGCTCCAGCTCCGCTTCGGCCACGCCGTTGTGGATCATCGCCTGCAACCGGTCATCGACCGCGACGACCTCGTACAGACCGGCCCGCCCGCGATAGCCCTCATGGTGGCAGGCGTCGCACCCGCCCTTGCGCCACAATTTCTTGCCCGGCTTGATCGCCCCGCCCAGCAATATGCTGTCCGCCTCGGTCGCGCGATCCTGCCACCGGCACTGCACGCACAGCCGCCGCACCAGCCGCTGCGCGACCAGCCCGACCAGCATCGGCGCCAGCAGATAGCGTTCGACCCCCATGTCGATCAGCCGCGTGACCGATCCGATCGCGGTATTGGTGTGCAGCGTCGACAGCACGAAATGCCCGGTCATCGACGATCGCACCGCCGTCTGCGCCGTCTCCTGATCGCGGATCTCGCCGACCATGATGACGTCGGGGTCCTGCCGCAGGATCGCGCGCAGTCCCCGCGCGAACGTCATGTCGGTGCGCGGATTGACCTGTGTCTGCGCGATGCCGGCCAGCTCGTACTCGATCGGGTCCTCGACCGTCATCACGTTGCGGCGACGGTCGTTGAGCCGGGTGAGCGCGGTATAGAGCGTCGTCGTCTTGCCCGATCCGGTCGGCCCGGTGACGAGCAACAACCCGTGCGGCCGTTCCAGCAACCGCCCGAACACCGCCTCGTCGCGCTCCGACATGCCCAGACCGCCAAGGTCGAGCATCATGCCCCCGCGTTCCAGCAGGCGCAGCACCACGCGCTCGCCATGCTGGGTCGGCATGGTCGACACGCGCGCATCGACGTCGTGCCCGCCGATGCGCAGCGTCACCCGCCCGTCCTGCGGCGTGCGCCGCTCGGCAATGTCGAGCTTGGCCATCACCTTGATCCGGCTGACCAGCAGCGGCGCCAGCGCACGCGGCGGCTCGACGATGTCGCGCAGTACGCCGTCGATGCGGAAACGGACGACGAGGCGCTTTTCCTGCGTCTCGACATGGACGTCCGACGCGCCTTCCTTGATCGCCTCGAGCAGCAGCGCGTTGATGAGGCGGATGACCGGCGAATCGTCGCGCGCGTCGAGCAGGTCGTCGACCGCCGCCGCGCTGTCGGCCAGCGCCGCGAGGTCGGTTTCGGCCAGTTCGATGTCGGCGGCGGTCGTCGCGCTGCCGCCATAGCTCGCCTGCAACGCCGCATCGAACGCGGCATCGTCGAGCGCGACGAACGGCACCCCCGGCGCCACCCGCTGTACCTCCAGCATCGCGTCCAGCGTCGCATCGGCGCGGTGGACACATTCCATGCCGCCCTTGCCCAGCCGGATCAGCACCCCGCCCCTGCGCGCATAGCCATAGGGCAACCGCACCGGTTCGGCATGGAGCAGCGTGTCGGTCATGGCTGGAACTCCACGGTCGCGTTGACCCGGCCCGACGCGCTGCCGCGCTGCATCGTCACGCGTCGCACGCCGATGGTGCTGGTCGACGCGACCGAACCCAGCCACGTCACCACCGCCGGATAGGGGGCATCGGTCAGCGTCGCGGTGATCGCGCCGTTCGCCTCCGCCACGGTCGGTTGCAGACCGGCGGTGGCCGCGGTCGAGGTGACGATCGCCTGGGGGGGGCCGGCGGCCAGCGTTCGCGGTGCGGATTCCAGCCGTCCGGCGGCACGCACCCGCGCCAACAGCGTCTCGGCCTGCCGGATATCGGCGCGCGCCTGCGCCCGCGCTGCCTGCACCGGCTTCACCACGCCGTACACCAGCACGACGCCGGCCAGCAGCGCGGCCAGCGTGCCGACCAGCACCCGCTCGCGCGTCGACAGTCCCTGCCACCACGCATCGAAGCGCCCCAGCACGCCCTCGATCCGGGCATTGCGCCTGAGCCGCACGATCATGCCCCGCGCGCCACGATGCGCACGCCGCCGCCCGGTGCGGCCACGACCTGCGCCACGACCCCCGCGGTGGCCAGCGCGGCACGGACCCGGTCGGCCATGCCGGTTTCGGGCGATTCGCATTCGATCGTCAGTGCATTGCCCTCGAACGTCATCGTCCGCACCACCAGTACCGGGCCGATCGGGTTCAGCGCCCCGGCGACCCGCGACAGCAGCGGCACGAAGCGGTTGGTGCCGGTCGGACGCGGCAGCAGGTCGGCGACGCGCACCATGAAGTCGTCGCCGCCGGTCGGCACCGACGGCGCGGTGGTCGCGACCAGTTGCTGCAGCGCGTCATGCCGCCGTTCGGCGATCCGTTGCAGCATCAGCGTATCGGCGACCGCGATCACGCCATGCGCCAGCGCGGCAGCCCCGAGGATCATCGCGACCTTGCGCGTGGTACTGGGCCATGCCGTCCGCCTGCGGGCATAGCCCCCCTGCCGCAGGTCGATCGGCGCGGCGGCGATCCGGTCGGCAAGGGTTTCCGCCGGAAAAGCCACCCCGTCACCCGCCATGGCGTGCGGAAGGGGGTCGCCCGACGCCTGTACCTTCGGCCGCCCCGCCGCCTCCCATGCCGGCACCAGCATCGCCAGCGGCAGCGCGAATCCGGTGCCGTCGGCGACACGCACCAGCGCGCGGCCACCCGCCACCTCGACGCTCCACCCCTCGACCGGCACCGGCAGCACCAGCGCATCGGGCAGGAACGCCGCCGTACCGATCCCGGCCGCTTCGGCGATCGCCAGCCATTCCGCCATCACGCCGTGCCGCACGACCGCGACCAGATAGCGCCGCTCGCCCACCGCATCGCCCAGCGCCAGATGCACCGCATCGATCGGATCGGCGATCCGGTCCTCGACCGCGAACGGCAGTGCCGCCAGCCGCTTCGCCCGCGTCGGCAGCGGCAGGTCGACGCCGAGCAGAAGGACCGATTCGGACGGCACGAGCAAGGTTGTTGCCGCGACCGCGCCATCGACTAAGATGGCACCGCCGCCCGCGACAGCCCACACGCCGGCGGCCGAACCGGCGGGGGCGGGTTCGATTGTCACAATGGCTTCATCGTGTGGACGCATTGGGGCGTGGATGCGCATCTTATTCCGAAAGTTTCGTGACACCTTGGCCGCGAACCCCGCCGCCCGCAAGGTTTCTGTCCCCGACCGCGAGGCCGGGCTCACCCTCGTCGAAATGATCGTCGTGCTGGCGATCATCGCGCTGGTCGCGGCGCTGATCGTGCCCAACGTCATCAACCGCCCCGATCAGGCGCGGGTGACGACCGCCGGCACCGACATAAAGTCGATCTCCGCCGCGCTGAAGATGTACCGGCTGGACAATGGCGACTATCCGACGACGACGCAGGGGCTGAAGGCGCTGGTCGAGAAACCGGCCCAGCCGCCGGTCCCCGGCGCCTATCCGCCCGATGGCTATCTGTCGCAGATGCCGCAGGACCCGTGGGGCAATCCCTATGTCTATGAATCGACCGGCGGGCGCTTCGCGATCCGGTCGCTGGGCAAGGACGGCAAGCCCGGCGGCGAGGGTCTGGACGCCGATATCGACGGGACGGCGCGCTGAGCGACCCGATCCTCTTTCGTCATTCCCGCGCAGGCGGGAATCCATTGCCGCCGACGCTCGCGACTGATCCGCGACGTTCGCGTCTATGCGCTCCCGCCTGCGCGGGAGCGACGAAGGACAACGCCCAATCCGGCATGACCCTGATCGAGATGCTGATCGTCCTCGCCATCATCGGCGTGGCGGCGGGCGCGGTCAGCCTCGGCATCGGCAGCGCCACCCGCGCGCCCAATGTCGAGGCGGAGGCGCGGCGCCTTGCCAACCGGCTGCAGGCGGCGGCGGACGACGCGATGCTCGGCGACCAGTTGATCGCGCTGACCACCGACACCCATGGCTATGGCTTTGCGCGGGTCGGGGCCGGGGGCCTGACCCCGCAGACCGAGGGGCCGCTGGCGTTCCATACCCTGCCCGGCGGCATGGTGATGACGCTCGACGCCGCGCCGCCGGTGATCCTCGGCGTCGACGGCACCGGGCAACCGCTGGGCGCGACGGTCAGCGGCGGCGACCAGACGTGGCGGGTGCACTATGACGGCATCACCGCGCGCGCGACGAAGGTGACGTCATGAAGATCCTCCCCATCACATGGGGAGGGGGACCAGCCGCAGGCTGGTGGAGGGGCATCGCCGCACACGCTGCCGTTGCATTACGTCGCCTCTCCCCTCCACCATCCGCTTCGCGGACGGCCCCCCGCCCCGCAGGCAGGGAGGATACACAAGCCGGCTTTTCTTTAATCGAGGCGATGGTCGCGCTGGCGGTACTGGCGATCGCCACGGTAGGGCTGATCGGCGCGGTCGAGCAGCACATCGATTCGACCCGTGGCGTCGAACGGCGCGCGATCGCGATGTGGGTCGCCGAAAACCGGCTGGCCGATCTGGAAGTGGGGACGCCGGAGGCAAATGGGGAGCGGGTGGACATGCTGGGGCGGGACTGGAGCGTGGCGGTGAGCCGGACCGCGACCAGCGATCCCGCGCTCGACCGGGTGACGATCACCGTCGCCGCGGCCGGCGAAACCGTGCCGCTCGCCCGACTGGACGGTTTCCTGCGCAAGGACGCGGCATGATCGCGATCGAGCGCCTGCGCGTGCGCGACCGCTGGGTCGACTGGCTCGCCGCCGCCGCGATCGTGTCGGTCGCGGTCGCGCTCGCCGGCCTTGTCTGGCGCCTTGCCGGCCATGCCGGTACCGGCGCGATCACGGTGCCGTCCGAAGCGCGCACCCGCGCCGTCACGCTCGACACCGGGCCGGCGCTCGCCTGGCAACCGTTCGGCAGCCCGACCGCCGCCGACGCGACCGCGCCGACCGGCATCCAGGCGGTGCTGAAGGGCGTGGTCTTTGCCCGCCCTGCCGAACTGTCGATCTCGTTCGTGTCGATCGGCAACGAACCGGCGCGGCCGTACAAGGTCGGGGACGCGCTGGCCGGGGCGCAACTGACCGAGATCCGCCGCGACCGCATCATCCTGAACAATGGCGGGCGGCTCGAATATCTGGCCTTCCCCGATCCGTTCGGACAGGCGACGCCGTCCCCCGGCGCGCCCGCCCCCGCCCCGGCCGGACAGCCCATGGCACCACCCGCCCCGGCAGCCGCCACACCGCCACCGCCCAGCGCACAGGCGGTCCTTTCGCGCCTGAACGCCACGCCCGTAGCCGGCGGCTATGCGATCGGCGCCAACGCTCCGCCGGGCATGCGCTCGGGCGATGTCGTGCAATCGGTCAACGGCGCCGCCATGACCGACCAGTCGGCGGTCAACGCCGCCATCGCCAGCGCCGCCGCGTCGGGGCAGGCGCAAGTCACCATCCTTCGCGACGGCAAGCCGATCACCGTCTCCATTCCCATCCGTTAGGGTTCTCCCCGTGCGCCACCGCTTCGCCTCCGCCTTCCTGTCGCTCGCACTCGCCGCGACCAGCCTGTCGCCGGCCATGGCCCAGACCCAGGCCGCCGATATCGTCGTCAACATGCGCGGCGTGGAGATCGCCGACGTCGCCGACCAGATCAGCCGCATCACCGGCCGCACGCTGATCCTCGACCCGACGGTCAAGGGGCAAGTGACGGTCACTTCCGCCGAACCGCTGTCCCCGGCGGGGGTGTGGGAGCTGTTCCAGTCGGTGCTGCGCGCCAACGGCTTCGCGGCGGTCCGCTCCGGCCCGGCATGGCGCATCATTCCGCAGGCCAATGCGGTGCGCGACGGCGGCGTACGCGGGCGCGGCGTCGGCGGACAGGAACTCACCACGCGGATGGTCCGCCTGTCCAACGTCCCCTCGGCCGATGCCGCGCGCATCGTCCGCCCGCTGGTCGCCAGCTTCGGCAGCGTCGAGCCACTGACGCAACCCAATGCGATCGTCGTCACCGACTATGCCGACAATGTCCGCCGGATCGAGGCGCTGGCCCGTTCCCTGGACGGCGGCGGCGGATCGACCTTCGCCACGATCAATCTGTCCAACGGCAATGCCGGCGATATCGCGACGGCGATGCAGGCGGTGCTGGGCGAGGGCGGCGCGCGCGTCGCGGGCGATCCGCGCAGCAACACCATCCTCGTGCGCGGCACCCCCGCCGGCGTCGCGGAGGCGCGGCGCATCGCCCAGTCGCTCGACGCGCGCGGCGGCAGTGCCCAGACGTCGACCCGCGTCTTCCGCCTGAACTATGCCGATTCCGAAAGCGTGACCGAAGTGCTGCGCGGCATATTGGGCCAGCAGCAGTCGGCGACCAACCCGGTCGCGCGCAGCCTGTCGAGCGTCAGCCAGCGCAACAATGCCGGCGCGGCGCTGTCCGGCCTGATCGCCAGCGGCGGCGCCAATGCCGGGGCACTGGCAGGTGCCGCAGGCGGCCTGGGCGGCGCCACCGGGGTCGGCGGCAGCATCAGCACCGTGGGCCAGAACCAGCCGGCCACCCCGGCACAGGGCTTCACCACCCCCGACATCACCGTCCAGCCCGCCCCCGACATCAACGCCGTCGTCGTGCGCGGCACGCCGACCGCCATCGCCCAGATCGAACGGCTGATCCCCGACCTCGACGTCCGCCGCCCGCAGGTGCTGATCGAAGCGGCGATTGTCGAAATCTCCGGTCGCGATGCCGAACAACTTGCGGTGCAGATTGGAACGGCAGGCGCGGCACTCAATCAGGTAAGCGGTGCGGGCACGTCTTTCGGCACGGCCGGTGCGTCGCTCGGACAGATATTGAACGTACTCGGCGTCCCGGCGGCATCACTGCTTAGCGGCGGCCTTACGGGCAACTTAGCGATCGGAAATGATTTCTCGATCCTGCTACAGGCGCTCAGCACCTCGACGAAGGCCAATCTGCTGTCGACACCGCAGATCACGACCCTCGACAACAAGTTAGGCGAACTGGTCGTCGCGCAGGAAGTGCCGTTCGTCACGGGATCGATCTTGACGGGCAACGGCACCGCCAATCCCTATACCACCATTGAACGCAAGGACGTCGGCATCACGTTGCGCGTCATTCCCCGCATCAATGCTGGTGATACGATCCGGCTGGAGATCAGCCAGGAAGCGTCGGCGCTATCGGCCACGCAGCTGAGCACCGCCGCCGACCTCATCACGCAGAAGCGGTCAACGAATACCACGGTCCTTGCCGACAATGGACAGACGATCGTCCTCGGCGGGCTGACCAGCGACGACTATAATCGCATTCGCAGCCAAGTGCCGGTGCTCGGCAGTATTCCGATCTTGGGTGAACTTTTCAAGGGGCGTAGCGAAATCCACGAAAAGCGCACGCTGTTCGTCTTCCTCAAACCCACGATCCTGCGCGACGGCGCCGATGCGGCGGCAGCGGCGCGCACGCGCTACGACCGGTTGCGGCAGGAAGAGGTGCTGCAGGGCGACAAGCGCAGCCTCCTGCTCAATCCCCCCGCCCCGCGCCTGACGATGGAGATCGACGGCATCTATTGATGCGCCCGGCGACCGCCCCCCGTGGCGGGATCGCCGGATCCTTTCCTACACGCCACGGATCGGGATAGCGTCGTCGCCCGGCGTGGATGATGCAGGGTGCACGCAATCGCAAGGGCTGCGCACCGCGCGCGAGTGTGAACTTTGTGAACTTTGGGCGCGAAGCGGGCGGCGGCCTGTCGACCGCCGCCCGTCGTGACCGCCGGCGATGGTGCGCTTACAGCGCGACCACGCCGCCATTGTCCTTGGTGATGACCACCGTCGCCGAACGTGGACGGGCGCCGGTGGTGGCTGCCGGCCAGTTGCTGGTCGGCGCGCTGAAGGTGCCGCCTTCGCCCGGATGCTGGATGTTCACGAACAGCGACCGGCCGTCCGGCGTCGATTCGATGCCGGTGATCTCGCACTGGACCGGCCCGACCAGGAAACGTCGCATGGTCGTGCCCGGCGCCTTGCCGATGCGGGTCGTCGCGGTGCTCGTCGCCGACACGCCGGTATTGGTGATGGTCCGGGTCCCGCCGTCGCCGACCGACCCCGGCATCGCCGCCAGCATCATGCAGTTGGTGACGTCGGTGTACGCGCCGTCGTCGGTCTGGATCCACAGCACCGGCGTCACCTGCCCCGATGCGTTGGTGGGGCTGCCGAACCACAGGCCGTCCGGGCTGGAAAAGTCGTTGGTCGCGTCCAGCGCGGACAGGTTGATGTTGGTCGGATCGAGATCGGCCCCCGCACCAAAGGCATAGACGTCCCAGGTGAAGCGGACGGCTTCGGTCGTGTCGCCGGCTTCGCGCAGGCGGACGATATGGCCGTTGGCATTGCCGGTCGTCCGCGACGTGCTGTTGACCTTCGGGTCGATATACGAGCGCGGGTTGGCGGCATCGACATTGGCCGGCGTGCGCGACGAGTTGTTGGTCAGCGTGCAGTACATCTCGCCGGTCGCCGGATTGACCGCGGTCCATTCCGGACGGTCCATCCGCGTCGCACCGACCGCATCACCCGCCAGACGGCAGTGGGTCAGCACATCGGCCTGGTCGGCGAACGGATAGAGCGGGTTGGTCGCGGTCAGGCCGTTCTGCCCGAACACCAGCGCGATCCACTCCCCCGATCCGTCGGCATTGAATTTGGCGACGTACAGCGTCCCCTTGTCGAGATACTTGTCGCCCATCGCCAGCCGGTTGGTCGCGGTCGCGTCCGCCGCAACCCACGCCGTGTCCGACACGAACTT
This sequence comes from Sphingomonas hengshuiensis, assembly GCA_003240755.1. GTDB lineage: Bacteria > Pseudomonadota > Alphaproteobacteria > Sphingomonadales > Sphingomonadaceae > Sphingomonas > Sphingomonas hengshuiensis_A. The sequence goes on along the minus strand of QFNF01000041.1, from coordinate 7,725 downwards.
GTAGATATATTCGTTCTGTGCGTCGTCGCCCATGTAGAAGGCGGGACGCACCCCGGCGATGGCGCGGCCGGGGCAGGCGCCCTCATGGTTCATCCGGCCGAGCGCGGTGCGCTTGCGCGGCGTGGAGGTCGGATCATAGGGATCGATCTCGACGCACCAGCCATATTGGTTCGGTTCGTTGCGGAAATCGCCGGTGCCGCTGACCGGCTGGCTCGGATCGATCGTCGCATTGAACTTGCCGATCAGCGTCGATCCCGCGGTCGCCTCCGCCGCCGTCGTCCAGCCATAGTTGCCGCTGCGCTGCGACAGGCCATAGCGGGTGAACGCCTGGGTCGACTTCGCGCCGATCAGCGCGGTACGCCGCGCATTGTCGCCACTGTCGCGCCGGAAATAGCCCGCCCAGTTCTCCTCGCAGGTCATGTACGTGCCCCACGGCATATGGCCGTTGGCGCAGTTGTTGATCGTGCCGCGCCCGTTCGTGCCGTCGGGCGAATAGGCGGTGAACAGCAGCGGGCTGCCCTTTACCGGGCCGCTGAACGTCATCGGGGTATAGGGGGTGATGCGGCGGTTGAGCGGCGACGCCTTGACGTAGCTCCACCCGCTCGACGACCGGGTCACTTCGACCACCGACACGCCGTGGCATTCCATTTCCTTGACCACCTCGGACGTCAGCCGCGTGGCGCCTGCGGTCACGCCGGCGACGTGCAGATACTGTTCGGAAATGTTTTCGTGGTTCATCACCAGCAGACCGCGCAGCGAATTGTTCGCATCGGGCGCGGTTCCGGTCGCGGCCAGGCCGAAATAGCTCATGCCGTCATGATGGTCGCCCGCTCGCGCGGCATAGTTGGTGTCGGTGCCGTTATTGGCGAATTCGGGCGTCGCTCCGTTCAGCGGATCGCCCAGCCGGTACAGCACGCTGGCGGTATAGCCCGTCGGCACGACCACCGTGTCGGCGAGGCTCCGGGCGACGGCGGCGAAGCCCAGCGTCGGCGGCGCGACCGCGACGGTGATGTCGCTGCTGCTCGCCGCGCCCTTGGCGTCGGTGGCGGTATAGCGGAAGACGAGGTTGGTGGTCGCCGACACGGCAGGCGCGATGAAGGTCGCGGTGCCCGGCGTCGTGCTCGACAACGCGACGGTCGGTCCCGACACCTGGGTGAAGGTCTGGCCGACGATGGCATTGTCGTCGGTGGCGGTGCCGGTCAGCGTGACGACGCGGCCCGCGCTGGTCGCACCGCTCGACGTAGCGCCGACGACCGGCGGCGTGTTGTCGATCCCTTCCACCTTGTCGTCGCAGGCCGCGAGCAGCGATCCGCCGAACACCGCGACCGCCGCCGTCGATGCCCCGCCGCGCAGCGCCTGCCGCCGCGAATAACGCTGATCGACCAGGTCCTGCAGGCTGGGCCCGGTGCTCGGGTTCGTTTCGATGTCGCCATCGTCATACCCGATGGTCAGCTCGGTGTTCGCCATGATTTTTCCCCGTTTATTTCCGGACACCGGTCATGCCGGCACCCTCCCGACCCTTGCGTTGGCGCATCGCTGCGACAGGGCGGTTGCGGATCGATGAAGCCGGCGTGGCGAAACGGCGACAGTTTGATGACGCGCTTGTCCGGTGGCCGATGCCGGGCGTAGGGGAATGACATGGCCGCCGACCCCCGCCCCGCCAATGACAGCGCACCGATCCGGCCCAGCCTGTTCGACCGCGCCGTGGACGCGGCCCGGCGCGAACGGGCACCGGCGCCCGAACCGGCCGCGCGCGGCATACCCCGCGCGCCGATCGACCGCGCCGCCGCCCTGCTGGCGCTGTCGATCGTCGCGACGCCGCTGGTCACGCTCGCCGGCGCCGCGCTGCTGACGGTACGGGTGCGCGGCGAGGCGGCGGTGCTCGCCGAACGCGCCGCGCCGATCGTCGCGGATCGCAACGCCCGGCAACGCGCGCGCGCGCTGCTTGCATCGGCGTGGCATCAGCCGACGCTCGGCACGACGATCGAGGCCGTCGCCCGCACCCTGCCACCGGACGCCGCGCTGCTGCGGGCCGAACGCGGCCCGGCGGGAGCGGTGTCGGTCGAATTGCTCGCCCCCGATCCCGATCGCGTGCTGGCCGCGCTGCGCCGTGATCCGGTGCTGGCGGCCTTGCGCGCAACGGCACAGGCGCGCGCCGATGGCGATGGCCGGATGCGCATCACGCTGGAGCAGCGATGACCCCGCGCCTGCCACTGATCGCGCTGGGAGTAGCGGCGCTGCTCGTCCTCCCGACCCGTGCCGCGTTGCACGACCTGGCCACCGCCCGCGCCGATCGCGACGCCGCGCGGACCGGGGCTGCCATGCCCGCCGCCGCCATCGCCGCCGCCAGCGCCGCTTTCCCGGCCGACAGCGTTGCGGACGCGCGCGCCCGGCTGGCCGCGCGGGTGCGCGCCGATGCCGCGCGCGGCGGGGTGCTGATCGAAACGCTCGGCGCCGATACCGCCGCGCCGGCATCGCTGGCGGTGCTGACGCTGCGCGCGTCGGGCAGCGAGAAGGCGGTGCTGGCATTTGCCGATGCGCTGGAACGGGGAAACCCGGTGGTCCGCATGGCACAGTGGCGGCTGACCGCCGCGCCGGGTGGCGTTCGCCTCGACGCGCGACTGGTCGCACCATGGCGGGGATGACATTGCGCGATCATGCCCTGATCGCCGGTGCGGCGGTGATCGCGCTGGCGGTGCCGCCATGGTTGCTGCGCGAGCCTGCGCGCCGCGCCCCGGCGCCCGCCGCCCCGGCGGCGCTTGCCGCCCCCCCGGTGCCACCGCCACTACGCGCCACCTTCGCCCGCGCGCTGTTCGCCCCGCCTGCCGCCGACGCACTGCCGGACGACGCGCCGCAACTCCTCGGCATCGTCGGGCGGCTCGGCCGCGACGCCGTGGCCCTGGTGCGCGGGGCGGAGGGGACGCGCACCCTTTCCCCCGGCGACAGCATCGACGGCTGGCAACTGCGCAGCCTTGCGATCGACGCCGCCTATTTCACCCGCGGCGGCCAGAACGCGCGCGTGCCGATGCCCGGCAGCGCGTGAGGCAGACTCACTGATAGGTGGTGCGGATGCGCGTCTCGTTGTCCAATGCCCGATCGGACAGCGGCGCCAGATAGGCATCGCGCCTTGCCGAGAGCTTCAGGATCACCGGCTCCCTCCTGCCCGATGCGACGGCCACCGCGCTCGCCAGCGGGTGTTCGGCCAGATGATAGAATCCAAAGCGCTTGCTGGCACAGCCGCCGATCACATCGAACAGTCCGATCAGCGGCATGGCCAGCACCGGCGCCTGCGTCCTGGCCATCGACACCATGACCCGACATTGCAGTCGCAAATCGCCCAGACGCCGGTCGTCGATGCCGGTCCCGCGCGACAATATGATCGGGCGTAACGACATCTGCGCCCCGTGCGCCGGCGCGGTCAGGAACCAGCGGCCCTTCGGCACGGGCGGGAAGGCTAAGCGCCCGTCGCCGTCCACCCCCACCGGTAGCTGCGTTCCCGCCGCATCGACCAGCATCAGCTTCACGCCATCGGCCCGCACCCGGTTCGCACCGCGCCATAATTCGAACCGCAGGACCCCTTGCGGCGCGAGTTGCGCGCGGTCCTTGGCGAACCGCGCCTGTGCAGCGCGCAGGATCGTGGCGTCGACCCGCAGCGGCTTGTGCCCGGTGACGACGATCCCGGATCCGGCGGCATCGGCGTCCGCATCCTGCGCCATCGCCGGTGTGACCAGAACAGCCGACGCCAGCGCGACCCAACCCGTCCCCATGTCCCACGCTCCCGATCGTTCCGGTATCGACATGGAGCCGATCGATTGCGGCCGGACGATGGCTACATCGCGACGATCCGCGTCGCCAGCCGATCGGCTTCGGCCGCGTCGTGGGTGACGTACAGGATCGGCAGGCGCAGCGCGTCGCGCAGCCGCTCGATCGTCGCCATCACCTCCTCGCGACGCGCCCGGTCGAGCGACGACAGCGGTTCGTCCATCAGCAGGAATCGCGCGCCCGACAGCAGCGCCCGGCCGATCGCCACCCGCTTCGCCTCGCCGCCCGACAACGTCGCGGGCCAGCGATCCAGCAATCCGCCCAGCGCCAGAAGCTCGACGACGTCGTCATAACCGATCGGCGGCGCCCCCCGGCCCATGCCATAGCGCAGATTGGCAGCGACCCGGCGGTGCGGGAACAGGCGCGGCTCCTGAAACACATAGCCGCAGCAGCGCTCGGCAACGGGCATATCGATCCCGGCCGCCGCATCGAACAGCGTCCGGCCGCCGACGCGGACATGGCCGGCGGCGGGACGCAGCAGCCCGGCGACCATGTTGAGCACGCTCGACTTGCCGACGCCCGACGGGCCGAACAGCACGGTCAGCCCGGAATCGCGCCCGTCCTCGGGCACCAGTCCGCCGACCACCGTCTCGCCCAGCCGTACCGTGACCGCAATATCAAAGGACATGGACGTTCCGCCCGCCGCGCCGCGCCAGCCATTCGGACACGACCAGCGCCGCCAGCGACAGCGCGACCGACATCACCGCCAGCCGCACGACGCTCGCCTCGCCGCCCGGCACCTGCAACGCGCTGTAGATGGCGAGCGGCAGGGTCGCCGTCTCGCCCGGCACGTTCGATACGAAGGTGATCGTCGCGCCGAACTCGCCCAATGCCCGCGCGAAACCCAGCACCATCCCCGCCAGCACGCCGGGCAGGCTGAGCGGGGCCGTCACGCTCCAGAACACCCGCGCCCGGCTGGCGCCCAGCGTCCGGGCGACGCTTTCCAGCCGCCGGTCGACGCCCTCGATCGACAGGCGGATGGCGCGGACCATCAGCGGCAGCGCCATCACCGCCGCCGCGATCGCCGCCCCGCTCCAGCGAAACAGCACGCTGACCCCGAACCACGCCTCCAGCCAGCGCCCGATCGGCCCGCGCGGCGCAAAGGCCAGCAGCAGCAGCCAGCCCGTCACCACCGGGGGCAGCACCAGCGGCAGGTGCACGATCCCGTCGAGCAGTACCCGCCCCGGAAACCGCCCGCGCGCCAGCATCCATGCCAGCGCATAGGCGACCGGCAGCACCGCCAGCATCGCAACGCCGCCGATCTTCAGCGACAGCAGGACGATCGCCCATTCGGCGCCGTCGGGCATCAGCGCGGCGAGAATCCGTATCGGACGAAGATCGCCCGGCCGGCGGGGCTGACGAGGAACCGGCGGAACCGCTCGCCCTCGACATTCCGCGATGCCTTCAGCCGCGCGACCGGATAGACGATCGGCGGATGGCTGGCGGCGGGAAAGACGCCCACCACGCGGACCTTCGCCGATGCCTTGGCATCGGTTGCATAGACGATGCCGAGGGGTGCGGCACCGCGTTCGACCAGCGCCAGCGCGGCGCGGACATTCTCGGCGCGCACCACCGACGCCGCCACCGCGTCCCATGCGCGCAGCCGGGTCAGCGCCGCCTTGCCATAGCGGCCGGCGGGCACCGCGTCGGGATCGGCCATCGCCAGCCGCCCGCCATTCAGCGCGGCGCGCAGGTCGACACCCTGCCGCAAGGCGACCCGCGCCATGCTGTCGGCCGGCGCGATCAATACCAACCGGTTGCCGAGCAGGTTCACCCGGCTGCCCCTGGCCAGCAGATCGCGGCGGTCGAGGTCGTCCATCCATTCGACATCGGCCGACACGAACAGGTCTGCCGGCGCTCCCGCCGCCACCTGTCGCGCGAGGGCCGAACTGGCGGCGAAGGACAGCGTCGGTCGCAAATGCCCCTGCCTTGCCCACGCATCCGCCGCGGCATTCATCGATTCCTGCAAACTCGCCGCCGCGAGCACGACCGGCGGGCGCGGCTGCGCGGTCGCCGGCACCGCCAGCAGCAATGTGGCCAGCAGCAGCAACATCCGCCGGATCATCCTGTCCCCCATCCATCCGTCCGTGGCGCAACCCGCCCCGACTGCGGCATGACGCCGCAGACGGCAGCGGTCAATGTCGTGGCGATCAGCCGCGTCCGGTCATCTGCCCGATGGCGTTGCGGCCGAATTGCGCGATCATCTCGCCGACCTCGCGCGCCTGCGCCATCGAACGCGTACCCTGCTCGCGCAGATAGTCGGACTGGATCCGCATGACGTCGCTCAGGTCGCCTGCCTGCGCCGCCGCCCGCATGGCGCGGAACGCCTCCTGCGTGTTCGCCTCTGCCTGCGACAGGATGGCCAGGCCCAGTTGCGAGCCCTGCTCGCTCATCGCGTTGCCCGCGGCGCGCATCCGTTCGGTGGCTTCGGCGGCGGGATTGGTATCGGGTTCGGCCATCAACTGCTCCTGTTATGCATACAGTCTCCCCATCCGTTCGACGTCCGGGCAGTTTGGAAGTTCCCGTTCTGCCCCGCCACGACCGGCCCCCGATCTGAAAACGGGGCGATAACCCCACCGATTCGCGCAAATCTGACAGTTTCCTGACTGAAACGAAAAATATTTTTCGTCTCGTCGTATCGTACCCACCACACATCGCAGTTGCGAAGGCGACCGGGCGATTTTGCTCTTCCAGCTACCATCCGGACCATCGGATCACGTTTTGCAGCGCAGCAATCCTGCCCGAACCGTGTCGGATCACCGGGAATAACGCTGCTTTCCCAGCACATTTTGCGATTTCGGAAATTTGCAATCGTCGTCTTTTCGGCTCAACCTGCCGCAATAGAAAAACGGGAAGGTGAGAGGATGCACAAATATTCGGGTCGTACCACCCTTGCCACTCTCGTCGGCATGGCCGCGCTGGGTTGGGCGGGCGTGGTGCTGACCGTACAGATCGTGATGCACGCCATCGCCTGATGGTGGCGTATCGCCGGTAACGAAAAGGGCCAGCGCCGCGACAGCGCCGGCCCTTTTTATTTGGCGGTTACACGCCGGCCCGCATCAATTGTCGTCCCCCATGCGCAGCGCGGCGATGAACGCCTCCTGCGGGATGCTGACCGACCCGTATTCGCGCATCTTCGCCTTGCCCTTCTTCTGCTTGTCGAGCAGCTTGCGCTTGCGGCTGGCGTCGCCGCCATAGCATTTCGCGGTAACGTCCTTGCGCATCGCGCTGATCGTCTCGCGCGCGATCACCTTGCCGCCGATCGCCGCCTGGATCGGAATCTTGAACAGGTGGCGCGGGATCAGTTCCTTCAACCGCTCGACCATGCCGCGTCCGCGGACTTCCGCGGTGCCGCGATGGACGATCATGGACAGGGCGTCGACCGGTTCTTCGTTCACGAGGATGCTCATCTTGACGAGATCCCCCTCGCGATAGCCGATCTGTTCGTAATCGAAGCTGGCATAGCCCTTCGACAGCGATTTCAACCGGTCATAGAAATCGAACACGACCTCGTTCAGCGGCAGTTCGTACGTCGCCTGCGCACGACCGCTGACATAGGTCAGGTTTAGCTGGATGCCGCGCCGATCCTGGCACAGCTTCAATATGCCGCCCAGATATTCGTCGGGGACATAGATCGTCGCGCGAATCCACGGCTCGCTGATCGTCCTGATCTTGTTGACGTCGGGCATGTCGGCCGGGTTGTGCAGGTCGATCTCGGTCACGCCGGCCGGATCGGGATGGGTCAGTTCGATCTGATAGACCACCGACGGCGCGGTGGTGATGAGGTCGAGGTCGTATTCGCGGGTCAGCCGCTCCTGGATGATCTCCAGATGCAGCAGCCCCAGGAACCCGCAGCGGAAGCCGAAGCCCAACGCCGCCGAGCTTTCCATCTCGAAGGTGAAG
>QFNF01000040.1 GCA_003240755.1 Sphingomonas hengshuiensis | reverse complement strand
CGTTGGAGGCGCGACCGGGAATCGAACCCGGGTGCAAGGATTTGCAGTCCTCTGCGTCACCACTCCGCCATCGCGCCTCGATACGGTGGGAGGCGGGCATTTGCGGGGCGCGGGGCGCGGTGTCAACCGTCACCCGGTAAATTATACCGGCGAGCATCCTTGGCGACGGCGGTTCGGCAGGATAGACAGCGGCCTGCGCGTGATGTGTGTTGCGCGGCTAAAACAGTTGTGCGACAGGATTGCACCATGACCGATTCGATACAGACCCGATCCGATTTCGAAGCGATGCGCCACGCGATGGTCGTCAGCCAGTTGCGCACCAGCGCCGTCACCGACCCGCGCGTCGTGGCCGCCATGGGCGACGTGCCGCGCGAGGGCTTCGTGCCGCCTGCCCAGGCCGACGTCGCGTACCGCGACGCGCCGCTGCCACTCGCCGGGGGGCGGGCGATCAACGCGCCGCTGATTACCGGGCGCCTGTTGACCGCCGCCGAAATCCAGCCGACCGACCGCGTCCTGCTGATCGGCGCGGCGATGGGATATGCCGCGGCGGTGCTGGCACGGCTGGCGGGTTCGGTCGTGGCGCTGGAGGAAGATGCGACGCTGCTCGCCGCCGCGCGCGACGCGATCGTCGATGCGAAGGTGACGTTCGTGGAAGGGCCGCTCAACGCCGGCGCTGCCGACGGCGCGCCCTATGACGTCATCGTCATCGACGGCGCGGTCGAATCGGTGCCGGATACCATCGTCGGCCAGCTCGCTCCCGGCGGGCGGCTGGCGACCGGGCTGGTCGATCGCGGCGTCACCCGGCTGGCGCTCGGCCGGCGGACCGGGGGCGGGTTCGGGCTGATCGATTTCGCCGATCTCGACTGCATCGTGCTGCCGGGCTTTGCACGGCCCAAGACATTTCAGTTCGCAAGGTAGGGGCATATGCGGGGGGGGAGGTTCATCGGCGGGGTCGCGGCGCTGGCGTTGCTGGCCGGGCCGGCGCATGCGGAGACGCTGCGTGAGGCACTGGCGCGCGCCTATGCGACCAATCCGCAGTTGACCGGCGCACGCGCCAATCAGCGCGCGACGGACGAAGCGGTGCCGCTGGCCCGCTCCCAGGGGCTGCCGCAGGTCACGACGCAGAGCTCGGTGATCGAGAACGTCATCACCCCGGCAAGCCGTGGTTTCACCCAGGCACCACGTTCGGGATCGGTCCAGGTGAACCTGTCGCAATCGCTCTATGCGGGCGGCTCGGTGCGCAACAATGTCCGCGCCGCCGATGCACGGGTCGATGCGGGACGCGCCAATCTGCGCAGCACCGAAGCGAACGTCTTCACGCTGGTCGTCGCCGCCTATAACGACGTCATCCGCGACGAAGCGATCGTGCGGCTGAACCAGCAGAATGTTCGCGTGCTGGAAATCAACCTGCAGGCGTCGAGGGACCGGTTCCAGGTCGGCGACCTGACCCGTACCGACGTCGCCCAGTCGGAGGCGCGGCTGGCCTCGGCCCAGGCGCAGTTGCGTAATGCCGAAGCGTCGCTGATCCGCAGCCGCGAGAATTATGTCGCGACGACCGGTGCGCCCGCCGCGACGCTGGAGGCGCCGCCGGCGCTGCCGAACCTGCCGGCCGATCCGAACGCCGCGGTCGGCGTGGCGGTGGCCAACAACCCGTCGCTGATCGCGGCGCGTCGTACCAGCGATGCCGCGGGCTTCGACGTACGGGTGGCCCGTGCCAGCCGGTTGCCGACCATCAGCGCGGTGGGCGGGGGCAGCTATACCAGCTTCCTCGGGTCGGCGCAGTCGGTCGACGGCATCGTGCTGCAACAGGATGGCGGGCAGGCGCAGGTCGGCGTGCAGATGAGCCTGCCGCTCTGGCAGAGCGGCCGCCCGAGCGCGCAGATCCGTCGCGCGCAGGCACTAGAGGGCGCGGCGATCGAACAGGTGACGCAGGTCGAGCGTGGCGTCGTCTCCGACGCGCGCTCTGCCTTCGCGGCATGGCAATCGGCGTTGCGCGTGATCCAGTCGTCGGAGGTGCAGGTCGCCGCCAACCGCCTGTCGCTGGAGGGCGTTCGTGCCGAGAACAGCGTCGGCACGCGCACCATCCTCGACATCCTGAACGCCGAACAGGAACTGCTCAACTCGCAGGTGCAACTGGTGTCGGCGCGGCGCGACGCCTATGTCGCCGGCTTCGCGCTCCTCGCCGCGATGGGCCGGGCGGAGGCGCGCGACCTGGGGCTCGATGGCGGGGCCTTGTACGACCCGACCGTCAACTACCGTCGCGTCCGCAATAATGTCTGGGACTGGAGCGGCGATCCCGCGCCGGTGCCGATCGCCCCCGGGACGGTCAACACCCCGGCGCAGACCCCGGTCGTCACGCGCGAACTTGATCCGTCGCTGCAACGCAGCCCCAATCCCTATACCCCGACGCAGGGGATCGACGCCCCCAATCGGCAGGGCGGTGCGCCACGGACGACGCAAGGCGTTGACACGCCGCGCGTCAACCCCGAAGGCTAGGCGTTCGAGAGGCGACAGACATGAGGGTTGCGATGGGGGATATCAGCAACGAAACGTCGATGGAGGACATATTGTCCTCGATCAAGCGGATCATCGCCGAAGAGGGCGAGGGGTCGGCCCAGGCGCTGCGCGGACGCAAGTCGATTCGCACGGCGCAGGTCCGCGACCTCGACGATCGGGACGAGGTGCTGGAACTGAACCAGACCGTCGCCGCACCCCCGCCGCCGCCGCGGGTCGAAGCGCCGCGGGCGGAAGCGCCGCCCCGCATCCGCACGTCCGGTCCTCAGGACGAGCCCGCACCGGCCGCGTCGGCGTCGAGCGCCGCTGGCGATGCATCGATCGTGTCGGACCGCGCGGCGGAAGCCAGCCGCGGTGCGCTCGACCAGTTGTCGCGGATGCTGGTGAAGCCCGAGACGCCCGGCAGCGACTCGCTCGAGGGGCTGGTGCGCGAGATGCTTCGCCCGATGCTGCGCGAATGGCTGGACGCCAGGCTGCCCGGCATCGTGGAGGCGATGGTATCGCGCGAGATCGCCCGGATCAGCGGGCGCGACTAACCCGCTCTCTTGCAACGCCGCCGCATCCGCGCCATGCGGCGGGGCATGAGCGAACTGCCCAAGACCTTCGACCCCGCCGCCATCGAGGCGCGCTGGTATGCCCATTGGGAACAGGAAGGCCTGTTCCGGCCCGAGCGTCCCGCCGCGACGCCGTGGACGATTGTCAATCCGCCGCCCAACGTCACCGGCAACCTGCACATCGGTCACGCGCTCGACAACACGCTGCAGGACATCCTCGTCCGCCACGCGCGGTTGCAGGGCAAGGATGCGCGCTGGGTGGTCGGCACCGACCATGCCGGTATCGCGACGCAGATGGTCGTCGAGCGGCAGATGGCGCAGCATCAGCAAAAGCGCACCGACTTTTCCCGCAACGATTTCGTGAGCAAGGTCTGGGAATGGAAGGCCGAGAGCGGCGGGCAGATCACCGGCCAGTTGCGGCGGCTGGGCTGCTCGATGGACTGGGCGAACGAACGCTTCACCATGGACGAAGGATTTTCGGCCGCGGTCCTGAAGGTATTCGTGCAGTTGTACCGTGAAGGGCTGCTGTACCGCGACAAGCGGCTGGTGAACTGGGATCCCGGCCTTGGCACCGCGATCAGCGATCTGGAAGTCGAGACACGGGAAATCAACGGCAGTTTCTGGCACCTGCGCTATCCCCTGGCGGATGGCAGCGGCTTTATCCATGTCGCGACGACCCGGCCGGAGACGATGCTGGCCGATATGGCGGTAGCCGTGAATGGGGCCGACGAACGCTATGCGGCACTGATCGGAAAGCAGGTTCGCCTGCCGATCACCGGACGGCTGATTCCGGTTGTCGCCGACGACCATGCCGATCCCGAGCTGGGATCGGGCGCGGTCAAGATCACACCGGGCCATGATTTCAACGACTTCGAGGTCGGCAGGCGCGCCGGGTTCAAGGCGTCCGAGATGCTCAACATGCTCGATGCCGGGGCGCGGGTGTGCCAGACGGCGGACGGCCTGATCCCTGCCGACTATCTGGGGCTCGACCGGTTCGAGGCGCGCAAGGCGGTGGTCGCGGCGCTGGAGGCCGAAGGGCTGCTCGAACGCATCGAGGCACGCACGATCCAGACGCCCTTTGGCGACCGTTCGGGTGTGGTGATCGAACCGTGGCTGACCGACCAATGGTATGTCGACGCCGCGACGCTGGCGAAGCCCGCGATCGAGGCGGTGCGCTCCGGCGCGGTCAGGATCGTGCCCAAGTCGTGGGAGAAGACCTATTTCAACTGGATGGAGAACATCCAGCCATGGTGCGTGTCGCGGCAATTATGGTGGGGACATCGCATCCCGGCGTGGTTCGCAGACGATGGTCGGGTGTTCGTCGCGGAAACCTATGCGGAAGCGCAGGCCGAAGCGGGCGAGGGCGTTGCGCTCACGCAGGACGAGGATGTTCTCGACACGTGGTTCTCGTCGGCGCTCTGGCCGTTTGCGACGCTCGGCTGGCCGGAGAATACCGATCCGACGCTCGGCGGGCGCTATAGCAACGACGTGCTGATTTCCGGCTTCGACATCCTGTTCTTCTGGGACGCGCGGATGTTGATGCAGGGCATCCATTTCATGAAGGAGGTCCCGTTCAAAACGCTGTACCTCCATGGCCTTGTCCGCGCGGCGGACGGGGCGAAGATGTCCAAGTCGAAGGGCAATACCGTCGATCCGCTCGGGCTGATCGATGCGTACGGGGCCGACGCGCTGCGGTTCTTCATGGCAGCGATGGAGAGCCAGGGCCGGGACATCAAGATGGATGAGAAGCGGGTCGAGGGCTATCGCAACTTCGCGACGAAGCTGTGGAACGCGACCCGTTTCGCGCAGGCCAACGGCATCGGCGCGTCGGCGACGATCGAGCCGCCCAGGGCGGAGCTGGCGGTCAACCGCTGGATCATCGCGGAGACGATCGAGACCGTGCAGGCGCTGGATCTGGCGCTCGCCGATCTCCGGTTCGACGGTGCGGCCAATACCATCTACCAGTTCACGTGGAGCCGGTTCTGCGACTGGTATCTCGAACTCATCAAGCCGGTATTGCAGGGTGGGGCAGAGGGCGGTGAGGAAACCCGCGCGGTCGCCGGCTGGGTACTCGACCAGATCCTGGTGATGCTGCACCCGTTCATGCCGTTCATTACCGAGGAATTGTGGCACGCCCTGGCTGATCCCGCCCAACCTCGCGAAAACGACCTGATCGTCGCGCGTTGGCCGATGGCCGATGCGCGGGCGATCGATCCCGCGGCACGAGCGGAAGTCGACTGGCTGATCCGGCTGGTCAGCGAAATCCGCGCGGCGCGGACCGAACTGAACGTGCCACCGGGCGCACGGTTGCCGCTACACGTTCGCGATGCTTCGGGCGAAACGGCCGAGCGGCTGACCCGGCAGGGCGCGGTGCTGGCGCGGCTGGCGCGGGTCGATGCGGTTTCGGGCGATGCGCCGGCGGGCGGCGCCTTGCAGATCGTGGTGGACGAGGCGACCTTCGTCCTGCCGCTGGGGGACGTCATCGACCTCGCTGCCGAACGCGCGCGGCTGGCCAAGGCGATCGCCACGAGCGAGAAGGAGCGCGATGCGCTGGCGGGGCGACTGGCCAATGCGAGCTTCGTCGAGCGCGCCAAGCCGGAAGCGGTCGAGAAGGCGCGGGCGGACCATGCCGACAAGATGGCCGAGGCGGCGCGGTTGCACGCGGCGTTGGGGCGGCTTGGCTAATCCACTACGTCATTCCGGAGCAGGCCGGAATCGATGGATCGGGTGAGGTCGGCGTTCCTGCCGTGAGCACCCGACACAATGGATTCTAGCCTTCGCCGCAATGATGGGGTTTGGTTGAATCACCCCTCCGTCCTTCCCGCGAAGGCGGGAATCCAGTGACGCCATGGTTCGACCCTATCGCCGACGTCAGCGTATATGGGTCCCCGCCTGCGCGGGGACGACGAATGGGGCAATCAGCCCTCCACCGGCGCCATCACCTCGATGATGCCGGCGGCGATCTTTGCCATCACCGGCGTCTTCGCCAACACTTCGCCATCTATCGAGATCGGTAATGGCGGGTTCGTTTCGATCCGCAGCGACTGGCCGTGGAACGTCACCGTATCGACCCGCCGCGAATCGAGGCGGAAGAATGCGGCGGCCCAGTTTCGGATCAGGCTGCGCTTGCCCTTGCCGCAAACGACCTGAACGATGATCTCGCCGCTGTCGAGCCGTGCTTCCTCGACCAGCTCGGTGCCACCGTGAAAGCGGCCGTTGGAAATGCGGACTTCGGTCGCCTGCATCCGCTTGGCGGTCGCTCCCTGCCCGACGATCAGTTCGAAGGGGTGGAATTTCGCGAACTGCAGCGACGCCCAAGCGAGATAGCCGACGCGGCCGAACAGTTTCTTGACGCCGTGCGGCACCGTCTTCGCGATCTGGGGCGACAGGCCGATCGCGGCGCAGTTCGCGAAATAATCGCCATCGATCATCCCCAGGTCGATGCGGCGCGGCCGGCCGGTTTTCAGCACCTCGACCGCCCCGGCAATGTCGAGCGGGATGTCGAGCGTCCGGCAGAAGCTGTTGGCGGTGCCAAATGGCAGCACCCCCAGGATCACGTCATGGCCTAGCAGATGATCGACCAGGCTGCTGATCGTGCCGTCACCGCCGCCAAGGATCACCAGATCCGGCGCGGCCGACAGTGCTCGTTGCAGGGTCGGGACCAACTCCGCCGGGTCTTCGACCGCATGGGCGTCGACCTTGAACGGGGCATCCCGCAATGCGCTGCACGCCTCGGCAAACTGCGCCTGGCCGCTGCGCGACCGGGCGTTGACGATCAGGGCGGCGGTACGGATCGGGTTCATGGGGTCGGTAACGTTCCGTAACGAAAATGGACCCACGCGAGTTTGGGTTGATCGCGTGTCGGGCTTGGCCCACAAGTCGCGCCATGTCCGCTGCCTATCCCGCGCTCCGCCTGCGTCGCACCCGTGCCACCGACTGGAGCCGCCGGCTCCATGCCGAAACGATCCTGACCCCCGCCGACCTGATCTGGCCGCTGTTCGTGACCGAGGGCGAGAACGCGGCGGTCAAGGCGTTGCCGGGCGTCTCGCGCTGGAACCTTGCCGGGATCGTGGAGCGTGCGCGCGAAGCCCGCGACCTGGGTATTCCGGTGCTGGCGTTGTTTCCCAACACGCCGCCAGCGTTGCGCAGCGACGATGGTGCGGAGGCGTTCAACCCGGACAATCTGATGTGCCGTGCGATCCGCGCCATCAAGGACGCGGTGCCCGATATCGGTGTGCTGACCGACGTCGCGCTCGACCCCTATACCGCGCACGGCCATGACGGGATCGTCGACGATCACGGCTATGTGCTGAACGACGTGACGTCCGAAGCGCTGGTCCGGCAGGCGATCGTCCAGGCGGAGGCGGGCAGCGATATCGTCGCGCCGTCCGACATGATGGACGGTCGGGTCGCGGCGATCCGCAACGCGCTGGAAACCGGGGGGCACCATAATGTCCAGATCATGGCCTATGCTGCCAAATATGCCAGCGCCTTTTACGGCCCCTTCCGCGACGCCGTCGGCACGCATGGGCTGCTGAAGGGCGACAAGAAGACGTACCAGATGGACCCGGCCAACAGCCAGGAGGCGCTGCGCGAAGTTGCGCTCGACATTGCCGAGGGCGCCGACAGCGTGATGGTCAAGCCGGGGATGCCCTATCTCGATATCATCGCGCGGGTGAAGGCGGCGTTCGAGGTGCCGGTCTTCGCCTACCAGGTGTCGGGCGAATATGCCTTGATCGAGGCGGGCGTGGCGGCGGGCGTCGCCGATCGCGACGCGATGGTGCTGGAGACGTTGCTGGCGTTCAAGCGGGCGGGGTGTTCGGGCGTGCTGACCTATCATGCGGCGCATGCGGCACGGCTGCTCGGCGCGTGATCGATACCGACCGGTTGATCCTGCGCCCCTATGAGGCGCGTGATCGCGGGGTGATCCTGTCACATGTCGCCGATCAGGACGTCATGCAGTTCCTCAACCCCCTGCCTGCCGATGCCGATGTCGATGCGGCGATCGCGCGGCAGAACGGGTATCAACGCGATCTCGGCTATTGTTTCTGGAGCGTCGAGGATCGCGTCGGTGGAGCATTTGTCGGCGTGTGCGGGTTGAAGCCGGGCGCGGCCGGTACGCCGCTCGAAGGATCGGTGGAGATAGGCTGGCGCTTCGGTCGCGATCATTGGGGCCGGGGTTTCGCGTCCGAGGCGGCAGCGGCATCGCTGGCTTGGGGCTTTGCCAACCTGCCGGTCGACCGGATCGGAGCGATCACCGTTCCCGCCAATACCCGCAGTTGGAGGTTGATGGAGCGGATCGGCATGGTGCGCGATCCCGATGCCGATTTCGACCACCCGATCATGCCCGATGACAGCCCGCTCAAGCGGCACATCACTTACTGGAAATCGCGCACGTGACATCCCCCGATCGTACCGCGGGCTGGCCGGTCCGCTGGATGTTCGTCGCGACGATCCTGGCCGGATCGTTCCTCCTGTTCCTCGTGCAGCCGATGGTCGCGCGCATGGCCCTGCCGCAGCTTGGCGGCGCGCCGGCGGTGTGGAATTCGGCGATGCTGGTGTATCAGGCGCTGCTGCTCGGCGGCTATGCCTATGCCCATCTGCTCGGCAAGCTGATGCCCAAGGCGCAGGCAGCAGTGCATATCCTCCTCCTGCTGTGCGCGGCGGTGTGGCTGCCGATCGGGGTCGATCGCACGCCGACGCCGGCCGGGGTCGAGCCGGCATTGTGGACGCCGTGGCTCCTCGCCGCATCGATCGGCCCGCTGTTCTTCGCCATTTCGGCGCAGGCGCCGCTGTTGCAGCGCTGGTTCGCGTTCGTCTGTCCGGGGCGCGATCCGTACGCGCTGTATGCGGCGTCGAACGTCGGCAGCTTTGCCGGGCTGCTCGCCTATCCCCTGCTGGTCGAACCGCTGCTGCCGCTGAAAGGACAAAGCTGGGGCTGGAGCATCGGCTATGCGCTGGTGTTGGTGCTGGTAATCGGGTGCGCGTGGCTGTTGCCGCACCGGCGCGAACAGGCGCTGACGCCGGACAGGGGCGAAGCGCCGGGGCGGCTGCGCGTTCTGCACTGGATCGTGCTGGCACTGGTGCCGTCGGGGTTGATGCTCGCCACCTCGACCTTCCTGACGACCGATATCGTTGCGGTGCCGTTGCTGTGGGTACTGCCGCTGGGGCTGTACCTGCTGAGCTTCACCGTCGCATTCGCCGACCGGCGCGGGCTCGCAAACGCGATCACCGCCTATGCGCCGATCACCATCCTGGTGTTCGGCGGGATGATGATCGGCGGGCACCATGACTATCCGCTGCTGAGCGCGCTGGCGGCACTGATGTTGCTGTTCGCGGTCTCGGTGACGCTGCACGCGCGGATGTATGCGCTTCGGCCCGAACCGGCACGGCTGACGGGGTTCTATCTGGCCATGTCGGTCGGCGGGGCGCTGGGCGGCGTGTTCGCCGGATTGATAGCGCCGGTGCTGTTCGACTGGACCTATGAATATCCGTTGCTGATCCTTGCCGCCGGCATCCTCGCCCCGTTGCCCTTTCTGCTGCCGGCCACGCAGCGCCTGTGGCAGGCGGGCGGGGTCAGGCTGCGGGTCGCGGCGCTGCTGGCCGTGGCGGGACTGGTCGTTCTCGGCCTGCTCAATCCGGGGGCGATATTGGGCGGCAAGCCGGACGTGCTGGCCTTTTTCGGCATCATCGTCGTCGGCGTGATCGCGATCGGCTCGCGCGTGCCATTCGTCTTCGCGCTGGCCGGAGCACTGTTCCTGTTCGGCGGCTATCGCGCACTGGCCCTGTCGCTCGAACCCGGAGCCCGCACGCGCAGCTATTTCGGTGTCTATACGATCATGCGCGGCAAGGACGTCAACGAGTTGCAGCATGGCACGACGCTGCACGGCATCCAGTTGACCGGCACGCCCGAGCGCGAGTGTACGCCGACCACCTATTATGTCCCGCAATCGGGGGTGGGGGAGGCTTTGCGCGCCGCACCGACGATCTACGGCCCCGGCGCGCGGATCGGTATCGTCGGGTTGGGAACCGGTACGCTCGCCTGTTACGCGCAACCGGGGCAGCACTGGCGCTTCTACGAGATCGATCCGGTCGTGGTGCGGATTGCACGCGATTCTGGCGCGTTCACGTTCCTCGAACGCTGCGCCCCCGATGCGCAGATCGTGGTGGGCGATGCGCGGCTCAGCCTGTCGGAAGAACCTTCGGGCAGTCTCGACCTGCTGGCGCTCGATGCCTTCTCATCCGACGCCGTGCCGATGCACCTGATGACGCGCGAGGCGTTCGATACCTATGGCCGGGTATTGGGCAGGCGCGGGCTGTTGCTGGTACATGTGTCGAACCGCTATCTCGACCTGTCGCCGGTCGTGGCGCGGACGGCGAGTGGATGGATGGCGGCGCAGCTTCCCTATCAGCCGGCGTCGTCGAGCGGGACGGATACGGGGTCGGTATGGATCGCCCTGACCCGCGATCCCGAAGTGCTCGCGACGCTGCTGGCCGACGGCAACGCATGGGAGCCGTTGCCGATCACCGACACCGATCCATGGACCGACGACTATGCATCGATCCTGCCGGTGTTGCGCGCGCTCGAATAGTCAGCGCAGGGCTGCGCCGAGCGCGGCGATGGTAGCCCGCTGCGCCGTCGCCGCTTCGGTCGCCCGCGCCGCCGCCGCGTCGAGCGCGGGGTAGGGCGGGGCGCCAGCCGCCGCACGGTCGATGGCCAGCCGTTCCAGATCGCCGAGCGGTATGTCGATGGCGGTCCGCGCGACGTCCAGTTCCGCCAGTGCCACCTGCGCACCAAGCCACCGCTCGCTGCCCTCGCTGCTCCCCTTCGCGGCTTCCACCGTCGGGCGGACGCGCGCCACCGCCGCGTCGAACGCGCGCGCGGCGCCGGCGACGTCACGATCGAGCGCGGCGATCTTCGTATCCAGCGCAGGGTCGGGTGTGGCGACCGCGGCCGGTCGGATCGGCTCGGCCAGGCTGATCCGTTCGATCGGACGCGGCAGCAGCGAGGGATAATTCCCCGCCGGCGCGGCACAGGCCGATAACAGGACAGCGAACAGGACGGGGGAATGGGGCGCACGGGTCATGACCTCTCGATACGCACCCAAAAAAATTCGCACAACGGGCTTGCCACGCTCCGCTTCCCCCTCTAGCACGCGGCCTCCACAGCGCGCCCGTAGCTCAGCTGGATAGAGCATCAGACTACGAATCTGAGGGTCGGACGTTCGAATCGTTCCGGGCGCGCCAGTGGAAACCAGGTCGAAAAGGCCGGTATGCGCCCGTAGCTCAGCTGGATAGAGCATCAGACTACGAATCTGAGGGTCGGACGTTCGAATCGTTCCGGGCGCGCCATTTCCACATATCTTCGGATGCCGCATCACGATCATGGTGTCGTGATGGAGTTATGTCGCTGGATGTCGCATGTCGCCGGCGTTCAGGAGCAGGCGTTGTTGCAGAAACCCGTCGGTGGATCGCTCTTCTTCATCTGCCATTTGAAAGCGTGAACAGTCGGGCTATTCGATGGCGCGGGCAGAGTCAGTGTCTTTCTGTCAGGCGGGGAAGGCGCGCTGACCCGATGACCTTGGAAGCGAGGACCTGCTGCATTTGACGCACGGAACATGGCTGCCTAGCATCGCGCGTCATCGCCCGGCATGATGGAACGCGTCATATTACCACCACATCATCCGACCGCTGCCAGCGTCACGGCGACCGCGCGGATCGGGGCAGGAGAGGAAGCCGCGTGAGCACGAACGACGGGCAGGACGCCGCCGAAGCCCATCTCCCTGTCGAACCGGCATCGGAAATTGGCGGCGGTGCGACGCGCAGAGGGTCGGGGCGACGCCTGCGCGGGGCGGTTGCGCATTATCTGGGCACCGCGATCGTATCGGGCCGCATCGCCCCCGGCGAGTTGCTGACCGGCGAGGTCGCCAATGCCGAGGCGCTGGACGTATCGCGCAGCGCCTATCGCGAGGCGGTGCAGGTCCTGACCGCCAAGGGACTGGTCGAAAGCCGGCCGAAGATCGGTACGCGCGTGCTGCCACGGCGCCGTTGGAACTTCCTCGACCCGATGGTGCTGGCATGGGCGTTCGACGGCGAGCCGAACCTGCAGTTCATCCGTGGGCTGTTCGAACTGCGCGCGGTGGTCGAACCTGCGGTGGCCCGCCTCGCCGCCGAACGCCGCGACAAGGAGGATATCAGGGCGCTCAAGCAGGCGCTGGCCGGTATGCGCCGCCACACGCTGGCCACCGAGGCGGGGCGCGCCGCCGACCGCGATTTCCACGACGCGCTGATCTACGCCACGCATAACGAGACGTTCGTCGCGCTGAGCGCCAGTATCGGCGCGGCGGTGAACTGGACCACGCAGTTCAAGCAGCGGCAGCGCGCCCTTCCGCGCGATCCGGTACCCGATCACGCGCGGGTGTTCGATGCGGTCGTCGCGAGCGATCCGCGCGGGGCGGAGGAGGCGATGACCGCACTGGTATCGCTGGCACTGGAGGATACCCGCTCCGCGATGTGAGGGCTGGCGCACCTAACCGCGCTGCGTCAGGATAGCGCTCACACGAAATTGGGGGAGGATTTATGCGTTCGGTCGGGGGATGGATGCCGGGTATCGCCGCGACGTTGCTGGCGGGGGCCGCGCCCGTGGCGGCGCAGACGGCGGCGCCCAGCTTCGCGCATATCTTCGCGGACCATGGCGTCCTGCAACGCGACCGGCCGATCGCCGTGTGGGGCACGGCGGCGGCAGGGGAAACGGTGACGGTGCGGCTGGGCGAGCGCAGTGCGACTGCCGTCACCAGGGCGGACGGCACGTGGCGCGCGATGCTGCCCGCGATGAAGGCGGGCGGGCCCTACACGCTGGAGGTCGCCGGTCGTGCGGCGACCGCGCAGCGATTGTCGGACATCATGGTCGGTGACGTGTTCCTGTGCGGCGGCCAGTCTAACATGGAATTTCAGGTCAGGCACGCCACCGGACTGGAGGTCATTGCCGCCGCCAACGACGCCGATCTGCGTTTCGTCACCATTCCCGATACCAGCCGCGCGGTTCCGGCCGCCGACCTTCCTGCGCGGGCGGCGTGGCGGCAGGTATCGCCCGAGACGGTCGGTGACGCTTCCGCCGTCTGCTACTTCATGGCGCGATCGCTTCGGACGACCGAAAAGGTTCCGATCGGCTTCATCGCATCCGAATGGGGGGGCACCCGGATCGAGAGCTGGATGAGCGCGTCGGCGCTCGGCAAGCTGCCGGGATTCGGCCCGGGTCTGACGGCGGTCGCGACCTATGGCCGCGATCCCGCAGCGGCGATTGCCGCCGATGGCGTCCGCCGGGAACGGATGTGGGAGAGGGTTGATCCTGCAGCAGTCGCCGAACGCCCGTTCCGCGCGGCGGCCTTCGACGACCGTCGCTGGTCCATCGTTCCCGCCGATGACGGGCAACTTTCCGCCGCCGATCGCGCAGGGATCGCGGGTACGGTCTGGTTGCGTACCACGGTCGACCTCACTCCCGAACAGGCCGCAGCGGGTCGCCATATCCAACTGGGTCCGATCGGCAGGTTCGATGAAACCTATGTCAACGGGCGCTATGTCGGCGGCGGCAGCATCGACTGGGCATGGCGCAACTACGACCTGCCCGCCAGCGTGCTGCAGGCCGGTCGCAACGTCGTTGCGATCCGCGCGGTGAAGGCGAACGGGCGAATGGCGTTCACCAACGTGTCGAACCGCGCGATCGGACTGGCCGATGGCGCGGTCGTGCCGTTGTCGGGCCCGTGGCGCTACCGGATCGGCACGCCGGTCAAGGACGATGTGCGCGTCGCCCCCGCGCCGTGGGAGGTACCGAACAGCCTCACGACGCTCTACAACGGCATGATCGCGCCACTGTCGGGTTACGGCGTGAAACTCGCCGCGTGGTACCAGGGGGAATCGAACGCCGGTGAAGCGGGTACCTACCGCGCCTTGCTGCGCGCCTTGATGGCCGACTGGCGCAGCACCTTTGCCGCGCCCGACCTGCCGTTCCTCGTCGTACAGCTTACCGCGTTCGGCAAGGCGCAGACCGTTCCGACCGATTCGGGCTGGGCAGCATTGCGACAGGCACAGGCCGGGGCGGTCGCCGCCGACAGCCATGCCGGCCTCGCCGTGACGATCGACGTCGGCGACCGGTTCGACATTCATCCGGCGCAAAAGAAGGTCGTGGGCGAACGCCTCGCCCGGCTGGCGCGTGTCGTCGCCTATGGCCGGGGCGGCCCGCGCACCGGCCCGGAAGCGAGCGAGGCGGTACGGCAGGGCGGCGATGTCGTCGTCCGGTTCCGCAACGTGACCGGGGGCCTGCAACGCTATGGCGGGGCGGGGGCGATCGGGTTCGAACGGTGTGCGGGGACGACGTGCAGTTTCGTCGACGGCGTGGTGCAGGGCGATACAATCATCCTGCCCGGCGCCAATCGGCCGGACGTGACGGCGATCCGCTATGCCTGGTCCGACGCGCCGTTCGTCAACCTGTTCGACGGGGCCGACCTGCCGGCCGCACCCTTCAACCTGCCGCTTCGGTAACGGGCGGTCCGACCGCCGCCGGCATCATTCCGGTCGGCGCGCGGATGACGGGGGAGTATCGCCGGGTCGGCCGGCGGCGGGGCGACCCGCCGCCGGCCGGCTCATTCGACCACGAACGTCGTGGTCGCTATGTGGTGCAGCTTGTCGACCGGACCGGCGGCAACGCTGAGCTTGCCGGTTTCGACCTGTGCCGCGGTCAGCAGATAGCGGCCCTTGCCCTCGACCGGCACGGCGATGGCGCCATCGGCCGCTGCGACCAGGTCCACCGAACGGCGGGCAGGGGTAATCAGCGTGATCTTCGCTGCCGGCACCGGCTTGCCGTCGTGCAACAGGGCAAAGCGGGTGCCATTGGCGGTCAGCGGCGCCAGTTCATACGCCATCCCGGCAACCGTCGTGCTGCGGCCGGCGCGGGCGTAATAGACGACGCCTTCCTTCGCTCCGGCTTCGCCCCATGGTGCGAACACCGAATTGTCGACGACGCGGACGTCGCCCGGCGCCACCTTCGCCTCGATGAAACCCGCACGACGGACCTGCTGCGCGGCGGGCTGGCCGACGATCTTCGGTGTCTGCAAATGCCTGAATTCGGGATCACCGCCCGGCGGGAGCGGCTCGGCCGGCTCGCCCAGATAGATTCGCGCGGGGCCATTGCCGTCGCGCTCCACCCATACCTCATGCGCATCGGCGATCGCCGGCGCGGCCAGCGCGATCAATAGGGCAAGGCTTCGCATTCTCGTCTCCCGGTTCGACGGCACCCGTCGTTCGCGCAACTGTATATAGTAATGAGAGTAGCTCGCAATAGCGTTGCAATCCGGGCATCCGGGTCGTAGGGACCGCACATATTGAAAGCGACTCGCAAAAGGGGATGAAATGCGGCCTTCGGTACGACATGGGACTTTGGCGGCTTTGCTGGCGATGGTGTTGCCGGTCCTGCCCGCCGCGGCCGAGCCGGTAACGTCGGCCGATGAGGACACCGATAGCCAGCGTCAGGACGACATCGTCGTCGTCGGCAAGAGCTATGGTCAGGCGGTCGGCAAGACCGTCACCCCGCTCAAGGACGTGCCGAACACCATTACCGTGATCGACCAGGAACTGTTGCAGCAACGCAACCTGTTCACGCTCGAGGACGCGTTGACAGTCACGAACGGCGTCACCATCACCGGCATTGGCAGCGAGGACCCGTCCTATCTGTCGCGCGGGTTCACCATCAACAACTATCTTGTCGACGGCGTCCCGACATTCTCGTTCGCCTTTCCCGCCGTCGTGCCCGACTTGTTCCTGTACGACCGGGTGGAGGTGCTGCGCGGTCCCGCGGGGCTGTTCAGCGGCGCCGGCAATCCGGCCGGCAGCATCAATCTGGTCCGCAAGCGGCCGCTTGCCGAACGGTCGGTCAGCGCGCTGGCCGGCTATGGCAGCTACCAGAATCTGCGCGCCGAACTGGACGTCTCGACCCCGCTCGACGATCATTCGGGCATGCGCCTGGGCGCGATGGTGCAGGATCAGGACCAGTTCTTCGACGTCGCGCATCGCTATCGCTTTGCCGCGTTCGGCGTGGCCGACACCAGGATCGGCGAGAATACGACGCTGACCGTCGGCGGCAATTACGACCTGTTCAAGCCGGCGGTGCAGTCGGGCCTGCCGGGCTATATCGGCGGCACCGACGGTAGCGATGGACGGCTGCTCGACGTGGCCCGCTCGACCTATCTCGGCGCCGACTGGAACCGTTTCCGGTCGGAAAGCTGGTCGGGCTTCGTCGAGCTGGCGCACCGCGTCAGCGATCGCTGGACGCTGCGTGCCACAGGCCTGCTGACCGAGGTCGATCGCATCGATATCTACAGTTACATCGGCAATCAGCCGGTGACGCCGACCAACGGATCGACCAGCCATATCGCCTATCGTGGCGACAACATGATGCAGACCCGGTCGTTCGACTTCAACGGGGTAGGGAGCTTCCCCGCCTTCGGGCGCGACCAGACGCTGATCCTCGGCGCGGATTACCAGGCGAGCACGTCGACGTCGGACTATACCCGCCTGTCCAACTATGCCCGCATCGACGTCTTCAATCCGGTGTCGCCCGCCGAACCGCCGCTCAACCCCTATGGCCCGTCGCCGCTTTATCCCGTCCAGGGGACGCAGGGTCGGTGTCGGACGGTGCCAACCGAATGCGTCGCGCAGGTCTATGGCGGCACGCAGACCGAAGTCGAGCAATATGGCCTGTATGGCCAGATGCGGCTCAGCCCGTTCGCCGGGGTGACGCTGGTCGGCGGCGGTCGCATGACGTGGTGGGACACGACCACCACCACGACGCGCGTCGCGTCCGGGCCGATCCCGCAACCGGGCCGCTACAGCTTCGACGAACGTTTCACCCCCTATGCCGGGGTGGTGTGGGACGTGACCGGCGATCTGAACCTCTATGCCAGCTACGCCGACAGCTTCACGCCGCAGGCACCGGTCGCCGGCCGGACCCGGCCCGACGGCCGCGCGCTGGAACCGCTGATCGGCGATCAGTATGAAGCCGGGACGAAGCTGTCGTTGATGGACAAGCGCCTGCTGCTGTCGGCGGCGGTGTACCAGATCACGCAGAACAATCGCACCTTCAACGCTCCCGACCTGCCGACCGTGGTCTATCAGATCGGCAAGGTCCGCGCGCGCGGCGTCGAGGCGGAAGCGAGTGGCGAGATCCTTCCGGGTTGGCGGATCAACGGCGGCTACAGCTTCACCCGGACCAAGTATCTGGAGGAAGCCAATCCGGTGTTGGAGGGATTGAGCCTGTTGCCGGTGATCCCCGAGCACATGGTCAAGCTGTTCACCAACTATGCGCCGGTCGACGGTCCGCTGGCCGGAGCCAGCGTCGGCGCGGGCGTGACCTGGTTCGACGAGACGTGGAGCGGCACCCCGGCAGCCTTCAACGCCGACGGATCGCTTCGCACGCGTTCCTCGATCGTGCGGCAGGGGGCCTATGCCGTCGCCGATCTGCGTGCCGGATACAGGCTGACCGATGGGCTGTCGGTCGCGGTCAACGTGAACAACCTGTTCGACCGCAGCTATTATGCCCGCATCTCGTCGACCGGACGCGGCAATTACTACGGCACGCCGCGCACCGTGTTCGCCAGCATCCGGGCAACCTTTCCGTGATCGCCGTCGGCCGTGAACGCCATATCCTGTGGCGGCGGCTGGGCGACAATGCCCTGCGGCTGATCGCGGCGCTGCCGGTCGGCTATGCCGTCGCCAGCCTGTGGTCGATGGCGCTGGCGCGTATCCTGCCGGGGGATCGGGCACAGGCGACCATCGCCGCCGCACTGATCGCACTGGCCTTGTGCGCGTGCGCCGCGATGTGGTCCTATGCCGCGCGCAGCGGCTGGCGGGCCTTGTGGACGCTGATCGTCGCCGGTGCTGCGGCCGGTGCGATCAGTTGGGGATCGGTCGCGATCTGGGGACGGATATGAGCAAGGGGTTTCGCCAGTCGCAATCGACGCTGCATACCTGGTCGGGTCTGCTGCTGGGCTGGCTGTTGTTCGCGATCTTCGTTGCGGGTACCTCCGCCTATTGGCGCGAGGCGCTGAACCGCTGGTCGCGGCCCGAACTGGCGCGGATCGAAAGTACCGACCGCGTCGTGCGCGGCGCGGTCGATTTCCTGTCGCGCAAGGCGCCCGATGCGCAGAGCTGGTTCATCACCGTGCCGACGACGCAAAGCGCCGGCGCCGACCTGTTCTGGGTTCCCGCCGCAAAGCCCGGCGAGGAACGCCGCGGGCGGCGTAGTCGACGCGACAACAGCGCCTTTGTCGGCAGCGACGGGCAGGTGGGGACGGCGCGCGAGACGCGCGGCGGCGAATTCTTCTACCGTTTTCATTTCGACCTGCATTACATGCCAGTAATCTGGGCGCGCTGGATCGTCAGCATCGCGGCGATGTTCATGCTGGTGGCGATCCTGACCGGCATCGTCACCCACAAGAAGATCTTCCGCGACTTCTTCACGTTGCGGCGGGGGAAGGGGCAGCGATCCTGGCTGGACGGGCATAACGCCACCGCGGTGCTGGCGCTGCCGTTCCACCTGATGATTACCTATACCGGGCTGGTCACGCTGATCGCGATGCTCATGCCCTGGGCGATCGTCGCCAACTACAGCGACGGGGCAAAACTCTATGCGACCGTGTTCCCGCAGGCCCCGGTAGCCGAACGCGCCGATCGTCCCGCGCCGTTGACCGACCTCATTCCCGTCCTGCACGATGCCGAGCGGCGGGTCGGCGGGACGATCGGCCATATCACCGTCTTCAATCCCGGCGATGCCGCCGCGCGGATCACGCTGACCCGCGCGGGCAAGTCGATGTTGTCGGCGCGAACGCCCAGCATCGCCTATGACGGCGTCACCGGCCGCATGTTGTGGCAGGCCCCGCCGCCCGGTGGCGCGGTGGAGACGCAGGGGGTGATGGTCGGGCTGCATGCCGGGCGCTTCGGCGACTATCCGATGCGCTGGCTGTATTTCCTGTGCGGCATCGCCGGATCGCTGATGGTGGCCAGTGGCCTCGTACTGTGGACCGTCAAGCGGCGCGAGCGACTGCCCGATCCGGCCCGCCCGCATTTCGGGTTCCGGGTGGTCGAACGGCTCAATGTCGGCTTCGTCGCCGGGTTTCCGATCGCGATGACGGTCTATCTATGGGCCAACCGGCTGCTGCCGTTCGGGCTGGCGCGGCGCGCCGATCAGGAGATCAATGCGATGTTCGCCGGTTGGGCGGTGGTGTTCCTCTATGCGCTCGCGCGGCGTCCGGCGCGGGCATGGGTCGAGCTGCTGGCGCTGCAGGCGGCGTTGCTGCTGCTGCTGCCGCTCTACAATCTCGTGGCCCTGCCGACGGGACTGTTCGCAACGGTCGCGCGGGGCGACTGGGTGCTTGCGGGAGCCGACCTGACCCTGCTCGCGCTCGGTGCCGGGTTCGGCTTCGCCGCATGGCGCGTCCATCGTTTCCGCCCGAAGGCGCGGCGCCGTCCCGCCCGCATGGTCCAGCCGGCGGCGAACTGGGCGCCGGCAGAATGACGGTCGTCGCCTTCCTGTCGGCGCTCGGCGCCCTTGCCCTGCTGGCGCTCGCCAGCGACCGCCACCGCGACCGTTGGCACGGCATCGACCCGCGCTGGCGGCGCTCGGCCGGGTGGGCGCTGGTAGCGTTCACCTTCGTCGCCGGATTTGCCGCCTGGGGCCCGGTCTATGGCGCGATCGGCGCGACCGGGCTGCTGATGTTCGGTGCGGGGGTCAGCTTCCTGACGCTGAACCTGACCCGACGTTAGAGCGCGGCTGCCCAGGGTTCGAACGCATCGCGCGCCCGTGCCGTGTACATCTTCTTGCGGTCGGCCTTCTTCGTACGGCCGGGGATCGGGGGCATCAGGCCGAAATTGACGTTCATCGGCTGATAGGTCTCGGCTACCGCCGCCCCGGTGATGTGGTGCAACAGCGCGCCCAGCGCCGTCTCGACCGGCGGCGGCGACAATGCGCGCCCGGCCAGCTCGGCCGCGGCGAAGCGCCCCGCCATCAGTCCGACGGCGGCGCTCTCCACATAGCCCTCGCATCCCGTCATCTGTCCCGCGAAACGCAGATGCGGCCGGCTTTTGAGCCGCAGGGTCGGGTCGAGCAGTTCGGGCGAGCGGATGAAGGTGTTGCGATGCAGTCCGCCCAGCCGCGCGAACTCGGCATTCTCCAGGCCGGGAATGGTCCGGAACAGCCGTACCTGTTCGCCATGCTTCAGCTTGGTCTGGAAGCCGACGATGTTCCACAGCGTGCCGGTCGCATTGTCCTGCCGCAACTGCACCACCGCATGCGGCCAGCGCCCGGTGCGCGGATCGTCGAGGCCGACCGGCTTCATCGGCCCGAAACGCAACGTGTCGACCCCGCGCTCGGCCATCACCTCGATCGGCATGCAGCCTTCGAAATAGGGGACATTCTCCCATTCGCGAAACTCGGCCTTTTCACCGGCGATCAGCCCGGCATGGAAGGCCTCATACTGTTCGCGGTTCATTGCGCAGTTGATGTAGTCCTTGCCTTCGCCCTTGTTCCAGCGGCTCTGATACCATGCCTGCTCCATGTCGATCGAATCGAAATGGACGATCGGCGCGATCGCATCGAAAAACGCGAGCGCCTCCGCGCCCGTCGCTCCGCCGATAGCGCCGGCCAGCGCAGGAGCGGTCAGCGGGCCGGTCGCGACGATCGTCATGCCGCTGTCGGGCAGCACATCGATCCGTTCGCGCACGACGGTGATGTTGGGATGCGCCGCCAGCGCGGCAGTGACGCCGGCCGAGAAGCCGTCGCGATCCACTGCCAGCGCGGAGCCTGCCGGCACCTTGTGTTCGTCGCCCTTCGCCATGACGAGCGAGCCCAGCGCGCGCATTTCGGCGTGGAGCAGCCCGACTGCGTTCGATTCGGCATCGTCCGAGCGGAAGCTGTTCGAACAGACCAGCTCGGCAAGGTCGTCGCCCTGGTGCGCCGGGGTGGTGTCGCCGCCGCCGCGCATTTCCGACAGGCGGACCTTCGCGCCGGCCTGTGCCAACTGCCATGCCGCTTCGGACCCGGCGAGCCCGCCGCCGATGATGTGAACGTCGTATTGCATCGGGCGCGTCTAGGCCGGGGAAGGGAAACGGGCAATGAACGTCCGGACCGTACCGTCGTTTTAACGGGCAGGATGCAGGACGATCGCGATGGAAGGATGCGGGTGATGCAGATCTTCACCATCGGCTATGAGGCCGTGACCATGGCGGAATTCATCGCCGCGTTGACGCGGGCCGGCGTCCGCCGGGTGATCGACGTCCGCGCGCTGCCGCTGTCGCGGCGGCCGGGTTTCTCCAAGTCCCCGCTCGCCGCCGAACTGGCGAGCCATGGCATCGACTATGTCCACCTGAAGGCGCTGGGCACGCCGAAGCGCGGGCGCGATGCCGCGAAGAAGGGCGATGTCGCGACGCTCCGCGCCGTGTACGACGAACAGTTGGAACTGCCCGAAGCCCAGGCGCAGGCGGCGATCATGCTGGGGCTGGCGGCGGAAATGCCGTCGGCGCTGCTGTGCTTCGAACGCGAACCGCGCCATTGCCACCGCACGCTGCTGCTGGAAGCGGTCGGGCAGGGTGCCGAGGTGGTGGAGCTATACGCCTGACCCGGTCCGCTCCGGCCCGGGAACCGCGTTCAGCCCGTGATCGGTCGCTTCACCCGACCCGCATCGTCGCGGTGCAGCGG
The DNA here is from genome assembly GCA_003240755.1 of Sphingomonas hengshuiensis. Taxonomy (GTDB): domain Bacteria; phylum Pseudomonadota; class Alphaproteobacteria; order Sphingomonadales; family Sphingomonadaceae; genus Sphingomonas; species Sphingomonas hengshuiensis_A. The sequence goes on along the minus strand of QFNF01000040.1, from coordinate 57,420 downwards.
CCCGTAGGCGACGACCGCATCCAGCGGCAGGGGTGCATACAGGTGCGGGAACAACTGCCCCCCGCGCGACGCTTCCCACTTCACCGCATCGCCCAGCGCCTCGAGGTCGACCTCGGCCACGTGCAGATCGACCTGCCCGGCAAAATGCCGGTCGACCGTCTCCGTAAGCTGTTCGAGGGTCGACAGATGCACATAGCCATCGGCAAGGTCGACCGGCGCACCGGCGAAGCTGCCATCCTGTTCGAGCGAAACCATCTGGTCGGCGGTCAGCACCTTGAAGGCGGTCGCGGGTGTCATTCCTCGACATTCCCTTCGCTGATCGTGTCAGGCCCGGTGCCGTCGTCCAGCACGATGTCGCCCTCGACCGACGGGTTCGCCGCGCGTTCCTCGGCAACGATCGCTTCGGCGTCGTTCTCGGGCGTCTCGTCCTCGTCGATCTTCGCCGCCGACACGACCTGCTCGCCAAAGCCGACGCGGAAGATCGTGATCCCCTGCGTATTGCGGCCCGCGACGCGGATCGATCCGACGGTGGTGCGGATCAGCTTCGCCTGATCCGTCACCAGCATCAACTGCTCGCCATTATGCGCCGGAAAGCTCGCCACGACCGCGCCGTTGCGGTCGGAGGTGACGATATTGGTGATTCCCTGCCCACCGCGATTGGTACGGCGATATTCATAGGCCGAGGTGCGCTTGCCGAACCCGTTGGCGGTGACGGTCAGGATGAACTCCTCCGCCGCCTCGAACTCGGCCATGCGTTCCGGCGACAGCGTGACTTCCCGCTCGCCTTCCTTCCACGGCGCGGCCTTGAGGTACGCCTCGCGTTCGTCGGCGGTCGCGGCGAACCCGCCGAGGATCGACAGCGAGATGACCTCGTCGTTCTGCGCAAGCGAAATGCCGCGCACGCCGGTCGAGGTCCTGCTCTGGAACTCGCGCACGTCGGTCGCGGCGAAACGGATCGCCTTGCCCGCCCTGGTCGCCAGCAGCACGTCGTCGGTCTCGGTCAGCAGCGCGACGCCGATCAGGCGATCGTCGCTGCCGTCGTCGAAGCGCATGGCGATCTTGCCCGCCGTGGGCACGTTGGCGAACGCATCCATCGAGTTGCGCCGCACCGTCCCGTTCGCGGTGGCGAACATGACATGCAGGTCGCTCCACCGCTCCTCGTCCTCGGGCAGCGGCAGCACGGTGGAGATCGTTTCCCCGGCGGCCAGCGGGAGCAGGTTGACCATCGGGCGACCGCGCGTCGCGGGTCCTCCCTCGGGCAGGCGCCACACCTTCATGCGGTACACCTTGCCGGCGGTCGAGAAGAACAGCACCGGGGTGTGGGTGCTGGTCACGAACAGGTTCGTGATCGCATCCTCGTCCTTGGTCGCCATGCCGGCGCGCCCCTTGCCGCCGCGCTTCTGCGCACGGAACGCGTCGAGGGGCGTGCGCTTGATATAGCCCTGCACCGTGACGGTGACGACCATGTCCTCGCGCTCGATCAGGTCCTCGTCATCGATGCCGTCGGCTGCACCGGCGATCTCGGTCCGACGCGGCGTCGCGAATTCGGCACGGACATCGACCAGTTCCTGCCGCATGACGGCATAGAGCCTGGCACGGTTGCCGAGGATCTCGAGCAGATGGCCGATCGAACTGGCCAGCGTCTTCAATTCCTCGCCGATCTCGTCGCGGCCCAGCGCGGTCAGGCGGTGGAGGCGCAGGTCGAGGATCGCACGGACCTGCAGGTCGGACAGGCGGTACACATCGCCGCCGGTGTCCGATTCGACCGCTTCGACCAGCCGGAGATAGGGCGCGATCTCCGCCACCGGCCATTCGCGTGCCAGCAATGCCGCGCGGGCGGCGGCGGGGCTCTCCGACCCGCGGATCATCCGCACCACTTCGTCGAGGTTGGTGACGGCGATGACGAGGCCGAGCAACAGGTGCGCCCGCTCGCGCGCCTTGGCCAGCTCATACTTCGACCGGCGGGTGATGACCTCTTCGCGGAACCCGACAAAGGCATCGATGATCTGGCTGAGGTTCAGGAGTTCGGGGCGACCGCCGCGGATCGCCAGCATGTTCGCGGCGAAGCTCGACTGCGCCGGGGTATGCCGCCACAACTGGTTGAGCACGACGTCGGGGGTCGCATCGCGCTTCAGGTCGATGACGATCCGCACGCCTTCGCGGTTCGATTCGTCGCGAATGTCGCTGACGCCCTCGATCCGCTTGTCCTTGGCGGCCTCGGCGATCTTTTCGACCAGCCCCGACTTGCCGACCTGGAACGGAATCTCGGTCAGCACGATCGAGCGCCGCTCGCCGCGCGCCTCGACGATGTGGCGCGAGCGCAGGATGATCGACCCGCGCCCGCCGGCATAGGCCGCCCGCGCACCGGCGCGGCCGAGCATCAGCGCGCCGGTCGGAAAGTCCGGCCCCGGCACGATTTCGCACAGTTCCTCATGGGTCAGCGGCTCGCCACCCTCGACCCGGCGGTCGATCGTGGCGAGGCAGGCATCGACCACCTCGCCCAGATTGTGCGGCGGCACGTTGGTCGCCATGCCGACCGCGATCCCGCCGGCGCCGTTGACCAGCAGGTTGGGGAAGCGCGCCGGCAGCACGGCGGGTTCGCGTTCCGACCCGTCATAGTTCGGCACGAAATCGACGGTATCCTTGTCAAGATCGTCGAGCAGCGCCATTGCCGACTTGGCCAGACGCGCTTCGGTATAGCGCATCGCGGCGGGCGGATCGGGGTCCATCGATCCGAAATTGCCCTGACCGTCGATCAGCGGCAGCCGCATCGACCATGGCTGCGCCATGCGGGCCAGCGCGTCATAGATCGCGGTATCGCCATGGGGGTGATATTTACCCATCACGTCACCGACGATACGCGCCGACTTGCGATACGCCTTGCCCGGCACGAAACCGCTTTCCTGCGCCGAATACAGGATGCGGCGATGCACCGGCTTCAACCCGTCGCGCACGTCGGGCAACGCGCGGGCGACGATGACGCTCATCGCATAGTCGAGATAGCTCGACCGCATCTCGTCCACGATCGAGATGGGGGCGATATCGGATGGGTCGGCGATCAGCGTCGCGTCTGTCAAAGTTCGATGCTTTCGGGGGAATGTTTCGGTTGGGCGACAACCTAGCCGGTCGAGGGGCGAAAGCCAAGTCTCGCGACCGTTCCGGCCCGCATACGGAACATGCTGCGCCGCGGCGTGTTGGCTTGGGCGATGCGGGAACTGCAACGACTTCTCAACACGCTGCCGCCGGTGGCGATCGACCTCGTCACCATCGCGCTATCGGTCCTCGCGGCGCTGGCGCTCCACGCCATCGCGTTCCGTGTGCTCCGGCGCCTTGCCGCGAGGACGCCGGGATCGGTCGACGACGTCTATGTCGACCATGCGTGGCGGCCGATGCGCTGGATCCTCATCGCGATGGCGCTGGCGAGTGTTCGCCGTCCGCTGCGCCTGCCCGACCGGTGGGACGATCTGTGGACGCAGATGGCGGGGCTGATTGTGCCGCTGCTGATGGGGTGGTTGGCGATCACGATGATCCGCGCCTCGGTCAAGGCGATCGAGATCGCGACCGACATCACCGTCGCCGACAATCTTCGCGCCCGACGACGGCGGACGCGCAGTGCGATTCTGGGCCGGATCGCGATCATCGCCATCGGCTTCGTCACCGTCTGCCTGATGCTGCTGTCGATCCCCAGCATCCGATCGATCGGTGTCACGCTGATGGCATCCGCCGGTCTCGCCGGCCTGGCGGTGGGTGCTGCCGCCCAGCCTGCGCTGAAGAACATCATCGCCGGCGTGCAGATGGCGTTCACCGAACCGATCCGCATCGACGACGTGGTCATCATCGAGAATGAATGGGGCCGGATCGAGGAGATCCGCCTGACCTATGTCGTCGTCCGGCTGTGGGACGAGCGGCGTCTGGTCGTGCCGGTTTCGAAATTCCTCGAATCAAGCTTCCAGAACTGGACACGGACGACCAGCGGCCTTCTGGGGTCGGCGTTCTTCTGGCTCGACCCGACCACCGACATTTCCCGCCTGCGCGACAGGTTCGAGGAACTGGTCAAGGCCGATCCGCTATGGGACGGGCGCGCCTATGTGTTGCAGGTGACGGACACCAAACCCGACGCGATCGAAGTCCGCATCCTTGCCACCGCGTCCGACGCCGCCCGCGCGTTCGACCTGCGCTGTTCCCTGCGCGAGGGGATGCTGGCCTATATCCGCGACGAAATGCCCGAGGCGTTGCCCCGGCGGCGGGTGGCGGTGGACGGCGCACCCGACGCGACGAACGCCGGAGCCTTCCGCAGCTAGCGCGCAATGCGGGCCGGCACATTCCGGCCTGCGTCGCAACGGTGGTCATGATCGGCGCGGAAGCCGAACGCCGTTGGCTCTAACCAAGCGCCGCCTATCCCCGCCGCGCTGCCACGAACGCATCGACATTGCGCGCCAGCACCGTCATCGGCACCCCGCCGCCCTGAACGACCGCATCGTTGAACGCCCTGAAATCGTAACGCGGACCCAGCGCCGCCTTCGCGCGGTCGCGCAGGCGGTTGATCTCCGAATGTCCCACCTTGTAGCCGCATGCCTGCCCCGGCCACGAGCAATAGCGATCGACCTCCCCGGACACCTCCGCGACGCTCGACCCGTTGGTGCTGGCGAACCAGTCGATCGCCTGGCTGCGGGTCCACCGCTTGGCGTGCAGCCCGGTATCGACCACCATCCGGCACGCGCGAAACGCGATCGACTGGAGATATCCCAGCCGCCCGACCGGATCGCCGGCATAGGCGCCGAGTTCGTCGCCCAACTGCTCGGAATACAGCGCCCAGCCTTCCGAAAAGGCATTGAACTGCAACAGCGAACGGATCAGCGGCAGGCGGAAGCTGTATTCGCCCTGCCAGACATGGCCGGGGATCGCCTCGTGATAGACCAGCGTCGGCAGCGAATAGCGTGTCCACAGGTCGGTGGTGCGCAGGTTGATCCACATCTTGCCCGGCACCTTGCCGTCGATCGATCCGGCCCCGCCATAGGCGCCCGGCGCCCCGGCCTCCTCGACGGGCGGGATGCGCCGCACCTCGACATTGCCCGGTGCCAGCGTGTTGAACGCGCGCGGCATGCGGGCGCGGATATCGCTCAGGCGGTTCTGCACCAGCGCCATGATCTGCGCCCGGCCCGCGTCGTTGTCGGGGAAGGTGAAGCGTGGGTCCTTGCCCAACGCCGTCATCCGCGCACCGACACTGCCCTTTGTATAGCCCAGCGATTTCAGGATCACGTCCATCTGCCCCTGCAACGCGGCGAGTTCCTCCTTGCCGCGGGCATGAACCTCGTCGGGGGTCATCGTCGTGGTCGTCGAGGCGCGCAGCCCCCACGCATACCACGCATCCCCATCGGGCCGCGCCCACATGCCGGCATCCGACGTCGCCTTCGCCCGGTCGGCACGAATGACTGCAAGCTGCCGCTCCAGCGCGGGCTTCACCTTGTCGCGGGCGATGGCGGTGGCGCGCGCGGTCCAGTCGCCGGGAATATCCTTCGTCCGCCGGGCAAGCGACGCGACCACATCCCATGTCGCCGGATCGCCACGCATCGCCTGGGTCAATTGCTGGATCGTCTTGTCGAGCAGGAAGTCGGGCGCAATGACGCCCCGCGCCGATGCCGAGCGTACCCGCTGCGTCTCGGCGTCCAGTTGCGTGGCATAGCTGTCCAGCCGCGCCAGATAGGCGTCGGCATCCGCCCTCGACGCGATGCTGTGATCGCTGTCGAGGAATCGCGGCACGTCGAGATACGCGCCGACATTCTGGATCACGACATAGGGCGTGTTGCGCCACCCGCCGACCGCGACGTCGCCGTACGGCAGCGCGAAACCCTCGATCGCGGTTTCGAACGCCGTGCGCGCGACGTCGATATCGGTCCGCGTCGCGGCGGAGAGCGGCGTGGTGTCGATCGCCCGCAACGTTGCGACATGCGCGCGCAGATGGTCGGCGATCCTGCGTTGGCCCGCCGCCGACCGGTCGCCCAGCCGCGACTTGAGCGCTGCCCGCGCGCCGGTATCGATGCCCAGCCCGCTGGCGGACTCGGGTGAATCGACCAGCATCGCCTCGGCGATTGCCGCCAGCTTCGCTTCCGCCGCCTTGTCCGCGCCCGTTGCCGCGGTCTGCGCGCTGGCAGTCAGCTTGGCGGGCAGGCTCGCGGTCAGTGTCGTCGCGGCGGCACCGGCGATCCAGTCGCGGCGGGTGAGGTCCATGGCGGTTCCTTCGAAAATGTCGCGCCCTGTGTCCCGCGACGGACCGCGCGCGTCAATCGTCGGCGGCGATGGTCAGCGTCGATCCACTGACCCCGACGATCCGCGCCCGGCTGCCGACGGTCAGGTCGGGCCCGCGCGCGATCCATTCGCCGTCACCGACCCGCACGCGGCCGATACCGCCCACGATCGGTTCGACCACCACGACCTGCTGTCCGATCAGCCGCGCCGCGCGGTCGTTGAGCAACGGATCGTCGCTGTCGACCGGATAGTCGGCATACCAGCGTCGCCCGATCACCACCGCAACCACGCTCCACGCCCCGAACACCGCCAGTTCGGCCGGCAGGGTGAGGGCGGGGAACAGCAGCGCCAGCACGCCGGTGATCGCCGCCGCGATCGCCACGAAGACGAGGAACACGCCCGGCACCGCCAGTTCGGCCGCGCCCAGCGCCGCCGCCAGCAGCAACCACGCATAGCCTCCCTCGATCATCGCGTCGGCGGCTCGAACGGACCGATCGGGCGTTCGCGCGGCGGCTGTGCCGGGGCGGGGCCCCTGCCATCGCCCAGCGCTTCCTTCGCCAACTGTCCGATCCCGCCCAGCGTCCCGATCAGTTGCGTCGCCTCGACCGGGAACAGGATCGTCTTGGCATTGGGGCTGGTGGCGAACTTGCCGACCGCCTCGACATATTTCTGCGCGATGAAATAGTTGATCGCCTGCGTGCCGCCCGCCTCGATCGCGTCGCTGACCACCTGCGTCGCCTTCGCCTCGGCCTCTGCGGCGCGTCGAGGATGTTCGCGCGCTTCTCGCGCTCGGCCTTCATCTGGCGGCCCATCGCGCTCACGATGTCGGCGGGCGGACGGATGTCCTTGATCTCGACCCGGGTGATCTTCACCCCCCACGGGTTCGTCGCGTGATCGACCACCCCCAGCAGCCGGGCGTTGATCTCGTCGCGCTTCGACAGCGTCTCGTCGAGGTCCATCGACCCCATTACCGTGCGCAGGTTGGTGGTCGTGATCTGCTGGAGCGCGATATACAGGTCGGACACCTCGTACGCCGCCTTGGCGGGGTCGAGCACCTGGAAGAACACGACGCCGTCGGTCGACACCATCGCATTGTCGCGGGTGATGATTTCCTGCCCGGGAATGTCGATCACCTGCTCCATCATGTTCACCTTGCGGCCGACGCGATAGAAGAAGGCGGGGTAGAAGTTGAACCCCGGCTTCGCCACCGCCGTGAAGCGGCCGAAATGCTCGATCGTATATTGATGCCCCTGCGTGACGATCTTCACGCTGGCAAACAGATAGACCAGTATCAGCAACACGATCGCCGCGACCACGCCCAACACCATCGACCGTCCCCTGCTTGTGTTTCGACCCGCGCTGTCTAGCATGATCGGACCATGGAACCAGCGACAACCCTTGCGCCGCGCAGCCTTTTGTTCGTGCCGGCGATCCGCCCCGGCATGATCGCGAAGGCCGCCGGGCTCGATGCCGACCTGATCGTCCTCGACCTCGAGGACTCGGTGCGTGCCGACGACAAGGCGGCCGCGCGCGCGGCGTTGCCGGGGGCGCTCGAACGGCTGCATGGTCGTGACGCGGCGGTGCGGGTCAACGCGCCCGACAGTGCGCATTTTTCCGATGATCTGGCGATGCTCGACGGTGTCGGCGACACGCTGGTCGTCGTGCCGAAGGTACAGTCGCCTGCCGATCTGGCCCCGTTGTCCGGTCGCGCCCTGCTGCCGATGATCGAGACGCCGACGGGCGTGCTGGCCGCCGGCGCGATCGCTGCGGCGGCTGGCGTGGCCGGACTGCTGGTCGGTACCAACGACCTTGCCGCCGCGCTGCGCCTGCCGCCGGACGCGGGGCGGGGGGCATTGACCACCGCGCTGCACATGGTCGTGCTGGCGGCGCGGGCCGCGGGCGGCTGGGCGCTCGACGGTGTGTTCAATGCGCTGGACGATGCCGATGGCCTTGCCCGCGAATGCGCCGAGGGGCGGGCGATGGGGTTTGACGGCAAGTCGCTGATCCATCCCGGCCAGATCGCCGTCGCCAACGCCGTCTTCTCGCCGACGCCCGCCGAACTGGCCGAAGCGGAGGCGATGATCGCCGCCGCCGGGGGCGGGGCGGAGCGGTTCCGCAATCGCATGATCGAGGACATGCATGTCGAAACGGCGCGCCGGCTGCTCCAGCGCGCGCGTTGACGCTTGCCCGTAACCGTCGGGATCGATAGTGGGGCGCATGTCGCTCCGCCCGATCCTCGGACTCGCCGCCCTGCTGCTCAGCACGACGCCGGCCTTCGCCCAGTCGATCACCCCGGAAATGTTGCGCGGCCATGTCGCGATCCTCGCCAGCGACGCCTATGAAGGGCGCGAACCCGGCACCCCGGGCGGCGACCGTGCCGAAGCCTATGTGTTGCAGGCATTCGCCGATGCCGGGCTGAAGCCGGGCGCACCCGATGGCCGCTGGCGGCAGGAGGTGGCGATCGCCGAATACCGCGCGAAATCGACCACCGCATCGGTCAGCCGTGCCGGCCGCGCTACCCCGCTACCCGGCATGTTCGCGGTCGGTGTCGAGGAAGAGACCCGCTTGTCGAACCGCGGCCTGATCTTTGTCGGGGGCATCGAAGCCGATGCGCTTGCGTCGGCGCCGGTGCGCGACCGGGTCGTCGTGCTGACGTTTGGCCCGGGTCGCCGTGCAAAGGCCGAAGCCTTGGCGAAGGCCGGGGCTGCCGCCGCGATCTTTCTGGCACCGGCAACAATGCCGGAAGCGGACCTGCGCGAACATCTGGGTCAATTGACCGTCCGGGATGACGAACACATACCCCTGACGGTCGCCTATCTGTCCGAATCCCATGCCGTCGCACTGCTCGGCGGCTCCGGCGCGGCGTTGCTGAAGGCGGGAACGGCGAAGGACTTTCGCCCGGCGCCGATCGAAGGCACGATCGACCTGACGGCGACGACGACCCGCCGCCGCTACACCACCGCCAACATCGTCGGCATGATCCCCGGTAGCGAACGCCCGAACGAAGCGGTGCTGCTGTCGGCGCATTGGGACCATATCGGCATCTGCCGTCCCGAAGGCGCGCCCGATCGCATCTGCAACGGCGCCGCCGACAATGCCAGCGGCACCGCGATCCTGATCGAAGTGGCGAAGGTGCTGGCCACAGGGCCGCGCCCGGCACGCAGCATCTATTTCGTCGCGACCACGGCAGAGGAAAAGGGCCTGATCGGCGCTGACGCCTATGCCGCCGCCGTCGCCGAAACCCCGCTGAAGATCGTCGCGAACCTCAATATCGATACTGCGGCGATCGTGCCGACCGGTATGCCGGTGGCGATGGTCGGGCGCGGGAATCATCCGAAGATCGACGCGATCGTCGACGCCACCGCCCGCGCGATCGGTCGCAAGGTCGATACCGATACCGAAGCGAACATCATGGTCCAGCGGCAGGACGGCTGGGCGTTCGGGAAGCGCGGCATCCCCGCGATCATGGCGACCGGTTCGGTCAGCGACATGAAGCGGCTGTTCGCCTATCTCGACGGCCCGTACCACAAACCGAACGACGACCTCGCGCATATCGACCTGTCGGGTGCCGCCGAGGATGCCGACCTGCACGTGGCGCTCGCCCGTGCGCTTGCCGACCCCATCCGCTACCCCGCCAACTGATACGAGACGACGCTTCCCATGGATATCACCCTCGGCCTGACCTTCGACGACGTGCTGCTGGTTCCGCAGGAATCGGACGTACTCCCCAGCCAGGCCGATCCGCGCACCCGCGTCGCCCGCAACCTGGCGCTCAACATCCCGTTCCTGTCGTCGGCGATGGACACCGTCACCGAAGCCGACATGGCGATCGTCATGGCCCAGTTGGGCGGGATCGGCGTGCTCCACCGCAACCTGACGATCGAGGAACAGGTCGCGGCGGTGCGTGCGGTCAAGCGCTTCGAAAGCGGCATGGTCGTCAACCCGATCACCATCGCTGCCGACGCGCCGCTTTCCGCCGCGCGCGCGCTGATGGAGCGGCACCGGATCAGCGGTATTCCGGTCGTCGAGGGGTCGGGCAGGCTGGTCGGCATCCTCACCAACCGCGACGTCCGCTTCGCCGAGAATCCGGACCAGCCGGTTGCCGAGCTGATGACGCACGAAAATCTCGCCACCGTCCGTATCGGCGTTTCGCAGGAGGAGGCGCGTCGCCAGCTTCACCAGCGCCGCATCGAAAAGCTGCTGGTGGTCGATGACGGCTATCACTGCGTCGGGCTCATCACGGTCAAGGATATCGAGAAGGCCGTGACCTATCCCAACGCGACCAAGGACGGCGCCGGCCGCCTGTGCGTCGCCGCCGCGACGACGGTCGGCGACAAGGGCTATGAACGCACCGAGGCGCTGATCGACGCGGAATGCGACCTGATCGTGATCGACACCGCGCACGGCCATAACCGCCAGGTTGCCGAAGCGGTCAGACGGGTGAAGGCGATTGCGCCGCACGTACAGGTCATTGCCGGCAACGTCGCCACCGGCGACGCCACCCGCGCGCTGATCGATGCCGGGGCGGACGGCATCAAGGTCGGCATCGGTCCGGGATCGATCTGTACCACCCGCGTCGTGGCCGGTGTCGGCGTGCCGCAGTTGACCGCGGTCATGGACGCGGCAAAGGCTGCGGCGGGAACCGGGGTGCCGGTCATCGCCGATGGCGGCATCCGCACCTCGGGCGACGTCGCCAAGGCGCTGGCCGCCGGTGCGTCGGCGGTGATGATCGGTTCGCTGCTCGCCGGCACCGAAGAGGCGCCCGGCGAAACCTTCCTGTATCAGGGGCGCGCGTACAAGAGCTATCGCGGCATGGGCTCGGTCGGCGCGATGGCCAAGGGCTCGGCCGACCGCTATTTCCAGCAGGATATCAAGGACCAGTTGAAGCTCGTTCCCGAAGGGATCGAGGGGCAGGTGGCGTTCAAGGGTCCGGCGAAGGACGTCATCCACCAGCTCGTCGGCGGTGTGAAGGCGGCGATGGGCTATACCGGATCGCACACCATCGCCGAGCTTCAGGAACGCGCCCGCTTCGTCCGCATCACCAATGCCGGCCTGCGCGAAAGCCATGTCCATGACGTGACGATCACGCGCGAGGCGCCGAACTACCCGACGCGCTGACCGGCCGGCATGGGCGGCATCGCCCCGGTCCGCCGTCTGTCGGACCGGGGCCACGGGTTCCCGCCTCGACCGCCATGGCGGGCATTGCCGGCATATGGCGCACCGGTGCCTGCCGCGCCGCTGGATTGATCCACGTTATGTTGGTAGCGTCGGCCATGGTTTTCTGGATTATGTGGGCATGAACCCGGCTGCGCGTACTCAGGCGGCGATCGATCTGGTCGATGCGATTCTCGGCGCCGCGCGGAGCGGCGGGGCGGCGGCGGATCAGATCGCCAAGCGCTTCTTTGCCGCACGTCGCTATGCCGGGTCGAAGGACCGTCGGGCGATCCGCACGCTGGCCTATGATGCGGTTCGCCGCTTCGGGCCGGTGCCCGTGACGGCCCGCGCCGCGATCGTCGCGATGGCGGATGCCGATCGCGATCTGGCCGCGACCTTCGACGGATCGACCTACGGACCGGCACCGATCCTCGCCGGTGAACCCCGCGCCGAACCCGGTCTGGCGCCGGCCTGGCTGGTCGATGCGTTCCACGCCGCCGGGCTGGAGAATACGGAACTGGTCGCGCTGCTTGGCCGTGCGCCGCTGGACCTGCGCGTCAATCGCCTGCGGGCCGACCGGGCGGAGGTACTGGCCGAACTGGGCGGCGACCCCGCGCCCGATCTGCCCGACGCGATCCGCCTCCCCGCGGATACCCTGCCGGACAGCGAAGCCCTGCGCGACGGTCGGGCCGAGGTGCAGGATTTCGGCAGCCAGATCGTGTCGCTCGCCACCTGTGCCGAGCCGGGTGGCTTCGCGATCGACCTGTGCGCGGGGGGTGGCGGCAAGACGCTGGCGATCGCCGCGCAGATGGCGGGCAGGGGGCGTATCCTCGCCACCGACACCGACCGCGCCCGCCTGTCGCGCCTCGCACCCCGCGCGGCGCGCGCGGACGTCGCCATCGCCGAACCGCGCCTGCTCGATCCGGGCAAGGAGGCCGCGATGCTGGAGGATGTCGCGGGCCAGGCCGATTGGGTCATGGTCGACGCGCCCTGTTCGGGCACCGGCACATGGCGGCGCAACCCGGAGGCGCGCTGGCGGCTGACGCCCGATCGGCTCGACCGGGTGGTCGCGACGCAGGCGCGGCTGCTCGACGTCGCCGCCGGACTGACCGCACCGACCGGTACGATCACCTATGTCGTCTGTTCGCTGCTCGATGCGGAGGGCAGGGAACAGGTCGATGCGTTTATCGCGCGGAGCGCCGGCTGGCGCGCGCTGCCGCTTGCATTGCCGCGCGGGCGCGTCCACGGTCCGGGCATGCGCCTGACCCCGGCATCCGATTCAACCGACGGCTTCTTCGTCGCACGGCTCGGCCGGGAATGAACAAGCCTGTCGCCTGGTCGGAGAAGTTGATGCGGTTCACCTCGGTTTCGGTCGCCGGCGCGCTTGCGCTGATATGCGCATCGACCTCGCTCAGCGGACAGCGTCCCGACAATCAGGTCGACCCGCGCTCGATGGCGCTCCTGCAACAGGGCCGCGCCGCGCAGGCCGCGGGCGATATCGCCGGCGCGACGGGCCTGATCGAAAGCGCGCTGGTCGTCGACCCGCGCAACCGTGCAGCCTATATCACGCTCGCCGATATCGCCCGCACCCAGGGGCTGCCCGGCAAGTCGATCCGCCTGTACCGCGAGGCGCTGAGCCTTGAGCCGAACGACGTCGTCGCGCTGAAGGGCGAGGGCGAGGCACTGGTACAGAAGGGTGCCGTCACCCGTGCCCGCGACACGCTGGCGAAGCTCAGGACCGTCTGCGGCGCGACCTGCCCGGCGGCGAACGAACTGGCCGCCGTGATCGCGAAGGGACCACCCGTCACCGCCACTGCGCAGCAGACTCCGCCAGCCGTTCCCGGCACGCCCGCGCCGGCAACGCCGCAGTAATTTCGGGGACGGGGACGGGGACCGTCGCGGCAGCATGCGTGCCGGTCCTGACCGCCCCGTTCAGTTCACCGACAGGACCCGCGCCAGCGCCACGAACTCGGCCACCGACACGGTTTCCGCCCGCCGCGTGACGTCGATCCCCACCATGTCCGCCGCCTCGATCGCGCCCGGCACCGCCTTCAGGCTCTGGCGCAGCATCTTGCGTCGCTGCCCGAATGCGGCGGCGGTCAGCCGTTCCAGCACCTTCAGCGATACACCCTCCGGCGCATCGCCGGGCACGACGTGCACCACTGCCGACATCACCTTGGGCGGCGGGGTGAAGGCGCTGCGGTGCACCGGCATCGCGATCCGGGCGCTGCTGCGCCACTGCGCCAGCACCGCCAGCCGGCCATAGGCATCGTCATTCGCCGGCGCGACGATCCGGTCGGCGACCTCGCGCTGGAACATCAGCGTCAGGCTCTGCCACCATGGCCGCCAATCGCTCGACAGCCACCCGACGAACAGCGCGGTGCCGACATTGTACGGCAGGTTCGACGCGATATGCGGCCGTCCGTCGAACAGCGATGGCGCATCGATTTCCAGCGCGTCGCCCTCGATCACCCGCAGCCGCCCAGGGAACGCCGCGCCCAGTTCCTCCAGCGCCGGAATGCACCGCCGGTCGCGTTCGATCGCCGTCACCTTCGCCCCCGCCAGCAGCAGCGCGCGCGTCAGCCCGCCCGGGCCCGGCCCGACTTCCAGCACCTCCTGATCGTGCAGGTCGCCCGGCACCCGCGCGATCCGGTCGAGCAACTGGTGGTCGAACAGGAAATTCTGCCCCAGCGCCTTGTTCGCCGACAGGTCGTGGGCGCGGATGACCTCGCGCAGCGGCGGCAGGTCGATGACCGGCGCGACGCTCATGCCGCGGCGCGGCGGCGCGCGGCGGCGCCCGCCATGCGGATCGCGGCGATCATCGCCCCGGGTTCGGCCATGTCCCCGCCGGCGATATCGAACGCGGTGCCGTGATCGGGCGAGGTGCGCACGATCGGAAGGCCCAGCGTGATGTTGACCCCGTCGTCGAAATGCAGCGTCTTGATCGGGATCAGCGCCTGATCGTGATAGGCGCATAGCGCCGCATCATAGCGCGCCCGTGCGCGCGGATGGAACATCGTGTCGGCCGCCAGCGGCCCGACGATGTCGATACCCTCGGCCCGCAACTGCGCGATCGCCGGCAGCATGACCTCGATCTCCTCGCGTCCGATCGCACCGCCTTCGCCGGCATGCGGGTTGATCCCGGCGAGCGCGAGGCGTGGCGCATCGATCCCGAAATCGCGGGTCAGCCCGCGCGCCGTCGCCCGCGCCCGCGCGACGATCAGGTCGGTGGTCAGCGTCATCGGCACCGCCGCCAGCGGTTCGTGGATGGTTATCGGCACGACGCGCAGCGTCGGCCCGGCCAGCATCATCACCGCATTCTCGCGCGCGACGCCACAGCGTTCGGCGACGAATTCGGTCTGCCCCGGATAGTCGAAGCCGATGCGGTACAGTTCCGCCTTCGACACCGGCGCCGTCACCAGTCCCGATGCGGCGTCCGACCGTGCCAGCCCGGCGGCGAGTTCGAGCGACTGCAACGCACAGCGCGCGCCGCCGATATCGGGCCTGCCCGGTATGATTGTATCGCCGTCGACCACCGACACGACCGGCAGCGCGCGCCCGAAAACCCGTGCCGCATCGCGCGGATCGTCGATCCGCTCGACCGGCCCGTTCCACACGGCCGATACCGCCCGCACGTCACCGACCGCGAAAAAGCATGGCAATGCGTCGCTGGTGCGCCGTTCCCACGCCTTGGCGATGACTTCGGGCCCGATCCCGGCGGGGTCGCCCATCGATACGGCAAGGGGGGCGATCGGACGCATCGCGCCCGCTTCCTCAACGATACTCGATCACCGCGTCGCGCCGCAGGTCGCGCATCATGCGCTGCGCCCGCAGGTTCACGCGCTCCTGCTCCAGCCCCTGCTGGATCTGCTGCGCGGACGGGACGCCCGCCGTGCGCGGATCCTCGCGACCGCACAGCACCAGCACGCGCACGCCGTCCTTGGGCGACCCGAACGGCGGCGTCGCCTGCCCGACGTTCAGTTTCGCGATGATGTCCTGCAACGCCGGCGGCAGGGTGCGCAGCACGACCGAATCATTGTCCACGACCTCGGCATTCTGCGCCTGCGCGACCTTCGTGGCATCGCCGCATCCGCGGATGCCCTGCGTCGCCTGGGTGAAGGCGGCGACCTTGGCGCTGGCCTGCGCTTCGCTGGTACCGGCGGGGAAGGGCAGGAACAACTGCCGCAGCGCCAGCTTCGCATCGCGCGGATCGGCCATCAGCACCTGCCGCTTGTCGGTCAGGTACAGGATCGAATACCCGCCCGGCACCTCGATCGGCCCGGCGATCTGGCCGACCTGCATCTGGGTCGCGGCACGCTGCAACTGGTCGGGCAGCATGTTCAGCCGCACGAAGCCCAGGTCGCCGCCGACCGCGCGGGTCGACGCTTCGGAGAAATTGCGCGCGAAATATTCGAACGGCGCCCCCTGGCGGATCTGTTCGATCATCTTCTGCATGCCCGCCTGCACCTCGGCCGCGCGGTCGGGGTTCGCCGCCATGTAGATTTCGCGGAGGCTGTATTCCTCGGTGCCTTTCGATGCTTCCATGCGCGCGATCACCGCGGCGACTTCCTCTTCGCCGACGTTCACGAACGGCTCGACCTGCTTGCGCAGCAGCCGGCTCCACGCCAGTTCGCCCTCGATCTGGCGGCGCAGCGACCGGTCCGACGACCCGACCGTACGCAGATACGCGCGCAACTGGTCGGGCGTCTGCCGGAACCGCTGCGTGGCAAGCCGGTTGAAGCTCTGCTCCAGTTCGGCCGGCGTCACGGTGATGTCCTTGGCCTTCGCCTGCTGGATCTGCAGCGTTTCGTCGATGAGCTGCCGCACGACCTGCGCGCGCAGCACTTCGCGGTCGGCATCGCTCAGCTTGTATTCGTTCAGCGCGACGATCAACGCCATGCGCTGGTCCACATCGGTGCCGGTCAGCACCGTGTCGTTCACGATCGCGGTCGGCTTGCGGATATTAGGGTCCAGCTTGCCGAAGATCGTCGGGTCGCCCGGCAGGTTCAGGTTCGCACCCGGTGCCTCCTGCGCGTCGCCGACCGTCTGGGCGGCCAGCGCGGCGGCGGTGGCAACGGCCGCAAAACCGGCGATCGAACGGCCGATGCGGCCGATAGTCACGATGTTCTTGGTCACTTGGTCGTCATATCCCATGCGCGCGTGATCGGGGCGGTGCCGCATCATTCGGGCAACTTCATGGCCCGCCGCGCCTGAACAGAGCCTTATCGCCCCAAATTCTTCAACGCCAGCGTTACCAGATAGCTGCTGCCGTTGCGGGCGTCGCCGATACGCTGGTAATCGCGCTTCCACGTCAGGCCCAGCCGCAGGCAGTCGTCCTCATACTGGACGCCCACCCGGTGGCGGATCGGATCGAACCCGTCTGACAACGACAGCGAATCCTCCGACTTGTCGGTCAGGTCGACCGTGGCGGAGGCGAATGCGGACCAGAAGGGGCCGAACGCGGCGCGCCCGGCAACGCGCACCTCCTCGCGGTCCTGCAGGTCCTCCAACTGGTCGATGTCGCGATTGAGCCGCAGATAGCCGATCTGGGCATAGGTCCGCCGGCTGCCGATCGTCGCGTCCAGCTCGTTGCGGCGCAGCTTCGCCCCGTCCTTGTCCAGCCGGTAGCGATGGGTAAAGGTCACGAATTCGCGAAAGCGGATATCGGTGCGCCCGACGATATCGGAAAACCGGTCGTCCAGCCCGGTGCCGCTGGGCAGGATGCTGGCCCGCTGGCTGGCGCGATAGCTCTGCCCGATGGTCGCCAGCACCGCCACGCCCGGCAGGTCGAGCGCATAGTCGAGGCCATAGGTGACGCGCGACGAATCCTCGAACCGGTCATATCCGGCGAAGCGGTTGAGCGCGAACAGGTTCGAATCCTCGAGGTCGACGGCCCGCGCATCCTCGTTCGGGACGGCGAGGTTGGCGATCCTGGGCGACGCGACCAGTTGCAGCCGCGGGCTGACCCGCTGCGTGCCGCGCCCGATCGCGCCGACGAACGGCCAGCGCATATCGACCGCCACCGCCGCAATTCCGCGCGGGGTAAAGCCTTCGTCGCCGCGATAGCTCAGCACCGCGGTATCGATCGTGTCGCGCGCGTTATAGGCATCGGCGCGGGCATAGGCGGTGAAGGTCACTTCCTGTCCCAGCGGCGTGTAGCGCGTCAGGTCCCACCGCGCGGCGGCGAATGCCCGCTGCGTATCCTGCCCCTCGCTCCGGCTGATCGCCAGCGTGTTGAGCTGCACCTGCGCGACACCGCCGAACAGCCCGTTGAAGCGCCGGCGATAGTCGATTTCCGGCAGTGCGATCGGCTGCATTCCCTGATCGTCGCCGACCCGCAATGTCTGCACCGCCCAGCCGCTGATCGTCAGCATCGAATCGCGGTCGATCCGCTCGACCGTCACGTTGTTGCGCAGGCGGTCGTCGCGCGAAATGTCGTAGCGGCGCAGGAACGTCTGGTCGGTGGCATAGCGCAGCGATCCCGACACGGCCCAGTTGGGGTCGAGCTGGAACCGGCCGATCGTGTCGACATATCCGCGGAACGACCGTTCGGTACCGGTCGGCGAAGCGCCCAGCACCAGGTCGTCGCTGCGCCGGCTGACCGTCGCAAACCCCTGTACCCGGTACGCGCCCTTGCTCGACAGCGACCGGTAATCGGCCTGCAGCATCGGCAGCACCGCGGTAAAGACGTGCGGGGTGATCGTCAGGTCGCGGTTGGGCGCGAGGTTGAAATAATAGGGGACCGCGACTTCCAGTCCGTTGACCCGGTCGAGCCGGATCGACGGCGCCAGCAGCCCCGAATCGCTGCCATCGCCGATCGAATGCGAAAAGGACGGCAGCGGGATCGTCGGCAGGCCGAAGATGGTCAGCCCCGCGCCGGTATAGCGAATGCGTTTGCGCGTCGGATCGTACCGGACCCTCAGCGCGGTGATCTTCCATGACGGAGTCTTCGGGCATCCGGCCGAATTGGTCACGGAACACGGCGTATAGGCCGCGCTTTCGACCGTCACGACTCCGTTTTCCGACCGCGTGCCGCGCGTGGCGGCGATCCGCCCGCCTTCGTCGAGGACGACCAGCATGTTGTCGACCACGCCGTCCTTCAGGCTGTCGGTCAACTCGATGCGGTCGCCATAGGCGATGTCGCCCTGCGGATTGGTGACTGCGATGTTGCCGTCGGCGACGACCTGCCCGGTCTTGCGGTTCCACGTCACCCGGTCGGCGCGCAGCCGGTTGCCCTCGCGCAGCAGCCGCACCTCGCCCGACGCGGTAACGATCTCGGCGCTGCTGTCATATTCCAGCAGGTCGGATGAAAAATCGATCTGGTCGTCGGTCGCGGGCGTCGGCAGCGCGCTTTCGGGTGGCGGGGGCGGGGCGGCACGATCCTGCAGGTCCTGCGCACAGGCAGGGCCCGCGACCGCCAGCGTCAGGCCAAGGGCAAGCGACCCGAACGAACGCTTCACTACTTTCGCTTCCCCAAACCGTTGCCGCCCGCTGCCGGACGTTCGCTTCGCGCTATTGCACCGCACGGCGGGAACCGCAATCGCCCTCGGCCCGCTTTACCTCTCCACCACACCGGGCCTAGAAGGCGCCAGCGCCGCGTGCGCCAACACCCAAAGGATGCTCATGTCGATCTCGATCCGCTTCGCCCCCGACCGGGGAACCGCCAACGCCCTCGTGCTGCCCATCGCCACCGGCGGGCTCGACCGGATCGGCAGCGCCGGGCTGGACGGCGCGGTCGCCACGCTGGTGACGGGCGCGGCACGGGCCGGTCGCTTCGATGGCGAGGCCGGATCGATGGCCGAAATCTTCGTCGCGGGCGACGGGGACAGCGCCGGGCGGGTCATCCTGCTCGGTATCGGCGACGGCGACGGACCGGCGCTCGAAAAGGCGGGCGGGGCGCTCACCGCCCGCTTCCTCCTCTCCGGCCTGACCGATCTGACCATCGACTTCACCGGCACCGACGTGTCCGCGGCATCGGTGGCGCGCTTCGCGGGCACCGCGGCGCAGCGCGCATGGCGACAGGACGGATATCGTACCCGGCAGCCCGAAAAGTCGAAACCGACCCTGACCGGCCTGACCATCGTCGGCGCGCCCGACGGCATCGATGCGGCGTTCGCCGGCGCCGACGCGCTGACCCGGGGCCTCGACCTGACCCGCACCCTCGTCACCGATCCGCCGAACATCCTCTATCCGGTCAGCTTCGTCGAAAAGTGCCGCGAACTGGAGGCGCTGGGCGTCGAACTCACCATCCTCGACGAACGCCAGATGGCGGAACTGGGCATGGGCGCGCTGCTGGGCGTCAGCCTCGGCTCCGAAAAGGAGGCGCGGCTGCTCGCCATGCGCTGGAACGGCAAGGGCGAGGGCGATGTCGACCTCGCGCTGGTCGGCAAGGGCGTGACCTTCGATACCGGCGGCATCTCGCTGAAGCCCGGACCCGGCATGGAGGACATGAAGTGGGACATGGGCGGCGCGGGTGCCGTCGCCGGCACGATGAAGGCGCTGGCGACCCGCAAGGCGAAGGCGAACGTGGTCGGCGTCGTGGGGCTGGTGGAAAACATGCCCGATGGCAAGGCGATGCGTCCCGGTGACGTGGTCACGTCGATGTCGGGCCAGACGATCGAAGTGCTGAACACCGACGCCGAAGGTCGCCTTGTCCTGTGCGACGTGCTGACCTGGGTGCAGAAGACGCATGCGCCGAAGACGATCGTCGATCTGGCGACGCTGACCGGGGCAATGATAATCTCGCTCGGCAACGAACATGGCGGCATGTTCGCCAATGACGATTCGCTCGCCGACCAGTTGCTTGCCGCATCGCGCGATTCGGGCGACCTGCTGTGGCGTTTCCCGCTGTCGCCGGCCTATGACAAGCTGCTCGACAGCCCGATCGCCGACATGAAGAATATCGGCCCGCGCGGCGCCGGATCGATCACTGCGGCCCAGTTCCTCAAGCGCTATATCGACGACGGCGTCCGCTGGGCGCATCTCGACATCGCCGGCATGGTCTGGGCGGACAAGCCGGGCAACCATCACGACAAGGGCGCGACCGGCTTCGGCGTGCGGCTGCTCGACCGGTTCGTGACGGACAATTTCGAGGGCTGACGTGCAACTCGACAACCGTCATCCCGGCGAAAGCCGGGATCCATGGATGCAAGCCGTATCGATCGAAGCGCGATGGCCCGTGTCCATGGACCCCGGCCTGCGCCGGGATGACGTAGTGGCACGGACATGAAAGTCGATTTCTACCACCTGACCCGCAGCCCGCTCGACCGCGTCCTGCCGCGCATCGCGCAGCGGTTGCACGACGATGGCGAGCGGCTGCTGCTCCTGTCCGATGATCCCGGGCAGCGCCGGCACCTCGACCTGCTGCTCTGGACCTACGCGCCCGACAGCTTCCTGCCCCATGCCGAGGCCGGTGCCGGCGACGACGCTCTCCAGTCCGTCCTGATCGCGTCCGAACCCACCGACGTCAACGCCGCGCGCAACATCGCGATCGTCGATGGCCGCTGGCGCGACGACGCGCTCACCTACGACCGGGCGTTCCATTTCTTCGGGGAGGATCACATCGCCCCGGCCCGCGCCGCGTGGAAGGGGCTGGCCGATCGCGAGGACGTCGAACGGCGCTACTGGCGCCAGGGGGATGGCGGCTGGGAGCAGGCGGCGTAACGCTTGCCTGTCGCGCGGTGCCCGACTAGGGGGACCGGCGACAAGCCTTCCAACAACCTAAAAACGCAGGAGCCGCGACCGCCATGGCCGCTACCCGTACCTTTTCGATCATCAAGCCCGACGCGACCCGCCGCAACCTGACCGGTGCCGTCACCAAGATGCTGGAGGAAGCCGGCCTGCGCGTCGTCGCCTCGAAGCGCATCCAGATGACCCGCGAGCAGGCCGAAGGCTTCTACGGCGTGCACCGCGAGCGTCCGTTCTTCAACGACCTCGTGTCGTTCATGATCTCCGGCCCCGTGGTCGTGCAGGTTCTCGAAGGCGAAAACGCCGTCCAGGCGAACCGCGACATCATGGGCGCGACCAACCCGGCGAACGCCGATGCCGGCACGATCCGCAAGGAACTGGCCGAATCGATCGAGGCGAACTCGGTCCATGGTTCGGATTCGGAAGAGAATGCGAAGATCGAGATCGACTTCTTCTTCAAGCCCGAAGAAATCGTCGGCTGATTTCATCGACGGTTGCAACAGGAAAGGCCCGCTTCCGACGAGGAGGTGGGCCTTTTTCCTATCTACCCCGACCCCACCCACACCGTTTGGTTCGAGCAGCTTCGAGCTTGTCGAGAAGCGTCCGTCGAGAACGGGTAGTTTGGGGCAACCCCTTCTCGACTTCGGTTCTCGACAGGCTCGAACCTGCGCTCGAAGCAAACGGGTCAGGGAGAGGCAGGAGCCGGCCTACCCGGCCAGCCGCCCCAACTCCCGCGCCCACAACGTATCCAGCCGCCGCGCCACCCCGCCGGTCGCCGCCTCGCGCCGGGCCAGTGCCTTCAGCGCCAGCGACCGCCCGCCGACCAGCCGGCCATGCGTCGCGAACACCAGGTCATAGATCGCGCCCGACTGACGCTGCCTGTCGCCGTCCCACCATGTCGCGGTGATCGCGACCGGCAATCGCCCCTCGATCGCATCCGCGCCGCCATCGGTGATCGCCAGCACCGGCGCCCGTATCCAGTCCGCCGCGATCGCCACGTCGCCGACCGCCGATTGCGGCGCGACCTTCAGCACCGGCGGGAACGTCACCTCGATCCGCTCGATCCGCCGGTCGGGCGCACTCAGCACCAGCCGTTCGCCACCGCCGTCCGGTGTCGCGACGATCGCCAGCGCCGCCCTGGCCTTTGCCGACGACGCGCGCTCGGCGGCACGTTCGGCGTCGGCGGTTCGCCGCTCGGACACGTTGTTCCACAGCGTCAGTCCGCCGATCACGACCCCGGCCACCGCCACGCCCTCGGCCAGCGTGATCCAGCGCCGCCGCTCGGCGCGGGCCTCCTCGGCCTCGCTCACCGCCCGCCGGCCTCCAGCAGCGCGCGCGGTGCCGCCAGTTCCCATCCATGGGCGACCGCATCCTCGATCGCGACCGCGTCGTCGTCCGGGTCGATCGCCGTCCAGCCGTCATCGCTGCGCACGGTCGTGCTGTCGCCCACGATCCGCACGAAATCATTGCCCTCGACCGCAAAGACCGTCGCCTCGCCCGCGTCGCGTTCCTCGGTTCCCGGCAACACCGTCACGGCTTCACGGATCAGGTCGAGCATCCCGGTCATCGCGTCACATACTCCGCCAGTGTTCGCGGGTAGAGGCGATGTTCCTCCACCAGCACCCGTGCCGCCAGGGTATCGGCGGTATCGCCGGGCAGGATCGGAACGCGCGCCTGTGCCAATACGCTCCCGGCATCCAGTTCTTCGGTGACGACATGGACCGAGCACCCGGCCTCCGCATCGCCCGCTGCGATCGCCCGCGCATGGGTGTCGAGCCCTTTATAGGCGGGCAGCAGCGAGGGGTGGATGTTGACGATCCGGTCGCGCCACTTCGCGACGAACGCCCCCGACAGCAGCCGCATATAGCCGGCCAGCGCGATCGTCCCGACCCCGGCATCGCGCAACGCCGTGTCGATCGCCGCCTCATACTCCGCCTTGGGAATGCCCCTGGGCGAATGGGCAAAGGTCGCCACGCCCTGTCCGGCGGCATAGGCCAGTCCGGCGGCATCGGGCTTGTCCGACGCCACCAGCGCGACCTCGTACGGACAGTCCGCCGCCCGCGCCGCCGCGACCAGCGCCGCCATGTTCGACCCCCGTCCCGAAATCAGGACGCCGACGCGGTGCCTAGCCAAGATGCGTCGCGCTCCACTCGGCCCGCGCGCTCCACGTGCCCGCGCCGCCCCGCACGGTACAGCCCCTGTCGCCCGCCTCGACCGTGCCGATCCGCACCACGGTTTCGCCGGCCTCGGCCAGCGCGGCGGCAACCGCGTCCGCATCCTCGGCCGCGACCAGCACCGCCATGCCGATCCCGCAATTGAACGTCCGCGCCATCTCCTCGGGCTCGATATTGCCCTGCGCCTGCAGGAACGCCATCAACCGTGGCTGGTCCCACGCATCGGCATCGACGCTCGCATGCGCCCCCTCGGGCAACACGCGCGGAATATTTTCCAGCAGCCCGCCGCCGGTAATATGCGCCAGCCCATGGATGCGGCCCTCGCGCAGCAGCGGCAGCAGCGGCTTCACATAAATCTTCGTCGGCGCCATCAGCGCATCGATCAGCAGCACGTCCTGATCGAACAGGGCGGGGCGGTCGAGCTTCCACCCCTTGTCCGCCGCCAGTCGCCGCACCAGCGAGAATCCGTTCGAATGCACCCCCGACGACGCCAGCCCGAGAATGACATCGCCGACCGCGACCTTGTCGCCGGTCAGCAACTGCTCGCGCTCGACCGCGCCGACGCAGAAGCCGGCAAGGTCATAGTCGCCCCCGGCATACATGCCGGGCATTTCCGCGGTCTCGCCGCCGATCAGCGCGCAACCCGCCTGGCGGCACCCTTCCGCGATCGAGGCGACGACCCGCTCGGCGGTCTCGGCGACCAGCTTGCCGGTGGCGTAATAGTCAAGGAAGAACAGCGGTTCGGCACCCTGCACGATCAGGTCGTTGGCGCACATCGCCACCAGGTCGATACCGACGCCGTCATGCGCGTCATGCTCGATCGCCAGCTTCAGCTTGGTGCCGACGCCGTCGTTCGCCGCGACCAGCAACGGGTCCGTGAACCCGGCGGCCCTGGGGTCGAACACCCCGCCGAACCCGCCCAGTTCGGCATCCGCGCCCGGGCGCCGCGTCGACTTCGCCAGCGGCCCGATGGCACGGACCAGGGCATTGCCCGCCGCGATCGAGACGCCTGCCTGTGCGTAGGTATAGCCGCCGCCGCGGTCCGCTTCGTTGCTCATGAATCCTGTCGCTGAAAAGGGCGGCACCGGCCCGCTCCCCCACCCGGCCACCCATTCAGGATACGCTATGGGTGGCCGGGTGGGGGAGCGGGCCGGTGCGGGTTCCACATGGCTGTATCCACATCGCGCTTGGATTTCCACGCCTGCTTCGTCAAAAGGCGCGCATGACCTTGTCCCGCCCCCGCCGCATCCTTGCCGCCGTAGCGCTTGCCGCGGTCGCCGCCGGCGCGGTCGTGGCGCAACAGGGGGGCGTCGCCGCCATCGACGGATCGGGCACGTTCGAGGTGAACGGCGTCCGCGTCGACGTCGCCGGCCCCTCGGCCGATGCCGCGCGCACCGCCGGCTGGCGCATCGCCCAGCGCAGGGGCTGGCAGATGCTGTCGCAGCGGCTGACGGGGCAGGCGCGTTCGCTGCCCGACGGTACGCTCGATTCGCTGGTCAGCGGCATCGTCGTCGAAAGCGAACAGATCGGGCCGAAACGCTACATCGCGCGGCTCGGCGTCCTGTTCAATCGCGGCCGTGCCGCCTCGATCCTCGGCATTGCCGGCGTGTCCGAACGCTCGCCCGCCATGCTGGTCGTGCCGCTGATCTGGGACGGCGGCACCGGCACCGTGTTCGAACGCGCGACGCCGTGGCAGGCGGCATGGGCGCGCTTCCGCACCGGGAGCAGCGTCATGGACTATGTGCGGCCCAGCGGGACCGGCGCCGACGGCCTGCTGCTCAACGCCGGACAGGTGACGCGCCGCGGCCGCGGCTGGTGGCGCACCGTCCTCAATCAATATGGCGCATCCGACGTCCTGATCCCGCAGGTCCGGCTGTACCGGCAATGGCCCGGCGGGCCGATGATCGGCACCTTCACCGCCGGCTACGGTCCCGACAACCGCCTGCTCGGCAGCTTCTCGCTGCGTGTCGAACAGGGGGACGCCGTGCCCGCCCTGCTCGACGAAGGCGTCCGTCGCATCGACGCACTGTATCAGCAGGCGTTGCGCACCGGCCAGCTTCGTCCCGACACCGTCCTCGCCGCGCCGCCGCCGGGCACCCCGCCCGCCCCGGTGGAGGAGGAGGCGACCGACCCCGGCACGATCGACCCGGCCGCCACGCCGACGCCGGCGGCCGACAGCGTCGTCCTGTCGATCCACGCCGACACCCCGACCGCCGCCGCCGTCGAATCGACCGAAGCGGCGCTGCGCGGCGTTCCCGGCGTCCGCTCCGCCGCGACCTCCAGCCTCGCGCTCGGCGGCGTGTCGGTGCTGCGCGTGACGTTCGACGGCGACGCCGCGATCTTCGCCGCCGCGCTGGAGGCGCGCGGCTGGCAGGTGCAGCAGGCCGACGGCGTGTTCCGCATCCGCCGCCGCGCGGCAGCCACGCCACCCCCGGCGGGCGTACGCCCCGAATGACCTGTCTGCTTCGCGGTTCGGTTCAGCTTGCCCTTCCCCTCGAACTTCCCGCCGGCGCCAGGCAGGACCTGTTCCTCGTCGGGGCGTCGAACGAAGCCGCCGTCCATCATCTCGATCACTGGGCGACATGGCCGGTCAGGGCGGCGTTGCTGGTCGGACCGCGCAAGTCGGGCCGGACGCTGCTTGCCCGGTCGTTCGCCGCGCGCAGCGGCGGCATCATCGCCGACGACGCCGAACGGTGGAGCGAAACCGAACTGTTCCATGCGTGGAACCGTGCGCAGGGCGAGGAACGCCCGCTGCTGATCGTCGCCGACGCGCCGCCGCCGCTCTGGCGGATCGGCCTGCCCGACCTGCGTTCGCGCATCGGCGCGACGCCGGTGCTGCGGCTGGAGGCGCCCGATGACCTGCTGATCGAAACACTGCTGCAATATCTGTTCGACAGGAAGGAGCTTGTCGCCGCACCCGATCTGGTGCGCTGGCTTGCCCGCCGCGTCGAACGGAGCCACCTTGCGGTGCTTCGCATCGTCGAAGCTCTGGAGGAAGATGCGATGTTGCGCTCGACGCGCCGTTTGACCATCCCGACCGCGCGCGCCGCGCTGTCCGACAGCCCCTTGTTGCTGGACCGCCTGCTGTGAACGATCCCGTCCCCTCCGCCCGCTCGACGGTCGCCGCCGCGCCGGAGGCCCGCTATTTCAACCGCGAGCTGTCATGGCTGGCGTTCAACCGCCGCGTGCTGGACGAGGCGTGCAACCCGGATCACCCGCTGCTCGAACGGCTGCGCTTCCTGTCGATCTCGGCGACCAATATCGACGAATTCTTCATGGTCCGCGTCGCCGGGCTGAAAGGGCAGCAGAACCAGGGCGTCGGCCATGAATCGGTCGATGGCCTGACCCCCTCGCAACAGCTTGCCGCGATCACCGTCGATGCCGCCGGGCTGGTGGACAGCCAGCAGCGCATCTGGCGCGACATCGCCGCGCGACTGGCCGATGCCGACGTCATGGTGCTCGGCGCCGATGCGTTGCATGGCGAGACGGAGGAATGGCTGGCGCGCTATTTCCGCGAACAGATCTTCCCGGTCCTGACCCCGCAGGCGCTCGACCCGGCGCACCCGTTCCCCTTCATCCCGAACCTTGGCTCGGCGATGCTGTTCGACCTCATCCGCCGCTCGGACGATGTCGAGGTGCGCGAGGTCGTGCTGCTCCCGCCGGCCATGCCACGCTTCGTCCGCCTGCCGGGCAAGGCCGCGCGCTATGTCGCGATCGAAACGATCCTGCGCCATTTCTCCGACCTGTTCTTTCCCGGCTATACCGTGCGCGCCTCCGCCGCGTTCCGCGTGATCCGCGACAGCGATATCGAACTGGAGGAGGAGGCGGAGGATCTGGTCCTCTACTTCCGCACGGCCATCAAGCGCCGCCGCCGCGGACGGATCATCCGCCTCGAAATCGAATCGGGGATTTCCGACGAACTGGTCCAGTTGCTGCGCGACGAAATGGGCGGCAGCGACGCGCTCATCACCGAAACCGGCGGCTTCCTCGGCATCGGCGACCTGTCGATGCTGGTGGCGGAGGATCGCCCCGACCTGAAATTCCCGCCATTCTCCCCGCGCTTTCCCGAACGCATCCGCGAATATGGCGGCGACTGTTTCGCGGCGATCCGGGCAAAGGACATCGTCGTCCACCACCCCTACGAAACCTTCGACGTGGTGCTCGCCTTCCTCAAACAGGCCGCTGCCGATCCCGATGTCGTCGCGATCAAGCAGACGCTCTACCGCGCGGGCAAGCAGTCGGCGGTGGTCGCCGCGCTGGTCGCCGCTGCGGAGGCCGGCAAGTCGGTGACTGCGGTGGTGGAACTCAAGGCGCGCTTCGACGAGGAACAGAATCTCAACCTCGCCTCGGTCCTCGAACGTGCCGGGGTGCAGGTCGTCTATGGCTTCATCGAATGGAAGACCCATGCGAAGATTTCGATGGTCGTCCGGCGCGAGGAACAGGGCTATCGCACCTATTGCCACTTCGGCACCGGCAATTATCACCCGATCACCGCGCGCATCTATACCGATCTCAGCTTCTTCACCGCCGATCCGGTGATCGGGCGCGATGCGGCGCAGGTGTTCAACTACATCACCGGCTATGTCGAACCGCAGTCGCTGCAACAGCTCGCCATCTCCCCGCGCGACCTGCGCGACCGGCTGGAGGCGCTGATCGAGGGCGAGATCCAGACCGCGCGTAGCGGCGGCGAAGGGTCGATCTGGCTCAAGATGAACTCGCTGGTCGATCCGGCGCTGATCGACAAGCTGTACCAGGCCTCGGCAGCGGGCGTGCAGATCGACCTGATCGTTCGCGGCATCTGCTGCCTGCGACCGGGCGTGCCGGGCATGTCGGACAATATCCGCGTGAAGTCGGTCGTCGGCCGCTTCCTCGAACACAGCCGCATCTACTGCTTCGGCAACGGACAGGCGCTGCCAAACGACGACGCGCTGGTCTATGTGTCGTCCGCCGACTGGATGCCGCGCAACTTCGACCGCCGCGTTGAATATCTGCTGCCCATCAACAACCCCACCGTCCACGACCAGGTACTCGACCAGGTCATGGTCGCCAACCTGCTCGACACCGAACAGACATGGGAACTGGGGGCGGACGGCGGCTACCGCCGGGTGGCGAAGGGCGACAAGCCGTTCAACCTGCACCGCTATTTCATGACCAACCCGTCGCTGTCGGGACGCGGTGCGGCGATCGAGAGCGGTTCGGCGACCGTGCCGCAGAAACTGTCGTTGCGCGCATGGCGTGCGGCCCGGGACGGCGCGGCTTGATCCGCCTGCCATGGCTCAGCCGGCCCGTGACTGCCGCGCATAGTGCGATCATCGACATCGGGTCGAACTCGATCCGGCTGGTCGTCTATGGCGGGCCGGACCGGATGCCGGCGACGCTGTTCAACGAGAAGGTGCTGGCCGGCCTCGGCCGCTCGCTCGCCGATACCGGTACGATCGATGCGGAGGCGATGACGGTCGCCGGTACCGCGCTGCGCCGTTTCGCGTGGCTCGTGCGCGAAATGCAGGTCGATGTCGTGCGCACCGTCGCCACCGCCGCCGTTCGTGATGCCTCCAATGGCCATGAACTGGTGGCGCTCGCCGACTCGCTCGGCCTGTCGGTGGAGACGCTGACCGGCGAGGAGGAGGCACAGGCGGCGGGCTACGGCGTCCTGTCCGCGATCCCCGACGCCAACGGCATCGTCGGCGATCTGGGCGGCGGCAGCCTCGAACTGGTCCGGCTGAAGAACGGCAAGCTCGGCGACCGCGTATCGTTCCCGCTGGGGGTATTGCGCATCGGCGCGATCCGCGACCGCCGCCCCGGCGAACTCGACCGCGTCGTGCAGCGGCTGGTCGGCGATGCCGGCTGGACCGGGCGGGGGAAGGGGCTGCCCTTCTACCTTGTCGGCGGTTCGTGGCGGACGCTGGCCCGCCTCGACATGCACCTGACGGGGTATCCGCTGCCGATCGCCCATGGCTATACCATGTCGCTGAATCGTATCGCGCAGTTGCAGCGGATCATCGCCGAAACCCCGCGCGCCGACCTGAAGGCCGTGCCGAACCTCTCCGGCGGGCGTGTGCCGACGCTCGACAACGCCACTGCCGTCCTCGCCGCGATGGCGCGACAGCTCGGCAGTGCGACGACGATGATCTCTGCCTATGGCCTGCGCGAAGGGCTGCTCTATGCGTCGCTTCCGCCGGCCATACGGCGGCAGGATCCGCTGCTGGTCGCCGCGCATGACGAAGGCGCACGGCAGGGACGGTTCGTCGAACATGGCGATCTGCTGCACAAATGGATGGCGCCGCTCTTCCCCGACGACGCGCCCGCCGCGGTCCGGCTGCGCCATGCCGCGTGTCTGCTCGCCGATGTGGGCTGGCACGCCAACCCGGAATTCCGCGCCGAACGTGGTGTCGAAATTGCGCTGCATGGCAATTGGGTCGCGATCGACGCGACTGGCCGCGCCATCCTGGCACAGGCGCTCCACAGTTGTCTTTGCGGGGGCAGCGGCGACAATCCCCCCGAACCGCTCGCGAAACTGGCGTCCCCCGCCGCGCTGCAGGCGGCCCATCGCTGGGGCCTCGCCATGCGGCTGGGCCAGCGGCTGAGCGGCGGCGTCGCCACTCCGTTGCAGCGTACCGATCTGCGTCGCAAGCGCGCGCAGGTCGAACTGGTCGTGCCCGCCGACGACGCGGCCCTCTATGGCGAAGCAGTCCAGAAGCGCCACCGTGCGCTCGCCACCGCGCTGGGGATGGAGGCCTCGCTCGTCAGCCGCTGACGGGCCGCTTTCCTACACCGCCACGATCGCTTACCCTGCGCGCTCAGGCGGGGGCCTGGAGCGGTTCCTGTTCCGCGTCACGACCGAAAGAACCGAGCGTCAACGGGGTGAAGCGCGTTTCGGATCGAACATGCCACTATCGTGACTTTTGTGAACTTTGGCGGTTTTCAGCCGCAGCGGAACCCGGTCACGATGTTCTTCTCATCGATATCGATGTTCAGCCGGTCGGACCGGAAGTCCATCGTCACCGCCGTGCCGGGGCGGATCGCCCGGACGGTTTGCGCCTTGGTCCGGCGCTTGGCATCGGCTTCCAGCGCGGCACTGAAGGGCTTGCCGACCAGCGCCGCCGCCGCGCCGGCAGCGCAGTCGCCCGCAAGCTCCGGCGCGGCGACGGCCGGTGGCTCTGCCTGCTGCGGCGTGGTGCAGGCGCCCAGCGCCAGCGCTACGGTGATGATGGGAACGAACCTCATTCGACTACCTCCGCTCGGGTCATCTTCAGCTTTCCGCCCAGCACGGTGAACCCGAGCTGACCCTCGACCAGCGCCAGCGCATCGCGCCCGAACTGTTCGAACCGCCAGCCGTTCAGGATCGCCAGCCCGTCGCGCTGCCCCGCGGCCAGCGCCTCCAGGTCGTCCGACCGCGCCAGCAGCCGCGACGCGACCTTGATCTCGTTCGCCCGGATCTTCAGCAGCAGCTTCAACAGATCGGCGACCAGCGCGCCTTCCTTGCCCAGCGACGGCTTGCGATCGTCGCGTCCGGGCAGTTCGTCACCGGTCAGCGGCACGGCGCCCGCCAGCGCCTCCATCATCCGCCCGCCGATATCATTATGCGCCCATGCCGCCGACAGCCCGCGCACCTTCGCCAGATCGCCCTGCCGCCGCGGCGGATTGCCGGCGAGATCGGCGATCGTCTCGTCCTTGACGATCCGGCCGCGCGGCAGGTTCTTAGCCTGCGCCTCCAGCTCGCGCCACTTGCCCAACGCCTTCAACCGGCCCAGCACCTCGGGCTTGCGACTGTTGACCCGGACGCGCTGCCACACCGTTTCCGGATCGTTGAAATAGTTCGCCGGATCGGCGATCCGCTCCATTTCCTCGTCCAGCCACAATCCGCGTCCGGTCTTGCGCAGCTTGCCCAGCATCTTGGGGAAGATCACCGACAGATGGGTGACGTCGGCGATCGCATAGTCGATCTGCCGGTCGTCGAGCGGCCGCCGCGACCAGTCGGTAAACCGCGCGCCCTTGTCGACCGTGATTCCCAGATAGGCATCGACGAGGTTCGAATAGCCGACCTGCTCCCCCTGACCCAGCGCCATCGCCGCCACCTGCGTATCGAACAGCGGGAAGGGGGTCTTGCCGGTCAGGTTATAGACGATCTCGATATCCTGCCCGCCGGCATGAAAGACCTTCAGCACGTCCTCGTTATCGGTCAGCA
This sequence comes from Sphingomonas hengshuiensis, assembly GCA_003240755.1. Classification (GTDB taxonomy): domain Bacteria; phylum Pseudomonadota; class Alphaproteobacteria; order Sphingomonadales; family Sphingomonadaceae; genus Sphingomonas; species Sphingomonas hengshuiensis_A. Next base: position 25,974 of record QFNF01000040.1, on the reverse strand, counting down.
GGTTCAGCAGCGGGGTCAGGTCGATGCCCGGCGCCATCGGATCGATCGCGGCGGCTTCCTCGGTATTGGCGATCTGGATCAGGCAGAGTTCGGGCCAATAGCTGTTCTCGCGCATGAACTCGGTGTCGACGGCTACGAAGTCGGACTCGGCGAGGCGGGTGCAGAGGGCGGCGAGGGTCGCGCTGTCCTCGATCAACGGATGGATATGCATCGCGCCCGCATAGCAAGGTTCCGCGCCTTGACAAAAGGGGGTGGGGGAGGGAAGCGGCCCGCAACCGAATTATCCCAGACTGGGAAGTTTCCCGACCATAAGGTTCTGAATGATGCACGCCTATCGTACCCATAACTGCGGCCAGCTCACGGACGCGAACGACGGCGATACCGTCCGCCTGTCGGGCTGGGTGCATCGCAAGCGCGACCATGGCGGCGTGCTGTTCATCGACCTGCGCGATCATTACGGCATCACCCAGATCGTCGCCGACAGCGACTCGCCCGCGCTGGCCCTGCTCGAATCGGCGCGGACCGAATCGGTGCTGACCATCGACGGCAGTGTGAAGTTGCGCAGCGAGGCGACGAAGAACCCCAACCTCGCCACCGGCGCGATCGAAATCTACGCCCGCGCCGCGACGCTGCAATCGGCGGCGCAGGAACTCCCCATGCCGGTCGCCGGCGAGGCCGAATATCCCGAGGACATCCGCCTGCGCTATCGCTTCCTCGACCTGCGGCGCGAACGGCTGCATGCGAACATCCTGCTGCGCTCGAACGTGATCGCGTCGCTCCGTCGCCGGATGATCGACCAGGGCTTCACCGAATTCCAGACCCCGATCCTGACCGCGAGCAGCCCCGAGGGCGCGCGTGACTATCTGGTCCCGAGCCGCGTCCATCCGGGCAAGTTCTATGCGCTGCCGCAGGCGCCGCAGATGTTCAAGCAGTTGCTGATGGTCGCCGGCTTCGACCGCTATTTCCAGATCGCGCCGTGCTTCCGCGACGAGGATGCGCGCGCCGACCGTTCGCCCGGCGAATTCTACCAGCTCGATTTCGAGATGAGCTTCGTCACGCAGGAGGACGTGTTCGCCGCGATCGAACCCGTCCTGCATGGCGTGTTCGAGGAATATGCGAACTGGCAGGGCAAGGGTCGCACCGTGTCGCCGCTGCCGTTCCAGCGCATTCCCTACCGCGAATCGATGCTGAAATACGGCAACGACAAGCCCGACCTGCGCAATCCGCTGCTCATCACCGACGTGTCCGACCTGTTCGTCGGGTCGGGGTTCGGCCGCTTCGCCTCGATCGTCGAGGCGGGCGACGTGGTCCGCGCGGTGCCGGCACCCAAGACCGCGGACAAGAGCCGCAAGTTCTTCGACGACATGAATGCCTGGGCGCAGTCCGAAGGGTTCGCGGGCCTCGGCTACGCCACGCGCAAGGGCAGCGAATGGGGTGGCCCGATCGCCAAGAACCATGGCGAGGAGGGCATGGCGAAGATCGCCGACGCGCTCGGCCTCGGTCCCGACGACGGCGTGTTCTTCGCGGCGGGCAAGGAAGCGCAGGCGGCCAAGCTCGCGGGTCTCGCGCGCACCCGCGTCGCCGAGACGCTGGGGCTGATCGACGACAAGCTTCGAATTCTGCTGGATCGTCGACTTCCCGATGTTCGAATATGACGAGGACGCGAAGAAGGTCGATTTCAGCCACAACCCCTTCTCGATGCCGCAGGGTGAGATGGAAGCGCTGGAGACGATGAACCCGCTCGACATCCTCGCCTATCAATACGACATCGTCTGCAATGGCGTGGAGCTGTCGTCGGGTGCGATCCGTAACCATCGCCCGGAGATCATGTACAAGGCGTTCGAGATTGCGGGCTACACGCAGGAAGACGTCGATACCAACTTCGCCGGCATGATTAACGCCTTCAAGTTCGGCGCGCCGCCGCACGGCGGTTCGGCGCCGGGTGTCGACCGCATCGTCATGCTGCTGGCCGACGAACCGAACATCCGCGAGGTCATCACCTTCCCGATGACGCAGAAGGCGGAGGACCTGATGATGGGCGCGCCCAACTATGCGACGCCCAAGCAGTTGCGCGAACTGAACATCCGCGTGACGGCGGACGGCCCGAAGGAGGGCTGATCCGGTCGAAGTGCGCCGGGCGGGCAGGTCCCGCCCGGCGCAACCCCGTCAGGCGTTCTCGAACTTTTCGCCTTCGAGGACGCGCAGCCGCCCGTCGTCGATCGCGAACACCGCGCCGTGCAGCTTGAGCTTGCCCGACTCGACCCGTTCCTTGACGAACGGGAAGGTCATCAGGTTCTTGAGCGAAACCCTCACGCCTTCCTGCTCCAGCGCCTTCTGCCCCTCGGGGCCGGTGCCGTGCTCGGCGACGACCTTCTCGCGTGCCTCGTCGAGCAGGTCGATCCAGTGCGCCACGAACCCGCCTTCACCCGGCCTGGTGTTGGCGAGCGCCTGGGTCAGACAGGCGTTGACGCCGCCGCATGCCCCGTGGCCGAGGACGAGGACCTCCTCGACCTCCAGCTTCGTCACCGCGAATTCGAGCGCGGCCGACACGCCGTGCCGCCCGCCGTCGTCCTCGAACGGCGGGACGAGGTTGGCGACGTTGCGCACCACGAAGATTTCACCCGGGCGCGCGCCGAAGATCGTCGCCGGATCAACACGGCTGTCCGAGCAGGCGATCACCATCACCTTGGGGCTTTGTCCGGTCGCGAGTTCGCTCCAGCGTTCGCGTTCCTGCTGCCATTCGTTGCCACGGAAGCGGTAGTAACCTTCCTTGAGGTCGCTGAAGTGCATCGAACAATCTCCATCCTAGAGTATACTCTTCCCTCGCCGCCCAAGACGCATGGGCGGCGCGAACGTTGCAGACGGTTGTTCGTTTCGGCCCGCATCGCTATCTGGAGCGCATGAACGAGATGTCGCCGCTCCCCCGCCCGCAGCGTGAACGCAAGCCCGACTGGATTCGCGTCAAGGCGCCGACCGGCAAGGTCGTGCAGGAAACCCGCGCGCTGATGCGCTCGAAGAGCCTGACGACGGTCTGCGAGGAAGCGGCCTGCCCGAATATCGGCGAATGCTGGTCGAAGAAGCATGCGACCGTCATGATCCTGGGCGACACCTGCACCCGCGCCTGCGCCTTCTGCAATGTGAAGACCGGCATGCCGCGCGCGGTCGATCCGATGGAGCCGCAGCATGTCGCCGAGGCGGCCGCCGCGATGGGATTGAACCATATCGTCATCACCTCCGTCGATCGCGACGACCTGCCCGATGGTGGCGCGAGGCAGTTCGTGAAGGTGATCGAGGCGATCCGCGCCGCGAACCCGACGACCACGATCGAAATCCTGACGCCGGATTTCCGCAACAAGCATGAAGCGGCGGTCGAAATGATCGTGGCGGCGCGCCCCGACGTCTATAACCATAATCTGGAAACCGTGCCGCGGCTCTACCCGACGATCCGTCCGGGCGCGCGCTATTATGCCTCGCTGCGGCTGCTGGAGAGCATCAAGAAGCTCGACCCGTCGATCTTCACCAAGTCGGGTATCATGCTGGGCCTTGGGGAAGAGCGTCTGGAAGTGCATCAGGTGATGGACGACATGCGCTCGGCCGACATCGATTTCCTGACGATGGGCCAGTATCTTCAGCCGACGCCCAGGCATGCCAAGGTGATCGACTTCGTGACGCCCAAGGCGTTCGACGGATTCGCCGCGATCGCCCGTGCCAAGGGCTTCCTGCTGGTTGCCTCGTCGCCACTGACCCGGTCGAGCTATCATGCCGGTGACGATTTCGAACGGATGCGGGCGAACCGGGACGCCAGGCTGGGCGTTGTCCGCGCCTGATGCCGAAACATACCGAAACCCGCCATCTGCCCTATACCCCCGAGCAGATGTTCGATCTGGTCGCCGATGTCGGCCGCTATGGTGAGTTCCTGCCGTGGGTCAGCGCGATCCGGGTACGCTCGAACAGCGACACGGAAATGGTCGCCGACATGATCGTGGGGTTCAAGGGCCTGCGCGAGAGCTTTACGTCGAAGGTGCAGAAGGAGCGCCCGGATCATATCCGGGTCGATTATCTCGACGGGCCGCTCAAATATCTGAACAACGACTGGCGCTTCCGGCCCGATGGGCAGGGCGGCACGAATGTCGACTTCACCGTCGACTTTCAGTTCAAGAACCGGGTGTTCGAAATGCTTGCCGGCCAGGTGTTCGACCGCGCGTTGCGCAAGATGATCGGCGCGTTCGAGGATCGCGCGGCACAGCTTTACGGCGATTCCTCGACCGGCTCTTCCGACGCCACATCGGGCGGCAGCAGCAGTTCGAGCGCGCACAACGCCGCCTGAAGGCGGATCGCTCCCCGTCCCTGATCGCCGAACTGGCGCAGGTCGGCGACGACCTGCGCCGGATCGCCACCCTTTTCCGCGCGGGCGAACACGACCGTCCCGACCGGTTTCTTCTCGCTGCCACCGCCCGGACCGGCGACACCGGTGATCGCGACCGCAACATCGGCTTGCGTCGCCTCGAGCGCACCTTGCGCCATGCTCCATGCCGTCGCGATCGATACCGCGCCGAACGTCTCGATCACATCGGAACTGACCTTTACCAATTCGATCTTGGCGTCATTTGAATAGGTTACGAAACCCGCCTCGAACACATCGGAACAACCGGGAATTTCGGTGATCGCCGCTGAAACCAGACCACCGGTGCAGCTTTCCGCCAGCGCGATCCGTCGGGCGGCGGCGCGGTTTGCATCCACCACGCGGCGCGCGGCGTCGACCAGTTCGGGGGGGAGGATATTGTCCATCACGTCAATTCCGGGCGGCCTGCCGGCATAGCGGCAGCCGCATCTGGGGGTTGGGGCGATCGGCATCGACCTGTGCGAACAGCACGATCAGGCCGGCGACATTGCGCGGCGGCAGCGGCTGGACGAGGTTGGCGGCACGTTCGATCCGCGGGCAATCGGCGGCGTCGATATTGCCGACCACCATCGGCGCGATCAGCGATGCGACGATCGGCGCGGCAAAGGACGAATCGAGCAGTTGGACAGCCTGCGGGGCGGTCAGGCGTGACAGCGCGGCCCTGGCCTGCGGCCATGCGGCGTCGGTTTCCGCCTGGTAGCGGGCAAGGAACGACCCGCTCGTCCGCCGCAGCAGGGCCGATGGCGGCAAGGCATTGGCGCAGCGGGCGCCCGCCTGCCGGATGAGTTCGGGCGCGACGAACAGCACCAGCGCCTCCGCCTCGGCAGGTGTCACGCAGGACGGGTTGCTCTGTACCGGGGCGTTTGCGCAGGCGAGCAGCGCCAACAGGGCGGCGAGGCGCCTCATGCCGGTACCCGAATCGTTGCGATCGCCTGCGCCGCGATCCCCTCCTGCCGGCCGGTGAAGCCCAGCCGTTCGCTGGTCGTCGCCTTGATGCTGACCTGCCGTTCCGGAATGGTCAGAATGTCGGCGATCCGGCCGCGCATCGCCGCGCGGTGCGGGCCGATCCTGGGCGCTTCGCAGATCAGCGTCAGGTCGACAAAATCGATGATCCCGCCCTCGGCGCGGACCAGCTTGGCGGCGTGCGCGAGGAACTGGCCCGACTCGGCGCCGCGCCATTGCGCATCGCTTGGCGGAAAGTGGGTGCCGATATCGCCGGCACCGATGGTTCCCAATAGTGCGTCGGTAATCGCATGCAGCGCCACATCGGCATCGCTATGCCCCGACAGCCCGCGATCATGCGGAATCAGCACGCCGCCAAGCCACAGTTCCTCGCCGTCTTCCAGTCGATGGACGTCGTAACCGGTCGCGCTCCGTGACACGAGCACGGGAAGGACGCGCGCCTCGGCCAGGGCGAAGTCCGCCGGATAGGTGATCTTGTCGAGCATCGGGTCCCCTTCGACCATTGCCACGTCCAGTCCGATCGCACGCAGCATCTGCGCATCGTCGGTGGCTTCGACGCGGCCATCCCATGCGTCATGCGCCTGACGGATCGCCACCACGTCGAACGCCTGCGGCGTCTGTACGCGCACCAGCGCATTGCGCGGCACGACATCGCCCAGGCCTGCACCGCCCATCGCCAGCGTATCGGCGACGGGAAGTACCGGCACCGCCCCCGGTGCATTGTCAAGCGCGGCCAGCAACCGGTCGATCACCATCGCCGGCACGAATGGCCGTGCCGCATCGTGGATCAGCACCCGCGCCGCATTGCCGATCGCAGCGAGACCGGCGACGACGCTCTCGCGCCGGGTCGCACCGCCCGCGACCTGCTCGACCTCGCCGAGCGCCGCACGCAACGCCGCTTCCTGCCCCTCGCCGATCACCACCACCACCCGGTCGATACCGGGATGGGCCGCCAGCGCGGCATAGGCATGCGCGACCATCGGCCGGCCGGCGAGGGGCGCGAACTGTTTCGGGGTGGCGCTGCCCGATCGCGTGCCGCTGCCGGCGGCGACGATCAGCGCGACTGTGGGTCCGGTCTGCATGGCGGCCCGCCTAGCCTAAGCCGCTGGCGCCCGCCAGCCTTGCCCTGCCTGGCGCTTTGCGGTACAGGCTGCCTGATTTTCAGGCACATTCCATGACCCTAGCTCCCATCCGCATCGGCGGCGTCGTGATCGACACGCCGGTTATCCTCGCGCCGATGACCGGCGTTACCGACCTGCCGTTCCGCAAGATGGTCCGGCGGCACGGATCGGGGCTGAACGTCACGGAGATGATCGCCAGCCAGGCCGCGATTCGCGAGACGCGCCAGTCGATCCAGAAAGCGATGTGGGACCCGGTCGAGGAGCCGGTGTCGATGCAACTCGTCGGTTGCACCCCGGTCGAGATGGGCGAGGCCGCCAAGCTCGCCGAAGACAAGGGCGCGGCGATCATCGACATCAATATGGGTTGCCCCGTGCGCAAGGTGACGAATGGCGATGCCGGCTCTGCGCTGATGCGCGACCTGCCGCTGGCCGCCGATCTGATTGCCGCGGTGGTAAGGGCGGTGAAGGTGCCGGTCACGGTCAAGATGCGGATGGGATGGGACCATGCCAGCCTCAACGCCCCCGAACTGGCGCATATTGCCGAAGATCTCGGCGCGCAGATGGTTACGGTCCATGGCCGCACCCGCAACCAGATGTATCGCGACCATGCCGACTGGGCGTTCGTCCGCCGGGTGAAGGATGCGGTCAGGGTACCGGTGATCGTCAACGGCGACATCTGCTCGGTCGACGACGCCCGCACCGCGCTCGATCAGTCAGGCGCCGACGGGGTGATGATCGGCCGCGGCGCATATGGCCGGCCGTGGCTGCTCGCTCAGGTCATGGCGGCGCTGTCGGGCGGGCAGGTCCCTTCGGATCCGTCGATCGAGGAACAATATCATCTGATCCTCGACCATTATCGCATGATGCTCGACCATTATGGCGAGGAAACCGGCGTCAACATGATGCGCAAGCATATCGGCTGGTACACCAAGGGGCTGCACGGCTCGGCCGAGTTCCGCAACAAGGTGAACCAGCAGCCCGATTCGAACACCGCGCTGGCGATGCTTGCCGATTTCTACGCACCATGGTGCACGCGCGCGGCGGCGTGATCGCGGCGGGTGGGGCGATGCCGCCCTTCGCCGATCTGTTCGCCGCGCTGCCGGTCGCGGCGCTGGTGCTCGACGAGGCGGGATGCATCGCGAACGCCAACGGCACTGCCGAACTGCTGCTCAACCTGTCCGACCGGGCGATGCGCGGCCTCTCTCTCGAACAGATCGTCTCGCTGCCGCCGGGCTATGCCGAGCAGTGCGATGGCCGCACCTTCGTCAGCTATGACTGCGAATTGCTGCTCAGGCGTGGCGGTCGCCTGCGCGTCGATTTCCACGAAACCCCGGCGGCGCACGGCTCGGCATGGCGGATCGTGATGCTGTACGGCCTGCGCAGCGGCCATGCCATGTCGCAGGCTGCGGGTGCGCGCGCGGCGATCGGCGCAGCGGCGATGCTGGGCCACGAGATCAGGAACCCGTTGTCGGGCATTCGCGGCGCGGCGCAACTGCTGTCGGGCGACTGCGACGATCGCCCGGTGCTGACCGACCTCATCATCACCGAAGTCGACCGCATAGCGGCGCTGATCGACCGGATGCAGGATTTCACGGACGACCGCCCGCGCGAACTGGTCACGCAGAATATCTATCCCGTCCTGGCGCATGCCGTACAGCTCGCGTCCGCCGGCTTCGCTCGCGGGATCACGATCGAGGAACGCTTCGATCCGTCGCTGCCGCCGGTCCGTATCGATCGCGACGGGTTCGTGCAGGTCATGGTCAACCTGTTGAAGAACGCTGCCGAGGCGCTGGAGGCGACGGAGCGTCCGCGCATCATCCTCGGCACGGCCTATCGCCACGGCATGTCGCATGGTCATGGCAACGGCGAACGCCGCGCCGTGCCGATCGAACTGACCGTCACCGACAACGGCCCCGGTGCGCCGGCCGACATTGCCGGCCACCTGTTCGAACCCTTCGTCTCGGGCAAGCGCGAGGGGCGGGGCTTCGGCCTGCCGATGGTCGAAAAGCTGGTTGGCGAAATGGGCGGGCTCGTCCGCTATGCACGTGAAGGATATCCGCCGATGACCGTGTTTCGCATCCACCTGCCGCGCGCATGACCGACGCGGCACGCATCCTGCTGGTCGACGACGACGCGGCGATCCGGACGGTCGTCGCACAAGCCCTGCGGCGGGAAGGACATGTCGTACAGTCGGCGGCGACGGTTGGACAGCTTCGTGCCGAACTGCGTGCCGGACTGCCCGATGTGCTCGTCACCGACGTCGTCCTTCCCGATGGCGACGGGCTGGAGATGGCGGCGAACCTCGCCACCGAATTTCCCGACCTGCCGATCATCGTCCTGTCGGCGCGCAACACGCTGACCACCGCGGTCCGCGCCACAGAGGCCGGGGCGTTCGACTATCTGCCCAAACCGTTCGATCTCGACACGCTGGCGCTGGCAGTGCGCGGCGCGCTCGCGCGGCGGACGCGCGATACCGACGAAACGCCGGTCGACGCGATCGATTCGTCGCTGCCACTGATCGGTCGCTCACCGGCGATGCAGGACGTGTACCGTGTCATCGCCCGTGTCGTCGCCACCGACCTGACGATATTGGTGACGGGCGAATCTGGAACCGGCAAGGAACTGGTGGCGCGAGCCATCCACGACCTCGGGCGTCGTCGCCGTGCGCCGTTCATTGCGCTGAACATGGCGGCGATCCCGCGCGAACTGATCGAGGCCGAACTGTTCGGCCATGAACGCGGCGCTTTTACCGGCGCGGCGCAACGCTCGGCCGGCAAGTTCGAGCAGGCAGCCGGCGGCACGCTGTTTCTCGACGAAATCGGCGACATGCCGATGGAGGCGCAGACCCGCCTGCTGCGCGTGCTCCAGTCGGGCGAGTTCACCAGCGTCGGCGGCGCCCGCGTCATTCGCGCAGATGTTCGTATCGTCGCCGCGACCAACAAGACGCTGGCAGCGCAGGTCCAGTCGGGTCACTTCCGCGAGGATCTGTTCTACCGCCTGAACGTCGTGCCGATCGCCTTGCCCCCCTTGCGCGATCGTCGCCAGGACGTGGCACTGCTTGCGCGGCATTTTCTCGACCAGGCGGTGCGTGACGGCCTGCCGCGCAAGACGCTGACGCCCGACGCGCTCAAGCTGCTCGAAGCGCATGACTGGCCCGGCAACGTCCGCGAGCTGGAAAATCTCATGCGTCGGGTTGCAGTGTTGGGGCGCGATGCCGCGATCGAGGCCGGCGAATTGCGCGGCGCACTGGGCGATACGACGTCCCGTCTGACGGCACAGACCGATGCCGATCTGGACGATGCAGTGCGGTCGTGGCTGCGTCGCGTCGCGCGCGATGAGCCGGCGACGCTCGATAATGGCACCTTGTACGACCGGCTCATTTCCGATGTCGAACGCCCCCTGATCGAAGCGATGCTCGATCGCCACGGCAACAACCAGCTACGTGCGGCAAAGGCGATGGGGTTGAACCGCAATACCCTGCGCAAACGGCTCGACGACCTCGGCATCGACCCGGCCCTGCGCGCCTACCATGCGGACAAGGAACGATAATTCCGCGCCGGCATCGTATCGGTGCGATTTGACGTGCGTTGCGGTCGGAATGTTGTAAAACGGCAACATGGTTGCAGCGTCGACGGAACCGAAACGCGCCTCTTCGATCCCGGCGCGGTGGTTTCCGGCGATCGAGGTCGCGGTGTTGATCGCGGCGATCGCCGTCGGCATCGGCAGCTACCTGCTTTTCGACGGATCGCAGAGTGCCCGGGGGCGGTTGCCGTCGCCGGGGCTGATGGCGGTCGTGCTGGTCGCCAACCTGATCCCGGCGATGGCGTTGCTGGTGCTGGTCGGTCGCCGCATCGCCAAGCGTCGCGTGGCCCGGTCGGAGATCGGCGGCACCGGTACGCTGCACGTCCGGCTCGTCGCGTTGTTCTCGATCCTCGCCAGCGTCCCCATGCTGTTGGTGACGGTCGTCGCCTCCTTCCTGTTCCAGTACGGCGTCGAATTCTGGTCCTCATCCCGTGCGCGCGGCATTTTCGAGAATGCCCAGGCGCTGGCACAGTCGTCGTACAACGAGTTTCTCGACGCCGTGGACAGTCAGAATGTCGCCGTCGCTTCCGATGTGCGGCGGATGCTGCTGAATAATCGCTATGCGCTCGACAGCGTCGAATTCCGGCTGCTGTATCAGAACAGCATCGTGTTCCGATCGCTCAGCGATTCGGTCGTGTTCGAGATTCCGGCGGATGGCCGTCCGCGCTCGCTCGCCTCCGCCTCGATCTACGAAGGGCCATTGCGGTGGAGCATCGATCCGCAGTCGATCGCGGCGTTGCGCGCCGGAAGGCCCAGCTATGTCAGCGTCCGCAACCGGCAGGTCCAGTCGGTCACGCGCGTCGTCGACACGCCTTATTACGTCTATTCCGCCCGTGACATCGATCTGGCCACCTACACCGAACGCCTGAACCGCACCCGCGCGATCCTGTCGGATTATGACGCGTTGATAAATCGCTCGCGCAGCGTCCAGTTGCAGTTGAACATCGCCCTGTTCGTCGTATCGCTCATCATCGTCGGCCTCGCCGTGTTCGTCGCGTTGGCGGTGGCGGATCGACTGGTCCGTCCGGTCGGCGCGCTGGTCGGCGCCGCGCGGCGGGTGGCCGATGGCGATTTGTCCGCCCGCGTTCCCGAACCGACCATGACGCGTACGAAGGACGAAATCGGTACGCTTGCCAGTGCGTTCAACAGCATGACCGAACGCCTGCAGGAACAGACCGGCGAACTGGTCGCCGCCAATGCGCAGATCGACAGCCGCCGCGCGCTGATCGAAGCGGTGATGTCGGGGGTCAGCGCCGGCGTCGTATCGGTCGGCGCCGACCGTACCGTCCGTCTGGCGAACAGTTCGGCAACCGCGTTGCTGAAGACCGGCACCACCCCGCTGGTCGGGCGCCGGCTGGCGGATGTCGCTCCCGAACTCGACCAGTTGCTGGAGGGTGAAACGCAGGACGCGATCATCCAGTTGGCGTCCGGCGGCGAGGCCAAGACACTGGCGGTCCGCATCACCCGGGACGATGGGCAACACATCCTGACCTTCGACGACATCACCCAGCAACTGCTCGACCAGCGTCGCGCGGCATGGTCCGACGTCGCTCGCCGCATCGCGCACGAGATCAAGAACCCGCTGACCCCGATCCAGCTTGCCGCCGAACGACTGCAACGCCGCTATGGCACCAAGCTCGTCGAGGACGATGGAACCTTCGCGCGTCTGACCGAGACGATTGTGCGCCAGGTTGGCGATCTGCGTCGGATGGTCGACGAATTCTCCTCCTTCGCGCGCATGCCCAAGCCTGTGTTTCGTCACGAATCCGTCGCCGAACTCGCGCGCCAGAGCCTGTTCCTGCACGAAGTTGCGCACCCCGATATCGATTTCGTCCTCGACTCCGCCGGCCCCGCGCCACTCGTCTGCGATCGCCGCCAGTTGGGACAGGCGTTGACCAACATCGTCAAGAACGCAACCGAAGCGGTCGCCGCCCGTCCGGAAGGTGCCGGTCGCGGTCGCATCGCCATCGATGTCCGGTACGACGCGCAGGGCCGGATGCACATCGACACCAGCGACAACGGTATCGGCCTGCCGGTCGAACGCGATCGCATCGCCGAACCCTATATGACGACGCGCAAGGGTGGCACCGGCCTCGGCCTCGCCATCGTGCGCAAGATCGTCGAAGAACATTTCGGAACCATATCGTTCGCCGACCGTCCGGGGGGAGGAACGATCGTATCGATCCTGTTCGACCCCGCCATCCTCGCCGCCCTGGCGGGAACGGGCACGGCGGACGATGACGATCTTCAGGAGGTTACGACGCGCCACCCCATGCTTACCCGTACCGGAACGCCCGCATGAAGCTCGACATTCTCGTCGTCGATGACGAAACGGATATCCGTGAACTCGTGGCCGGTGTCCTGGAGGACGAAGGCTATGAAACCCGCGGTGCCGCTGACAGCGATGGCGCACTGGAGGCGGTTGCCCAGCGGCGGCCATCACTGGTCCTGCTTGACGTCTGGCTCCAGGGGTCACGGCTCGATGGCCTCGAACTGCTCGACGAACTCAAGACGCGTGACCCGTCGCTGCCCGTGCTCGTCATTTCCGGCCATGGCAATATCGATACCGCCGTCGCGGCGATCCGGCGTGGCGCGGTGGATTTCATCGAGAAGCCGTTCGAAGCCGAACGCCTGCTGTTCCTCGTGCAAAGGGCGACCGAGACCGAGCGGCTGCGGCGGGAGGTCGCTTCGCTTCGCGCCTCGGCCGGTCGTGAAGACGATCTGACCGGCAGCTCGACCGCGATCAACAGCGTCCGTGCCACGCTCAAGCGCGTCGCGGGCACCGGCAGCCGTGTCCTCATCACCGGCGGGGCAGGGGTCGGGAAGGAAGTTGCCGCCCGGCTCCTTCACGGCTGGAGCCAGCGCGCGCAGGCGCCGTTCGTCATCGTCAGCGCCGCGCGCATGACGCCCGAACGCGTCGACGAGGAACTGTTCGGTGTGGAGGAGGGGGGCAACCTCGTTCGCCCCGGACTGCTGGAACAGGCGCATGGCGGAACGTTGTTCCTCGACGAAATCGCCGACATGCCGATCGCGACCCAGGCGCGGATACTGCGCGTGCTGACCGATCAGAGCTTTACCCGTGTCGGCGGCACGCGTGTCGTGAAGGTCGACGTCCGCGTCGTCTCCGCTACCGCACGCGATTTGCAGCAGGAGATCATCGACGGCAATTTCCGCGAGGACCTCTATTACCGTCTGAACGTCGTGCCAGTGCAGATTCCGTCGCTGGCCGAACGACGCGAGGATATCCCGCCGCTGGTCGAACATTTCGTCGCGCATTACGCCAACGAACGCCGCGTCCAGACGCCGGAGGTCGCGCCCGATGCGATGATCGCGCTGCAGAGCTATGAATGGCCGGGCAATGTCCGGCAGTTGCGCAACGTGGTCGAACGCACCGTAATCCTGGCGCCGGGCAATCGTATCGCCCGGATCGATATCGACCTGCTGCCGCCCGAGGTTCTTGGCTCTGCGGGAGAGGGGGCCGGCGGGGCTACGGCCAGCGCGATCATGGGGTCGCCGCTGCGCGAGGCGCGCGAATCGTTCGAACGCGAGTATCTGCGAGTGCAGATCCGGCGCTTTTCGGGCAATATTTCGCGCACCGCGACCTTCATCGGCATGGAACGTTCGGCGCTCCACCGCAAATTGAAGCTGCTCGGCATTACCGAAACCCGTGGCGACGAATAACATGTCGGCCATTGCGGCCGGGCGTCGCCGGGCTTAGATTGCGGCTCCGCGCCATAGGGGCGCGGCAACCGGGTGCCGGTCAAAGACACTCACGCGGAAAATTCCCCGCCAAGAACAAGGGCAAACCATGGCCGACAAGCACGGGTCGCTGCAGGACCTGTTTCTCAATTCGCTCCGCCGTTCGAAGACGCCGGTCACGATGTTTCTCGTCAAGGGCGTGAAGCTCCAGGGGATCGTGACATGGTTCGACAATTTTTCGGTTCTGTTGCGCCGGGACGGACAGTCTCAGCTTATCTACAAACACGCTATTTCGACGATCATGCCCGCGGGTCCGGCCGACCTGTCGTCGGTCATCGCGACGGCTGCTGAAAACACGTCGAAGAATGCACCGCTGCAGGAAATCTTCCTCAACGCGGTGCGCAAGGCGCAGGAAAACGTCACCATGTTCCTGGTGAACGGCGTCATGCTGCAGGGGCAGATCGCGGCGTTCGACCTGTTCTGCATGCTGCTTCAGCGCGAGGGCATGTCGCAACTTGTCTACAAGCATGCGGTATCGACCATTCAGCCGGCTAATCCGCTGAACCTGGCCGAGGAACAGGCTGCCGGAGCGGACGAGGCTTGAACACCGGGTTCGATCGCGACGCGCAGGAGTTCGCACGCGGCGCAACGGCGATCGTCGTTCTGCCTGACATGGGCGGTTCGGCGCGCGATGCCGATGCCCGGTTGGAGGAAACCGCCGGCCTGGCATTGGCGATCGGCGTCGAGGTCCGCCATCGTGTGCCGTTCCGCGTTCGTGCGCCAAAGCCTGCAACGCTGATCGGCAGCGGGCAGGTGGATCAGTTGATGGCGGTTGTTCGGGATGAGGATATTCAACTTGCGGTGTTCGATGCGGCGCTGACGCCGGTACAGCAGCGCAATCTTGAAACCGCGCTCGGCTGCAAGGTGATCGACCGCACCGGCCTTATCCTCGAGATATTCGGCGAACGCGCCCGGACGGCGGAGGGGCGGTTGCAGGTCGAGCTCGCCCATCTCGACTACCAGGCCGGCCGGCTCGTCCGCAGTTGGACCCACCTCGAACGGCAGCGCGGCGGTTTCGGTTTCCTGGGTGGTCCCGGCGAGACGCAGATCGAGGCCGACCGCCGGCTGATCCGCGACCGGATGGCGCGATTGCGCCGCGAACTGGAAGGCGTGTCGCGTACGCGGACGCTGCACCGCGACCGGCGGCAGCGGGCGCCATGGCCGGTGGTCGCGCTGGTCGGCTATACCAATGCCGGAAAGTCCACGCTGTTCAACCGGCTGACCGGTGCCGACGTGATGGCGGAAAACCTGCTGTTCGCGACGCTCGACCCCACGCTGCGGCAAGTGTCGCTGCCCGGTATCGACAAGGCGATCCTGTCGGATACCGTGGGCTTCGTCTCCGACCTGCCGACGCAGTTGGTCGCGGCGTTCAAGGCGACGCTCGAGGAGGTGGTGTCCGCGGATCTGCTGATCCATGTCCGGGATGTCGCGCATCCGGATACGGTGGTCCAGGCGGCGGATGTCGAAGCGGTGCTGGCGGAAATCGGCGTCGACGAGACGACCCCGCGGATCGAGGCGTGGAACAAGCTCGACCTGCTGGACGATGACGATCGCACCGAAATGCTGGGCGAGGCGGCGCATCGCGACGATGTCGTGGCGCTGTCCGCGCTGACGGGGGAGGGGGTCGAGCGCCTCGTACGTACGGTCGGCGACCGGCTGACCCAGGGGCATCGCCGTTACCGGATCGCGCTGGCACCGGAGGACGGTGCGAGTGCGGCGTGGCTGCATGCGCATGGCGAAGTCACCGACCACTGGATCGACGAGGACCGCGCGCTGTACGATGTCCGGATGGCGCCGGCCGATTACGACCGGTTTCTGACCCGTTAGACCCTGATGCCATGAAGCCTGCCCGTTCGTGCCGAGCAGCGGCCGAACGGGTATGCCCGAAATCATCACGCTCCAGAAGACAGCCTGTTCCCGCCGCGCCGGCGTCAGCCGTTCGCGGTCGATCCGGGGGTGTCGCGCCGCGGCGCTTCGAACGTGGCCCAGTCGCCGCCTTCATCCGGGCGCGGGGGCATGCCTGCGATGCTGTCGGGTTCGTTCGCGGCACCGGTCCGGGCGCGGTGCAGATGGACCTTGGCGATCATGCTGGCCGAGATCGGTGCGGTGAGGAACAGAAACAGCGAAACCAGCAATTCGTGCGCGGTCCAGATGCCGAGCCGAGCCCGGAAATAGACGACCGAGGCCAGCAACAACGCGCCCAGGCCAAGGGTGGTGGCCTTGGTCGGCCCGTGCAGCCGTTCCATCGTCGTCGGCAGGCGGACCAGCCCCCAACTGCCGATCAGCGCGAAACCCGCCCCCAGCAGCAGCAGGACGACGATGGCGATATCGGCGGCGGCGTTCATTCGACGATGTCCCCGCGCAGGATGAACTTGCAATAGGCGATGGTGCCGACGAACCCGACCATGGCGAGCAGCAACGCGGCTTCGAAATAGGTGGCGCTGCCGCCGATCATCCCGATCAGGACGATCAGGGCGATGGCGTTGATGACCATCGTGTCGAGCGCGACGATCCGGTCGCCGGGCGCGGGTCCGCGCAGCAGCCGCCACAGGTTCAGCAGCAGGGCAAGGGCGATGCAGCCCGCGGCGATGTGAAGCGCGATGGCGATCATGCAAAAATCCGTTGCAGGCGGGCATGGTAGCGCGCCCTGATCCGCGCGACCTCCGCCGCTTCGTCCGCGACGTCGAGCGCGTGGACCAGCAGGAAGCGCCCGTCGGCCGACACGTCCGCCGATACGGTGCCCGGCGTCAGGCTGATGGTACCGGCCAGCATCGTGATCGCTTCCGGCGTGGACAGTTCGATCGGCACGACCAGCCAGCGGGCGCGCAGATCGCGGTTCCGCCGGAACAGGATCAGCCACGCGACCTGAAAATTGGCGACGACGATATCGAACAGCACGATGGCGAGATAGCCGATGAACGAACGGCCCAAGCGCATGCGGGGACGGTCGGGCCAGAAGGGCCGGGTGAATTTCGGCAGGATCAGCGCCACTATCCCGCCGAGTACGACGCCGCCCGCCGTGACATCGTTGGCCAACAGCAGCCAGACGACGAGCAGCATTGCCGACAATGCGGGATGGGGCAGCAATCGCTTCATCGCCGCGTGCCGAGGATCGCGGCGACATAGCGATCGGGCGCCATGACCTGTGCAGCGGTGGCGCGGGTCTGCGCCGTCACCCATCCGGCCGCGACGGTAAGCACGGCCAGCAGGGCCAGCAGCGCGAGCGGCGCCGCAAATTCCATGCGCGACCGGTGGGCGCCGGCGATTGCGTCGGCGTCCGGCGGTGCGGCCTTCCAGAACAGGGTCGAGCCGCTACGCGAAAAGCCGACGACGCCGACCAGCGTGGAAACGAGGATCACCGTCCAGACCGCCGGCCAGGCCGGCAGATCGAAACTGGCGTCGAGGATCAGCAGCTTGCCGACGAACCCCGCCAGCGGCGGCAGCCCGACGACCGCGATCGCCGCCGTCAGGTACAGCAATCCGGCATCGTCCTGTCCGGCGAAGCGGGGACCGGGGACGATCGCATCGGCATATTGGCCCCGCCGTCGCATCGTCACATCGGCGACAAGGAACAGAGCGGCCCCGGCAAGCGTCGCCTGTACCAGATAATATATCGCGGCGGCCAATGTCGCCTCCCGCCAACAGGATACCGCCATCAGCAGCGTCCCGGTAGAAGCCAGTACCGCGAATGCCGCCTGTTCGCGCATGCCGCGCGCCGCCAGCACACCGACGAAACCCAGAAGCGCCCCGAGCATGGCGGCGGGTAGCAGATAGGGTGCCGGCACCCACGCCGCCGCTCCGCCCCGCGTACCGAAGATCAGCGGCACGGTGCGGATCATCGCATAGACGCCGACCTTGGTCATGATCGCGAACAGCGCGGCGACGACCGGCATCGTCGCGGCATAGGTGCGCGGCAACCACAGATGGATCGGCACCACCGCAGCCTTCAGCGCGAAAACCGCCATCAGCAACAGTCCGGCGGTCCGCAGCAGCCCCTGGTCCGCCGCGCCGAGCGTCGCCACGCGGACCGCCAGATCGGCCATGTTCAGCGTCGAGGTCAGGCCATAGAGCAGGCCCAGCGCGATCAGGAACAGCGCCGACCCGACGATGTTGACCACGACATAGGCGATGCCGGCCTTGATCCGGGCCGGCCCCTGACCATGCAGCATCAGGCCATAGGACGCGATCAGCAGCACTTCGAAGAACACGAACAGGTTGAACAGATCGCCGGTCAGGAACGCGCCGTTCAGCCCCATGAGCTGGAAATGGAACAGGGGGTGGAAATGCCAGCCCCGCCGGTCCGCGCCGGTGACGACGGCATGCAGCAGCACGATGGCGCCGAGCAGTGCGGCCAGCACCAGCATCGTCGCGGCCAGACGGTCGAGCACCAGTATGATGCCGAACGGGGCCGCCCATCCGCCCAGGGCATAGCTGCGGACCGTGTCGTCCTGCGCCAGCGCGAGGAGCGCGACGGCCGCGACCAGCATGGCGATGGCGCCGCCCAGCGACAGGGCGAGCGCGAGGTTACGGTGGCGCCGCATCGACAGCATCGTAGCCGGCGCGATCATCGCGGGAAGGACGATCGGCACGGCGAGCAGGTGATCGGGCGGGCTCATGTGTCGCCCCCCGTTTCCGGCCCGGCAAGGCCGTCGACCTGGTCCGACCCGCTTTCCAGAAAGCTGCGCAGCGACAGGATGACGGTCAGCGCGGTCATGGCGAACGTGATGACGATCGCGGTCAGCACCAGCGCCTGCGGCAGCGGATCGGCATGTTCCGTCACGCCACTGGCATAGAGCGGCGGGCGATCGACGATCAGCCGCCCGACCGCGAACAGGAACAGGTTGACGGCATAGGACAGCAGCGTCAGCCCCAGCACGACCTGAAAGGTTCGCCCCCGCAGCGCGAGATAGATGCCGCCTGCGACCAGCATGGCGATGGCGGAGGCGACGAGGAATTCGAGGGTCATGCCGCATCCTCCCCATCGTGTCTGGCGGCGCGCTGCGCGACATGGGCAAGCTGTGCCAGCGCCATCATCACCGCGCCGACGACCACGAGCGCGACGCCGAGGTCGAACAGCATCGCGGTCGCCAGTTCGAACTCGCCGATCAGCGGCAGGCGGAAATGGCCGAAACTGCTGGTCAGGAAGGGGGCACCGAACACCAGCGAGCCAAGGCCCGTGGCCATGGCGACCAGCAGGCCGAAGCCGATAAGCTGGTGCTCGCCGATACGGCGCCGGGCATCGGTCCAGTCGAAGCCGGACGCCAGATATTGCAGCAGCATCGCGATGGAAAAGATCAGCGCGGCAACGAAGCCGCCGCCGGGCCGATTATGCCCGCGCAGGAAGACATGCAGTCCGACCAGCAATATCAGCGGCAGCAACGGACGCGTCGCCATGACGAACATCATCGGATGGCGTTCGGGGGAGAAGCGATGGCGCGACCGCCATTCGCGCAATCGGCGGCCGGCGGTGCCGCGCGCGGCGGGTTCGAGCAGGGCGAAGATCACGAGGCCGGCGATGCCGAGGACCGTGATCTCGCCCAGCGTGTCGAATGCGCGGAAATCGACCAGCGTGACGTTGACGACGTTGGTGCCGCCCCCGCGCGGATAGCTGTTGTCCCAGTGGAAGCGCGAGATACCCTCGCGCGCCGGCCGGGTCATGACGGCCCAGGCAAGCCAGCCGGTTCCCAGCCCGCCGACCGCCGCGATCACCCCGTCGCGCACCCGGCGCGGAACACCCGACAGGCGCGGCGGAGCGCCGGGCAGCAGATGCAGCGCCAGCAGCATCAGCAGGATCGTCACCGCCTCTACCGCGATCTGGGTCAGCGCGAGATCGGGGGCGGAGAGGTGGACGAACGCCAGCGCCATGACGAGGCCGATGACGCCGATGAAGATCAGCGCGAGGTAGCGCCGCCGGTCGACCGCCACCACGGCCACCGTCGCCACGATCAGCGCGCTCCAGGCGATGATCGCCGCCGGAGACGCGGGCGTGGTCGCCCGGTGCCCGGCGGGGATACCGAACCGCAGCGCGGCGTCGATGGCCAGCGCCGCCGCGACGGCGAACAGCACGACCAGATAGCGTTGCAGCGACGCGACATGGAGCAGCGCAGACAGGTGACGGAGCCGGCGTACCGCCGTCGTCATCACGGCATCGAACAGGCGCCTGGCATCGGGCGAAGGCAGGTGCGCGGCCAGTCGTGCCACCGCCGCGTGGTGCCGAAGCAGCAGGACCGCGATCGCGATCGCGCCCACGCTCATCAGCAATGCCGGGTTGATCCCGTGCCACAGCGACAGATGCAGTTCGGGCGCCGCGCCGCCGATCACCGCCGCGCCGGCCGCCGCCACCAACGGCCCCGCCAGCGTCATCGGCAACAGGCCGAGGGCAAGGGCGACGCCGCCGAGCACCGCTGGCGGACCGAGCAACAGGGCGCCCGGATCGTGCGGGGCCGCGGCGTCGCCGGTGCGCCGCCTGCCGAAGTGCAGCGCCACCGCATAGCGCAGCGAATAGGCGGCCGACAGCACCGCCGCGATCGTCGCGAGGGCCGGTACCAGCAACGCCTGTCCCGCCAGCAGGGTATGGGCGGATTCCGTCAGCATCATCTCCTTGGAAATGAACCCGCCAAGCGGTGGCAATCCCGCCATGGCGGCGGCCGCCAGCATGCCCAGCGTCGCGGTGAGCGGCATGATCGCGGCCAGCCCGCCCAGTCGCCGCAGGTCGCGCGTACCGGTCTCATGGTCGACGATGCCGGCATGCATGAACAGCGCCGCCTTGAACGCGGCATGGTTCAGGATATGGAATATCGCCGCGACCGCCGCCGCCGCCGTCCCGAACCCGAGCAGCATGACCATCAGGCCCAACTGGCTGATCGTCGAATAGGCGAGAATGGCCTTCAGGTCGTGGCGGAACAGCGCGACGCCCGCCCCGAACAGCATCGTCGCCAGCCCGACCGGTGCGACGATGCCGAACCACAGGTCGCTTCCCGCCAGCACCGGCCACAGCCGGGCGAGCAGGAACACGCCTGCCTTCACCATGGTCGCGGAATGCAGATACGCGCTGACCGGCGTGGGCGCGGCCATGGCGTGCGGCAGCCAGAAATGGAACGGAAACTGCGCCGACTTGGTAAAGGCCCCCACGAGGATCAGGATCAGGATCGCCGGATAGAGCGGCGACGCCTGTACCAGATCGGCGCGCGAAAGGATCGTCGCCAGCTCATGGCTGCCCGCCGCCTTGCCCAGCAGCAGCATGCCCGCCACCAGCGCCAGACCGCCGCCGCCGGTGATGGTCAGCGCCATCCGCGCGCCCTGTCGGGCGTCGGCCCGGTCGCGCCAGAACCCGATCAGCAGAAAGGACGCGAGGCTGGTCAGTTCCCAGAACACCAGCAGCAGCAGCACGTTGCCGGACAGCGCGATGCCGATCATCGCGCCCTGGAACAGCATCAGGAAGGACAGGAAGCGCGCCGTCGGCTCGTCCCCGGCCAGATAGCCGTGGGCAAAGACGACGACGAGCAGTCCGATGCCAAGGATCAATCCGGCGAACAGCAGCGCCAGCGGATCGAGCCGCAGGCTGACATCCAGACCGAGCGCGGGGAGCCATGCGAGACGTGCCGCCACCGTCCGGCCGGAAAGCACCATGTCCGCCTGCGACAGCAACACCGCCAGTCCAAGCGCGCTGCCGGCCGCGGCGACCAGCATATGGACGCGCCGGGATGCCCGCCGGGTCGCCGCCAGCAGGACGACCGCGAGGAACGGCAACGCGATCAGGGTCAGCAACGCCACCTTACGCGACCCGCCCGACAGGACCCGGACACCGCGATACCGGGCGCCTGCCGCTCGCCGCCGATCGTGCCCGACCCGCGACCGCGCGGCATGGTTCAGAGCGGCGGTCCGGCATCGCGGCGACGACGCACGACGGGCGGGAAAGGATGGTCCGTTCGGGCAAGCCGATACTCCGGGCACGCGGGTTTGGCGCTGGCGGCCCGACCAGCGCAGGAACCTGCCCGCACCGGCGATGCGCGGACACCCGGGCCGGATACTGCATGGCCGACGCCGGATTCACAACCCCGCGCGGCGGGCGCGGACAGCTGCGCCCTTATGGCGCAAAAGAACCAGATGATGCCGTATCCGGCTTTGCCGGTAACGAGCTGACGGCTCTGAGGTCAGCTCTTCGGGTTGCGCGCCTTCGTGGCCAGCGCCTGTGCGCCACCCTGCCGGCCACCCTCGGCCAGCGTCGGCACCTTGATCCAGTCGGCGCCGAGGGCCGTCAGACACTGCATCAGGAAAACCGCAGTGAAGCGGCCGCGGCTGACTTTGTTGCGTAGGTTGAGCTCGTTGTCGGTGATCCCGAACGCCGCAAGGCGCTCGGCCAGCGTCGCGTAAGACACGCCATTGGCCATCATCTGGGCCCGGAGAATGTTCTTCGCCAATTCCTCCCATGCCTTCTCATCGGCATGGCCAGCAGGCGGCGGTTCGATGTCGCTCATGACCGGGTCATAGGCCAACCTGCGCGTGACCGGAAGCCCTGCCATCACCGAGGCCGATGAGAAAAATAATCATTTTTGGTGATGTTGCCCTTGCCTATAGGCGGGCATCACCATATCTGGTGATGCGAAACACCAGAACCCGTGGCGCAACACTTCCTCATATCCCCTGCTGCTCGAACACTGACACTGCGTCAGGTGTTCGGGATGACGGAGGAGCTCGCCTATGAGAGGTTCAGGAAGCTGCGCTGGCCAGATACCGAAGGGGCACCCGTCTGCCCGGCGTGCGGGAGTCACGAGCACTGGACGCTCGTCGAGAACCGGAAGTGGAAGTGCCAGCGGAAGGATTGCCGCATCCAGTTCACGGTCACCAGCAGGACCATCTTCTCCAGTCGCAAGATGGCATATCGGGATCTTCTAGCGGCGATCGCCCTTACCGTGAACGGCGTGCTGGGCACAGCCGCCGGCCGCATGATCCGCGAGATGGGCTTTGCGTACAAGACCGCGTTCGTCCTGGCCCACAAGCTCCGCGAGGCGATGTCGATCGACTATGACCAGCAGCTCGAAGGCGTGGTGGAGATCGATGGCGCCTTCATCGGCAATCGCCGGCACCGACTTCCCAACAGGCGGGTCGACGACGACGAGGCGTTCGAGGCCTGGAAGAAGAAAAATCCGAAGGTCACGACCTCGATCGTCGCCATCCGCGAACGGACGCACGACGATCCGGAGCGTCGGCCCAAGGTGCGGATGTTCCATGTCCCGAAGGAGGGAGACGGCGTTCCGATCGCACGGCGCATCGTGAAACGCGGCACGGTCATGCACGCCGACGAAGGCACGCAGTGGGGACCGCTGGAGATGTACTTCGACACCAAGCGCATCGACCATTCCAAGAGCTATTCGGACGGCATCGCCTGCACGAACGGCGTGGAGAGCGTCTTCTCGCGGCTCAGGTGCGGAGAGCGCGGCGTCTACCGCTACTTCACCAAGGCCTATGCCGAGCGATACGGCTGGGAAATGGCGTGGCGCGAGGAGTACAG
Source organism: Sphingomonas hengshuiensis (assembly GCA_003240755.1). Classification (GTDB taxonomy): domain Bacteria; phylum Pseudomonadota; class Alphaproteobacteria; order Sphingomonadales; family Sphingomonadaceae; genus Sphingomonas; species Sphingomonas hengshuiensis_A. Next base: position 2,636 of record QFNF01000040.1, on the reverse strand, counting down.
GCGGGTCGACAACGGCAGCCAGGTCGATATTTTGATCGGATCCGCATTGCGGTCGAGAACGTCGCGGATGGCTGGCTACTGGCAGCGGCACAAGCCCGCGAACGATCTGTTCGATCCGATCGCGGCGTGAAGTGCCAGCCGTCTATTCGTCGATGCGCTCCCAGAGCGTAGGCCTCGTCTGCGTGTATCGGACGTAGACACCCAGCTTCTTGCGGAGGCTGACGTCGATTGCCTCGCGCACACGGTTGACCAGATCAGGATCGCGGACGTCTCCGCCCTGCTTCTCTACGATCTTCTCAGCCAGCTCTGCCGAAGAGAACGGCCCTGTGGCCTCGCGGATCAGCTGCATGGCCCACCTGGTCACCATGCCGTTGGCGTAGGGCAGCTTTCGCTGGTGCGGTGGTGACGGCCTGACCTGGTCTGGATCCCACCTCGGGTCGAGCTCGGCCATCAGCTCGCGGGAACAGCCGATCAGGACGTTCAGACGCTCCACGCGCTCCCGCTTCTCCTCCAGCGTGGCCGCGATCGCGGTGATCTTCGCGACTTTGAGATTCGTGACACCCATCCTAAAACGATGGTTACTGCCGCGGACACCTTTCGAGAACGTCAACGGGTAGGTTCTTTTGCGCCATAAGGGCGGATGCTGGCGGAAGAGGTGGGATTCGAACCCACGGAACGGTTGCCCGCTCGCCGGTTTTCAAGACCGGTTCCTTAAACCACTCGGACACTCTTCCGCGATGCGGCCGCATTGGGCAAGATCGGCGCGTTGTGCAAGTCCTTGTCACCGGAGGGGCTTCATCCCGTTCCCGGGCTGTGCCAATACCGGTCCAGAACGGGAGACCGGTGTGATGCGTATTGCCAAGGCGGGGTTTGCCGTCCTTCTTTCCCTGATGGCCGGGGCTTCGGCGTCGGCACAGGATGCGGCGGGATTTCAGTCCTATCTGCGCGAGGTCGCGACGCGGGCGCGGGCGCAGGGGGTCAGCGAGCGGACGATCGACGCCGTGCTGCCGACGCTCACCTACAATCCCCGCGTCGTCGAACTCGACCGGCAGCAGCCGGGCGCGTCGACCACGACGGCGGTGCCGCGCTTTGCCCCGTATCGCCAACGCCATGTCGATGCCGCGCGGATCAATCGCGGGCGGACGGCCTATGCCGCGCAACGCCCGCGGCTCGCGTCGATCGAACGCCAGACGGGCGTGCCCGAAGAGGTCATGATCGCGATCTGGGGCCATGAAACCAATTACGGCAGCTATACCGGCGATTTCGACCTGCCGCGCAGCCTCGCGACGCTCGCCTATGAAGGGCGGCGGCGGGCATTGTTCGAGCCCGAATTCATCGCGACGCTGAAGATGATCGATCGCGGCGTGCCGCGCGAACGGTTGAAGGGCAGTTGGGCGGGGGCATTCGGCTATCCCCAGTTCCTGCCGTCGATCTACCTGCGCCTGGCGCGCGACGGCGATGGTGACGGCGTCGCCAACATCTGGTCGAACGAGGCCGATACGCTGGCATCGATCGCGAATTATTTCGTCGATGCGGGCTGGCGTCCGGGGCAGCCATGGGGGTTCGCGGTCGGCGTGCCCGCCGGGTTCGACCGGTCGATCCTGACGCCGCGTTCGCTGTCGCCGCGCTGTCCGCGCGTGTTCGAACGGCATAGCCAGTGGCGGTCGCTGGCCGAATGGCATGCGCTGGGCGTGACGCCCAGCGACGGACGCCGGCTGGATCCGACGATCCAGGCGACTCTGATCGAACCGGACGGTCCGGGGCAGACCGCCTATCTCCTGACCGGCAATTATCGGGTGATCCTCGACTATAACTGTTCGAACTTCTATGCATTGTCGGTGGGATTGCTGGCGGATGCGGTGGCGCGATGATCGTTGCGGTTCTGGGGCTGTTCCTGGCGCAGGCCGGTGCGGAATCGCCGCCGCCGGTGATCCATGAGCAACGACTGGACGAGGTCGGGCCGGCCGTTGTCGGCGGAACCGATGCCGGGCTGATCCTGCGGCACCGGACATTGCCCGCGGGGAGCTTTGCCGAGGTCACGAACCTCGACGGCGGGCGGACGATCGTGGTCGAGGTGGCGCCGTATCCGCAGGCGGGCGGTGGCGAGATCGGCGCGCTGTCGCCGGCGGCGGGCCGCGCGCTGGGCGTAGGGGCGTCGCCCGTGCTGCGGATCCGGCCGGCGGTACCCTCGCCCGCGGAACAGGTGGCCATTCGCGCCGGATCGGTCGTGACCCGGCTGGATACGCCGCCGTTCCTGCTGGCGGCACTGCGTCGGCGTCTGGCGCCGCCTGTGCCGGGCGTCGTGGCCGTGGCAGCGCCCGCACGCGCCCCTGCTCCCAAACCGGCTCCGGCCCCCGCCGCCAGCCCGAAGCCGCCGCGGCCGGCCCCGCAGAAAGAAGCGCCGCCCAAGCCAAGCGGTCGCTGGTTCGTGCAGGTCGCCGCCCTGTCCGATGCCGCCCGCGCGGCAGCGCTGGCAAAATCGGTCGACGGCGTTGTGCGTTCGGCGGGCAGGCTGTACCGGGTGCAGGCAGGCCCATTCGCCACCCGAGCCGCTGCCGAAACCGCCCGTGCCGCCATCGCGCGTCGTGGCTTCGGCGACGCCCGGACCATCGCCCAGGACTGAACGGAACCAGTTG
>QFNF01000059.1 GCA_003240755.1 Sphingomonas hengshuiensis | reverse complement strand
ATTCTGGTTCCGATGGAGGAGGTTGCCCGCAAGCTGTCCAAGAACGAACTTCCGTGCGTCGATGCCGAAGCTCGACTGTACTTCCGCGACGTGCTGGATCACGTTCGCAGGGTGGAGACAATGGCGAGCGGTTTGCGCGATCTGCTGTCATCGGTGTTCGAGTTCAGCAATCTCATTGAGCAGCAGCGCACCGGCGCGATCACGCGCCAGCTTGCGGCCTGGGCAGCGATCCTGGCCGTGCCGACTGCCATCGCCGGCATCTACGGGATGAACTTCGAACATATGCCCGAGCTGCGGAGCCCCTACGGTTATCCCATAACTATCGGCGTGATCCTGACGATCTGTTCGGCGCTGTACTGGCGCTTCCGCAAGGCGCGTTGGTTGTAGATCACTTGCCCGCCGACCCGAATGCGACGAGCCGTTATCAGGCCTACGCGCGCACTATGCACTTTCCCGGAATCGATCTCGAAACACTATGCGGGGCCTAGTACCTCGGACAAGCGGGCGCTGGACGCTCGATTATCGAAGGTTTGAAAGGCGATATGTCGTCCGAACCCAATCCGGAGCCCGACGAACGCGGGACGATCATCTACGTCGGTCAGGACAAGGCGGGCCACTGGCTCGTGCAGGATAGCGGTCGAAAGATGGAGGGCCGGTTCGTCTCACGTGGCGCAGCGCTCAGCTTCGCCGAAGCGGAGCGTCAAATCTACCACGCGAGCCTCGAGATCGTCTCGGCACCGCTGGTTCCGCTCATCTCCTTCGAGCCGGTGAGCCCGGCCGAGCACGCGCTACGCTGCGCCGCCTGAGGATCATCCCATGACACCGAAACTGAAGCCGTTCGTCACGGCTGATCGTCTGTCGTCCACCTCGATGGTTACCCCGTCCACGATTCTAGGCAGCCGTGCCGCGCACAATGATGCGCGCTGGACTGACATCTGCGGCGCGCTTGCTGCTCTGCGCGAGCGAGGGCGCCATTCCGTCCGCATCGTCGACGCCGACTGCGCCTGCGGCACCTTGCTTATCGAGGCCGTGCGTCACGCCAGGGCGCTCGGCTTCACAGCGATCGAGGGCCGCGGCATCGATGGCTCACCGGCGATGATCGGGCGGGCGCGTGCAGCAGCTGCACGTCTGCACGAACCGGCGATCGGGCTCACCTTTGAGGTGGCGGATATGGTCGAGGCGCTGGCGGGCGAGGCTGATTTCCCGGCAGACATCGTTCTGTGGCACGGTGGTCGCGCAGGCGACGACCGGCCGGGCGTGCGGGCAAGCCTCGTCAATGCCGGCGACCTGCTCATCGTCGACCGCGATCGCCCGCGTGATCGGGCACGGGCAGCATGACCCGTCGCGACTTGCAATGGAAAGCCGGCGGCTTCGCGCTGCTGGCATCCTCCTGTGCGATGTGCCTGGCACTCGACGGCTCCCCGGCGATGATCGTCTTCTTCCCGCTCGCCCTGCTCGGCTTGCCGCTGATGATCCATGGCAAGCGGGTCGGTCAGCTGCTCCGCGCCGAGCGGCGCGGGCACAGCCACACCGCCGACGTCGTCCATGCTGCCCGCGTGCGTCGCCGCGGGCAGGCCGACGACGGCTTTGGACACTGACACGCAAGGTCTCCTTACATGAGCTTCTTCGACTATCGTGACGGCGTGCTGTGCGCAGAGGGCGTCGCGCTGCCCGTTATCGCCGATGCGGTCGGCACGCCCGTTCACGTCTATTCGGCGGGGGCGCTCCGCCATGCCGCCAACGCATTTATGTCTGCCCTGCGGGGGCTGCCGTCCGCCCGCTTCGCCTTTGCGGTCAAGGCCAACCCCAACGGCGCAGTCCTCCGGCTGCTCGCTGAGTGTGGCTATGGGGCCGACATCGTGTCGGGGGGCGAGCTACGCCGCGCCTTAGACGCAGGGATCGCGCCTGCGGATGTGGTCTTCTCAGGCGTCGGTAAGACCGATCAAGAACTGATCGACGCGCTGGAGGCCGGCATCGGCCAGTTCAACCTTGAGCTGGAGGAAGAGGGTCGTGTTCTGGCGCAGTTGGCGCGGCGACGCGGCATGCGTGCGCCAGCGGTGCTGCGCGTGAACCCCGATGTCGATGGCGGAACGCATGCCAAGATCACGACCGGCAGGCGAACAAGCAAATTCGGTGTCGATATCGCGGGCGCGTCGGACATGTACGATCGGCTGGCGCAACTCGACGGCCTCGATCTGCAAGGGGTCGCGCTTCATATCGGTAGTCAGATCAGCGATCTGGAACCGCTGGAGGCCGCGTACCGCCGGATCGGCGCGCTTGTTCTTGACCTTCGCGCACGCGGGCACACGATCACCCGGGTCGATCTGGGTGGTGGGCTCGGCATTGCATATCGGCCTGAAGATGTGATGCCGTCGCTCGCCGCCTATGCGGCGATGGTTGCGCGTGTGACGCGCGACTGGAACGTCAGCCTCACGTTCGAACCCGGTCGCATCATCACCGGTCTTGCCGGCGTGCTGCTGACACGGGTGATTTGGGTGAAGCCCGGCCTGAGCCACCCGTTCGTCATCGTCGATGCCGCGATGAACGATCTGGCACGTCCCGCGCTTTACGACGCATATCACCGCTTCGCGGCCGTCCGCCCGGATGGGACTACGATGGTTGCCAACATCGCCGGGCCCGTCTGCGAAACTGGTGACATGTTCGGCACCGATCGGACGATCGATCACGTGGCGCGAGGGGATCTGGCCGTCTTCCACGCAACCGGCGCGTACGGAGCGGCGATGGCCTCAAGCTACAATTCTCGCCCGATCAGCCCACAGGTGATGGTCGATGGGGACAGGTTTGAACTGGTCGGTGATCGTACCTTGCCGTTCGATACGCCGGCTCCATTGGGTTGCAAGCCTCGGACTGCTGGCAGCGTTTTCGATGCTGAGCTGACACAAGCGGCTTAAGGCCGTCATCTGTTCCTGGAATCGATCGGATTTCGGGAAAAGCAGCTAGACCGATGATCGCGAGTAGCCGGTAGGCATCAGCCGCTCCACGATGTTCAAGGCCGTCCAATCGGCACAGGACGCCGCCCATTCCGCTATCTCGATCTTTCCCCGCGCACGGGTGGACGCGGCAAGCGCCGCCTGCCGCGTTAGGGCATATGCAGCGATCCGCGACACGGTACATTCCGCATGTCCGTAGGCTGCTGCAAACACACCTAGGCGACGCACCTGCTCGGCAGGAGCATGATCGTCGTTACCTAGATCGAGCCAAGTGAAGGCAGAGTAGCCCAAATCCTACAGCCTCTCTCCCGGCTGTACGGTATCGAAGTCGATCATCGCCGCTGGCATGTCGTCCACGAAGACGGTGTTCGTCGGAGTCCAATCGTTATGGCAGGCTACCTCGAACCCGGCCGCCTGGATCGCCGGCATGTCGGCCGTCGCGTCGTGGAAGCCACGAAGCAGGTTCGCGGCTGCTGCCAGTTGATCGTCTGAGTATGCCCCCAGATCAGAGGGCACGACGCCGGGAATGAACGATAGAACCTCGCGCCCGGCATCATCTATGCCTCGAAAGCGGGGAGCATGGCGGAAGCCGATTTTTTCAAGGTGAAGCAGGCAAGCATGGCCAAACCCCGCGTCACGCATGATCGGACGCCGCATCGTATTGCCGATCCGAACCACGCCGCTTGTGCTGCGACCGCCTAAGAGGGGCTGACCATCCATCCTCCCAGCCTATTAGGACCAGCGTCCTGAGGCTTCCCGCAAAGGAACGACGGGCGGGACGGCCAAGGCCGTCCTATTGGGATCGAGAAATGGGAAAATCAGCTATCGCCTTGCGAGAAGTGCTGAACCTCGCCCGGTATGTCGATCCAATGGTGTTTAGACTGTTCCCAGACGGACCACGATGGCGCGGAGAAGGTTGGATCAGCGATTGACCCGAGCGCAACGCCGAGAAGGGCAGGCTGCTTCGCCAGCTTGAGATAAACAGTCGAGCCGCAGACCGGACAGAAGAAGTTTTCGACCCTGTTTCCCACAGCCGAGACACGTTCATAGGCTTTCGCCTCACCAGCTATCGAAACCTGATCTACCCGGTAATACGCCAGCACACCAAACGGCGCGCCGGTTCTTTTCTGACAATCGACGCAATGGCACGCGATCGTGATAAGTGGACGCGCAGGCAGCTCTATCATCAATTGATTGCACTGACATGCTGCTTCCATCGTCGTATCCACTATACCTACCTACCCTGTTGTAGCGGCCCGCCGTTTTCCCGCAAAGGAACCGCCAGTGAGAGGGCCGGGGCTTTCCCGATGGGATGGTCAACCGGGAAAACCATGATCGGCGCACGACCGCGCACCTTATGCGCTAAAGCCGTGGCGCAATCGGTTGCCAGCCATCCAGCGGCTTGAGATCTGATAACGACGCCTTCCAGTAATGCCCTTGGAACGGCTGATCGAACACTCTGCTGATAGGTTTTTCCAATAAGGCACAGAGCAGGAGCGTGCCCACCGCGCCATGGGCGACGATCGCCAGATCACCATCGCAGTGCCTGGATACGATCTGCGATACGGCATTTCGAACTCGCGCCTGCGCATCGACCGCCTTTTCCCATCCACGAATACTGGTCGATGGCTGGGCGAAGAACGCATCAGCAACCGTCTCGAACTCGGCGGAGGCCAGGAAGCCGGTTGCGCTTCTATCATTCTCGCCGAGTGCCGCTGAAATCGACACGCCAAGCCCGGTCGTGGCGGCGAGGATTCCAGCGGCCTCGATCGCCTTCGTCTCCGCACTCGACCATATGGCGCTGAGACTGGTCAACTCGGGCCGACGCGAGAAAAGCCTCATCCGATCGATGCCGGTCGCGCTCAGATGCCACCGCTCAATCGGCGTATGTGGATCGACCACGACTTCCGGATGCGTGACGAAGTAAAGGTGGTTCATTCGTCTTCCATATCCGATTCTTCGACTATTAGCAGCATTCGATTATGACGGTTCGCGATACGACCGACGTCGAGGGTCCCACTGGAATAGTATTTCGGGAATAACGCAACTGAGTAATGGCCAGCTCATCGAGCGCTAGGTTTGGGTCGCGATTGGTCGTCGATCATCTGTCAGATGCCGGAGAACGAAACCCCCACTGCTAGTATTGCCATCGCTATCGTCGATAGCACGCCTGCGATGGCAAAAAGCCCCCAAACCCCATTAGCCGGCTTAGGGCCACGGAAGTCGGTTGCGATCTTGAAAGCGCAGTAAACGGCGTTCCAAATCAGCAAAAACAAGGTGACGATGAACCAAGATATCATAGGTAAGCGCTACCATCTGGTTTGATATTCATCACCTGATTTCATCATTTCGGCAGCGGAGTATGGAAATCCACTCCTTCCCATATTGCATTCTGGCTTCGTTCGGCCCGATCCGCTGAAGAGCAATGTGCCGTGTCTTGCCTACGAAGGCTGCATCCTCCGGATCCCCACGCTCATAAACCTCCAGAAGTTTTTCCGTGAGGACGCTGTCAGTGAGCTGCCACTGCGCCCTGCCGCCAAAGAACTGCGTGGTTCCATCGGAATTGTATGTCACTGTCGTACCCGGATTGCAGGTTGATCGCGATACGTCAGCAGGCTTGGCATCAAACAACCACGTCCCTTGCAACCACTCGCCGGTAGGACGGGTCAGCGAGCGGTCAGGTGCTTCGAGTGAAGCCCGCTGCGCAGCGTTTTTTGATGAAGAAGCCGGAGGAATGAGGATCATACTGCCACGCCCGCCTAGACGGGTTGGCGGACTGTAGATCATCGTCGGCCCAGCGCCCGTGACCGGCCTGCTTTGGGTGACACCAGCACAGCCAGAAAGACCCAGCACAAACATCGCGGGAAGAATGAACTTCATGACCTCATAGCAGCAGGATACTCGCAATCCGACAAGAGGATCGATCGTTGCAATCTGGCTATCTCATTCCCGTTTGGGAAGGTCGATCGAGATCCTGGGCCGCAAACCGGCTACGCCTCGCGGCTCCGGGGCTGATTTTCCCGAAATATGTTCCCGATTGTATTTTCCCGAAATGC
>QFNF01000004.1 GCA_003240755.1 Sphingomonas hengshuiensis | reverse complement strand
CCGGCGAAGGGCGGCGCGGGCATCGTCGCAACGAAAACTTCGTGACGTTCGCGCAGCCCGGCTTTGCGCGCTATACCGGCGGGGTCCGCTTCAGCTTCTGATGCGAAAGCGGTCCGGGGGCGGCGGCACGTTGCCGCCGCCCGCCGGCCAGGGATTGAACCATGACGGAGCGGATCAGGCGGATCGTGATTGTCGGCGGCGGAACCGCCGGCTGGTTGGCGGCGTGTCGCATCGCGGCCGCCGCCGACTCCCATGCCGCCGATCCGCTGACCGTCACGCTGATCGAGTCCCCCGACGTGCCGACGATCGGTGTCGGCGAAGGGACGTGGCCGACAATGCGCGGTACTCTGGCGCGGATCGGGATCGATGAAGCGACCTTCCTGCGCGCTGCCGATGCGGGCTTCAAACAGGGATCGCGCTTCGACGGATGGCGCACCGGGTTGCCCGGCGACAGCTATCACCACCCCTTCACGGCACCCGCCGCCCTGTCGCCCGGCGACCTGCTGCGCGACTGGCGGCAGGGCAGTTTCGCTGCGCATGTGTCTGCCCAACCCGCAATATGCGACGAGCATCTGGCCCCGCGCCAGCCGACCATGCCGCCCTATGCCGGCGCGCTCAACTATGGCTATCATCTGGACGCCGGCAAGTTCGCCGAACTGCTGCGCGAAACCGCCTGCACGCGACTGGGTGTCCGTCATCTACGCGATCATGTGACCGGCATCGAGGCGGCGCAGAACGGCGATATAGCCGCCGTCGACACCCGGACATCGGGCCGGATCGCGGGCGACCTGTTCCTCGACTGTACCGGCCACGCCGCGCTGCTGATCGGCGGCCATTACGGGGTCGGCAGCATCGACCGTACCGACATCCTGTTCAACGACCGCGCGCTTGCGGTGCAGGTGCCGGTGGCGCACGACAGCCCGATCGCGTCGCAGACCATCGCCACGGCGCACGACGCGGGCTGGATCTGGGATATCGGCCTGCCGACGCGACGCGGGATCGGCTGCGTCTATGCCAGCGGTTTTTCGAGCGACGCGGACGCCGCGGCGACGCTCACCGCCTATCTCCAACGCATCGCGCCCGAGGTCGAACCGGCCAGACTGTCGTTCCGCCAGTTGCGCTTCCGTTCCGCGCATCGCGAGCGGTTCTGGCGGAACAACTGCCTTGCCATCGGATTGTCGGCCGGCTTTCTCGAACCGCTGGAAGCGTCCGCGATCGTCACGATCGAATTGTCGCTCGACGCGCTGCTCGACGGGTTTCCGGCGGACCGGAGCGCGATGGACCTGCATGCCCGCCGGTTCAACGCCCTGTTCCGCTACCGCTGGGACCGGATTGTCGACTTCCTCAAGCTTCACTATGCCCTGAGCGAGCGCGACAGCCCCTATTGGCGCGCACATCGCGATCCGGCTTCGATCCCGCCCGCGCTTCATGACCTGTTGGCGCTCTGGCGGACCCAGCCGCCTTCGCCAGCCGATTTCGCCCATGCGAACGAGGTATTTCCGGCCGCCAGCCACCAATATGTGCTGTACGGCATGGGGATGCCGCCGCCGCCGCCCGGCCCGCTGCGCGCCGAACGCAGCGATACCAAAATGGTACTGGAACAGGTCCGCCAACGGGCCCGCGCGCTGACCGCCAGCCTGCCGACGAACCGCGAATATCTGAATGCGCTCACCCGCGCCCCTGCCGAGGTTGCCCATGTCTGACCATCAGTTGCTGAACGTCGCCGCGCACCGCGAGGTGCGCGTCCGGCGCGAACGATCGGAGGCGCTGGGCGACGCGGTGATGACTGCGCTGGTCGTGCCGGACGAATTCCGCCAGGTGCAGGCAAGCTATCCGATCCTGTTTCGCCAGAATCGCGAGCGTACCGGCTTCGTCGCTCTGGCGCTGTTCGGCTTCGATGCGGGCGAGAACCTGTTCCTTGCCGACGAGCGCTGGGACGCGCCCTATCTGCCGCTGTCGATCGATATCCAGCCGTTCCTGATCGGCGGAGCGCCCGATGGCGGCGCGACGCCGAGGGCAGTGGTGGACATGGCCAGCCCGCGGATCGCGACCGATGGCGGCGTCCGCCTGTTCGATCGCGAAGGGCGCCCCTCGCCCTATCTCGACGTCATCCTCGAAAGGCTGGGGGCGCTCGATGCCGGCTATCGCGCGTCGGCGGCGTTCTTCGACGCGCTGGACCGCTATCGCCTGCTCGAACCCTTCACCCTCGAAGTCGCGCTCGACAGCGGCGCGACCAACCGGCTGGTCGGTTTCCACACGATCGCCGAGGAGCGTTTGGCCGAACTGGACGCTGCAACGCTAGGAAAGCTGAACGCCGATGGCCATCTGCTGCCGATCTACATGGCGGTCGCGTCGCTCGCCAACCTGCCCGCCCTGATCGCGCGCAAAAACAAGCGTGGCTGACCCCGCCCCCGTCGTCGAGGTGCAGGCGGCGGATGCCGCCGCGCTCGACCGCCACCTTCGCACCGCGACCGCCCCGTTCGTGGTGCGCGGACTCGTCGCCGACTGGCCGCTGGTGCAGGCGGCGAACCAGTCGTCGCAGGCGGCCCGCGAATATCTGGTCGCGCGGCACCGCGATGTGCCGTTCACCGTGTCGGTCGGACAACGCGGCGGCGGCGATCGCCTCTTCTACGATGAAGCGATGGCCATGAATTTCGCCACCGTTCGCGCCAAGCTGCCCGACATCCTCGGCGAGATGGGCCGGCTGGAACAGTCTGGCGACGCGCGCGCCATCTATCTCGCATCGATCGACATGCGCGGGTTCTTCGATGGACTGGCCGAGGCCAACCGTATCGACCTCGGCACCCGGGAACCGCTTGCCAGTATCTGGATCGGTACGCGTACCCGCATCGCCGCGCATAATGACCTGCCCGACAATCTCGCCTGCGTCGCGGCGGGCCGGCGACGCTTCACGCTGTTCCCGCCCGGCCAGTTCTGCAACCTGTATCTGGGACCACTCGACAACACGCCCGCCGGACGGGCGGTGTCGATGGTCGATTTCAGCGCCCCGGACGTCGATCGGCACCCGCGCTTCGCAGAGGCGCTGGCCCATGCCCAGGTCGCCGAGCTGGAGCCGGGCGATGCAATCCACATTCCCGGCCTGTGGTGGCATCATGTCGAGGGGCTGGCACCGTTCAACATCCTTGTGAACTACTGGTGGCGCGATGCGCCACGCTGGCTCGGCCAGCCACAGGATGCGCTCCATCATGCACTGCTCGCGATCCGCGACCTGCCGCCCGAACAGAAGCAGCATTGGCGCGAGGTGTTCGATCATTATGTCTTTGCCAGCGACGACAGCGTCACCGCGCATATTCCGGCAGGAGGGCGCGGCGTGCTGGACCCGCTGACCGCCGATAGCGCCGCGCGACTGCGCAACTTCCTGCTGCGGCAACTCGCCAAATGAGCGCGGCCCCGGTCCGTGTCGTCATCGCCGGTGGCGGCACCGCAGGCTGGATGGCGGCGGCGGCCATCGCCCGGGCGATGGGACGGACGGTCGAGGTCGTTCTGGTCGAATCCGAAGCGATCGGTACGGTCGGCGTCGGCGAATCGACCATACCCCCGCTCGTCACGTACAACCGGCTGCTCGGCATCAACGAGGCCGAGTTCATGGCCGCCACTGCCGCCACCTTCAAGCTCGGTATCCTCTTCGAAGGGTGGAAGACCGCCGACAGCCGCTATTTCCACTCGTTCGGCATTACCGGACGCGATCACTGGGCGGCAGGCTTCCAGCATTACTGGCTGAACGGCCTGACTCGCGGGCACGACCGGCCCTATGATGACTACTGCACCGAACTGGTCGCGGCGCTGCAGGGCAAGTTCGCCCATCTTCCGGGCGACGCGACCAACTATGCGTATCAGCTCGATTCCGCCCGCTACGCGCGGTTCCTGCGCACCATGGCCGAACGCGACGGGGTGACGCGGATCGAAGGACGGATCGCCCAGGTCGAACTCGATGCCGAAACCGGCGACATTGCCGCGCTGCGGCTCGACGGCGGGCGACGGGCGACGGGCGACCTGTTCCTCGACTGCACCGGCTTTCGCGCGCTGCTGATCGAAGGCGCGCTCCATGCCGGATATGACGACTGGACCCACTGGCTGCCGTGCGATGCGGCGATCGCATTGCAGACCGAAAGCGTCGGCCCGCCGCTACCCTATACCCGCGCAACGGCGCATGACGCCGGCTGGCAATGGCGCATCCCGCTGCAACACCGGGTTGGCAACGGCATCGTCTATTGCAGCCGTTACCTCGACCGCGACGCAGCGTTCGACCGATTGACCGGCAATGTCGAGGGCGCGGTGCTGACCGAACCCAATTTCCTGCGCTTCACCACCGGAGCCCGGCGCAGACAATGGTATCGCAACTGCGTCGCCATCGGCCTGTCGGGCGGGTTCATGGAGCCGCTGGAATCGACCAGCATCCATCTGATCCAGCGCGCGGTGCTGCGGCTGATCCGCCTGTTCCCGCAAGGGCGCATCAGCCCTGCCGACGTCACCGAATTCAACGACCAGCAGCGACAGGACATGGAACAGATCCGCGACTTCCTGATCCTGCACTACAACGTCACCGACCGCCGCGATTCCCCGTTCTGGCGGCAATGCGCGAACATGGACGTACCGGAAACGCTTGCACAGAAAATCGGCTTGTTCCGCCAGACGGGCCGGGTATTCCGCCGTAACGAGGAATTGTTCGGTGAGAATAGCTGGGTGCAGGTGATGATGGGCCAGGGGATCGTGCCGGAGAGGCATCACCCGCTGGCGGCGAAGCTGACCGACGATGAACTGGACCGGCTGCTCTCCACCTTGCGCCGGCAGGTGATCGATACCGTCGCGACGATGCCGCCGCACGGCGACTATGTCGCGCGCTACTGCCCGGCGGACCGTAGCTGATGCCGCCACGTCGTCAGGGGGTGACGATCAAGCATGTCGCCGCCGATGCCGGGGTGTCGTTGCAGACGGTAAGCCGGGTCATCAACAACGAACCCAATGTCCGCCCGGAAATGGCGCGCCGGGTCCAGGATTCGATCGATCGGCTGGGCTATGTCCCGCTGATCGCGGCACAGCGCATGGGCGGATCGCGCTCGCGCCTGATCCTCGCGCTCAACGACCGCGACCGCACCATCGCGGGGTGGCAGAACCGGCAGGGAACCGACTGGGTCGACCAGATGCTGCTGGGCGGCATGCTGACGTGCGGCGCGCACGGCTATCGGCTCATCCTCGAACTGGTCGATACGCATAGCGACCATATCGAACGCGAACTGTCCGCCGCGATCGGCGCGTTGCAGCCCGATGGCGTGATCCTGACCCCGCCCCATTCGCAGGATCCCCTGATCCTCGACCTGCTGGCCAGGCGGGGGATCAGCATCGCGCGGATCGGATCGCGGGTGTCCGGCCCCGGCTTTTCCCTGACGATGGGCGATGAGGGCGCGGCGCAGATGGTGACGGAGCATCTGGTGGCGCTCGGCCATCGGCGGATCGGCTTTATCGAAGGCGCCCCCGACTATGAACTTAGCGGCTGGCGCGTCACCGCTTGGCGCACGGCGATGGCGGCTGCCGGGCTGTCCGACGACCTGATCCAGCCGGGCGATTTCGACTATGAATCCGGCTACGCGGCGGCCGTGGCATTGCTCGACGTCGCCGACCCGCCGACCGCGATCATCGCCAGCAGCGACCAGATGGCGATGGCGACGCTGGCGCTGGCCAAGGAACGTGGACTGGCCGTGCCCGACGACCTGTCGATCGTCAGCTTCGACGATACCCCGATCGTGCGCTTTGCCCAGCCGCCGCTCACCGCAGTGACTCAACCGATCGCGGAGGTTGCGGCGCGCGCGGTCGAACGGATCATCGCCGAACAGCGCGATACCCTGCCCCCCGCCGGCCCGGTGTCGGTCGCCGCCACGCTGAACCTGCGCGCCTCCACCGCACCACCGCGAAGCACGCCCCGATAATCGCGCGCCACGCGAAGCCGGCAGGATCGTATCGGCTCGTGCCGTCCCTGGATCAGAAGCGGCACACGGAGAATATCCCGATAACCCGGCGTGGCGCTCGCGCTGGCACCCATATAGAAATGGCTGCGGAAGCAAACGCCACCGCAGCCATTTTTCGCATCATTGCAGCTCGCGGACAGGCCGCGGGCCGAACGCTGCTTACTTCTTGCCGAGCGAAAGACCGCCGAAACGCTTGTTGAAGCGTGCGACCTGACCGCCCGAATCCAGCATCTGGCCGCGACCGCCGGTCCATGCCGGGTGTGCCAGCGGATCGATGTCCAACTGCATCGTGTCGCCTTCCTTGCCCCAGGTGGAGCGGGTTTCGAACACCGTGCCATCGGTCATCTGGATCTTGATGGTGTGGTAGTCGGGATGCGTGTCTTTCTTCATCGGTCTTCTCCATGAGCGGCTGGTTCCGACCAGCCTTGGAACAGGAAGGCGCGCCCGTACACGGACGCGCCCGGAAAGGCAATGCGGGTGGCCGGGTCAGGCCTTGGGCGGATCGGCGATCATCGCGGTGAATTCACATTCGGCGGCCAGCTCGCCGTCGATCCGCGCCTTGCCCGCGAACTTGCAGACGCGTGCCCGCTTCTGCACGAACTCGGCATCCAGCGTCAGCAGCACGCCCGGTTCGACGGGCTTGCGGAACTTCACGCCGTCGATCGACATGAAATAGACCAGCTTGCCCGAACCGGCGAGGCCAAGGCTCTCGACCGCGAGGATGCCGGCGGCCTGCGCCAGCGCCTCGACGATCAATACCCCCGGCATGATCGGACGACCGGGAAAATGCCCCTGGAAAAAGCCTTCGTTGATCGTCACCGCCTTGATTGCGGTGATCGACCGGTCGGGGATGAGTTCCGCGACACGGTCGACCAGCAACATGGGATAGCGATGCGGGATCGCCGCCATCACGCGCGTGATGTCGAGCGGTCCGATCGATGTCGCTTCCCCGTCCATGCGTCAGCGGCCCGTGGGCGCCGGACGGGCACCGGCGGCGGGTGCGGCGGCCGGGGCGGCCTGTGCCGGCGCGGTCACGCTGACGCTGGGCAGCGACGCGTTGAGCGAGGCGAGCACCGCGTCGGTGATCTCGGTCGCCGGCGCGTTGAAGAAGCTGCTGCCCTTGTCGATCGCCAGCGTGGCGCCGCGCTGCTGCGCGATCTGGGTGATGATCGGGCCCAGACGGGTGCCGATCTGCTCGCGGACATAGGCGATGTTGCGCTGGACCTGCTGTTCCTGCTGGCCGATCTGCTGCTGCGCCTGCTGCTGGCGCTGTTCGAAGGTGCGGATGCGCGTCTGCAGCGCCGCGTCCGGATTGCCCTTGGCGGCGGTGACGGCGGTCTGCAGCGACTGCGCCTCGGTCTGCAGCGGCTGGCCGAGCGAAGTCGCGAGCGACTGGAGCTGGGTGCGCTGCGTCTGGAGCTGCGCGGTCGCCGCCTTGCAGGCGGTGCAATCGCGGAAGATCCGCTCCGAATCGACGACGGCGATCTTGGCGTCGGGCAGCGCCTGCGCGAACGCCGGGGCGGTCGGAAGGGCGAAGACGAATGCGGCGACAGCCGCCTTGGTGAAGCTACGCATCAGAATTGGGTTCCTACGTTGAAAGTGATGAGTTTCTTGTCGTCGCCGGGCTGGCTCAGCAACGCCTTGGCAAGGTCGATGCGCAGCGGTCCGAACGGCGAATTCCAGTTGACGCCGACACCGATCGACAGACGTGGCCGGGCGGAATCACCCAGGAACTGTTCGAGGAACGGATCGGTCGTCGTGGTGGCGATGGTGTTCGTCTCGCCACCGGCGCAGGTGCCGCCGATCGTCGCCGAATAGCCGACCGAACAGGTCGTCTGGCGGAATGCGGGGGCGCCCGACGCATCGGTGAACTGGTTGTTGTACACCTGCATCCCGTTGACCTGCGTCCGCGTGGTGAACGGCAGCAGCGACGGCGATCCGTCCTTGTTGAACTGCAACGTCCCGTCGGCATTGCGCGCCTGCTCGAACGCCACGGTCGGCCGCGGACGGGTGACGCCGAACAGCGCACCGGCCTGGATGAAGACCGATGGGCGCAGGCCGAGTTCGGCGATGCCCGAACCGAGCGGCGGCTCGAGTTCGATCTTGCCGAGATAATAGGCCTTGCCGCCCAGCGGATCGTTCAGCACCTGGTCGCGGGCGGTAATGAGCGCCTGATCGCCGGCCGCGACCGACCCGCTGTACCGCTGCCGCTGGATACGCGGGCCGACGCCGCGAATGTCGAAACCGCGAAACTGCGGTTCGCCCAGATAGAAGCGGTCGACGATGCGGACCGGATCGATCCCCTCGCCCGGGCTCTTCTGCAGCGAATGTATGTAGCCGCCCTCGATACCGGCCGACAGGACGAAGCCGCCGAGGTTCCAGTATTTGTCGAAATCGCCGCGGACGCGGGCAAAGCGCACGTCGCCCCCCAGGCCCGCAAGGTCGAGCCCCGTGACCAGTCGCTGGCCACGCGACGGACGCAGGCGGTTGTTGAGGTTGTCGAAGATCAGGTTCGCGCCGACCATGCTGGTCAGGCGGTTGCCGATCGAGTCGCACAGATAGCGCCCGGCCTTCAACGGATCGCAGACGCCGTTGGTGAAATACGTGCCCTCGTCCAGCCCGACATCGTCCTGGCTCAACTGATACCGCCCCGACAGCGTCCAGAATTCGGTCAGCGGCACGCTGGCGACGACCTGCCCACCTGTCGAGACCTGCGAATATAGCGAGTTGCGGCCGGTGCCGAGGAAGTTGAACGAGTTGAGGTCGCGGCGGAAGATGGTGCCGCCCAGCGCGATGTTCTTGTCGAACAGATAGGGTTCGGTGAAGCCCAGTTCGACCGACTTCTGATAGGTCGAATAGTTGACCGACGCCTGGAGGTCCTGCCCCTTGCCCCGGAAATTCCGCTGCCGGATCGACGCCTGGATGATGAAGCGTTCGAGGCTGGAGAAACCGGCCGACAGCGTCAGTTCGCCGGTCGATTTCTCCTCGACGTTCGCAGCCAGCACGATGCGGTCGGGTGACGAGCCTTCCTTGCGCTCGATCTCGAACTTGTCCTGGAAATAGCCGAGCGAGTTGATGCGGTCCTGCGAGCGCTTGATGAGGAACGCGTTGAACGCGTCCCCTTCCGCGACGCGGAATTCGCGGCGGATGACGCGGTCCTGAGTCTGGGTATTGCCGGTGATGTCGATCTTTTCGACATAGGTGCGGTTGGCCTCGTTCAGGAAGAACGTGATCGCCATCGTGTGATTTTCGCGATCGGGCACGAATTCCGGGCGCACATCGGTAAACGCATAGCCGAACAGGCCGGCATATTCGGAAAGCTGATCGACGGTATCCTCGACCTGCTTTGCATTGTACCAGTCGCCCTTCTTCATCGGCAGCGTCTTGGTCAGCGATGCGTTGTCAAAGTCGCGGATCGCGCTTTCGACCGCAACGTCGCCGAACTTGTAGCGATCGCCTTCCTCCACCACATAGGTGATGATGAAGTCTTCCTTGTCCGGCGTCAGTTCGGCGACGGCAGAGATGACGCGGAAATCGGCATAGCCGTTCGTCAGGTAGAACTGGCGCAGCTTCTGCTGGTCATAGGCCAGACGATCCTGGTCATAGCTGGTCGCCGAGCTGAAGATCCGCCACGGACGCGACTCCTTGGTCGCCATTTCGCTGCGCAATTCGCTGTCGCTGAACACCTCGTTGCCGAGGATGTTGATCTGGCGGACCTTGGACTTCGCGCCTTCCTGTATTTCGAAGATCACGTCGACCCGGTTCTGGTCGAGCATGACCATCTTCGGTTCGACATTTGCCGCGAACCGGCCCTGGCGGCGATACAGCTCGACGATACGCGCCACGTCGGCGCGTACCGCCGTGCGGGTGAAGATCTGCCGCGGAGCGAGCTTGATCTCCTTGGTGATCTTGTCGTCCTTCAGCCGCTTGTTGCCTTCCAGCACCACGCGGTTGATGATCGGGTTCTCACGCACCTTGACGATGATGTCGCTGGTTTCGGCGCCTTCGATCGATACGTCGGCCAGCAGGTCGGATGCGTAAAGGTCCTTGATCGCCTGATCGAGCGTTTCCGCCGTGTAGGGGTTGCCGACGCGCAGCTTGGTATAGGACAATACCGTATCGGGTTCGATCCGCTGCGAACCCTCGACACGCAGCGACCGGATCGTGCGAGCCGGGACCGCAGGTACGGGCGGCGCCTGAACGGCGGGCGGCTGTGCGGCGGGCGCCTGTGCCGTCGGCGCGGCGGCGGGCGCGGTGCGGGCCTGCGCGAACGCCATCGTGCCCGAGAGCATCGTGCCCGCGAGCAGCGTGACGCCACGCACACCGAAAATCGAATACTTGCTTGCCGTCACCAAACCCACCCCAACCGGAGGAACTTTTCCACACAGGACGATTGCGCCCTGCCCTAACCACGTCAGCCGATCAAGCCGGCGAGCCCGCGCCACACGCCGAACGCCCCCAGATCGTTCACCGTGACGAATATCATCAGTGCGAGCAACAGCGCCAATCCGCCGCGGAACGCCCATTCCATCGTTTGCGGGCTGACCGGCCCGCGCTTCACCGCCTCGATCGCGTAGAACAGCAGGTGGCCGCCATCCAGCATCGGAACTGGCAACAAGTTGATGAATCCCAGATTAATCGAAACGAACGCGACGAACGTCACCAGCGCCGGCCAGCCGAGCGACAGTTGCTCGCCCGATGCCTTGGCGATGCGCAGCGGGCCGCCCATTTCCTCGACCGAACGGCGACCGGTGATGATCTGCCCCAGTCCGTCGATCGTCCCGCGCAGGATCGTGCCGACCATCCCCGCGCCATAGGCCGGCGCCTGCCATAGCGGCAGCGGCGCATAGACCGGCGTGCCGCGTTCGATGCCGAAGCGGCCGATCCTTGCCTCGTTGCCGAAGCGGTCGCGCTGCATGACCGCACCGATTACGGCATCGGTCGTGCGTGGCGCACCATCGCGAATGAAATCGACCCTCACCGCTTCCCCCGGACGCATCGCGGTGAAGAAGGAGAGGTCGGCGAAGGTGTCGATGCTCCGTCCGTCCAGCGCGGCGATCCGGTCGCCGGTGCGCAGCCCCGCGCGGTCCGCCGCACTGCCCTGCACCACGCCGCCGATCGTCGCCGGCGTACGATCGACGCCATAGGCCGCAGCAAAGCCGCCGAGGATCAGGACGGCGAGGATCAGGTTCACCGCCGGACCGGCCGCGACGATGATCGCGCGCTGCCATACCGGCTTTGCCTGAAAGGTGCGCGCGCGCTCCTCGGCGGGCAATTGCAGCCATTCGGCATCGGGCTGCGAAGCGGGGTTCATGTCGCCGGCAAAGCGGACATAGCCGCCAAGCGGCAACCAGCCGAACTTCCACCGCGTACCGCGACGGTCGGTGAAGCCGGCAATCTCGCGGCCGAAACCGACCGAGAAATCCTCCGCCTTCACCCCGAACCAGCGTCCTGCGGCATAATGGCCCAGCTCGTGCACGAACACGAGCGGCCCCAGCACCAGCAGGAACGCGACGACGGTAATCAGCAATCCGGGGGATTCGATCAAGCGGCGCAATCCTTTACACGCCCGCCCGCCAATGCCCGCGCCTCGGCATCGATCGCCAATACGGCGTCGAGCGTCTGCGGACCCGGCGGGTCGAAGCGGTCGAGAACATCCGAAACGATTGCGGCAATTTCGAGGAAGCCGATCCGGCGATCGAGAAACGCCGCCACCGCAACCTCGTTCGCGGCGTTCAGGATCGCGGGCCGCCCGCCGCCCGCCGCGAGTGCCGAACGGGCCAGCGCCAGCGCCGGGAAGCGCACGGGGTCCGGCGCTTCGAAATCGAGCCGTCCGATCCGCGCCAGATCCAGCCGTTCGCACGGCGTTTCCATCCGGTCGGGCCATGCCAGCGCATGCGCGATCGGCACGCGCATGTCGGGCGACCCGAGTTGCGCCAGCGTCGACCCGTCGACATATTCGACCATCGAATGGATCACCGACTGGCGATGGACCAGCACGTCGAGCTGTTCGACCGAAACCGGGAACAGGTGATAGGCCTCGATCAGCTCGAGCCCCTTGTTCATCATCGTCGCCGAATCGACCGAAATCTTGGCACCCATCGACCAGTTGGGATGCGCCACCGCCTGTTCGGGGGTGATGTTCCGCATATCGGCCAGCGAGCGTTCGCGGAACGGTCCGCCGCTCGCGGTCAGGATGATCCGGCGGATACGCTCGGGCGGGCAGTCGTCGAGGCACTGGAAGACGGCGTTATGCTCGCTGTCGACCGGCAGCAGCGTGGTGCCGGCGCGGGTGGCGGCGGCCATCATCACGTCCCCCGCCGATACCAGCGCTTCCTTGTTGGCCAATGCCACCGCGCCGCCGCGTGCGAGTGCCGCCATCACCGGCTTCAGCCCCGCCGTGCCGACGATCGCCGCCATGGTCCAGTCGACCGGCCGCGCCGCCGCGTCGATCACCGCCTGCGCACCGCCTGTCGCTTCGATGCCACTGCCGGCCAGCAGCTCGCGCAGTGCCGGCAGGCACCCTTCGTCACCGACGACGGCCAGCCTGGCACCGACCCGCCGCGCCGCGTGCGCCAGCTTCGACACGTCGCGATGCGCGGTCAGCGCCTCCACTTCGAAATCGTCCGGCGCACGTTCGATCAGGTCGAGCGTGGACGTGCCGACCGATCCGGTCGCCCCCAGGATGCTGACCCGCCTCATGCCCAATATAGTCCCGCCAATACCATCAACGCCGCCGCCGGGGCGACCGGGACCAGCCCGTCGAGCCGGTCCATCACCCCGCCATGGCCGGGCAGGACGTTGCCCGAATCCTTGACGCCCGCGGCACGCTTCAACTGGCTCTCATACAGGTCGCCCGCCTGCGCCAGCACCGCCAGCAGCGGCGTCGCCAGCACCAGATGCAGCGGCAGGCCGGAATATTGCAGCATCCCGCCCAGAACCGTCGCGGCGATCACGCCGCCGATCAACCCGGCCCAAGTCTTGTTCGGGCTGATCTTCGGCGCCAGTTTCGGTCCGCCGATCGAACGGCCGGCGAAATAGGCACCGATATCGCATGCCCATACCAGCGCCATCGCCCAGAAGGCGAGCAGCAGCCCGTCGCCGCGCTCGCGCAGGAACACGACCGCCAGCGCCGGCAACCCGCAATAGACGATGCCACGCGCCAGCATCGGCAGCCTGGTCGTGATGACCACGAAGAATGCCGCGCCGACGACCAGTCCCAGCGCGAGGAAACTCGCACCCGCCGCCAGTGGCGACAGGATCGCCAGGGGCACGGTCAGCGCCATCTGGGCCAGCCGCTTGTGCTCGCGCGACACTTTGTGCAGGTCGGCCCATTCGGCCATCATGAACAGCGTGCCGACCGCGACCAGCAGCCAGAAGGCGAACCCGCCCAGCCACAATGCCGTCGCCGCGACCGCGATCATCCCGACGCTGGCCAGCGTCCGGGTCGCAAGGTCGGACTTGCGCCGTGCGACGGGATCCAGTGTCACAAGCCCCCGAACCGGCGCTGGCGCCGGCCATAGGCCGCAATCGCCTCGGCCAGCGCCGCCGCATCGAAATCGGGCCAGAGCGTGTCGACGAACAGCAGTTCGGCATAGGCCGCCTGCCACAGCAGGAAGTTCGACAGGCGCTGTTCGCCCGAGGTGCGGATCATCAGGTCGAGCGGCGGCAGGCCGTCGGTGTCGAGTTCGCGGTCGATCGCCGCCTCGTCGATCGCCGACACCGGCATGCCCGCCGCGACCTTTTCCGCCAGCCGCCGGGCAGCGGCGACCAGTTCGGCCTGCGCGCCATAGTTCAGCGCAATCGCAAGGATCGGACCGGTGTTCATCGCCGTCCGCGCGATCGCATCGTCGATCAGCCTGACCAGATCGGGCTTCAGCACGCGGTAGTTGCCGATGATGCGCAGCCGCACCCCCTCGCGCACCAGTTCGTCGATCTCGCTCTTCAGGAAATGGCGCAGCAACCCCATCAGGTCGCCGATCTCCTCCTCCGGACGCCGCCAGTTTTCCGAGGAGAAGGCGTAGAGCGTCAGCGCCTCGATGCCCTGTTCGCGCGCGGCGCGCGTGACGCGACGCACCGCCTCCACCCCCTGGCGATGCCCGGCGATACGCGGCAGGCGCCGGGCCTTCGCCCAGCGGCCATTGCCGTCCATGATGATCGCAACATGACGGGGAACGGCTGCGGAGGAAGGCAGGCCCGGCGCGGCGGCAGTCGCCGCCGATACCGGAACATGCGCGGCGAACGACGTCACTTGCCGAGAATTTCCTTTTCCTTCGCATCCGCCGCGGCATCGATGTCGGCGATCGTCGCGTCGGTCAGCTTCTGCACCTCGGTTTCGAGCTTCTTGCGCTCGTCTTCCGAGTAGACGCCCTTCTTCTCGTCGGTCTTCAAGCCTTCCATGCCGTCGCGACGCACGTTGCGCACCGCGATCCGCGCGGACTCGGCATATTTGCCGGCCAGCTTCGCGAGTTCCTTGCGGCGCTCTTCGGTCAGGTCGGGGATCGGCAGGCGCAGCGTCTGGCCGTCCACGATCGGGTTGAGGCCGAGGCCGGCCGAGCGGATCGCCTTGTCGGCCGGACCGACGTTCGACTTGTCCCACACCTGCACCGACAGCATCCGCGGTTCGGGTGCCGAAACAGTCGCGACCTGGTTCAGCGGCATGTGCGCGCCGTACACCTCGACCGTGACCGGATCGAGCAGCGACACCGATGCGCGCCCGGTGCGCAGGCCGCTCAGATCGCCCTTGAGCGACTCGACGGCACCCGCCATGCGGCGTTCGAGATCGGCCTTGTTATATGCGGCCATAACCGACTTCCTTCTGAATCAAGCGTTGTTCTGGACGATCGTCGAGACGCCGTCACCCGCCAGAACGGCGGCAAGGTTGCCTTCGTCACGGATGTTGAAGACGACGATCGGGATATTGTTGTCGCGGCACAGCGCGACGGCCGACGCATCCATGACCTTGAGGTCGTCGGCCAGCACACGCCCGAAACCGAGCGTGTCGTAGCGCGTCGCGGTCGGCACCTTCTTGGGGTCGGCGTCATAGACACCATCAACGCTGGTGCCCTTGAACAGCGCCTCGCAGCCCATTTCGGCGGCGCGCAGTGCGGCGGTGGTGTCGGTGGTGAAGAACGGGCTGCCGGTGCCGGCGGCAAAGATCACGACGCGACCCTTCTCCATGTGGCGCACCGCGCGACGGCGGATATAGGGTTCGCACACCGACGCCATCGGGATCGCCGACTGGACGCGGGTTTCGACGCCGATCTGCTCCAGCGCGTTCTGCATCGCCAGCGCGTTCATGACGGTCGCCAGCATCCCCATGTAATCGGCGCTGGCCCGCTCGAAGCCCTGCGCCGCGCCCGCGACGCCGCGAAAGATGTTGCCGCCGCCCACGACGACGCAGACCTCGTGCCCCTCGCCCCGCGCGGCCTTGATCTCGCGGGCGACGCGGTCGCACATCGCGGGATCGATGCCGAACTGTCCCGATCCCATCAGCACTTCGCCGGACAGTTTCAGGAGGATGCGATTGAAGCGTGGACGGGTCATGGAACCTGCGAAGTTGGTCGAAACGGGAGCGCGCCGGACCCTAGACGCGACCGCCTGCAAAGCCAAGCGACCTTGTACCGAACCGAAACGGGCCGCGCAGGGAAACCCCCTCGCGGCCCGCACCGGCATACCGTGGCATGCCGTTGGCTGGCGACCTTACTTGGTCAGGCCGGCCGTGGCGGCGACTTCGGCGGCGAAGTCGCTTTCTTCCTTCTCGATGCCTTCGCCGAGCTGGAAGCGGACATAGTCCTTGAGCACGATCGTCGTGCCGGCATCCTTCGCGGCCTTTGCCACCACGTCGGCGACCGGCGTCTTGCCGTCCATCACGATGGGCTGGCTCAGCAACGCGTTTTCCTTGGCGAACTTCTTGACCGAACCCTCGACCATCTTGGCGATGATGTCGGCCGGCTTGCCCGAATCGGCGGCCTTTTCGGTAGCGATCTGGCGTTCACGCTCGAGAATGTCCTGGTCCAGGCCACTCTCGTCCAGCGCCAGCGGGAAGGCAGCGGCGATGTGCATCGCGATCTGCTTGCCCAGCGGCTCGAGCACGTCGACACCCGCATCCGATTCCAGCGCGACCAGCACGCCGATCTTGCCAAGACCCGGGCCGGCCGAATTGTGGACGTACGGAATTACCGCGCCCTTGGCGACTTCGACGGCCTTCGCGCGGCGCAGCACCTGGTTCTCGCCGATGGTCGAGATGTTGGCGACCAGCGCGTCCTCGACGGTGCCGCCGTTCGGCATGGCCTGCGCCTTCAGCGCCTCGACATCGTCACCCTTTTCCAGAGCGATCGCGACGACGTCGCGCACGAAGCTCTGGAACTGGTCGTTCTTGGCGACGAAGTCGGTCTGGCTGTTGACTTCGATGGCGACGCCCTTGGTGCCGGCGACGGCAACGCCGACCAGACCTTCGGCGGCGGTGCGGCTCGACTTCTTGGCGACGGCGGCAAGGCCCTTGGTGCGCAACCAGTCGACGGCGGCTTCCATGTCGCCATTGTTCTCGGACAGCGCCTTCTTGCAGTCCATCATGCCGGCGCCCGAGCGCTCACGCAGTTCCTTGACGGCGGCGGCGGTAACTTCTGCCATGGCTTGGCTCCTGATTGGTGTTCGATATGCTTGCGGGCGAGGCAGCGCGTGTTCCGCCCTGCCCCGCCCGCACGTCAGTTCCGTGACAGCTTACGCTTCGACAGCGGCTTCCGGCTCGGCGGTCAGCGCTTCCTCGGCGGGCGGTTCGTCCATGGCGCCCAGGTCGCGGCCCGAATGGGCCATCGCCTGCTGCCCGCCACGGGTCGCGGCGATCGCCACGGCCTCGCAATACAGGCGGATCGCGCGGCTCGCATCGTCGTTCGCGGGCACCGGGAAGGCGATGCCGTCCGGCGACACGTTCGAATCGAGGATCGCGACGACCGGGATACCCAGCGTATTGGCTTCCTTGATCGCCAGTTCTTCCTTGTTCGCGTCGATCACGAACATGATGTCGGGAATGCCGCCCAGATCGCGGATACCGCCGAGCGACAGCTCCAGCTTGTCCTTCTCGCGGGTCAGGTTCAGCACTTCCTTCTTGGTCAGGCCGTGCGTGTCGCCCGACAACTGCTCTTCGAGCGCCTTGAGACGCTTGATCGAGTTGCTGATCGTCTTCCAGTTGGTGAGCATGCCGCCCAGCCAGCGATGGTTGACGAAATGCTGGCCCGACTTGCGGGCGGCTTCGGCGATCGGCTCCTGCGCCTGGCGCTTGGTGCCGACGAACAGCACCTTGCCGCCCGACGCGACGGTCGACGACACGAATTCCAGCGCGCGCGCGAACAGCGGCACGGTCTGCGACAGGTCGAGGATGTGGACGCCGTTACGATCGCCAAAGATGTACGGCTTCATCTTCGGGTTCCAGCGATGGGTCTGGTGGCCGAAGTGCGCGCCCGATTCGAGCAGCGCCTGCATGGTGACGACGGGTGCCGCCATAGGATAATTCCTTCCGGTTGATCCTCTGGGAAGCAGGAACCCTTGTCAGGCCAAAGGCCCGGGCACCGGTATGAGCGCTTCCCATGTGGGGTTGAGACGGCGGCCCTTAGCGCAGAGCGACCCGTCGATCAAGCCTTGACGCCGGAACGATATGAGAACATAGAGGGTCCAGATACAGTCCGTGGAACCGCATTCATCACAAGTGGTTGGGATGGATGCGATTTTTACCGGTCGCTTGTGTGTCGGGGAGTTAGAGATGGCCCTGTTCGTTTCCGTGCTGTTCGCTTTCGCTTTTTTCGTTGCTGTCGCGACGCTGATCGGCACCCTGCTGCCGGCCCGGGACCGTATCCTGCGCCTGTTGCTGCGCGGCCCGGAATGGACGATCGATCCGTTGCCGCCGGTGCGCCTGACGTCGCGTCGCGGCGTCATTCGCCAGCGTGGCGTTACGCCCGTGGCGCAGCCGCTTCGCGCTGCCGCCTGACCTTCGCATAGCTACGGATGCTGAAAGGCAGCGTCGCCAGATAGGCGACGCATACCACCGTCAGTGTCTGCCACGGCGCCGACACCAGCGCCGCGGCGACGATCACCACGCCCGCCATCGCTTCGAAGCGGATGTTTGGGCGCAGCTTCAGCGACGACCAACTGAACGTCGCCAGGCTCGATACCATCAGGAACGCGACGAACGCCACCCATGGCGCGACCACCCAGGGCGAGCGGAACCAGTCGAGTCCGGTCCAGATCCATGCGTAGAGCGGCAGCATCGCCAGCCCGGCACCTGCGGGAGCCGGAATGCCGGTGAGGAACCCCGCCGACTTGTGCGGCTG
This sequence comes from Sphingomonas hengshuiensis, assembly GCA_003240755.1. Classification (GTDB taxonomy): domain Bacteria; phylum Pseudomonadota; class Alphaproteobacteria; order Sphingomonadales; family Sphingomonadaceae; genus Sphingomonas; species Sphingomonas hengshuiensis_A. The sequence continues at coordinate 106,527 of QFNF01000004.1, read as the reverse complement.
ATCGGCAATGTCGATCCGCGCATTGAACCGCGCCAGGCGCAGCGCGGTGAACACCGCGTAGATCAGCGACACGATCCAGCCGATGCGCGGCTCGGCCAGCAGCGCCCACAGATACATGATGAGCGCGGGAGATACGCCGAACGAAATCGCGTCGGACAGCGAATCGAGTTCGGCGCCGAACCTGCTTTCGCCGCGCACCAGCCGCGCGACACGCCCGTCCAGCCCGTCCAGCACCCCGGCGAGCAGCACCATCAGGACGGCACGTTCCCATTCTCCGCCAATCGCGAAGCGGATGCCGGTCAGGCCGGAACAGAGCGCCAGCGCGGTGATGGCGTTGGGTGCGACGGCGCGCAGCGGAATACCGCGGACGGGGAGCGGACGGCGCATCTTACTGCGCGATGCCGGTCGCGGCGGGCAGGCCCGGCCGACCCAGGATGGTTTCACCCGCGACGCTGCGCTGTCCCAATGTCACCTGCGGTTCGATCCCTTCGGGTAAGAACACATCGACCCGGCTGCCGAAGCGGATCAGCCCGATCCGCTGTCCTGCCGCCACGAAATCGCCCGACTTCACGAACCCCACGATCCGCCGCGCGACCAGCCCGGCGATCTGCGTGAAGCCGATCCGTCGGCCGTCCAGCCCCTCGACGACGATATGCTGGCGCTCATTCTCGTCGCTCGCCTTGTCGAGATCGGCGTTCAGGAACTTGCCCGAGATATAGACGACCTGCCGGATCGTGCCGGCGATCGGCGTGCGATTGATATGGACGTCGAAGACCGACATGAAGATCGACACCCGCACCAGCGGCTGGTCGCCCAGTCCATTGGGACCGCGCAACTCGATCGGCAGCGCGACCCGCTCGATCATCGTCACCAGACCGTCGGCCGGCGCGACGATCAGTCCGTCACCCTGCGGCGTGGTACGGACCGGATCGCGGAAGAAGGATGCGACCCAGATCGTTACCAGCCCCATCGGCCATGCCAGCGTCTCCCATGCCATGAAAGCGAAGAAGGCGGTGAAAACGGCGGCGATGAGGACGTATTTGCGCCCTTCGGGGTGAACCGAGGGCCAGCGCCACTTGACGGTCGTGGTGCCGACCGCGGGCTTTTCGAGCGATGCCATGAAGCGTGGTGTACCCAAGGCGAGCCGTGCTGACAACCGCTCACCACCGGCCAACCCGCCGGCATGCGGTTGATCGCGAGCCGACGACCCCGTAAGGCCCCTCGCAATCGCAACAAAATCGAGAGCAGGCGCATGGCGAAGATCAAGGTCAAAACCCCGGTCGTGGAAATCGACGGCGACGAAATGACCCGCATCATCTGGGCATGGATTCGCGAGCGGCTGATCCAGCCCTATCTCGACATTCAGCTCGATTATTACGATCTCGGCATCGAAAAGCGTGACGAAACCGACGACAAGATCACCGTCGACAGCGCCAAGGCGATCCAGAAGTACGGCGTCGGCGTAAAGTGCGCCACGATCACCCCCGACGAACAGCGTGTCGAGGAATTCGGCCTCAAGAAGATGTGGCGCTCGCCCAACGGCACCATCCGCAACATCCTGGGCGGCGTCGTGTTTCGCGAACCGATCGTCATCTCGAACGTGCCTCGCCTGATCCCGGGCTGGACGAAGCCGATCGTGGTCGGCCGCCATGCGTTCGGCGACCAGTACAAGGCGACCGATTTCAAGGTCCCCGGCGCCGGCAAGCTGACCATGAAGTGGGAAGGCACCGACGGGCAGGTGATCGAGGAGGAGGTGTTCGACTTCCCCGCCGCCGGCGTCGCCATGGGCATGTACAATCTCGACGAATCGATCCGCGATTTCGCGCGCGCCTCGATGAACTACGGCCTTGGCCGCGGCTGGCCGGTCTATCTGTCGACCAAGAACACGATCCTCAAGGCCTATGACGGCCGGTTCAAGGACATTTTCGAGGAAGTGTTCGCGACCGAGTTCAAGGATCAGTTCCAGGCAGCAGGCATCGAATATCAGCACCGCCTGATCGACGACATGGTCGCCTCGGCACTGAAGTGGCACGGCGAGTTCGTCTGGGCCTGCAAGAACTACGACGGCGACGTGCAATCGGATCAGGTCGCTCAAGGGTTCGGTTCGCTGGGTCTCATGACCTCGGTGCTGATGTCGCCGGACGGCAAGACGATCGAGGCGGAAGCGGCGCACGGCACCGTCACCCGCCACTATCGCCAGCATCAGCAGGGCAAGGCGACCTCGACCAACCCGATCGCGTCGATCTTCGCCTGGACCGGCGGCCTGAAGTATCGCGGCAAGTTCGACGATACGCCCGAAGTGACCAGGTTCGCCGAAACGCTGGAGCGCGTCTGCGTCGAGACCGTCGAAAACGGCCACATGACCAAGGACCTCGCGATCCTGATCGGCCCGGACCAGCCGTGGATGACCACCGAGCAGTTCTTCGAACAGGTTCGCGTCAATCTCGAGGCGGCGATGGGCAAGCAGGGCTAGGCCCGCCTCCACGCTGCGAGCAGGCGAACGGCGTCCATCCGATCGGATGGGCGCCGTTCGTGCATTGGCGGTTGCCGCGTCCGTGTCGCATCCGCAACAATGGCTCCATGCCATTGCCGATTGATTCGACGCCGTTCAGCGATTCGCTGGTCATCCTCGGGGCCGCCGGGCTCGTCATTCCCGCCTTCGCCCGCTTTCGCGTCAATCCGGTCATCGGGTTCATCCTCGTCGGCGTGCTGGTCGGTCCGTTCGGGCTGGGTGCGTTGGTCGACCGCGCGCCGTGGCTGTTTCACATCACCATCACCGATCGACATTCGATCGAACCCTTTGCCGAGTTCGGCATCGTCCTGTTGCTGTTCTCGATCGGGCTCGAACTGTCGTTCAAGCGGCTGTGGGCGATGCGGCGGCAGGTGTTCGGGCTGGGCGCCGCCGAGTTGTTCGGATCGGGCCTGCTGATCGGTGGCGGGCTGATGATGCTGGGCCAACCGGTCGCGGGTGCGATCGGCCTCGGCCTTGCGCTCGCCCTGTCCTCGACCGCGCTGGTGCTGCCGATGGCGGGAACGACCGGTCCGGTCGGGCGGACCGCCTTTGCGATGCTGCTGTTCGAGGATCTGGCGCTCGTCCCGATCATCTTCGCACTGGGTGCGCTGGCACCGACCGCGACCGACGAGGGCTGGGTCGGGCTGGCCAATACCGCGATGTGGGGCGGGTTGAGCGTCGTCGGCCTCTACGCGGCGGGCCGGCTGTTCCTGCCGCGCCTGTTCGCGCAGGCGGCGCGGACCAAGAGCCCCGAACTGTTCCTGTCGGCCAGCCTGCTGGTGGTGATCGTCGCAAGCCTCGTCACCACTGCCGCCGGCCTGTCGCCGATCGTCGGCGCCTTGCTGGCAGGCCTGCTGATCGCCGAAACGGAGTATCACAGCGAGGTCGAGGTCATCACCGCGCCGTTCAAGGGGCTGGCGCTCGGCGTGTTCCTCATCACCGTCGGCATGAGCCTCGACCTCGCGACCATCGCCGACAACTGGCCCGAACTTCTCGGTGCGATCGCGGCGGTGGTGGTGCTGAAGGCGGTCGTGACCAGCGGCCTGCTCTGGCTCAACGGCGTGCGTCCCGGCACCGCGACCGAAACCGGTCTGCTGATGTCGAGCCCTTCGGAAACCACGCTGATCGTGCTCGCCGCCGCGACACAGGCCCAATTGATCCAGCCGTCCACCGCCGCCTTCTGGCAGACGGTCACTGCCATCGGGCTGACCATCACGCCGCTTCTCGCGACGCTCGGCAAGCGCGCGTCACGCCGGATCGAACGCCGCGTCGGCGCACCGGACGAGACGCCGGTCGATGCCGGCGGTACCCGCGTGGTCATCATCGGATTTGGCCGGGTCGGGCGGCTGGTCGCCGAGATGCTCAAGACCCATGGCAAGCCGTACATCGCGGTCGATTCCGATATCGACAATGTCGCTACGGCGCGTGCCGAAGGCCATCCGATCCTGTTCGGTGACGTTGCGCGTTCCGAACTGGTCGATCGGCTCGACCTTGGTCGTGCCTCGGCACTGGTGCTGACGATGGACGATCCGGTGCTGACGGTCCGGTTGACCCGGCGCGTTCGCGGCTGGGTACCGAACCTGACCATCCTTGCCCGCGCGCGCGATGCGGCCCATGCCGCAGAACTCTATGCCGCCGGCGTCAGCGATGCCGTACCCGAAACGCTTGAAAGCTCGCTGCAATTGTCGGAAGCGGTGCTGGTCGATCTGGGCGTCGCGATGGGCCCGGTGATCGCATCGATCCACGAGAAGCGGGACGAACTGCGCCAGACGATCCGCCAACAGGCCGATCTGGAGCGTGAGCCCCGCATCCGTCGGCTGCGGCGGATCGGCGACCCCGTATGATCTGGCGGCATATGGCCCGCCGCCGTTTGCGGAGAGGCGTGATCGTTACCCGACCGCAGCGGCAGCAGAACCCGGATCAGGCCCGGTGCAGCATTAGGAACGGTCGCCGGGCCTACCCGCGCCCGATCAGCCGCCGCGCAATGGCATCCGCGACATCCGAATGCGGCTTGCCGCTCGCCTCGCTCTCGTCCCACACCTGCACCAGCCGGTCGGGAATACGGGCGATGCGCGCTTCCACCTCGGCGCGGTCGCCCTGGCCGAGATACTCCAGCGCCACATTGATGATGCCGCCGGCATTGATGACATAGTCCGGCGCATAGAGGATGCCGCGATCCTGCAACCGCGCGCCGTCGGCCGCGGTCGCCAACTGGTTGTTGGCGCCACCCGCCACCGCCCGGCACCTGAGCGCGGCGATCGTCGCTTCGTCCAGCACCGCGCCCAGCGCATTGGGGCTGACGATATCGGCGTCGAGCGTCAGCACCGACCTGGGATCGGTCGTGGTCGCGCCCAGTTCGCTCGCCAGCGCTTCCGCCCGCGCTTCGTTGACGTCGGCCAGCGTCAGGACGGCGCCGTCCTTCGCCAGCAGCCTGGCCAGCCCGCCTCCGACCGATCCGACGCCCTGGATCGCCACGCGCACGCCGCGCATGTCGTCGCTGCCCAACGCCCGCCTGGCCGCCGCGCGCACGCCGAGATATACCCCCATCGCGGTGAACGGTCCGGGATCGCCACCGGCATTGCCCGCCGCGACCGGCAGGCCCGAAACATATTTCGTCGATCCCGAAATGGTAATCATGTCGGCTTCGGACATGCCGACATCCTCGGCCGTCACATAGCGACCACCGAGCGATTCGACCGCGCGGCCGAATGCGCCGAGCAGTTCGGGGGTCTTGGCGCCACCATCGGGTGCCAGCACCACGCCCTTGCCACCCCCCATTGGCAGCCCGGCCATCGCGTTCTTGAAGCTCATGCCGCGCGACAGGCGCAGCGCATCCGTCACCGCGGCGTCGCTGGTGGCATAGCGCCAGAAGCGCACGCCGCCCGCCGCCGGTCCCAGCGCCGTCGAATGGACCGCGATGACGCAGCGCAGGCCGGTCTGGTGATCCGAAAACAGGTGGATACCTTCGTGATCGTCGAAGTCGGGATAGCCCCAATCGGTCTGCACGGCGGCGGCTCCAGCGCTGTAAGGGATGGGGCGACCGACGGGACTTGAACCCGCAACTTCCGGCATCACAAGCCGGCGCTCTAACCAATTGAACTACGGTCGCCGTGGAGTGGCGCGCTTAGCGGTGCCGCGCGCATCGGTCAAGCAGTGGCGTCGCGACAATCGTTCTGGCAGGAATTTCGCCATGGAACCGCACCTGCCCCCTGCCCCGTCGACGCTCGGCTCGGGCTTTCCCGCCGAACCGGTCATCGACCACATCATGACCCGCGCCGGTGTGCAGCGGGTGCCGAGCGCCAAACTGTCGCTGTTCATCCGTTGCGGGTTGATCCCCGCCGATCTCTGCACGACACTGATCGCGCGGATCGACGCCAGACGGCGCCCGTCGACGATTGCCGATGCCAATGGCGACCCGACTTTCCGTACCAGCGAAACCTGCGATCTCGACTCGGCCGATCCGGTCGTGGCCACAGCGGAACGGCTGATCTACGACTTTTGCGGGCTTGATCCCGCGCACGGGGAACCGTTGCAGGGGCAACGCTATGCCGTGGGGCAGGAGTTCAAGGCGCATACCGACTATTTCGATCCGCAGGGCCGCGATTTCGCAAAATACTGCTCGGTCGCCGGCAACCGGACCTGGACGGTGATGCTCTATCTGAACGAACCCGGCGCCGGCGGTGCGACCCGGTTCAAGGCGATCGACAAGATCGTCCAGCCGGAGGTCGGCAAGCTGCTGGCGTGGAATAATCTGCGCCCCGATGGCAGCCCGAACCCCGCGACCCTGCATCACGGCATGAAGGTGCGCGACGGCACCAAATACGTCCTGACCAAATGGTTTCGCGAACGTCCCTGGGGATGAACGAACAGGCCGCCGGCATTGCTGCCGACGGCCAGTCCCATGGTTTCCGATCGGATCAGAACTGCGCGGTGACGCCCAGCGAGAATATCCGGCCGAGATTGTAGCGGTTGATGAACACCTGATTGGCGCCGAAATCCTGGCTTTCGGAATAGCGCGTACCCGTCAGGTTGCGCGCTTCCGCCTTCACTTCCAGATTGGCGCCGGCGACCTCGAACCCCTGCCGGGCGACGAGGTCGAGGCGAATGCCGGGACGCTCGACGATATCGGGCTGGAACCCCTGCCCCGACAGGTTCGACGGACCGCGATTGGTCACGCGGTCGCTGGCATAGTTGAACAGCAGCGTGATCTGCGAAAGCGCCGCGGTGTCCTCCAGGCCGACCTGCACATTGACCAGATGATCCGACTGACCGGTCAGCGGTGCCCCGTCGCGGAACAGCAGGTTGGCGCGACCGAAGCCCGCCGCGCAGCCGCCGATACCCGGCGATCCCAGTGCCGCCGCCGGGTTCGGCACGCAACTGCCGTCCGCGGTTATCTTCGACTGGGTATAGGTATAGTTCGCCAGCAGCAGCAGGCGGCGGCTGGCGAAGAAGTTGCCGAGGCTTTCGAGCGGTACATATTTCTGCGCCTCGACCTCGCCACCCCATAGCGTCGCCTTGGGCAGGAAGGTGAAGCCGGTCTGCAGCGTGGCGTCCGGGCTGGGATAGAAGCCGGCCTGTTCGATCGGGTTGTCGATCCGCTTGTAGAAACCGGCGGCGGTGAAGCGCTGGTCGCGGCCGAAGAACCATTCGTAGCGGGCTTCGAGGTTCCACAGCTCCGAATCGCGCAGGTTCGGGTTGCCGAAGAACAGCCGGTCGGAATCGGGATCGCGGAACTGCTGCGGCGCCAATTCACGGAACTGCGGCCGCGAGATGGTCTTCGCCCCGCTCAGCCGGAACTGCATGTCCCGCGCGAAATTGTAGGTGAGCGTGCCCGCCGGCAGCCAATAGCCGTTGTTCAGCACCGTCGAGGGGCTGTCGATCGGCGTGACCTCCTCGCGCGCCGTTTCGTAGCGCACCCCGGCCACCGCGCGCAGGCCGTCGCGGACCTCCGCCTCGGCCTGGACATAGCCGGCATGGATTTCGAGGCCCGCGTCATAGGCATAGGCGCCGTTCTGCGTATTGAACTGCAACTGGATGGTGCAGATACCGGCCCCACGCTGCGGACAGGCGTTGAACAGCGAATCCGGCGACAGCAGATAGTCGGGCCGCAACAGGTTGTTCGGGAAACCGGGTGCGGTGCCGGCGCCGTCGCTCGTCTGGTAGTTGAACTGCAGACGCCGCGAATTGCGATCGGTGTTCGAATAGAAATAGCCGGCCGACAGCGTCATCGGCCGGTCGGTCGGCAGCTTGTAGGCCAGGTCCGCCTGACCGGTATAGAGGTTCTCGTCCAGCTCGCTGAACACCACGCTGGCAAAGGGCGAGAAACGTTGCGTCACCTGGTACGCGCCGTTGCAGTTGAACCCGCGCGAGAAGGGCGCGCCGTCGGTGGTGATCGGATATCCGTTGGTGGTGCGGTTCGAACAGAGATAATCGAACTGCCGCTCATATGGCGCATTGCGCTTCGAGTTCGCGAACGCCCCGCGCGCGTCGAACTTCAGCGCGTCGGTCAGCTTGAATTCGCCGACCAACTGCGTTTCGATAAGCTGGCGTTCGAACCAGTTGGTGTTCTGCTGCAGGCGCAGGCCGCTGAAATTGTTGTACGCTTCCGAACCCGCCAGACGCCCCTGCTTCAGCGTGTCGTGGATATAGACATTGGTCCAGCGGATGGTGTTGTCGTTGAACTCGTAGCCCAGACCGACCAGCGCGTTGGCGACGACGCGGTTGTCAGTCAGCACGGTGCGGAAATCGTTGCGGACGGTGCCGTCCTCGCTGACGCTGTCCTGCTGGATCGCGTCGCGGGTGCGGAACGTGTTCGACAGGCCGAGCGAGGCGATCACCCCCAACCGGTCGCTGCCGATGTCGAACACCGAACCGCCGGCGATCTCGCCGGAAAAGTTGGCGGGCAACTGGTTGTTGACCTGCAACAGCGTGGTGCGGGCATTGCTGAGCTGCGCGACCTGATCGGCGGTGAAGATGCCCGAGCCCTTGTCGGCGTTGCGGATGAACGCGGGCACGCCCCGCGTGCCGTCGTCATAGCCGAGCCAGTCGCTCTTGCCGCCGGCATAGACATAGCCGAGTTCGCTGGTCGTCACCGTGTCGGCGGAAACCGATACGCCGATCGACAGGAAGTTCTTTTTCGGGATCGCCTTCGACGTCAGGTTGATGACGCCGCCGCCGAACTCACCGGGAAAGTTGACCGAATAGGTCTTCTGCACCAGCGCCGATCCGACGATCGAGGTCGGGAAGATGTCGAGCGGGACCGACCGGCGCAGCGGCTCGGGGCTGGGCAGCGGCGAACCGTTGAGCAGCGACGACGAATAGCGGTCGCCAAGACCGCGGACATAGACGAAGCCGCCGCCGACGACCGACAGGCCGGTGACGCGGGTCAGCGCGCCGGCGATGTCGCCGTCACCGGTCCGGGCGATATCGGCCTCCGACAGCACCGACACGATCTGCGGCGTGGCACGGACGACGTTCGGAATGTTGCGGCCGACGACGACGATTTCCTGCGCCGCTTCCGCATCGAAACCGGGCGAGGAGACTTCGGCCGGGGCGTCGGTCGTGGTCCCGTCCTGCGCGGTCGAGGTCGCGGTGTCGGGCTGGGTACCGGTCTGCACGACCGGCGGGGTTGCCGGTGCGGGGGCCGGCGGCGTCGCGGACTGCGCCAGCACGGCCGGCGCGACCAGTTGCGATGTCAGGAGAAGGAGCGTTGCATAGGCGCGACGGTGCTGCATGACCGGGGATCCACCTGTTCAAGTCGTAAAGAGCGAATGCCGGGACGGGCGTATCGGCCCGCCCCGGCATCGGCGTGTCATCGCGGGCTACGCGACGGGGTGACGGATCAGCGCCCGTTGCAGGCGAAGTACACCGAGCTGAACACCGGCGGACCGGCATCCTGCTTCGTCGTGTCTGCCGCGCGGATCGTCGAGCGGTCCGACGCGCTGGTTTCGCCCGCGACCAGGTTGAGGCACGGCACGCCCGACACCGACTTCACGATGCCGTTGACGTAGCGCATGTCCGAACCGCCCCGCTGACGGATCGCCGCCGGCGCCAGCGCGGTCTGGATGAAGGTGAAGTTGGCGTAGGTGCTGTAGGTCCGCGGCAGCAGGTCTTCCCCGTTGTTCGAATCGATCTCGGTCGAGAAGGAGTCGGCGGTCGCGCCCAGCGTGCGCTGTGCCGCGATCATGAACTGCATGAAACCGCGATAGCCGTTGTCGATATCGAAACCGTCGTCGTCGGCGCCGGTGATCGCGATGTATTTCAGGTTGCTGGTACCCCCGAAAATTTCGACGCCGTCATCTGCCGAGTTGTGGCTCTGGATGTGATCCAGCACCGTGCCGGTGCCGGTGCCGCCCAGGGTCAGGCCCTGCAGTTCGTTGCCGTCGCTGATCGCGATGCCCGAATAGCGGATCTGGACATACGACATCTGGCCCGAGCTGTCGGCCGCGTTCGGACCGCCGTAGAAGCGGCCGGTGACGCCTTCGATCGCCTGCTGGCAGGTGGTCGACGAACCTGCCGCGTTGTTCGGGCCGGTGCCGGTGGCACAGACCGCGGTCGGCGCACGACCGAGCAGGATCACGCCGCCCCACTGGCCCTGCGTCGCGTCGGACACGCCGTTGCTGACGGTGTTCTGCTGCGAAGTGAACACGATCGGCGCGTCGCGGGTACCGATCGCCGAAATCTTCGAACCGCGGTTGACGAGCAGCAGGTCGTTGGTCGCTTCGGTCGAATCGGCGGCGACGACGACGCCGGCGGCGATCGTCAACGTCGCGCCGGTGCCGTCCGTCGTACCGAGGTCGGTGCCGACCTCGGTCTGGCCGCGCAGGCGATAGACGACGCCGGCGATCTTGGGCAGCGACAGGTCGGTGGTGATGTTCTGCGGCAGGCGGCAATAGCGGATCGTAGGGGTCGACGAACTGTTGGTGCCGTCGTCGATCGTGCCGGCCGGGCAGACCGAAGTCGCGGCGGCATAGGTGCCGATCGACGGTACCGCCGTGCAGCGCGCGCCCGAACCGCCGAATTCGGCCGAGGTCGAGTTGCAGGTCCAGCCCTGGAACGCGGTATCGGTCGGGCCGTTCAGCGCGCCGACGAAGTTCGTGCTGGTGAAGAAGCTGTTGATCGTCGACGGATCGGTCGCGGTGGTCAGCGAGGCGCTGCCGACCGGATACACGCCGTTCATCGTCGAACCGATGCCGCTGACATTGTTGTTGGTGCCGGCGTTCACGACCGCAAGCTGTTCGTCGGGCGTGATCGAAATGCCGTTGACGGTGGTCGACGCGGCGAACTGCGCCGCGGTGATCGCGCCCGGCGTGGCCGACGGGGTCGGCGTCGGGGTCGGTGCCGGCGCGGGTACGGTCACGTTGATGCTGCCGGCACCCGGCGACGCGACGCCATCGGCGCCGCTGCACCCGGCGAGCGCGGCGCATGCCGTCGACGCCATGAGAATAAAGCCGAAGCGCTTGCTGCTGGCCATCACCGATGAACTCCCGAAACTTGGTTGGTCGTTGTGCGGGCACATTTGCCCGGCGATCGTCCAAGGCTCCCCCTGCGGCCGATCCACACCAGCGCGTTAGGGGCGATGGATGACGGGAACGTGCGATTCCCGTGAAGTTTCGGAGACGGTACGGTTGCGGTTTTGTGACATCGCGCCGGGATCACGCGACGGCCCGGCCGGAATCAGAAACGGCCGCCCGGCACGTCCCTCCGACAGGGAGGTGACGTGCCGGACGGCCGTTGATCTGGTGGGCGCGACAGGGATTGAACCTGTGACCCCACCCGTGTGAAGGGTGTGCTCTACCGCTGAGCTACGCGCCCGGAAACCCGGAGGCCGGCTCCCTAAAGGGGTCCGGCATTACTGTCCAGACCTTAATTCACCGAATCCTTCAGGCCCTTGCCGGCCTTGAACTTCGGCTGCGACGACGCCTTGATCGTCATCGGTTCGCCGGTCCGCGGATTGCGGCCGGTCGATGCCTTGCGCTTCGACACCGAAAACGTACCGAATCCGACAAGGCGTACTTCATCGCCCTTCTTGAGCGCCGCCGAGATGACGTCGAATACCGCTTCGACCGCCTTCATCGCATCGCCGCGGGTAAGCCCCGAATGGTCGGCGACCTGCCCGATCAGCTCCTGCTTGTTCATCCCGTGGAACCCCTTCGTCCTTTTGAAACAATATGAAAAACCCGAACGCGGCAATAAGGGCGCTCGAACCGGCGCTGTCAAAGCAAATTGGACGCATTTGCGCAATCCGGTGGATGGCAAACAGTCGCCCGACCCGATCGTTCTGGCGTGACGGGGTGGACGGGCATCGCCCGGCCACCCCGTTCGTCAGTGCGGGCGCGACTCGGCGATGCCGGGTACCGGCACCGGCGGTTGCGCGGCCAGATCGTCGGCCTCGGTCCAATCGATCGCGGTCAGCGAATCGGTCAGTGCCAGACGCAGCACCTCATCGACATGCGCGACCGGGATGATCTCCAGCCCGTTCAGGATATTGGCCGGAATTTCCGCCAGATCCTTTTCGTTCTCGACCGGGATCAGCACCGTCTTGATGCCGCCGCGCAACGCCGCGAGCAGCTTTTCCTTCAAACCGCCGATCGGCAGCACGCGACCGCGCAGCGTCACCTCGCCGGTCATCGCCACCTCGCGCCGGACCGGCACGCCGGTCAGCGTCGATACGATCGAGGTGACGAGGCCGATGCCTGCCGACGGCCCATCCTTGGGCACCGCGCCTTCGGGCAGGTGGATATGAACGTCCTTGCGGTGGAACAGGCTGGGCTTGATGCCATAGCCGGGCGAGCGGGCCTTGACGTAGCTCCACGCCGCCTCGACCGATTCCTTCATCACGTCGCCGAGCTTGCCGGTGGTCTTGACCGATCCCTTGCCCGGCACCGTGACGCTCTCGATCGTCAGCAGTTCGCCGCCGACCTCGGTCCAGGCCAGTCCCGTGACGGCACCGATCTGATGCTCCTCCTCGCCCACGCCGAAGCGGTATTTCCGCACGCCGGCGAAGTCGGCGAGGTTCTCGGGCGTGACCGTGACCGACGTCGCCTTGCCCTCGAGGATGCGGCGCAGCGCCTTGCGGGCGAGCTTCGCGATCTCGCGTTCCAGCGTGCGCACGCCGGCCTCGCGGGTGTAGAAGCGGATCAGGTCGCGCAGGCCCGCCTGGGTCAGCTCGAACTCGCCGGCCTTGAGCCCATGGGCGTCGACCTGCTTGGCGATCAGATGCCGCTCGGCGATCTCGACCTTCTCGTCCTCGGTATAGCCTTCCAGCCGGATGATCTCCATCCGGTCGAGCAGCGGCTGCGGCAGGTTCAGCGTGTTCGCGGTGCACACGAACATCACGTCCGACAGGTCGATGTCGATCTCCAGATAGTGATCGTTGAACTTCGCATTCTGTTCGGGGTCGAGCACCTCCAGCAGCGCCGACGCCGGATCGCCGCGGAAATCCTGTCCCAGCTTGTCGATCTCGTCGAGCAGGAACAGCGGGTTCGACGCCCCCGCCTTTTTCAGGTTGGTGACGATCTTGCCCGGCAGCGATCCGATATAGGTCCGGCGATGGCCGCGAATCTCGGCCTCGTCGCGCACGCCGCCCAGCGACTGGCGGATGAACTCGCGCCCCGTCGCCTTGGCGATCGACTTGCCAAGGCTGGTCTTGCCGACGCCCGGCGGGCCGACCAGGCACAGGATCGGCCCCTTCAGCTTGTTGGTCCGCGCCTGCACCGCCAGATATTCGACGATCCGGTCCTTGACCTTTTCCAGCGCATAATGGTCCTCGTCCAGCACCGTCTGCGCGACGGCGATGTCCTTCTTGAGCTTGGACTTCTTGCCCCATGGCAAGCCGAGCAGCACGTCGAGATAGTTGCGCACGACCGTCGCCTCGGCGCTCATCGGCGCCATGGTCTTGAGCTTCTTGAGCTCCGACGTCGCCTTGGTCCGCGCTTCCTTGCTCAGCTTCAGCGTGGCGATCTTCTGGGTCAGCTCGGCGATCTCGTCGCCATCGCCATCCTCGCCCTCGTTGCCGAGTTCGCGCTGGATCGCCTTCAACTGTTCGTTCAGATAATATTCGCGCTGGGTCTTCTCCATCTGCCGCTTCACGCGGCTGCGGATCTTCTTTTCGACCTGCAATACGCCCAGCTCGCCTTCCATGAACGCGAAGACCATCTCCAGCCGCTTGTGCGGGTCGCCCTCGACCAGCAGCGCCTGCTTGTCGGCGACCTTGACCGCAATGCTCCCCGCGACCGCATCGGCCAGACGCGACGGATCGTCCAGCTCGGATAGCTGCACCGCCGTTTCCGCCGGCAGCTTCTTGTTGAGCTTGGCGTAATTCTCGAACTGGTCGACGACCGACCGCATCAGCGCCTTCAACTCGGCGCTCGGCTGGGCGACAGTCGCGGCGACCCGCTCCTCCATGCCTTCATCGGCATCTTCCAGCGTGGGATCGCCTGCTTCGGTCGGCGTAACGGTCGCAACCAGATAATTGTCGACCGATTCCAGCTCGGTCAACGTCGCGCGCGCCTTGCCCGACACCAGTACGCGGACCGTACCGTCGGGCAGCTTGAGCATCTGCATCACCTCGGCCGAAACACCGACATCATACAGATCGTCCCGCGCCGGATCGTCCTCGCCCGGATCGAGCTGCGCCACGAGGAAAATTTCCTTCGATCCCGCCATCGCGGCTTCCAGCGCCGCGACCGACTTGTCGCGCCCGACGAACAGGGGCACGATCATGTGCGGAAACACGACAATATCGCGCAGCGGCAATACCGGCAGCTTCAGCGGCTCGGACGAAACGGAATTGGTAATCTCGGACATGGACACTCCACGACCCGGCCGAACTGCCGGACCCACGACCTTATATGGTGGCAATTGCCGCGCCATCAATCTCCGTTCGTCAGCCCGCTGACCCATGGCGGTATCGATCGCGTTCGCGCTGGTGGCGGCGATGCAGAGCGCGCCGGCCGCTACCCTGCCTCCGGTCGGCCCGATGACACTGCGATCAGGCGGGGCGGTCGCACCCGAGCGCGCTGCGCTGCGTCTTGCCCATGCCGATCTGGCGATCGAGACGCTGCCCGCACGGCGGATGCTGTCGGCGCGGGCCACGCTGACGCTGACCGCGCAGGCACCGGTGCCGCGACTGACCATCGATCTGGACGATGCGCTGCCAGTGTCGGCGCTCCGGATCGACGGGACCACCTTGCCCCGCGTCCGCTGGCGGCACGGCGACGGGCAGATCGTGATCGATCATTCGCTGGCGGCGGGCCAGAACATCAGGGTCGATATCCGCTATGGCGGGCAGCCGCGCGTCGCCCGGCGCGCGCCATGGGACGATGGCTTCGTGTGGAGCAGTTGGCAGGGCAAGCCATGGTTCGGCACGACCGCGCAGCAGACCGGTTGCGACCTGTGGTGGCCATGCCTCGATTTCCCGAGCGGCGAACCGGCGGCGGTCGACCTGCACATCACCGTCCCTGCCGGCCTGTCGGCTCCGGCGAACGGCGTGCTGCGCGGGGTGGATCACCTGCGCGATGGCCGTACGACCTGGCATTGGCATGCGGGTTCGACCAATCCCTATGCACTGGCGATCAGCGTCGGTCCCTATGCCGAGATCAGGGGCAGCTATCGCAGCCGCTTCGGCAATGTCATCCCGCTCGCCTTGTGGCATCTGGAGGGCAAGGCCGCGCAGGCCGCCGAACTCTTTGCGGAGTTCGCCCCGACGCTCGACTTCTTCGAGGCGACCATCGGCCCCTATCCCTTTGCCGATCAGAAGATGGGCGTGGTCGAGACGCCGTATCTGGGCATGGAGCACCAGACGATCAACGCCTATGGCAACGACTACAAGGCTGCGCCCGAAGGGTTCGACTGGCTGTTCCAGCACGAATTCAGCCATGAATGGTTCGGCAACCAGTTGACTGCCGCCGACTGGGACGATTTCTGGCTGCACGAGGCGTTCGGTTCCTACATGCAACCGCTCTATGGACAGTGGCGCGAGGGCGATGCACGCTATCTGTCGATGCTGCTGATCCAGCGGCAACGCGTGGCCAACCGGGCGCCGATCGTATCGGGAAGGTCGCTTACCTCGCGCGACGTAAACGGTACGCAGGGACCGGGCACGGACGTCTATTTCAAGGGTGCATGGATGTTGCACAGCCTGCGGCACCTGATCGGCGATCGCGCCTTTTTCGCCGCGACCCGCCGGCTGGTCTATGGCCGCATCGATCCACGCCCGGGCAACTTCACGCCGCGTTTCGCCACCACCCGCGATTTCGAGGTGGCGGTGGCGCAGGAAAGCGGGCGCGATCTCGGCTGGTTCTTCGACGTGTATCTGCGGCAGGCGGCGCTGCCCGACCTGATCGAGCAGCGCACCAGCGATCGCCTGACGCTCAGGTGGCAGGTACCGGGCGATGGCCCCTTTCCGTTGCCGGTGGAACTGACCGTTGATGGCCGGCCCCGTACCCTGGCGATGGCGACCGGATCGGAAACGATCGTCGTGCCGGCAGACGCGCATGTCGTCATCGATCCGATGGCGCGGCTGCTGCGGCGGTCGGTCGCGATCGAACGGATGCAGCGCCCGACTATAGCGACCCCATGATGGTCCGGAACGACCGCGACGCCCGGATCCGGCGGTTGCTCTCACCTTTCATAGGCTTGCGCCCGAACGGCACATGGCGCCATCCGCGCGTCCCTGTGCCATGGCGTACAGTTCCACCGCCGGGACGGCATGGCCGCCCGGCGGCGTGGCCGGATCACGGAACGATCGTGACGAACATATAGGCGGCAAAGATCGTGAGGTGGACGATACCCGCCAACACCGTCGTCCGCCCGTTGCCCAGGGTCAGCGTCGATACCAGCAGCGACAGCGCGAACAGCACCGTCGACTTGGCATCGATCCCGAGGGACAGCGGCCAGTCCATTACCAGCGACACGATCGCCACGCTGGGGATCGTCAGGCCGATCGTCGCCAGCGCAGACCCCATGGCAAGGTTCAGGCTGGTCTGCAGCCGGTCTTTGCGCGCCGCCTTGACCGCGGCGAGGCTTTCGGGCGCCAGTACCAGCGCCGCGATCAGGATACCGACCACCGCCAGCGGCAGCCCCGCGCCCAGCACCGCCGCCTCGATCGTCGGCGACAGGTCCTTGGCAAGCAGCACGACGCCGACCAGCGCGACCAGCAGCGCGCCGAATGCGATCCACGCGGTGCCCGCCGCCGGTGGTTCGGCATGGGCGTCCTTGGGCAGCGATCCATCGACCGCGGGCAGGAAATAGTCGCGGTGGCGCACCGTTTGCACCATCACGAACGTCGCGTAGAGTATCAACGATACAATCGCCACAAACGTCAACTGCGACTGCGACAGGGTCGGCCCCGCCACCGTCGAGGTATAGTTCGGCAGCACCAGCGACAGCACCGCCATTGCCGCCAGCACCGACAGCGCGGCGCTGACCCCGCGCAGGACGAAACGCTGTTCGTGATGGCGGATGCCGCCGACCAGCAGGCAGATCCCAACGATGAAATTGAGGATAATCATGATAGCGGCGAACACCGTATCGCGCGCCAGCGTCGCAACGTCGCCCGAACCCGACAGCATGAGGGATACGATCAGCGACACCTCGATGACCGTCACCGCGACCGCAAGCACCAGCGTTCCGAACGGCTCACCGACCTTGTGCGCCACGACTTCGGCATGGTGCACCGCGACCACCACGCAACCGATCATGACCGCGCCGGCCAGTGCCGCGCCGAAACCGTTCGCCTTGGCCAGATCCAGCAAAATGGCGATGATGCCCAACACGGGAATGACCAGCGACCACCATGGCAGCGCCGTCCGGTCGAGCAGCGCGCGTTTCGCCGCCGGTGTGACCACAGCCTCCCCCTGTTCCGCCGCCATGATTGCTTCCTGGTCGCTCGCCGCCGCCATCATTCCTCCAAAATCGTTACGCTAGGGTAATGCGTGGAGATCGCGATGTTTCCGTGGTTTCGCGATTTAGTCCGGGCGACCCTGCCCGATCGTATCGATCCAGCCCGGCAGGGCGCCAAGATCGGGCAACTGGCGGAATCGCGGATGATCCGATGGCGCTTTCGCCGCCTCATGCTGCCATGCCAGCGGCTGGGGAACATATGCCGCCCATGCGCCGGCGGCGAGCGCCGGCAGCACGTCGGACCGCATCGAATCGCCCGCCATGACCACTTGATCTGCTGCGACACCGTAGCGGTCGAACAGCCGGGCAAAGGTCTGTTCGGTCTTGTCGCTGACGATCTCGATCCCGGCGAACCGATCGCCGAGGCCCGACGCAGCCAGCTTCGCTTCCTGATGCAGCAGGTCGCCCTTCGTGACCAGTACCAGCCGTCCACGATCAGCCAGGGCATCCAGCGTCGCCTCGATCGCGTGCAGCAGTTCGACCGGGTGCGCCAGCAAACGCCGCCCCGCCGCCAGCAGATCGGCGATGACTGCGCCGGGCAGCCGCTCGCCACCCAGTTCCAGCGCAGTTTCGATCATCGACAACGTAAAGCCTTTCGCGCCGTAACCGTAGAGCCTGAGGTTGCGCGCCTCGCAGGCATCGAGGGTTTCCCGTGCGACCTCGGCAGCGACGAAGGGCTGGAGCATCGCGGTGAACGCGGCATGCGCTTCTTCGAAATGGCGCATATTGTGCCATAAGGTATCGTCGGCATCGAGGCATATGAGATCGATCGGCATGGCCGCGGGATAGCCTTGGAGCGCGTGCGACGAAAGCCTCCGCCGAAAGGACCCACCGTCCGCCGCAGGACCAAAACGCACAACGGGCGCCGGTTGCCCGACGCCCGCCCGCCTATCCGCTCGGGACCAACGTCAGGCCGCGTCGCCCGCCTTCTTCTTTTCGGCATAGACCCGGACCGGTTCCTTGCGCCCCTCGATCACGTCCTTGTCGACGACGACCTCATCCACCCCGTCCATCGACGGCAGGTCGAACATCGTATCGAGCAGGATGCCTTCGAGAATCGAACGCAGCCCCCGCGCGCCGGTCTTGCGCTCGATCGCCTTCTTCGACACCGACACCAGCGCCTCGTCGTTGAAGCCCAGCTTCACGCCCTCCATGTCGAACAGCTTCTGATACTGTTTGACCAGCGCGTTCTTCGGTTCGGTCAGAATCTTGATGAGCGCCGAAACGTCGAGGTCCTCAAGGGTCGCGATCACCGGCAGACGACCGACGAACTCCGGGATCAGCCCGAACTTCAGCAGATCCTCGGGCTCGGTCTGGCGCAGCACCTCGCCGGTACGGCGCTCTTCCGGCGCGGCGACATAGGCGCCGAACCCGATCGACTTGCCCTGCAGGCGATCCGCGATGATCTTTTCCAGACCGGCGAAGGCGCCGCCGCAAATGAACAGGATGTTCGTCGTATCGACCTGCAGGAATTCCTGCTGCGGGTGCTTGCGTCCACCCTGTGGCGGCACCGACGCGGTCGTGCCTTCCATCAGCTTGAGCAGCGCCTGCTGGACGCCCTCGCCCGACACGTCGCGCGTGATCGACGGATTCTCCGCCTTCCGGCTGATCTTGTCGATTTCGTCGATATAGACGATCCCGCGCTGCGCCCGTTCGACGTTGTAGTCGGATGCCTGGAGCAGCTTCAGAATGATGTTCTCGACATCCTCGCCGACATAGCCGGCTTCGGTCAGCGTGGTAGCATCGGCCATGGTGAACGGTACGTCGAGAATGCGGGCCAGCGTCTGCGCCAGCAGCGTCTTGCCGCAACCGGTCGGACCGACCAGCAGGATGTTCGATTTCGCCAGTTCGACGTCGGCACCCTTCTGCCCGTGGTTCAACCGCTTGTAGTGGTTGTGGACCGCGACCGACAGCACGCGCTTCGCCTGCTTCTGCCCGATGACGTAATCGTCGAGCACGTTGCAGATTTCCTGTGGCGTCGGAACGCCGCCATCCTTCTTGGCGACCAGTGCCGACTTCGTTTCCTCACGGATGATGTCGTTGCACAATTCGACGCATTCGTCGCAGATGAACACGGTCGGACCCGCAATCAGCTTGCGCACCTCGTGCTGCGACTTGCCGCAGAACGAGCAGTACAGGGTGCTCTTGGAGTCGCCACCGCTGAGCTTCGTCATTCAAATCATCTCCCGCACCATCGGGGCGCGTCTTTCCGCCTGTCAGGATACACACAGGCCCGTAACCGGCAATCCATTAAAATCCATGCCCGGCCACGCCGCCGGTCGAGGCGTGGCCCAGGCGCGGCATCATGCCGCCGGGGTCGCATCCTCGGCAACGCCCGGGCGCTTGTCGAACACCTGATCGACCAGTCCGAACGCCTTGGCTTCGTCCGCCTCGAGAAAGGTGTCGCGATCCATCGCACGTTCGATCTCTTCCAGCGGCTTGCCGGTATATTTCGCGTACAGGTCGTTCATCCGGCGCCGGATGCGCAGGATTTCCTTGGCCTGGATCTCGATGTCCGACGCCATGCCCTGCGCACCGCCCGACGGCTGATGCACCATGATGCGCGCATTGGTCAGCGCGACACGCATGCCCGGTTCGCCGGAGGCCAGCAGGAAGCTGCCCATCGACGCGGCCTGGCCGATGCACACCGTGCCGACGCGCGGCCGGATATACTGCATCGTGTCGTGAATCGCCATACCGGCCGTCACCACCCCGCCCGGCGAGTTGATGTACATCCAGATATCCTTCTTCGGATTTTCCGATTCGAGGAACAGGAGCTGTGCGGTGATGAGAGAGGCCATCTGGTCCTCGACGCCGCCCGTCACGAACACGATACGCTCACGCAACAGGCGCGAGAAGATGTCGAAGCTGCGCTCGCCGCGGCTCGATTGTTCGATGACGATAGGGACTAGGCCGTCGTGAATATCCTGCATTGGGTTCCCGCTGAGTAGGTTTCGCCGCCCTACATCGGCGCTCCCGATGGGGTACGCAAGGGGCCAGCGCGTCGCGACACCGCCGGAGCGATGGTTATGGCAGCCGCACCGCGGCACCGGGCGCCGGATGCGCCAGATAGGCCAGCCGCCGCACCTCGCGCCGACCGCGCACCACCGTATCGAGGATCAGCCCCGAAAAGAGGCACAGTGACGCAAGGATCACGAGCCCTGTCGCCAGAATCGCGGTCGGGAAGCGCGGCACCAGCCCGGTCTGGGCATAGGTGATGGCCAACGGCACCGCGAGGATCACCGCGATCAGCGCGAGTATCAGCCCGATCGCCCCGAAGAACCACAAGGGCCGCTCTATCCGGTACAGCGTCGCGATCGTCCGGGCGATGCGAAAGCCGTCGCCATAGGTCGACAGTTTCGACGCCGACCCTTCCGGCCGGGCGAAGTAGCGCGTCGTGACCTCTGCCACCGGCATGCGCAGTTCGAGCGCGTGGACGCTGATCTCCGTCTCGATCTCAAACCCGGCCGACAATGAGGGGAAGCTCTTGACGAACCGCCGTGAGAAGACGCGGTAGCCCGACAGGATATCGGTAAAGCTGCGCCCGAACAGCCGCGCCAGCATGCCCGTCAGCATCGCATTGCCGAAGCGATGCCCGCGGCGATAGGCGAGCGTCGCGTCGCTGACCCGCTGCCCGACGACCATGTCGAGCTGTTCATCGACCAGCCGCGCGACCAGTTCGGGTGCAGCGGCCGCATCATAGGTCGCGTCGCCATCCGCCATGACATAGATGTCGGCATCGATATCGGCGAACATCCGCCGCACCACCGCGCCCTTGCCCTGGATACGCTCGTTCCGCACGACCGCGCCCGCGCTCCGCGCGACCTCGACCGTGCGATCGGACGAATTGTTGTCGTACACATAGACCGTCGCCTGCGGCAACGCGGCACGAAACCCTGCAACGGTCGCGGCGATCGCGGCTTCTTCGTTGTAACAGGGCAGCAGCACGGCAACGGTCAGTGTCATGTCGCTCGTACAACACCGGACGCCGCCGAAAGCAAGCGCGGTACAAGCAGAGGCCGCCCGCTTCCATTCGGAAACGGACGGCCCATTGCCACCGCATAACCTGGACGCGGAATCAGCCTTCGCTGGTTTCGCTCTCGACCTTCTTCTTGGCACGCGGCTTCTTGGCCGGAGCGGAAGCGGCTTCGTCCTCGGTCGCTTCCGCCGGGGAAGCCTCGGCCTTCTTCGCCGGAGCCTTGCGGGTCGCCGCCTTCTTCTTGGGCGCCTCGGCTTCGGCCGGCGCATCGGCGGCGGCGGGCTCGATATCCTTTGCCGTCGCGGGCTTGGCGTCATGGTCATGGTCGTGGCCGCAACCCGGCCCATGGACATGCGGCACCGCGCCCTCTTCACTCTCGATCGCGGCTTCCAGTTCCTCGCGCGTCACCTCGCGGTCGGTGATCTCTGCCTTCCCGAACAGGAAGTCGACGACCTTGTCCTCGTACAGCGGCGCGCGAAGCTGCGCTGCGGCCATCGGCTCCTGCTGGACATACTGGATGAAGCGCTGGCGATCTTCCGGGCCGTACTGCTGGGCGGCCTGCATAATCAGACGCTGCATTTCCTGCTGGCTGACCTCGATGCCATTCTTCTGGCCGATCTCCGACAAGAGCAGGCCGAGGCGGACGCGGCGCACCGCGATCTGGCGGTAATCGTCACGCTCGGCTTCCAGTTCGGCTCGCGCCGCTTCCGGATCGGCTTCGTGGCCGGCCTCGTGCTGCAACTGGGCCCAGATCTGCTCGAACTCGGCCTCGACCATCGACGGCGGCACATCGAAATCATGACCGGCAGCGAGCTGGTCGAGCAGCTTGCGCTTCATATGGGTGCGGGTCAGGCCGTTCAGCTCCTGCTCGACCTGCCCCTTGATGAGGCCGCGAAGCTGCTCGAGGCTTTCAAGCCCCAGCGACTTGGCGAATTCATCGTCCGGGCCGCCTTCCGCCGGAACCTTCACTTCGGTGATCTTCAGGTCGAAGGTCGCCGCCTTGCCCTTCAGATTCTCGGCCTGGTAATCGTCGGGGAACGTGACGTTGATCGTCTTCTCGTCGCCCTTCTTCACGCCGACCAACTGGTCTTCGAAACCGGGGATAAGCCGGCCGGAGCCGATCTCCACGCTCATGCCCTCGCCGGTGCCGCCGTCAAAGGCAACGCCATCGACCTTGCCGACGAAGTCCATGACGACCAGATCGCCGGTGGCGGCTTCATGGCCTTCGCCGGCATCGTCATGGCGCTTGTTGCTGCTGGCGAGCTGATCGAGCTGCTGGTCGACCACCGCTTCGTCGGCAGGAACGGTCAGCCGCTCCAGCTTCAGGCCGTCGATCGCAGGTGCCGGCACATCGGGCAGCACTTCGAGCGACACGGTCACGGCAGCGTCCTGACCCGGCGCATAATCGCCTTCCAGCGACACCTGCGGCGCGGTGGCCGGGCGCAGCTTCTGTTCGGCGATCAGCGTCTGGATGCCGTCCTGGATCGTGTTGTTCAACGCATCCTGCGACAGCGCCTCGCCATGCATCTTGCGGATCAGGTTGGCGGGCACCTTGCCGGGGCGGAAGCCGGGCATCTTCACCGTCGGCGCAACGCGCTTCACTTCGGCATCGACCTTCGCGTCGATATCGGCGGCGGTGATGGTCAGCGTGTAGGCGCGCTTGAGGCCCTCGTTCAACGTCTCGACAGTCTGCATTCTCACGGCTTTCGTCAAAAGAATCGAATGGAGCGGTTCCAGCTTCGACAGGCGCAGGCGGCGTTGCTGGTGCGGGCGAAGGGAGTCGAACCCCCACATCTCTCGATACTGGAACCTAAATCCAGCGCGTCTACCAGTTCCGCCACGCCCGCCGAGCGGACGCCGCCGGCACGGGCGCGTCTATAGCAGTCATGCGCGCCGGGGCAAGCCGCCACGCTTCGCAGAGTTGCACAAGGTCCGCAACCGGCAAGCGCGGCGGACGTTGGAAGGTCGAGGAGAACCGAACATGCCCGTCGAACCGCCGATCCCCGCAGAGACGCCCGCCCCCGAACCGGGTGTCGCGCCGACCGCTCCCCCACCCGAACAGCCCGTCCCGCAGACCGAGCCGGGCCAGCCGACCGCGCCACCGCCGGAGATCGACGTGCCCGGCCCCGATATCGACGTGCCGAGCCCGATGCCCGGCGGCGATCCCGGCGTGACGCCCGTCCCCGGCCAACCCGTCATGGGAGCAAACTGACATGACCGACCGCGACCGCAGCGCCCATCCCGACAGCGCGCCGCAGGATGATACCGACCGCCGCAGCGACATCGAACGTGCGGTGGACACAACAACCGGCGATGTCGAGCGTGCCGGCACCGACAGCGGGGCGACCTCGCCGACCGAACCGACCGTATCGCCGGACAGCGCCGGCGGTTCGGGCGGCGTCGTCCGCAATCAGGAGGGCGACGGGCAGTAAGCCGGCTGGCGAACATCAGGCCAACCGCAGGTCATCCCGGCGCTGCCGGCATCCACGGGCGTGGGCACACAGCCAGCCTTGGCAGCGCCTGGGCCATATCCGGCCCGCCTCTGCAACCAATGGGCTACCAGCTATCCCTCGACCCGCCGCGCGGTAACGACCCTTACCGGCGCGGCGGGCATTTCGCCCTTGAACGCGCCATTGCTGAACCTCGCCGGATCGACCGGCGTCTCCAGAATTCTGGAAAGCACATCACGGCCAGCCACCACCCGGGCGAAGGCGGCATAGCCCTGCCCGTCGGCCGGCACGCCCGGCGCGGCATCGAGCGCGCGACGCTGGTCCCCGACCGAAATGGTGAACTCGCCGCGCGCCGTGCCGACGGCGAGCCGCGCGACCGACAACGTGCCATCGGTATGGGACAGGCCGGTCTGCGTCGTCGGTTCGTGCCGGATCGGCGGAAGCATCCGTTTCACATCGGTGTGCGGCCCGAACTGGACGAACCCGAATTCAGGCGCGACCTTGACGACGCGATAGAAGCTGACGCCGTCCAGCCGCTTCTGGTCGACATATCGCAGGAAATTGGCGGCGGTGATCGGCGCGCGCTTCGTTTCGACTTCGACGGTCAGCGTGCCGGCAGTGGTGACGATCGCGACGCGTGGCAGTGGCGGCTCCGCTGCCGGTTGTGCGGCCGGCACCTGTGCCGGCACCGGCCCCGCCAGTGCCAGCGCCGCCAGCAGCGCGGGTCGCATCGCCATCATCCCAACGCCTTCTTCAGCAGATCGTTGACCACGCCCGGATTGGCCTTGCCCCCCATCGCCTTCATGGTCTGCCCGACGAAGAAACCGAACAGCTTGTCCTTGCCGCCGCGATAGTCCGCGACCTTGTCCGCGTTCCTTTCCATGACCTCGGCGATCACCGCCTCGATCGCGCCGGTATCGCTGGTCTGTTTCAACCCGCGTTCCTCGACGATGGCATTCGCCCCTTGTCCGGTTTCGAGCATGATCTCGAACACCTGCTTCGCCAACGTGCCCGACAGCGTGCCGTCCGCAACCAGTTTCAGCAGTTCGGCACCCTGCGCCGGCGATACCGGGCTGTCGCCGATGATCCTGCCCAACCGGTTGAGCGCGCCATACAGGTCGGAAATCAACCAGTTGGCGGCCGACTTTGCCGGTACGTCCGAACCGCATTCTGCCAGCAGCGCCTCGAACCAGCGCGCAGTTTCAACCTCGGCGGTCAGCACCGCGGCGTTGTACGCCGACAGGCCCAGCTCGCCTTCATAGCGGTTGCGCTTGGCGTCGGGCAGTTCGGGCAGGCTGGCGCGGCATTCGTCGAGGAACGCGTCGTCGAGTTCCAGCGGCAGCAGATCGGGATCGGGGAAATAGCGATAATCGTGCGCGTCCTCCTTCGACCGCATCGACCGCGTCACGCCCTTGTCCGGATCGAACAGGCGGGTTTCCTGCACGATGCGACCGCCGTCTTCCAGCACCGCAACCTGCCGGTTCGCCTCATATTCGATCGCCGCCATGACGAAACGCACCGAATTGACGTTCTTCGTCTCGGTCCGGGTGCCCAGTTCGTCGCCCGGACGCCGTACCGACACGTTGACGTCGGCGCGCATCGACCCCTGGTCCATGTTCCCGTCGCACGACCCGACATAGCGCAGGATCGTCCTGAGCTTCGACAGATATGCGCCTGCTTCCGCCGGAGAACGCATGTCGGGCCGGCTGACGATTTCCATCAGCGCGACGCCCGAACGATTAAGGTCGACATAGGAGCGCGTCGGATGCTGGTCATGCATCAGCTTGCCGGCATCCTGTTCGACATGGATGCGTTCGACGCCGATCGTCTTGGTCGGGCTGTTCGGGTCCTTTTCGTCGAGGACGACGGTGATCGAACCCTCGCCGACCAGCGGATGATAGAGCTGACTGATCTGATAGCCCTGCGGCAGATCGGCGTAGAAATAATTCTTGCGGTCGAAGCGCGACCATTTGTTGATGACCGCATCGATCGCCATGCCGGTACGCACCGCCTGTCGGATGCATTCGCGGTTCGGCGTCGGCAGCATGCCCGGCATCGCGGCGTCGACCAGCGACACCTGCGTATTGGGTTCGGCGCCGAACGCGGTCGCCGCGCCGGAGAACAGCTTGGCGTTCGACGTGACCTGCGCATGGACCTCGAGGCCGATCACGACCTCCCAGTCGCCGGTCGCGCCACGGATGCGGTAGTTCGATTCAGTCATTTCGCATTCCTCTCGCGCCGCCGATCGACGACGCGGCCCATCACCACCACTTGTCCGCCCGAGCGACGAATCCGGCGCGCTGCTCGATCGCGAGGCCCGCATTCAGCACGCCCTGCTCGTCGAGCGGCCTGCCGATGATCTGCAAGCCCAGCGGCAACCCGTCCTGGTCGACGCCGCCCGGCACGCTCATCGCGGGCAGCCCGGCCAGCGACGACGGCACGGTGAAGACGTCGTTCAGGTACATCGCGATCGGATCGGCGCTCTTCTCGCCCAGCGCGAACGCCGCCGACGGCGCGGTCGGGGTCAGCAGCACGTCGCACTGTTCCCACGCCCGCTCGAAATCGCGCGCGATCAGCGTCCGCACCTTCTGCGCCTGCGTATAGTATGCATCGTAGAAGCCGGCGGAGAGCACATAGGTGCCGATCATGATCCGGCGCTTCACCTCGTCACCGAAGCCGGCGGCGCGGGTCGCGGCGTACATGTCCTGCAATCCCGCCCCGTCGGGCAACACCCGCTGGCCGAACCGTACGCCGTCATAGCGGGCAAGGTTCGACGACGCCTCGGCCGGCGCGATGATGTAATAGGCCGGCAGCGCGTACCTGGTATGCGGCAGCGAGACTTCGACGATCTCGGCGCCGGCATCGCGCATCCAGTCGATGCCCTGCTGCCACAGCGCCTCGATCTCGGCCGGCATGCCGTCGACGCGATATTCCTTCGGAATGCCGACGCGCTTGCCGCGCAGGTCGGCGTTCAGCCCCGCTTCCCACGCCGGAACAGGCAGGTCGAGCGAGGTCGCGTCCTTGGGATCGAACCCGGCCATCGCCTCCAGCATGATCGCGCAGTCGCGCACGTCGCGCGCCATCGGCCCCGCCTGGTCGAGCGACGATGCGAAGGCGACGACGCCATAGCGCGAGCAGCGGCCATAGGTCGGCTTGATGCCGGTGATGCCGACGAACGCGGCGGGCTGGCGGATCGACCCGCCGGTGTCGGTGCCGGTCGCCGCCGGGCACAGCCGTGCGGCGATCGCCGCCGACGATCCGCCCGACGACCCGCCCGGCGCCAGCGGCGCGGTATCGCCCGGACGCCGCCAGGGGGATATGACATTGCCGAACGCGCTGGTTTCGTTGGACGACCCCATCGCGAACTGGTCGAGGTTCAGCTTGCCCAGCATCCCCGCGCCGGCATTCCACAGATTGCCCGACACGGTCGATTCATATTGCGGCACAAACCCTTTCAGGATGCCGCTCGCCGCCGTCGTCTCGACGCCCTGGGTACAGAACAGGTCCTTCATGCCGATCGGCACGCCGGCCAGCGGCTTCGGCGTCTCGCCGGCAGCGCGCGCGTCATCGGCTGCCTTCGCGGCGGCGCGCGCATGATCGGGGGTTTCGACGAGGAAGGCGTTGAGCGGCTTCGCGGCGGCAACCGCATCGATGAACGCATCGGCGACGTCGCGGGCGGAAAATTCGCCGCCACGCACCCCGTCGCGGATCGCGGCGACGCCAAGGTCGGTCAGGTTCGACACTATTCGATCACTTTCGGAACGGTGAAAAAGCCGTGCTCGCCCTGCGGCGCATTGGCCAGCACCTTGTCGCGGACATCGCCATCGGTGACGACATCGTCGCGCAGGCGCAGATGGTTGGGGATGACCGCGGTCATCGGCTCGACGCCCTGGGTATCGACTTCGCCCAATTGCTCGATCCAGCCGAGAATGTTGCCGAGTTCGGGTGCCAGCCGTTCGGCTTCGGCATCGGTGATCGCGATACGGGCAAGGCCGGCCACGCGTTTGACGGTTGCAGGTTCGACGGACATGGAAGCGCGGCTAGCATCCCGCCGCGCCCCCCACAAGCGCCCGCAAAGCGGTTGCGCGGGACCGCCACTTCGCCCACCAAGCGCCGACGACAAGGACGGAGAGACGATTGGCGCGCAAATTCCTGTATGTGGTGGCGACGCTGATCGTACTCGTGATCGCCGGCGGCGTCGCCTATTCGCTGTTCGGCAACGCGTTGCTGCGGCGCGCGATGGTGCCGAGCGTCGCGTTCAGGGCCGAACCGCCGATGCCCGCCAACGCCTATGGCGACCGCGCCCTGTGGTTCGCCCGGCCGGGGCTGACGAACACGCCGGTCGACTGGCTGCCGCCGGGCGTGGCGCCGGGGGCGCCGGGCAACGCGGAAATCTTCTTCATCCATCCGACCTCGTTCGTCGGCACCGATCGCTGGAACGCGGCGCTCGACGATGGCGAGACCAACGGCCGGGCGCAGATATTCCTGCGCGGACAGGCCAGCGCGTTCGCCGCCGCCGGCCGGGTCTGGGCACCGCGCTATCGCCAGGCGACGTTCGGTGCGTTCCTGACCGGCGACGACGCCGCCCGCCAGGCACTCGACCTCGCCTATCGCGACGTCGCAGCCGCGTTCGACCAGTTCCTCGCCGACGCCGATCCGAACCGCCCGATCATCCTTGCCGGGCACAGCCAGGGCGCGCTGCATCTGACACGGCTGCTGCGCGAACGGGTCGCGAACACCCCGCTCGCCCGCCGGATCGTCGCCGCCTATGTCGTCGGCTGGCCGGTGTCGCGGGTCGCCGATCTGCCGGCGCTGGGCCTGCCCGAATGCACCGCCGCCGATCAGGCCGGATGCCTGTTGTCGTGGCAGAGCTTTGCCGAACCCGCCGATCCGACGCTGATCCTCGAACGATATGACGCGTCGACCGGCTTCGACGGCCGTCCGCGCAGCGGCACGCCGATGGTCTGCACCAATCCGCTGACCGGTACCGCCAATGCCGTGGCACCCGCCAGCGCCAATGCCGGCACATTGATCCCCGACAAGGCGCTGGAGACTGCGGCGATGACGCCCGGCCTCGTTCCCGCAGCCTGTGGCGGGCGGGGGTTCCTGTCGATCGGGGACGGTCCGCCCGACCTTGGCCCCTATGTCCTGCCCGGCAACAACTGGCATGTGTACGACTACAGCCTGTTCTGGGCGAATGTCCGCGCCGACGCGCTGCGCCGGCTTGCGACCTGGGAAACGCGATGATTACCGAAGACCGCACCCTTTTCCGCAACGCACTGCCCGATGGCGGCCGGCTGATCGGGCTGGACGTCGGCACCAGGACGATCGGCACGGCGCTGTGCGATGCGGGGTGGAGCTTTGCCAGCCCGGCAGTCCTCGTCAACCGTACCAGGTTCACCGCCGACAAGGCGCAGTTGACCACGCTGATCCGCCAGCAATCGGTGCGCGGCATCGTCATCGGCCTGCCGCTGAACATGGACGGCAGCGATTCGCCCCGAACCCAGTCGGTCCGCGCGTTCGCCCGCAACCTCGACGACATCGGACTGCCGATCTTCCTGTGGGACGAACGCTGGTCGACGGTCGCGGTCGAACGGCAGATGATCGCCGAGGATCTGAGCCGCGCCAAACGCGCCGAACGCGTCGACAAGCTGGCCGCCGCCTATATCCTGCAGGGCGCGATCGACGCGCTGGTCAACATGCCGCTTGGCTGAGCTTGCGCGCGGGCGCCGCGCGGCCTAACCGGTCGCCTCGATGCCTATCTCCGACCACCGCCCCGCCGCCATGATCGATGGCGGCGCCGTCTTCCCGCATCGGCACCTGACCGGGATCGAGGGGTTGCAACCCCATGAGATCCTGTTCCTGCTCGACGAGGCGGAACAATGGATCGACGCGAACCGCAGCCGCGCTCCCGGCGATCATCGGCTGGGCGGCGTGACGCAGATCAACGCCTTTTTCGAGAACAGCACCCGCACGCTGCTGTCGTTCGAGATCGCCGGCAAGCGGCTGGGTGCCGACGTGGTCAACATGCATGCCGGCCAGTCGAGCGTGAAGAAGGGCGAGACGCTGATCGACACCGCCGTGACGCTCAACGCGATGCGCGCCGACGTGATTGTCATCCGCCACGGTTCGTCGGGCGCGGTGCAACTGATCGCTGACAAGGTCGACTGCCCGGTGCTGAACGCCGGCGATGGCTGGCACGAACACCCGACCCAGGCACTGCTCGACGCGTTGACTATCCGTCGCCGACTCGGCGGAATCGCACACAAGCGCGTCGTGATCTGCGGCGACATCCTGCACAGCCGGGTCGCGCGGTCGAACATCCTCGCGTTGACGACGCTGGCTGCCGAGGTCCGCGTCGTGGCCCCCGCGACGCTGATGCCGCAGGCGATCGAGGCGATGGGCGTCACCCCCTTCGCCGACTTCGACGCCGCGCTCGAGGGCGCGGACGTCGTGATGATGCTGCGGTTGCAGAACGAACGGATGAACGGCGGCTTCATCCCGTCGACCCGCGAATATCACCTGCGCTACGGTCTGACCCGCGAACGGCTGAAACGCGCCGAACCTTATGCGATCGTGATGCATCCCGGCCCGATGAACCGCGGCATCGAGATCACCAGCGACGTCGCCGACGATCCCGAACGCTCGACGATCACCGAACAGGTCGAAATGGGCGTCGCGGTGCGCATGGCATGCCTCGACGTGCTGACGCGGCGGAGCCGTGGTGTGGAGGGCTGGGCATGAACATGATCTTCACCGGCGGGACGCTGGTCTGCCCGGTCGACGGCGTGCGCGACGGCGATCTGATGGTCGCGGGCGGCACGATCGCCGGCGACGCGCCCGATGCCGAACGCACCGACATTGCGGGCAGGCTGATCGCCCCGGCAATCGTCGACCTTGGCGTGTTCGGCATCGATGCCGCCGCCTGTCGCGCGGGCGGCATCGTCCGCGTCGGATTGATGCCCGACCAGGCACCGGTGCTCGATGACCCCGGCATCGTCGCGCGCGCCGCCCATATGGGCAAACCCGGCATCTGGATCCATCCGCTGTCGGCGGCGACGCAGGGGCTGCGCGGCACCGACCTCGCCGAAATGGCGATCAATGCCGAAGCGGGCGCGGTGGCGGTCGCGACCGGCCGCGGCTGGATCGCCGACAGCGGCGTGATGCGCAAGGTACTGGCCTATGCCCGCGACTGCGACCTCGTCGTCGTCGCCCATGCCGAGGACGGCGGGCTTGCCGGTGATGCGGTCGCGACCGCCGGCGAGACCGCGACCCGCCTCGGCCTGCCCGCCGCCCCCGCCATCGCCGAGGCGCTGGCGATCGCGCGCGACGTGATGCTTGCCGAGGAAACCGGCGCGCGGCTTCATTTCCGCCAGGTGACGACCGCCGCCGGCTTCGATCTGATCCGCGCGGCCAAGCGGCGTGGCGTGCGCGTGACCTGCGGCATCACCCCGGCGCATCTGTACCTGTCCGATATCGCGATGAGCGATTTCCGGACCTTCGCGCATCTGTCCCCTCCCCTGCGCAGCGAAGGCGACCGGCAGGCCGCGCGCGCGGCATTGGCCGACGGGACGATCGACGTGCTCTGTTCGGGTCACGATCCGCGCGGGCCGGAGGCCAAGCGCCTGCCCTTCGCCGATTCGGAACCGGGCATGGCCGGGGCCGAAACGCTGCTGCCGCTGGGGCTGGGGCTGGTGCGCGACGGGCTGATCGGGCTGGACCGGCTGTTCGCGCTGCTGGCGCACAACCCGGCGAGGTTGCTCGGGCTGGAGTCGGGTACGCTGGCGACGGGCATGCCCGCCGACCTGATCGTCGTCGATCCGGACGCCCCATGGCAGGTGCGCGCCGATGCGCTGGCGGGCAAGGCGGCGAACACCCCGTTCGACGGCCTGCCGATACAGGGCCGCGCGGTCCGCGTGATAAAGGGCGGCGCGTTCCTGTAACGGAACGCGCCGCCTCCTCCTGGGAGAGGCTCGGGAAAGACGTTAGCGTGAGGCGAGACGCTCGGGGCGGGCCCAGTTCGCCAGTTGCTCGCCGGCATGGGTCCGCACGAAGCAGCGATTGCCTTTCGCCCGCACGCTGCCGCACAACGTAGCGGCTTCGGCACGTGCCAGCCCACCAACCGACAGGCGATAGAAGCTCGCTCCGCGAACGCTGGCCTGCATGCCCTGCGGCGCGAGTGCGGCGAGGCGCGGCACCGTGCGGCTCATCCGCCGCCACGCGTTGCGTGCGACGGCGGCGTTGTCGAACGCGCCAAGCTGGACATAATAATTGCCGGTAGCGGGCGCCCTGCCGGCAGGCGCGGCGACCGGGCGTAGGCGTGCCGCCATCCGCACCGGCGCCTGGCGCATGTAATGTGCCGGAAGGGCTTGCACGATTTCGCGCCGCGGGGCGAAGGTGATCGCCGGGCGCACGGCAGCCGCCAGTTGGACGGGCGCGGGATCGGGTGATGCAACGGGGGTATCGGCGACCGGTTCGACCGCGACGGCGGTGGTGGCGGGTGCTTCGGGTGCCGGATCGGCCTGCGCCAACGCGACCGGCTCCGCCGGGGCGGCAAGTGCGAGCTGCACCGGCTGGCCGCGATCGGGCGAGGGCGTGACGCCGAGCAGCGCCGCCACCTGTTGCGCGGCATGTTCGGGCCGTGCGAACGCCGCCCATTCCATCAGCCGCTGGTCGACCTGCGCCGGTGCCATGTCGACCGACGCGACCGTCCGCGCATCGACCCAGCGCCCGTCAAGTGCCAGTGCCAGCGCCAGGTTCTGCCGCACCGTCGCGGTCGCCGCCGGATCGCGCGCCGCGTCGCTCAGCAGGGCGATGCCGCCTGCCGGATCGCCCGCTAGCGCCAGTGCGAGGCCGCGATCGGCCGGCGAAATCCGTGCGGCATGCGCCGCCAGTGTCTCGCGCGCCGCGATCCATTCGCCGGTCGCGGTCTGCGCCAGTGCGAGGTTCAGCGCCGCCTTCGCATCGGTCGGGTCGAGTGCCAGCACGTCGCTGAACGCCTGGCTCGCCGATCCGAAGCGGCCTGCGGCAAGGTACGTGCGGCCGAGCAGCGCGCGATAGGTCGCGTCGCGCGGCGACAGCGCCACCGCCTGTTCGGCGAACGTCACCGCTTGCGCCGGGCGCCGCTTCGCCAGCGCCTTTATCGCCCGGTCGGCGAACTTCCCGGCCGCGCCGTTCTCCGACGACGCGACCGCAACCGTTCCGCCGGCGACCAGCGCAAGCGAACCGCCCAGCATGGCCGTGGCGAGGCCGATCGATACCAGCAGATGCTTCTTCATGGCTTGCCCTTTGCTGCCCCATCGGGGGCGAGGCGCTGCACGAGCGCCGCGATGTCGGATGTCGAAGGCAGGGAGCGGTCGAGCGCGTCGCGCACGAACGCCTCCGGCGTGATGTTGCGCACCGTCGCCGCCAGCCGCAGCCGCAGCATCCGGTCGGGATCGAGGTCGAGCCGGATCGCATCGCCGCTGGCGGCGTCGGGCAGCGCCTGCAACCTCGCACGGTCGCGCAGCACCGCCGGTCGGGGATCGCCCAGGTCGTTCCAGCCGAGGTCGTCGCCGTCCCCGGCGGGTGCCGTGCCGTGCGGACGCATCGCCGGGCGGGCCTCGCCCTTGCGCGCCAGCAGGCCGGAATCGATCTGCGCTGGGGGATGCTGCGTCGTCATCCGTTCACCCCTGCCCCCGGCGGCCGAACCCCCCGGCCGCGACGCGCGCCGCGCCGGGCACCGTCGGCACGGCAAAGACGGTGCGGCGGAAGTTCTTTTCCAGCCGGTCCTGGATATAGCTCCACAGCGCTTCGATCTCGGCGCTCGACCGTGAGGTCGGATCGATCTCCATCACGGTGCGGCCATCGATCATCGATGATGCGAAATCGACGCGGTGATGGATCGTGACCGGCGCCACCGTGCCATGCTGCGACAGCGCCATCGTCGCCTCGGTCGTGATGCGCGCGCCCGGCGTCGCGGCGTTGACCACGAACACCAGCGGCTTGCCGGCGCGGTCGCACAGGTCGACCGTGGCGCCGACCGCGCGCAGGTCGTGCGGGCTCGGCCGGGTCGGGACGACGATCAGTTCGGCGACGGCGATCACACTCTGGATCGCCATGGTGATCGCAGGCGGCGTGTCGATCACCACCAGCTTGAACCCGTGCGCGCGCAGCGTCTCCAGATCGGCGGCCAGCCGCGCGACCATCGTCTGGGCAAAGGCGGGCTCGTCGGTCACGCGCGCGTTCCACCAGTCGGCCAGCGACCCTTGCGGATCGATATCGACCATCACGACCGGACCGGCACCGGCACGCTCGGCCTGCACGGCCAGATGCCCGGACAAGGTCGTCTTGCCCGAACCACCCTTCTGCGATGCCACCGCCAGTACGCGCATTGCGCCGTCGTCTCCCCGTGATTTCGGGACCGGCATGGCACGCGGTCGGTCAAGAAGCGGTTAACGCGCACCCGGTGCACCACCTTGCGCGAAAGGCTTTCCGAACATGGTGAACCGCTGGTAGGAAGAAGGTCTGGAACGCAGAGGGGAATTCGATGCGCCTTGTGGTTGGGCTGGCACTGGCCGGAGCGATTTCGTCGACGGCGGCGACGGCGGACGTAAAGGCCGGGGTCGACGCATGGGCGCGCGGCGACTGGGCGACGGCGGTGCGGGAATGGCGGGGGCCGGCGACGGCTGGGGATGCGGATGCACAATTCAATCTGGCGCAGGCGTACAAGCTGGGCCGCGGGGTGCCGATGGACATGGCGCAGGCCGAGCAATGGTATGCCCGCGCCGCCCAGCAGGGCCACCGCCAGGCCGAGGACAATTACGGGCTGATCCTGTTCCAGAACGGCAAGCGCGCCGATGCGGTCAAATGGCTGGAAAAATCGTCGCAGCGTGGGGAGGCGCGGAGCCAGTTCGTGCTGGGCACCATGCTGTTCAACGGCGATGCCGTGGCCAAGGACTGGCGGCGGGCCTATGCGCTGATGACGCGGGCGTCGTCGGCGGGGTTGCCGCAGGCGTCGTCGACACTGGCGCAGATGGATCGCTACGTACCGCTGCCCGACCGGCAGGCCGCGCTGGCCATGGCGCGCGAACTCGAGCGCGACGCCGGCCGTCCCGCACTCCCCGCGATCCCGCCGGCGGTAGCGACACCCAGACCGGTCGCCACCGCAGCGTCCGCGACAAGGCCCGCACCGGCACCCCGTCCAGCCCCGGCGCAGGCGACAAGGCCGGCACCGGTGCGCGACGGCGGCTGGCGGGTTCAGCTCGGCGCGTTCCGGGATGGCGACAATGCGCGGCGGCTGTGGAGCAGCCTTGCCGGCAGGTTCGCCGGTCGCCAGCCCCATTACGAACAGGCCGGCGGCGTCACCCGGCTGCAGGTCGGCCCGTTCGCGTCGAGCGCGGAGGCCAGCCGCGCCTGTGCCGCGATCCGCCCGACGACCTGCGTGCCGATGAAGCGCTGAGCGATCAGCCCGCCGCCCAGTCGGCGGGTGCGATCCCCTGGATATAGAGCAGCGCGGTCAGGTCGTTATGGTCGATCCGCACGCCGGCTTCGGCGGCGACGATCGGCTTGGCATGATAGGCGACGCCCAGCCCCGCCCGGCGGATCATCGGCAGGTCGTTCGCCCCGTCGCCGACGGCGAGCGTCGCGGCGGGATCCACGCCCAGTTCCCCGATCGCGGCCAGCAGCGTCACTTCCTTGGTCGTCGCATCGACGATCGGCTTGCGAACCTTGCCGGTCAGCCGGCCGTCCTCGATCAGCAGCCGGTTGGCGATCATCCGGTGAAAGCCGAGTTCCTGCCCGACCGGCTCGGCGAAGCGGGTGAAGCCGCCCGAGACGAGGATGGTGGTCGCGCCCCGCGCGCGCATCGTCCGGATCAGCGTCTTCGCGCCGGGCATCAGCTTCACGCGTTCGTCGAGACAGCGCTGGATCGCGCTTTCCTCCAGCCCCCCCAGCAAGGCGACGCGCGCATCGAGCGCCGAGGCGAAGTCGAGTTCGCCGCGCATCGCACGTTCGGTCACTTCGGCGATCTGCGGCTTGATCCCGGCATAGTCGGCCAGTTCGTCGATGCATTCGACGGTAATCATCGTCGAATCCATGTCGGCGACGAGCAGCCTCTTTTCGCGACCCGCCGCCGGCTGGATCGCGACATCGGTGCGATCGAACCGCCCCTCGATCGCGGCGCGTGCCGCCACGGGATCCTGGGCGAAGGGGATATCGGCAGCCCGCCCTTCGTCGATCCACGTCCAGCGCCCGGCCCCGCAGCCCGCCGCGTCCAGCCGGTCGGCGGCGGCGGAAATATCGCCCGCGGCGATCGATTCGGCTGCTATCAGCGTGGCGATGAACATGGCGAACTCCCGTGACCGTCCAAGGGTCGCGCTCATCGCAGGCCCGACCGCCAGCGGCAAGTCCGCGCTGGCGATCGCGGTCGCACGGGCGCATGACGGCGTCGTCGTCAATGCCGACAGCGCACAGGTGTATCGCGACCTGCGCGTCCTGTCGGCCCGGCCGTCCGCCGCGGAGGAGGCGCAGGCGCCCCACCGCCTGTTCGGTCATGTCGATGGCGCCGAACGCTATTCGGCGGCCGCCTGGGCACGCGATGCCGCCGCCGCCATCGACGACGCCCATAACGCGGGCAGGCTGCCCGTGCTGGTGGGCGGTACCGGCCTGTATCTGCGCACGCTGATCGACGGCATCGCGCCGGTGCCAGAGATCGATCCGGCGATCCGCGACGAGGTTCGCGCGATGCCGCTGGCTCAGGCGGTCGCGCTGCTCCGGACGCTGGACCCCGCCGCCGCCGCACGGCTGAACCCCGGCGATACCACGCGGATCACGCGGGCGCTGGAGGTGGTTCGCGCGACCGGGCGGACGCTGGCCGACTGGCAGCGCGACCGCACCGGCGGCATCGGCGATCGGATCGCCCTTGCGCCGATGATCCTGCTGCCGGATCGCGACTGGTTGATGGAGCGATGCGATCGCCGTCTTGCCGGGATGTTCGACGAAGGGGCGGTCGAGGAAGTCGCCGCACTGCTGGCCCGTGACGATGTTGCCCCCGATGCGCCGGTGCGCCGGGCGATCGGCGTGGCCGAGATAGGCCGCTGGCAGCAGGGCGAATGCACCCGCGACGACGCGCTGGCCGCCGCGCGTTTCGCGACGCGGCAATATGCCAAACGGCAATATACCTGGTTCCGCAACCAGCCCCCGGCCGCTTGGCTTCGCAACGGCGAAACCGAAATGTACGCATTAATGCATGATTTCGACATATTATTGCGCTGAATCTGGTTGACACGAATATTTGATGCGACTAGCGACGCCGCTCCAACGGTGCTATCGCGCCTGCGAGATATTGAGGAGTGACGCCATGCCAGAGAAGAGTGGAGCCGCCATATTGGTCGAGGCCCTGGTCGACCTCGGCGTGGAGGTCGTGTTCGGCTATCCGGGCGGCGCGGTGCTGCCGATCTACGACGCGCTGTTCGAACATAGCCGGATCAAGCACATCCTCGTCCGCCACGAACAGGCGGCGACCCATGCGGCGGAGGGCTATGCCCGGTCGACCGGCAAGCCCGGCGTCGTCCTCGTGACGTCGGGGCCGGGTGCGACCAACGCCATCACCGGCATCACCGACGCGCTGCTCGATTCGATCCCGATGGTCGTCCTGACCGGGCAGGTGCCAACCGCCCTGATCGGCACCGATGCGTTTCAGGAGGCCGATACCGTCGGCATCACGCGCCATTGCTGCAAGCATAACTATCTGGTGAAGGACCCGGCCAAGCTGGGCCATGTCATCCACGAGGCGTTCCATATCGCCACCGCCGGCCGTCCGGGGCCGGTCGTGGTCGATATCCCCAAGGACGTGCAGGTCGCGACCGCGCGCTATACCAGGCCCGGCCCGATCCAGCACAAGACCTATCGCCCGAAGGTGAAGGCCGATCGCGCGGCGATCGAGCAGGTCGTCGACATGCTGGCGGCGGCGGAGCGGCCGGTGCTCTATACCGGCGGCGGCATCATCAATTCGGGTCCGGGCGCGTCGCAGTTGCTGCGCGAACTGGCGCGTATCTCCGGTGCGCCGGTCACGTCCACGCTGATGGGGCTGGGCGCCCTCCCCGCGTCCTCGCCGCAGTGGCTGGGGATGCTGGGGATGCACGGCACCTATGAAGCGAACATGGCGATGAACGAGGCCGATCTGGTCGTCGCCATCGGCGCGCGCTTCGACGATCGCGTCACCGGGCGGCTCGATGCGTTCTCCCCGCGCAGCCGCAAGGTCCATATCGATATCGATCGTTCGAGCGTGAACAAGATCGTCCGCGCCGACCTTGGCATCATCGCCGATGCGGGGCATGCGATGGAGGACATGGTGCGGGTGTGGAAGGCGCGCCAGCATCCCAAACCCGACCTGTCGGCATGGTGGGCGAAGATCGACGGGTGGCGTGCCAGGCGCTGCCTCGACTTTCCGGAGGGCGGCAGCGAGATCATGCCGCAGCGTGCCGTCCGCGCACTGTACGAGGCGACCAAGCATCGCGCGCCGATCGTGTCGACCGAGGTCGGCCAGCATCAGATGTGGGCCGCGCAGCATTTCGGGTTCGAGGCGCCGAACAAGTGGCTGACCAGCGGCGGCCTCGGCACGATGGGCTATGGCCTGCCCGCCGCGATCGGTGCGCAGCTCGGCAATCCGGGCGCGCTGTGCATCGACATCGCCGGCGAGGCGTCGATCCAGATGAACATCCAGGAACTGGCCACGGCGACGCAATATCGCCTGCCGGTGAAGGTCTTCATCCTGAACAACGAATATATGGGCATGGTCCGCCAGTGGCAGGAGCTGACCTATGCCTCGCGTTATTCGAACAGCTATTCGGACTCGCTGCCCGATTTCGTGAAGCTGGCCGAGGCCTATGGCTGGAAGGGTATCCGCATCGAGGGACCGGACCAATTGGACGCAGGCATCCAGGCGATGCTCGACCATGACGGGCCGGTGCTGGTCGACTGCATGGTGGCGAAGCTTGCCAACTGCTTCCCGATGATCCCCAGCGGCGCGGCGCATACCGACATGATCCTGCAGGCCAACGAAGTCTCGGGCGAGATGGACGACGAGGCCAAGGCGCTGGTGTAACCAACAGTTCCTCCCCGCTTCGCGGGGAGGGGGACCGCTCGAGGAGCGGTGGAGGGGCATCGCCGCGGGCGGACACGCCTGCGCGATGCCGCCGACGAACAGGGACCGACATGCACATCAAGACCGAACAGACCGAACGGCACACGCTGGCCGTGCTCGTCGACAACGAACCCGGCATCCTCGCCCGCATCGCCGGGCTGTTTTCCGGGCGCGGCTATAATATCGAAAGCCTGACCGTGTCCGAGATTACCGAGGACAAGGCGGTCAGCCGCATCACCATCGTCACCACCGCGTCGCCATCGGTGATGGAACAGATCATCGCGCAGCTCGACCGGCTGGTGCCGGTGCACAAGGTCATCGACCTGACGGTGCAGGGCGCGCATGTCGAACGCGAACTGGCGCTGGTCAAGGTCGTCGGCACCGGCGAGCAGCGGATCGAGGCGCTGCGCCTTGCCGAGGTGTACCGCGCGCGCGTGGTCGACGCGACGGTATCGAGCTTCGTGTTCGAGGTGACGGGATCGATCGAAAAGATCGACAAGTTCACCGAATTGATGCGCGAGGTCGGGCTGGTCGAGGTCGCCCGCACCGGCATCGCCGCCATCGCCCGCGGACGAGAGGCCGCCTGAACTCCATTCGCGTCGCCGAACAGGACGACGCCATCATTTGCAAAGGGAAATCATCATGCGTGTCTATTACGATCGCGACGCCGATCTGAACCTGATCTCGGACAAGAAGATCGCGATCCTCGGCTACGGGTCGCAGGGCCATGCCCATGCGCAGAACCTGCGCGATTCGGGCGTGAAGAACGTCGCCATCGCGCTGCGTCCCGGTTCGGCCAGCGCCGCCAAGGCCGAAGGTGCCGGTTTCCAGGTGATGCCGAATGCCGAGGCCGCCGCATGGGCCGACATCCTGATGATCCTCGCCCCCGACGAGCATCAGGCGGCGATCTATGCCGACGACATTCATGCCAATCTGAAGCCGGGCGCGGCGCTGGCGTTCGCGCATGGCCTGAACGTCCATTTCGGGCTGATCGAGCCGCGCGCCGACGTCGACGTCATCATGATCGCGCCCAAGGGGCCGGGCCACACCGTGCGCAGCGAATATGTGAAGGGCGGCGGCGTTCCCTGCCTCGTCGCGATCCATCAGGACGCGTCGGGCAACGCCCACGACATCGCGCTCGCCTATGCCAGCGGCGTGGGTGGCGGACGTTCGGGCATCATCGAGACGAACTTCCGCGAGGAATGCGAAACCGACCTGTTCGGTGAACAGGCGGTGCTGTGCGGCGGCATCA
This sequence comes from Sphingomonas hengshuiensis, assembly GCA_003240755.1. Classification (GTDB taxonomy): domain Bacteria; phylum Pseudomonadota; class Alphaproteobacteria; order Sphingomonadales; family Sphingomonadaceae; genus Sphingomonas; species Sphingomonas hengshuiensis_A. Next base: position 66,306 of record QFNF01000004.1, on the reverse strand, counting down.
CCCATCTGATCCAGGCCGGGTTCGAAACGCTGGTCGAGGCGGGCTATGCCCCCGAAATGGCCTATTTCGAATGCCTCCACGAAACCAAGCTGATCGTCGACCTGCTGTATGAGGGCGGCATCGCCAACATGCGCTATTCGATCTCGAACACCGCCGAATATGGCGACATCGTGACGGGTCCGCGCATCATCACCGACGAGACCAAGAAGGAAATGAAGCGCGTGCTGGCCGACATCCAGTCGGGCCGGTTCGTGCGCAACTTCGTGCTCGACAACCGTGCCGGTCAGCCCGAACTGAAGGCGGCACGCAAGCAGGCGGCGGCGCATCCGATCGAACAGACCGGCAGCGAGCTGCGCGCGATGATGCCGTGGATCGGCGCGAACAAGCTGGTGGACCAGTCCAAGAACTGACGCAGCGCAGCGGCCCGGCCGCTGCACGCGACGATTCCGTCGACCGGCCGGCGCGACAAGGCCCACCCCCCTGGGGGTGCGGCCTTGTCGCGCCGACGGACGGATGGCGATATGCCACGACCCCCACGGCACCGAAACCGAAACCGATCGTTTCGCATCCGGGATTTGACCCGAAGCCCGACCCGCCCGACAACGGCGGCATCCAGACTTCGCCTCAACCGGAGAGCTATTCGCATGCGCACACCCCTGATCCTCGCCGCCGCGCTGTTCGCGGTCGCCGCCCCGACCGTCGCCCAGATGCCGGGCGCCCCCGACAAGGCGCGCGTCACCGCCGGCGCCTATACCGTCGACACGGCCCATACCCAGGTCCATTGGCGCGTGAACCACATGGGCTTCTCGATGCTCGACGGCCTGTTCGGCGCGACCGGCGGCTCGGCCACGATCGATCCGAAGAACCCGGCGGCCAGCAAGGTCGCGATCGACTTCGACATCGCCAAATCGCTGACCGTCACCAGCCCGCAATTCGCCGAGCATCTGAAGTCGAAGGACTTCTTCGACGTCGCCAACAATCCCGGCGCGAAGTTCGTGTCGACGCGCATCCAGCCGATGGGCGATCACTGGATGATGAACGGCAACCTGACGATCAAGGGGCAGACCAAGCCGGTCCAACTGACCGTGCGCTTCATGGGTGCGGGTCAGAATCCGATGGACAAGAAGAAGAACGTCGGCTTCACCGCTACCGGGTCGATCAACCGCAGCGATTTCGGCCTCGGCTATGCCACGCCGGTCGTGTCGGACAAGGTCGACCTGACGATCAACGCCGCCTTCGTCGCGGCCTGACGCGCGGCGCGCGGTTCAGGCCGCGCGCATCGCCACAAAGCCTTCGAAGGTGCCCCGCACACTGGGCGCGGCACCTTCGACCAGCGCGGACACCTGCGCGATGATGCCGCCGGTGCCATCATCGACCGCCATCGCCCAGCCGCCGAATTCGCGTGCCGTCACCATGCGCCGCGACAGCACGACCAGCGCGAAATGGCGCGGATCCGCCGATATCCGCGCATAGGCGGCTTCGACATGCGCAACGTCGCCTTCGAGCGCCTGCAGGAACCTGCGGCCGTTCGCATGCAGCAGTCCGGTGATGCCGTCGCGCCGGTTGTTCCGGCGGGAACAGGACAATATCCGGTCGAGATCGATCGCGACGCCGGGACGCGCGGTACTTACGTAGATCAATTGCAGCATATCGGACCCGGCTGTCATCTGGTGATCCGCCGGCCTTGCGCCACACATCCTTACCAAGGCGTATCACCGCCATCGGCACTGGACTTTCGGTACGCTTTTGCCCAAACACCCGGTCATGGTCCGCGCGAACGCCCGACTGCTTCGACTTAGCCGCCCTTAGGGCAGGATCGCACGCGCGTGCGCCTGTTCTGAGGGAGTATCGAACCTTTTCGGCAGATACCGGCGCCCGGGTGGCGCTCCATACAGGCTAGAGACGACATGTTGCGCGATCCTTCGACCAAATACCGCCCCTTCCCCACCGTCGACCTGCCCGACCGCCAATGGCCGTCGCGAACCATCACGCGGGCCCCGCGCTGGCTGTCGACCGATCTGCGCGACGGCAACCAGGCGCTGATCGATCCGATGGGCGCGGAAAAGAAGACCCGGTTCTTCGACCTGCTGGTAAAGGTCGGGCTGAAGGAGATCGAGGTCGGCTTCCCCTCCGCCGGGGCGACCGAATTCGACTTCATCTCGGGACTGGTGCGGCAGGACCGTATCCCGGACGACGTGTGGGTACAGGTGCTGACCCAGTCGCGCCGCGACCTGATCGAGCGCAGCTTCGCAAGCCTCGACGGGGCGAAACAGGCGATCGTGCACCTTTACAACGCGGTCAGCCCGGCATGGCGGCGGATCGTGTTCGGCATGGAGCGCCACGAAGTCCGCGAGATCGCCGTCGCCGGTGCCAAGGTGCTGCGCGACGAGGCAGCCAGACGCCCGGACACCGATTGGCGGTTCGAATACAGCCCGGAGACCTTCTCGACCGCCGAACTCGATTTCTCGGTCGAGGTCTGCGCGGCGGTGATGGAGGTGCTGCAGCCGACCCCGGACAAGCCGCTGATCCTGAACCTGCCGGCGACGGTCGAGGCGGCGACGCCCAATGTCTATGCCGACCAGATCGAATGGTTCTGCCGCAACGTGCCGAACCGCGACAGCGTCGTCATCTCGCTGCACACCCATAACGACCGCGGCACCGGGGTCGCGGCGGCGGAACTGGGGCTGATGGCGGGCGCCGACCGGGTCGAAGGCTGTCTGCTGGGCAATGGCGAACGGACCGGCAATTGCGATCTGGTCACGGTAGCACTCAACCTCTACACGCAGGGCGTCGACCCGAGGCTGAACCTGTCGGACATCGACGAGGTGGTCAATACGGTCAATTATTGTACCGCCCTGCCCGTCCATCCCCGCACCCCCTATGCCGGCGACCTGGTGTTCACCGCCTTTTCGGGCAGCCATCAGGATGCGATCAGGAAGGGCATGGCGGCGCAGGCGGTGCGCAACGACGGGCTGTGGGAAGTCCCCTATCTGCCGATCGACCCCGCCGATCTGGGGCGCAGCTACGAAGCGGTGATCCGCGTCAATTCGCAATCGGGCAAGGGCGGCGTCGCGTGGGTGCTCGAACAGGACAAGGGGCTGAAACTGCCCAAGCGGTTGCAGGCCGATCTCAGCCGCCATGTCCAGGCGATGGCCGACCGGCTGGGCCGCGAACTCAACGCCGCCGACATCTGGGCCGCGTTCCACGACGCATATCTGCCGCAGGGGCAGGATCGCTATGCCTTGATCGACTATGCCGAAACCCACGCCCCGGGGGGCGGGCCGCCGCGTACCTTTGTCGGCCGCGTCCGGCTGGACGGCGAGGAACGCTCGATCTCGGGCAAGGGCAATGGCCTGTTGTCGGGCCTGCTCGCCGCGCTCCGTGAGGAAGGCGGCGTGGACATGGATGTGATCGACTATAGCGAACATGCGATCGGACATGGCGCCGATGCACAGGCCGCCGCCTATCTCGAATGCAGCCTGCCGGACGGCCGGCGGGTGTTCGGGGTGGGGATCGACGGCGACGTCGCGACCGCCACGGTTCGCGCGGCGCTCAGCGCGGCCAACGCGACGACGCGCGAATAGGCCGCAGGCGCCCGCGCCGCGAACATCGCCCCGACGGCGGGGGGACGTTCGCGGCGCGGGGCCATTCGATCAGAACGCGAAGCGTACCCGCCCCAATATCCGGTCCCCGCCATGCTGCCGATCCCCGATCGGGCGCACCACCCGGTCATCGTTCAGGTCGGTCCCGACATAATCGAGCGCCAGCATCAGCGGCCCGGTGGTATGCTCGACACCCAGGCGCCAGTCGGTGTACGTTCCGCCTGGTCGCAGCCGGTCGGCCCGCGCCGCATCGTCGACCGCCCCCGACGAGCGCCCGAGCCCGCCGACCAGCGTGAACGGCGTCGCGGGAATGCCCGCCACCGCCTGCGCCGACAGATACAGGTTGCTGCCGCCGATCGCCCGCTGCGGCGGCGCATAGAGCGCGGCCGCGGTCAATTCGACCGGTCCCAGCGCATAGCGCGCATCGCCGCCGAACTCGGCATAGTCCATGCCGCGCGTCGCGCCGGCAAAGACATGTCCGATCGCACGCCCGCGCAACTGCACCGGCCCGGCATCGGCGACGATCGCCGCGCCGAGGTCGGCCACCGCGTCCGCACCATCATGCCGCGGCGAATCGCGCAGGGCCGCGACGCGCGCATCGAATTCGACCGCGCCCAGCGTCAATGCGGCATCGCCCGAAATCGATGCCCGCCCCCCGGTCCAGCTCAACCCGCGTCGCCGTTCGTCGGTCGTCGCCTCGATCCCGACGGACGGCAGCGACTGCGCCTGTGCCGCCGCCGTTACCAGCAGCGACACCGCGCCCAGAAATATCCGTTCGATCATCCTTCGCGTCTATTTCCCTGCATCCGGTCGATCTCCGCATGCAGCACCGGGTGGTCTTCCCGTGCCAGTTCGATCAGCCGCGCCCGCAATTCGGGCGTCCGCGTGGCGACTTCGCGGGCGATCGAGGCCTTTTGTGCGCTGCACCAGCCCGGGCGGCTGCCCTCCACCACCGTGTCGGATGCGAACGACCGCGTCAGCATCGATCCCGACGCATGGCGCGCCTGCCGGTCGACCGTCAATCCGGCGCTCCACATGCAACGCAGCGTCGAGGGGCGACCGCCCGCGCCGACCGTACCGACCTGGCGGTGGCTTACCTGCACGTCGGCGCTATAGTCGGAATGCACCGCGCCCGTCGCGTGATCGATCCGCACGCTGTGCGCCATACCGGTCGGGGGGGCGGCCATCGCCGCTGCCAACATCATCCCGGCCAACCCGATCATCATGTCCATCTCCTGTTACCTGCGGATGGCGCCGGCCCATGTTGACCGATCACCATTTCGGACCGTTGGTCCGATATGGACATAACCGACGACGCCGTGACGGCGTTCCTGATTTTCGCGCGGCAATGCTTTGTCACGAAAGCGAAAACGCCGCCCGGGTTGCCCCAGGCGGCGTCGTCACGAACCGGTCGCGCCGCCCAGCGGCGCGCACCCGTCACTTCATATGCGCGCTCAGCAGCTTGTTCATTTCGAACATCGAGCACGACTTCTTGCCGAACAGCTTTTCGAGCGTGGCGTCGGCCAGGATTTCGCGCTTGTCCTTCGGGTTCTGCAGGTCGTGCTTCTTGATGTATTCCCACATCTTGCTCACGACCTCGCTGCGGGGCAGCGGGTCCGACCCGGTGATCTTCGCCAGATCGGCCGACGGCGTCACCGGCTTCGCGATTCCGCCCCGGGCGCCGCCGGTCGTCGTGGTGTCCTTGGCCATACTATTCCTCCTAATCCCCCTGCGGGCCGCACCCGCAGGCACGGCAGGCCGACGGTTATGCAAGGTTCCGATACGCTTGTCGCGGGGGAAAAGCGACAAACCGTACCGGCATTTCCGCGAAACTCTCCCCGAAACCATCACTTCGTCGCGAAATCGGGCTCAGAACCCGAACCGGGCGCGTACCCCGTAGAAGCGCGGCATGGCGGGATAGACGCCATAGGTGCCGGTCTGCTCCGGGATCGCGAAGCCCGAGATATTGTAATACTGGTTGGTGATATTCTCGACGAAGAACTCCAACTGCTTGCTGCGATCGTCGGTCGCCACCCCGATCTTGCCGTTGAGCAGCGGATAGCCGTCATTGCCGACGGCGGTCCTGCCGGTGCCGTCGCGGACGATCGATACGTCGCTGTTGTAGCGCATGTCGACATGGAACAGCGCGTTCAGCTCGCCGGTCAGCTTCGGCGTCCATGTCGCGGCGACGGTGAAGACGTTGCGCGGCTGGTTCAGGAACTGACGCCCGTTCTGGTTCTGCAACGGCGTGCCGGTGAAGTCATTGTCGGCGTCGTAGGATGCGTCGAGCAGCGTGTAGCCGAAGCGGAAGTTCAGCTCGCGGATCGGCTGGACCAGCGATTCGAGCTCGATCCCCTTGGCGGTGGACTTCGGCACGTTCTGCACGACGAAACTGTTGCCGGCGAAGATCAGCGACTGAAGCCCCTTGAACTTCTGATAGAAGAGCGCGGCGTTGAACGAGAATTTGCGGGTGAAGCTGGTCTTCAGGCCCAGCTCGTAGCTGTCGACCGTCTCCGCCCCGAACTCCAGATCGGTCGCCTGCGCACCGTCGCCGCCCAGTACCCGCGTGTCGAAACTCGCCTGGTCGAGATTGTACCCGCCCGATTTGAAGCCGCGGTCATAGCTGGCATAGCCAAGGATATCGGGGGTGAATTTATAGGCGAGCTTTGCGGTACCGGTCAGGCGGCTTTCCGACCGGTCATGGGTGTAGTTGCCGTTGAATTCGCTGGACACCGCCGGGTTGCAGCTCAGCAGGAACAGGTTCTGGTACAGCGCCGGGCTCGCGGTGCGGATCAGGTTGCGATAGGTGACGGCACGCGGATCATTGCCGAGGAAGAACCCGCACGCTGCCGGATTGCTGTTGATCGACGCCGCCAGTTCCTTGCGCTCGTAATTGTAGCGCAGGCCCAGCGTCACCGACAACTGGTCGGTCACGTTGATGATGTTGTGGGTGAACAGGGCGAAGGCATTGGTATCGACCTGGAAATCGTCGTTGTTGTTCCCCTGTCCGGCGACATTGGGCGTCAGCGGCGTGTTCAGATAGTTGAACAGCGCCGATCCGGGCGGGGCGGCGGCCTGCAGTTGCGGGCTCTGCGCATAGAGCAGTTGCCCGAACAGCGGCACCGTGCCGGTCGGCAGCGGTGCCCCGCCGCGCAGCGACGTCACCAACTGCGTAAAGGTCGGCACGTTGAAACTGCCGTAAAACTGCGCGGGCCGGCCGATGCCCCCCGCCGCCGGCGGCGCGCCCAGCACGCCCGCCAGCAGCGTATCGACATAGCGGTTGGCGTCGTTGCCCAGCCGCACCGTATCGCGCAGCTTCAGCTTTTCGTTCAGGTAGAAGCCGCCGACGAGGAAATCGAGCTTGCCGTCGAACAATTGCCCCTGCAGCCGCAGTTCCTGCGTGATGTCGCGCAGCGACGATTTGTAGCCTTCGCGATAGGCACGATCGATCCCCGAATAGTCGATGTCCTGGTTGCGCAGCACGCGAAAGTCGCGATAGGCGCTGATCGACGTCAGCTTGAAATCGCCGATATCGGCGTTCATTTCGCCCGACACGCCCCAGTCGCGCACCGCTTCCAGATAATCGCGACCGGGCGACGCGGCCATCCGCCGGTCGGACGGTGGCCCGGTATAGATGCCGGTGCGGCCCTGCTGCGTCGCGATCGTCTGGATCGCCGCCGCGGTCGGCCCGCGCGTCCCGCTGACCACGCCGCAGCATTGCTCGTCGGTCTTGTAGTAATCGCCGATCAGGCGGAAGCTGAATGCCGAGCTGTCGTACAGCGCCTGGCCGCGGACGTACCAGCGGTTGATGTCGTTGAACGCACGGTCGGAATTGACGTCCTCGATATAGCCGTCGCGCTTGCGATAGCCGCCGTCGACGCGCAGCGCGAGCTGATCGGTCACGGGTCCGGTCAACGCGCCCTTCAGCTCGTACGCGTTGAAGTTGCCGTATTCGCCCTCGACATAGCCGCCAAGGTCGAACTTCGGCAGCGCGGTCGTGACCGACAGCGCGCCGGCCGAGGTGTTGCGACCGAACAGCGTCCCCTGCGGACCACGCAGCACTTCGACGCGCTCGACCTCGGGCAGCTCGGCGATGGCGATGCCTGCGCGCGAACGGAACACCCCGTCGATGAACACGCCGACGGCGGGTTCGAAGCCGGGGTTGTCGCCCGCCGTACCGACGCCGCGAATCGACAGCGAGGTGGCGGTGGCCGACGACTGGCCGGTGGTGGTCTGGAGCGAGGGAGCCAATTGTTCGAGGCCGCGGATATCACGGACGCCGGCATCGTCGAGCAGTTGCGCATTCACCGCCGTGACCGCGACCGGCACGTCCTGGATCGGTTCGGCGCGGCGGTTGGCGGTGACGATGATCTCGTTCCCCCAGTCGTCGTCGATGGTCTGGGCCGCGTCGGGCTGGACCGCACCCGCCGCGGTCGGCGTGACCGGCACGGCAGTTGGATCGGTGGTCTGTGCGAAGGCGGGCATCGATCCCGCGATCATCGACAGGGCCGTGGCCGCCAGCAGGTGGAACTTCGTCATGGCATCCCCTCTTCGTCAGCTGCCGATATCGTCCGGCTACGCAGGTTGCATTTGGTGACGAAGCATCTATCCCGCGTCAACGGGCAACCCGTACCAAATCGCGCTTTCATCGGCGAACGGGTATGGAAGCCACAGTTGAACCGCCGCAGGGGGCTGACCCCGAATGCGGTCACGAGTCGAAGATCGGGAATGGACCAGCTTGATGTGTGACGCGAACGACGATGCCGATGGTGGCGAACTGGCCGGCCCGGTGGCGAAGATTCCCGTTCCCGACGAGGTCGCCGCCGCGATCCGCACCCTCATCCGCTGGACCGGTGACGATCCCGACCGCGAAGGGTTGCTGGACACGCCGCTCCGCGTGGCGCGGGCGTGGAAGGAATATACCCAAGGCTATGGCGAGGACCCGGCCCGTCACCTCGAGCGCGTGTTCGAGGAAGTCGGCGGCTATGACGAGATCGTGCTGCTGCGCGACATCCCGTTCCAGTCGCATTGCGAACACCATATGGCGCCGATCGTGGGCAAGGCACACATCGCCTATCTGCCGCAGGATCATGTCGTCGGCATTTCGAAACTGGCGCGGGTGCTGCACGGTTACGCACGGCGGCTGCAGGTGCAGGAACGGCTGACCGCCGAAGTCGCCGACTGTATCTGGAACGGACTGCGCCCGCGCGGTGTCGCGGTGGTGATCGAGGCGACCCATGGCTGCATGACCTCGCGCGGGGTGCGCACGCCGGGCGTCACGATGACCACCAGCCGGATGATGGGCGTGTTCCGCGACGACGAGCGCAGCCGCAAGGAAGTATTGGCGCTGATCGCGCGCGGCTGACGGAACGGCGCTCGGCGGCGGGGCGTTTCACGACCATGTCAAGCCGCCTCGCCTGCATCGCCGCCGCGCTTTCGCTCGCCGCCTGTTCGGCCGAGCCGCCCGCCAACGCAACCGATGCGCAGGCGGCGAGGCCGGTCGGGTCGATCGGCGGCGTCGATCCGGCGGGCAACCTGCAACGGCCGGTCGCCTCGACCCGCGGCGTGCCCGACACGCCGGCGCCGCACGACGCGCCCGAGTTGCTGCCGATGGTTCAGGCCGATTTCGCCGACAAGAACCTGCTGGGTCCGGGCTGTTCGTTCCGCGCGACGCCCGGCGGCCCCGTGCTGCTGCGAATCCGCGACGAAGGCGACGGGCTGGTCCATTTCAACAAGGCGAAACGCCGCATCACCGCCGCCACGCCGGGACCCGAAGCGGTGGAAAATGGCGGCATCATGGCGGGGGAGAAGGTGTCGTTCATGCTGAACCACGCGCCGGGGCCGGGCGAGCCGGGATCCGCCGCCACCCATGTGTGGCCGGCAACGCTGACGATGCGGACCGAAGACGGGGGCAAGCGCGTCTATCGGGACGGCCGCTGGCAATGCGACAGATGATCGCCGCCGTTGCGCAACCGCGCGCGCGGCTCTACAGCGCGTCCATGGCCTCGTAGCTCAGCTGGACAGAGCGCCGCTTTCCTAAAGCGGGCGTCGGGGGTTCGAGTCCCTCCGAGGCCACCAGATCATCATGCCGCAGCGGGCTGGCAAGCCCGCCCCGCCGATTCCATGCCCGTACGGTCGCAGCTTCGATGCTGTCGGGCGGCATTGGCCTGCGGCACCACCGTCCCGGCAACCGTTCGCGCTGCACAAGCGCCGATCGAAGTCGAAGGGCTGGGCAGAACGAGCGCTACCGTGCCGATCCCCCGGTCCTAGTTCGTCTGCCCGGGCGGCACCACCGGCAGCGGGAGGGGCGCGATCGGTACGCCTTCCTCGACCAGCGCCTTCGCCTCTTCGCGCGTCGCCTGTCCATGGATCGGCGCCACGTCCGCCGCGCCGGCATGCATCGCCCGCGCCCGGTCGGCAAAGGCGCGGCCGACCCATTCGCTGCCCGACAATGCCTGTTGCTGTGCCCGGGCAAGCACCGACAGCGCCGCCTTCACCGCCTCGGGCGGGGGGCCTGCCGGGCGATCGCCCCTGGGTGCGATATTGGGAGCCATCACCGCCTTGTCGATCCGGTCGTCGTCGCACATCGGACAATGGATCAGCCCGCGCGTCCGCTGGTCGCCATAGGCGTCGCTGGAGGCGAACCACGCCTCGAACACATGCGCATTGCCGCAGCGCAGGTCGAACACGATCATGCGACGCGATCGACCGGCGGGATCGCGCGGCGATGGTCCAGCACCGGGATACGCGCCCGGACCGCATCGACCTGTGCCGGATCGATGTCGACATAGCCGATTCCCGCCGCCTCGCCCATGTCGAGCAGCACCCTGCCCCACGGATCGATCACCAGCGAATGGCCATAGGTCGTGCGGCCATCGGCATGAATCCCGGTCTGCGCCGCCGCCACGACGAACGCGCCTGCCTCGATCGCCCGCGCGCGCAGCAGGACGTGCCAATGCGCCTGGCCGGTCGGAAAGGTAAAGGCGGCGGGCACCGACAGCATCGTCGCCCCGGCATCGCTCATCGCGCGAAACAGGTCGGCGAACCGCAGGTCGTAGCAGATCGACAGGCCCAGCGCCCCGGCCGGGGTCGCGACGACGCAGGCGCGCTCCCCCGGCGCATAGCTTGCCGATTCGCGCCAGCTTTCGCCGCCCGGCAGGGTCACGTCGAACAGATGCAGCTTGTCGTACGTCGCCCGGATTCCGCCGGCGGAGTCGATCACATAGCCGCGATTGGCAAGTCGCCCGTCATCCCGCCGCACCGCCAGCGACCCCAGATGCACCCAGAGACCGGCCCGGGCCGCCGCGTCGCATACCGACCGCAGCACGCGGTCGTCGGCCTCGGCGACGATCGATGCCGCCGCCCGGTCGCGGTCGCGATCGACCAGCCCCGACATTTCCGGCGTGAACAGCATTGCCGCGCCCGCAGCCGCTGCCTGCCCGATCGCATGTACCAGCACCGCCGCATTGGCATCGGGATCGATGCCCGCCGTCATCTGCAGCAGCGCGAGCTTCATGACGTCAACAGCGCGTCCAGCTTGCCCGCCCGCTCCAGCGCGGCAAGGTCGTCCGAGCCGCCGACATGGGTGTCGCCGATGAAGATCTGCGGCACCGTCGTACGCCCGTTGGCACGGCCCAGCATCTCCTGCCGCTTCGGCCCGCCCATGGTGATGTCGATCTCGTCATAGGCCGCGCCCTTTTCCTCCAGCAGCCGTTTGGCGCGGGTGCAATAGGGGCAGAACGCCTTGGTATAGATGGTGATGTCAGCCATGCCGTTTCAGTTGTGGTCGACGCCCGCGCTTGTCAATCGTCCGCACCGACGACCCGCGCCCAGCACAGGACGGAAACCCGCGCCGCCCCCGCCGCGCGCAGCATCTTGGCACAGGCCGCCGCGGTTGCGCCGCTGGTGTGGACGTCATCGACCAGCACGATCGACTGTCCCGTGACCCGCGCCGGCGCGACGACCGCAAACGCGCCGCGCACCGCCCTTTCCCGCCGACGCCCGTCCATTGCGCGCAGCGGCGGCGTCGATCGCGTCCGGCGCAACACGTCGCACGCCACCGGCACCCCGCCCAGCCGTCCCAGTTCGGCGGCGATCAACTGCGCCTGGTTATAGCCGCGGGTCCACAGCCGCCGCCGGTGCAGCGGCACCGGAACGAGACAGGTCGCGTCCGGTGACAGGTGCCGCACCATCAGCCGCGCCATCGTGCGCGCCAGCGCCAGCCGCCCGCCATATTTCAGCTTGAGCGCGACATCGCGCGCGACCGGACCATAGGCGACCGCCGCCCGTACCCCGTCATGCTCCGGCGGCCGCGCAAGGCACGCCGCGCAGCATATCCCGGGTCCGGCATCGACCGCGAACGGCACCCCGCAACGCACGCACGCCGGATCGCCCAGAAAGCGCAGCCCGGACCAGCAGGTCGAGCAGAAGCGATGATCCGCCTCCACCACCGCGCCGCACCCCGGACAGCGCGGCGGCAGCGCCAGCGCGACGAGCTGCGCCAGGGCGGCGGCGGGGGCGGCGAGCACGTGCATCGCGCCCTTGTCGCCGTGCGCGCCACCCGGCACAAGGCGGGGCGTGACCGCCCCCGACCTTTTCGCCCGCCAGCGCCGCCGCCTGCACCGTGACCGCGCCGCCACCGACTTCGCCCGCGCCGATTTCCTCCACCGCTACATGCTGGAAGGGGTCGAGGAGCGGTTGCACGCCGTCACCCGCAGCTTTTCCGACGTGCTCGACCTCGGCTGCGCCGACGCCGCGTTCATGGCCCCGCCCGGTACCCGCGTTGCGCGGTTCGATCCCGGCTTCGCCTTTGCGCGGGCGGCGGGCGGGGTGCAGGGGGACGAGGACCGGCTGCCCTTCGCCGACGGCGCGTTCGACCTCGTGGTATCGGTCGGCGTCCTCGACAGCGTGAACGACCTGCCCGGCGCGCTGACGCTCATCCGGCGGACGTTGCGGCCCGATGGATTGTTCCTCGCCGCCTTTACCGGCGGACGGACGCTGGCGACGCTGCGCCAGTCGCTGCTCGCCGCCGAAGCCGATCGCCCGGCGGCGCGGGTGCATCCGCAGATCGACCTGCGTTCGGCGGGCGACCTGCTGGTCCGCGCCGGATTTGCGCTGCCGGTCGCCGATTCGGAGACGCTGACGGTGCGCTATGCCGGGCTGGGGCGGCTGGTCGACGATCTGCGCGGGATGGGGGCGACCGGGCTGCTCGATCCTGCCCCGCTCGGCCGGGCCGGGCTGATGGCCGCCGCCGCCGCCTTTGCCGAACGTGCCGACCCCGATGGCCGCACGACCGAACAGTTCGAAGTGATCTACCTCACCGGATGGGCCCCCGCCCCCAGCCAGCCGCAACCGGCCAGACGCGGCAGCGCCACCACCTCGCTCGCCGACGCGCTGCGCCCTAGATAAGCGCCTCCAGCAGCCCGATCAGCGGCCGGTCGGCGGGCGGCATCGGCAGCGCGTGGAGTTGCACCGGCCGCAGCCATTGCAGCGCGGTCGCATGGCGCGCCTCGGCGATCCCGCTCCATTTGCGCAGCGCGTAGAGCAGCAGCAGGAGATGCCGGTCGCCCAGCCCCTCGCTGGCGAAGGCGGCAGGTGCGAGGCAGCCATGGTCGACCACGATCCCCAGTTCCTCGTCCAGCTCGCGGATCAGCGCGGTCTCGGGCGTTTCGCCGGGCTCCACCTTCCCGCCCGGAAACTCCCACAACCCGGCCATCGCCGTGCCGGGCGGGCGTTGCTGCACCAGCACGCGACCATCGCGGTCCACCAGCGCGGCGGCCGTCACCAGCAATATGCGGGAGGGGGGAAGCGACACTTTCTTAACCTCGCTCGGACTAGGGCTGACGCTCGGAAAATCGCGGGGAGTCAGTCGTCATGCGTTCGTTTCTGCGGGCCGCGCGCAGCCTTTGGCAAGATCGGCGTGGCGCCACGGCAGTCGAATATGGAATGATCCTGGGCCTGATCGTGGTGGCGATCATCGCCAGCATCACCGGCCTTGGCAAGACGACCAGCGACCTTTGGAACGGCGTCACCGCAAATGTGACGCAACACACACCCGGCGGTTAACCATCAAACTGACGTCGTCCGGTTTCCTTTAAACTTTTATCAACCGCAGCGGCCATACGTTACTTGTGCAGATCGGGATTTTGTTCCGTGACGCCGGGAATAATTGAAGCACGCAGAACCATGGAGCGAGTTATGCAGAAGATCCGTACCTTCCTGAAGAACAGCAAGGGCGCCACCGCGATCGAATATGGCCTGATCGCCGCGCTGATCGCCGTCGCCGCCATCGCCGCGATGCAGGGCCTGGGCAACCAGCTCAAGACCACCTTCGGCAACGTGACGTCGAACATGAAGGCTTCGTAAGCCTTCAACGACGTTCAGAAGAAAGGGCGGCGGGACTTCGGTTCCGCCGCCCTTTTCCATGGCGGGCCGTTTACAGCCGGCCCATCGCCAGAAACTTCGCGCGCCGCGCCTGGCGCAGCGCCGCGGCGTCCTGCGCGGCCAGTTCGTTCAGTTCGCCATCGATCGCGTCGCCCAGCGCGGCGATCGCCGCCGCCGGATCACGGTGCGCCGCCCCCAGCGGTTCGGCGACGATCCGGTCGATCACGCCCAGCGTCTTGAGATCCTGCGCGGTGACGCGCATCGCCTCGGCCGCCTCGGGCGCCTTGTCGGCCGTGCGCCACAGGATCGACGCGCAACCTTCGGGCGAGATCACCGAATAGACCGCATGCTCCATCATCAGCACCCGGTTGCCCGCCGCCAGCGCGATCGCCCCGCCCGATCCGCCTTCGCCCAGGATCGCCGACACCATCGGCACGCCCAGGTTCAGTGCCGCCTCGGTCGAGCGCGCGATCGCCTCGGCCTGGCCGCGCTCCTCCGCCTGGATGCCGGGGAACGCGCCCGACGTGTCGACCAGCGTCACGACCGGCAGGCCGAAACGGTCAGCGAGCTGCATCAGCCGGATCGCCTTGCGATAGCCCTCGGGCTTGCCCATGCCGAAATTGTGGCGCAGCCGGGTGGCGGTATCGTCGCCCTTTTCATGGCCGATCACCACGACCTTGCGCCCGCGAAAGCGGCCGATGCCGCCCAGGATCGCCTGATCGTCGGCAAAGGCCCGGTCGCCGCCCAGCGGCATGAAATCGTCGATCAGCGCGGCGGCGTAATGTTTGAAATGCGGCCGTTCGGGGTGCCGCGCGACCTGCGTCTTCTGCCACGGCGTCAGCCTGGCATAGGTTTCGCGCAGCAGCCGATCGGACTTGGTCTGCAACCGCCCGATCTCGGTCGCGATGTCCAGCTCGCCATCGGCGGCGGTATCGCGCAGCTCGTCGATGCGCGCCTGCAGCTCGGCGATGGGTTTTTCGAAATCGAGGAAGGTAGCCATGGCTCCGCGCCCTATGGCCGTGTCCGCCCGGCGTCAATCAGCGGGTGGCGTTCGTTGACCAGCCGCACGAGCCGCGACGCATCGACATGGGTATAGATCTCGGTGGTCGCGATATCCGCATGGCCCAGCATCGACTGCAACGCGCGCAGATCCGCCCCGCCCTCCAGCAGATGGGTGGCAAAGGCATGGCGCAGGACGTGCGGGCTGATCCGGTCGGGCGCAATCCCCGCCTCTCCGGCCAGCGCACGGACGATCTGGTAGAGCCGCATCCGGCTGAGATGCCTTTGTCCCGAGGGAAACAGCCACGCGCTGTCCGCCGGCACCTGCGCCCGCCACCGCGCGACCGCCGCGCGCGCGCGGTCGGACAGCGGCACCATCCGCTCGCGCCCGCCCTTGCCCTTCAGGATCATGTACGGCCGGTCGGGGGCGATCGCCGCGCGGGGCAGCGACACCAGCTCGGTCGCGCGCAGCCCCGAACCATAGAGCAGCTCGAACAGCGCGGACAGCCGCAAGTCGTTGACGTCGGGCGGCACCCGCGCGATCCGCGCATCGATCGCGGCGAACATCGCGTCGATATCGCCGCTCGACAGCGTCCTTGGCAGCGCGCGCGCCGTGCCCGGCCGGGGCAGCGCCGCGCCGGGGTCGTCCGCCCGCAACCCTTCCTCGGCCAGAAACGCAAAGAACCGGCGCAGCGCCGCCGCCTTGCGCGCGACCGTCGATTTGGCGAGGGCGGCCCACCCGTCGGCCAGTCGCGCGATCGCATCAGCATCCGCCCCCGCCAGCCGCCCGCCCAGCGCCTGCGACGCGAGCGACAGGTCGGTGCGATAGGCGGCGATGGTGTTATGCGCCGCCCCCGCCTCCGCCGCCATCATCTCCAGAAAGCGGTCGATCAGGTCGCGGTCGGCACCGGGGCCACTCACCACGCGACCGTCACGACCGGGCGATCGCCTCGGCCGCGATCATCCGCGCCTCGCCCTCGCGCCCCGCCGCGCGCAGCGCCGCGACGATGTGGAACAATGCCTCCGCCGGCACGCTGCGCCAGTCGCGCGTCTGCATGCCCGTGGCGGCGAGCAGCAGCACGGTGCCCCCCTCGCCGTTCACGCCGGCGCGATCGATCGCGTCGGTCCACGCATTGCGCGCACCGATCGCGACGGTCAGCTCGCGTGCCATCCCCGGCACCTGATCGCGCGGCAGACGGCCAAGCCCGGCCAGCGCGGCGAACAGCAACTGCCCCTTGCGCGCATTCTGGCCGGCATAGTCCGACACCGCGCCTGCCGCGACCGGTCGGCCCATCGGATCGGCAACCGCCAGCATCGCCCAGCCGTCGCCGCCGACCGGCACGATCCCGCGCCAGCGCAGCGCCGGCAGGTCGAGCCCCGCGCTCAGCATCGATGCGATGAGCTGATCGGCATCGCCGGCATGATCCGCCACCGGCGCGATCATCGCCGCCGCCCGCGCGGTCAGCACCCGCCGGGCATAGCCGAGCGGGGTGGTGATCGGCGGTTCCCAGAACTGGCGCAGCATCGCCAGCCGATCCGCGTCGCGCCCCGTAAAGGCGGTGCGCAGATCGGTCGCGAGCGCGGTCTGCGTACCGCTCGCATCCTCGTCGCTGCCCAGTTGCCCATACAGGTCGACCAGAGCTTCGCTCGACACCACGCCCTGCGCCGCGGCCAGATCGGCGTCGGCCAGCCGTGCGCCCGGCGCGAATTGCGGCGCGGTCGCATGCCAGTAGCGGACCTGCGGCCCGACCCCGCCGAACAGGCCGGCGGGCACCGCCGTCGCGCTGGCCGCAGCCATGCCGTAGCGCCATGCAGTCAGTCGATCGACGCCGTCCCACTCGATCGTCGCGGCGCGACGTCCGGCGGCCCCCTTGCCGACCAGCTTTTCCGCCAGCGCCACGTCGATCGCGCCGCCGCCCGGCGCCGCGCGGCGCGCCTGATCGACGATCCGCCCCGCCTCGCGCGCCTCGCCCGACAGGCCGAGGCAGATGGCATTGGCGAGGCGCCAGCCGCGTTCGTTCGACTGCGCCATCGCCGGCGCCACCAAGGGGCACAGCCCGCCCGGATCGCCCGTCGCCAGCATCGCCTGCATCGCGATCTGGAACAGCTTGGGCGTATAATTCTCGATATCGACCGACTGGACCAGCGCCCGCGCCGGCGCCGCCTCACCCATCCGGATCAGCAGCCATGCGCGCTCGGCGGCATAGTCCGCGCCGTCGACGCCGCCGGGCGTGGCCACGTCGGACACCAGCGCGCGGCGCAACCCGATCGACACCCAGCGCGATGCGACCGGCGCATCGAGCGAGCGCATGATCCGCTGCAGCCACGGCCCGTCCCTCGTCCCGAACGCATCGCTGCCGAACGCGCCACCGGGGCCGGCAATGCCGATGCTGGCGGTCGAGCGACGGGCGTAATCGGGCAGTTCATATTGCCGAAGCGCCTCCGGACTGATCGCGACCGGCGTCGCCGACGGGGTCGGCGTCGGGGTCGGTGCCGCGCCCGGCACGCCGGGCAGCGGCTGCACGATCGGCGCGGCCGGCGCGAAATCGGGGCCGCGCGCCGGTGCCGGAGCACCGGGGCGCGCCGTCGGCGTCGGCGTGGGTGCCGGCGCATCGCCGAATCCCGGCGGCAGCAGCGATTCGGGCACGTCCTGCCCGATCGCCGGAACGCCGATCGCGATCAGCGCGGCGGCGGCGATCCCGATGCGCAACCGGTCAGTTGGCGAGATTTTCAAGCGAGACCGCCTTTTCGATCTGGGTCGGCTGCTGCTCGGTCGAACGTCCCGCCAGCAGGAACAGGCCCGCGACCAGCGCGACCACGACGACGAGGAGGATGACAAGCGAACGCGACATGGATCAAAACGTCCCGGTAGTTAGGGGGCAGGGAAAAAGACGGCGACGCGCCTTTTGCCCGATCGGCGGGGCGGCTGTATAGCCCCTGCGACAATGCTGCAAACTCAAGACTCCCTGCCCCAACCCCCGCCCCGCTGGACCGGCCGGCCGATCGTGCTCGTCGGCCTGATGGGCGTCGGCAAGTCCACCGTCGGCCGCCGCCTGGCGCAGCGGATGAAGCTCGATTTCGTCGATGCCGACCACGAGATCGAACATGCCGCCGGCATGACGATCGCCGAAATCTTCGAACGGTTCGGCGAGGATCATTTCCGCGACGGCGAACGCCGCGTCATCGCCCGGCTGATCGACGGCACGCCAAAGGTGATCGCGACCGGTGGCGGCGCGTTCATGCAGTCCGACACGCGCGAGCTGATCCTTGGACAGGCGCTCGCGATCTGGCTCGACGCGTCGCCCGACGTGCTGGCCGAACGCGTGCGCCGGCGCGACACCCGTCCGCTGCTGCGTGGCAAGGACCCGCGCAAGGTGCTGAGCGACCTCGCCCGCGTCCGCAACCCCGTCTATGCGCTTGCGCCGATCCGCGTCGTCAGCCAGCACGCACCGCACGACGCCACCGTCTCCGCCATCCTGAAAGCCATCGGCCAATGACCGTCATCCCCGTCGCGCTTGGCGACCGCAGCTACGACATCGTGATCGAGGACGGCGTGCTGGCGCGCGCCGGCGACCATCTGGGGCCCATCGCGCGCGGGCGTCGGATGGTGATCGTCGCGGATGCGCAGGTGCCGATGCACCTCGCCACGCTGCGCGGCGCACTCGCCTCTGCCGGCATCGCCAGCGAGGCGATCGGGATTCCGGCGGGCGAGGGCTCGAAAAGCTGGGCGACGCTGGAACGCCTGCTCGATTCGCTGCTGGCGCTGGGGGTCGAGCGCAGCGACCATATCGTCGCCCTGGGCGGCGGGGTGATCGGCGACCTGGTCGGCTTTGCCGCCGCGATCCTCAAGCGTGGCTGCGGCTTCGTGCAGATACCGACGACGCTGCTCGCGCAGGTCGATTCGTCGGTCGGGGGCAAGACCGGGATCAACACCCGTGCCGGCAAGAACCTGGTCGGCGCCTTTCACCAGCCAGCGCTGGTGCTGATCGATCCGACGACGCTCGACACGCTCCCCCCGCGCGAGGTTCGCGCCGGCTATGCCGAGGTGGTGAAATACGGCCTGATCGACGACCCCGATTTCTTCGCGTGGTGCGAATCGAACGGCACCGCGCTGCTGCTCGGCGATCCGCTGGCGCGCAGCCATGCGATCGCGCGGTCGGTCGGGGCGAAGGCGCGGATCGTCGGCGCCGATGAACGCGAGACGACCGGAACCCGCGCGCTCCTCAACCTCGGCCATACATTCGGTCATGCGCTGGAGGCGGAAGCCGGCTTCGACGGTTCGCTGCTGCATGGCGAGGGGGTGGCGGCCGGCATGGCGCTCGCCTTCGCCTATAGTGCCGAACAGGGGCTGTG
This sequence comes from Sphingomonas hengshuiensis, assembly GCA_003240755.1. Lineage (GTDB taxonomy): Bacteria > Pseudomonadota > Alphaproteobacteria > Sphingomonadales > Sphingomonadaceae > Sphingomonas > Sphingomonas hengshuiensis_A. The sequence continues at coordinate 46,969 of QFNF01000004.1, read as the reverse complement.
CCGCGCCGAGGATGCCGTACGCGTCGCCGCGCACCTTCGTGCCGCCGGGCTTCCCGACGGCCTTGCCGCCGCCGGCATCACCGCCGCCGGCGACACGCTGGTCGGTCACATGCTCCACGACAAGAAGCGCGAGGGCGGCACGCTCCCCTTCCTGCTCGCCCGCGGCATCGGCCAGACCTATCTCGACCGTTCGGTCGATCTCGGTGCCGTCGCGGCCTTTCTCGACCGGCAACCCCGCTGATGCCGCGGGGGGTGGCCAAGCGCGACCTCCCGAGCAAGATGTGCCCGGTGTGCCAGCGCCCATTTGCGTGGCGCAGGAAATGGGCGCGCGACTGGGACAATGTCGTCTATTGCTCGGACCGCTGCCGCAGGACGGGCAGGCCCGACTAGCGCGCGCCGGGAATGCCGCTGTTCATCTGCTGCTGCTGGCGCCGCTCGGCGAACCACTGGCGCAGCATCGCCTGGGTACAGCCGGTCTGCCCGCCGGTGCCGATCACCGAGCAACTGTTGGGCCGGGTCGCCCGCGCCGCCTCCATCGCCACGTCGGCGCGCTGGGCCCAGCTCGAATCGGCCGACGCCTGCGACGGCGGATCGCGGAACCGCTTGGGGATGCGATAGCGTTCGTTCTCGTTCAGCCGCGCGCACACCACGATCTCGTCGTCGCCGGTCGGCTTGGGGCAGGCTTCGTTGCCATAGACCGTCGCGTTGCGCACCCGTTGCGGCGGATCGGCCGGCGTTTCCTGCGCCATGACCGGTCCTGCGATCGCCAGTGCCATTCCCGCCAGAACCCAACGCGCCATCGTCACTTCTCCCATACCCGCCCACTAACCGACCGGGTCGATGAGCGCAGGCTTAACGCGCAAAGTTTTCCTGTCGTTGCACGTACGCCACGGGACGCTATGGCGGTGCCATGATCCTCGTCATCGACAATTACGACAGCTTCACCTGGAACCTCGTCCATTACCTGATGGAACTGGGCGTCGAGGTCCGGGTCGAACGCAACGACGCCATGACCGCGGCACAGGCGCTTGCCACCGATGCGCAGGGGTTCCTGATCTCGCCCGGTCCGTGCACCCCGACGCAGGCGGGCATCTCGCTCGACCTCGTGGCCGCCTGCGCCGAACAGCGGCGTCCCCTGCTCGGCGTCTGCCTCGGCCATCAGGCGATCGGCCAGCATTTCGGCGGCAAGGTCGTGCGCGGCGGGCTGATGCACGGCAAGACCTGCCCGGTCGATCACGACGGCACCGGCCTGTTCGAAGGACTGCCCTCGCCGTTCATCGCCACCCGCTACCACTCGCTGATCGTCACCGACGTGCCCGACTGCCTGGTCGTCAACGCGACCGCGTCCGACGCCAGCGTCATGGGGTTCCGCCACCGCGACCTGCCGATCCATGGCGTACAGTTCCATCCGGAAAGCATCGCCACCGAACACGGCCATGCGATGCTCGCCAATTTCCTGAAAGGCGCGGGGATTTCCGCCATGGTGCCTGCATGACCATCACCACCCCGCTCCCCGATCCCGCGACGCCGCTGTCGCATGAAAGCGCGGCACAGGCCTTTGCCGCGATCCTCGACGGCACGGTATCCGACGACGCCATCGCCACCTTCCTGACCGACCTCGCCATCCGTGGCGAGACCAGCGTCGAAATCGCCGAGGCCGCGCGCGCGCTGCGCCATCGCATGATCCCGATCGAGGCGCCCGCCGGCGCGATCGACGTGTGCGGCACCGGTGGTGACGGGCATCACACGCTGAACGTTTCCACCGCCGTCAGCCTCGTCGTCGCGGCGGCCGGCGTGCCCGTCGCCAAGCATGGCAACCGCGCCGCCTCCAGCAAGGCGGGCGCTGCCGACACCCTCGAGGCGCTCGGCCTCGACATGGCCGTCGCCGGCGCGATGGCGCAATCGACGCTGGCCGATATCGGCATCGCGTTCCTGTTCGCGGCCAACCATCACCCGGCGATGGGCCGCATCACCCCGATCCGCCGGCGCATCGGGCGGCGCACCATCTTCAACCTGATGGGTCCGCTCGCCAATCCGGCGCGCGCCACGCGGCAGTTGATCGGCATCGCCCGCCCGGACTATGCGACCGTCTATGCCGAGGCGATGGAACTGCTCGGCGCGGAAACCGCGCTGATCGTATCGGGCGAAGAGGGGCTGGACGAAATTTCCGGCGCCGGCCCGACCATCGTCGTTCCGGTCGGCATGACCATGGCCGACCGCATCGTCCCCGAGGATGCCGGACTGCCCCGCCACCCGATCAGCGCGATCCGGGGCGGCGATGCCGTGCACAACGCCGCCGCCCTTCGCGCGCTGCTCGGGGGAGAAAAGGGCCCGTATCGCGACGCGGTCCTGCTCAACGCCGCCGCGGCGCTCCTGATCGCCGACGCCGCCGCCGATCTGACGGAGGGCGCCGAACGCGCCGCCGAGGTCATCGATTCGGGCGCGGCCGATCGCCTGCTCGACCAATGGATCGCCTATTCATGACGATGCTCGACACCATCCTTTCCACCAAACGCGGCGAGGTCGCCGCCCGTCGCGCTCGCGCCAGCATCGCCGATCTCGACGCGCGGGCGACCGAACGCAGTGCCCCGCGCGGCTTCCGCGCCGCGCTCGACGCCGCGCCCGGCCATGCGCTCATCGCCGAGATCAAGAAGGCCAGCCCGTCCAAGGGGCTGATCCGCCCCGATTTCGATCCGCCCGCCCATGCGCGCGCCTATGCCGCGGGCGGTGCCGCCTGCCTGTCGGTGCTGACCGACCGTGACTATTTCCAGGGGGCCGACGACTATCTCGTCGCCGCGCGCGCCGCATGCGACCTTCCCGTGCTGCGCAAGGATTTCAATGTCGACCCGTGGCAGGTCGTCGAAGCCCGTTCGCTCGGCGCCGATGCGATCCTCATCATCGTCGCCGCGCTGTCCGATGCGCAGATGGCGGAGATCGAGGCGGCGGCGATCGAACGCAGGATGGACGTGCTGGTCGAGGTCCACGACCGCGCCGAACTCGACCGCGCACTGGCGCTGCAATCGCGGCTGATCGGCGTGAACAACCGCAATCTCAAGGACTTCTCGGTCAGTTTTGACCGGACCTATGAACTGGTCGACCATGCGCCGGCCGGTTGCACCTTCGTCGCGGAAAGCGGCTTGTCGACCCGCGCCGATCTCGACGCGATGGCGCGGCACGGCGTCCGCTGCTTCCTGATCGGGGAAGCGCTGATGCGCCATGCCGATGTCGAGGCGGCGACGCGGGCGATGATCGGATGAGCCTCACCCATCTCGACGCCGACGGCAGCGCCCACATGGTCGATATCGGCGGAAAACAAGCTACCCGACGCCGCGCCGTCGCCACCGGCCGCATCGCCATGTCTGCGGACGCATTGACCGCGATCCGCGACGGACTGGTCAGGAAGGGGGACGTGCTTGCCGTCGCCCGCGTCGCCGGGATCATGGCGGCCAAGCGCACCAGCGACCTGATCCCGCTCTGCCACCCTTTGCCATTGACCAGCGCCGCGATCGATTTCACGTTCGAGGCAACCGCCATCCGCGTCCACGCCACCGCCGCGACCGATGGCAAGACCGGTGTGGAAATGGAAGCGTTGACAGCAGCTTCCGCCGCGCTCCTTACCATCTATGACATGGCAAAGGCGATCGACAAGGCGATGGTGATCGAGGGTATCTGTGTCCTTGAAAAGCAGGGCGGAAAGTCGGGAGACTGGGTGCGGAGCTGACGTCGCAAACGCCGGAATGGGGTGCCCGCCGCGCCCTTTTGCCTCTCGCCCGGACCATCCATTCCGACCCCACCGGGTATGACAACCACCCGCCCCGCCATAGAATGCAAGGTCATGCGCATGCCCCTCCTCCCCGTCGCCGAAGCCCAGACCCGCGTCCTCGCGCTCGCCCGTACCGTGATCGCGGAACCCCTCCCGATCGCCGACAGCATCGGCCGCTACGCCGCGACTGACATCGTCGCCCGGCGCACCCAGCCCGCCCGCCCGCTTTCGGCGATGGATGGCTATGCGATACGCTTCGACGACCTGCCCGGACCGTGGAACGTGATCGGCGAGAGCGCCGCCGGTGCCGCCTTCCCCGCCCCGGTCTCGACCGGTCAGGCGACCCGCATCTTCACCGGTGCGGCAATGCCGACCGGCACCGACTGCGTCGTGGTGCAGGAGGAGGCGACGCGCGACGGCGACCGGCTGCATCTCTCGGGCGAAGGCCCGGTGCGTGGCGGGAATGTCCGGCGTGCCGGTCTCGATTTCCGCGAAGGCGACCTGCTGATCGCGGCGGGCGAGCGCATCACCCCCGCGCGCGCCGCACTGGCCGCCATTGCCGGCCACGCCACCCTGTCGGTCGGCCGTCGCGTCCGTGTCGCCATCGCCGCGACCGGTGACGAACTGGTCCCCGCCGGGCAGCCGATCCGCGACGACCAGCTCCCGGAAACCAACGGCCTGATGCTCGCCGGCCTGCTCGCCGACCTGCCGGTCGACCGCATCGACCTTGGCATCCTGCCCGATCGGATGGAGGCGCTGGTCGCTGCCTTCGCGTCGGTCGATTGCGACCTGCTGGTCACGACCGGGGGTGCGTCGGTCGGCGATCACGATCTCGTCCGCCCGGCACTCGCCGCAGCCGGCGGCACGCTCGATTTCTGGCGGATCGCATTGCGCCCCGGCAAACCGATGCTCGCCGGCCGGCTGCGCGATGCCGCGGTGCTCGGCCTTCCCGGCAACCCGGTATCGTCCTTCATCACCGCATTGCTGTTCGTCCGCCCGCTGGTCGCCCGCCTCGCCGGCGCGACGGACCCGCTGCCGCGCACGGTCCGCGCGACGCTCGCCCACGCGCTGCCCGCCAACGGCCCGCGACAGGACTATCTGCGCGCGATGCTGATCGACGGACAGGTATCGACCGCCGCCATCCAGGACAGTTCGATGCTGCGCACCCTCGCCCGTTCCGACTGCCTGATCGTGCGAGCGCCGCATGCCCCGGTGGCCGATGCCGGCGACTCGGCGGAAATCCTGCAACTCGCTTGACGACAGGCAAATCGTTTCCTATTGGTTCCACGTCTGTTCCGACGGAGGACGTTATGCTGACGCGTAAGCAGCACGAGTTGATCTGCTTCATCGACGACCGGTTGAAGGCGACCGGCGTATCCCCCTCGTTCGAGGAGATGAAGGAAGCGCTCGACCTCAAGTCGAAGTCGGGCGTCCACCGCCTGATCTCGGCATTGGAGGAACGCGAATTCATCCGCCGTCTGCCCAACCGCGCCCGTGCGCTCGAAGTGTTGCGGATGCCCGATCGGCCGGTCGCGAAAAAGCCGGTGGCCAGGCCCGCCGTCGCCCCGCGCCCTGCGCCACAGCCGGCCAACGACGTCATCGAACTGCCCCTCCATGGTCGCATCGCCGCCGGTGTTCCGATCGAGGCGATCGAGGGGCAGGCGACGCTCCCCGTCCCTGCGGCGCTGCTGGGGGCCGGCGATCACTATGCGCTCGAGGTCGCCGGGGATTCGATGGTCGAGGCCGGCATCCTCGACGGCGATTACGCGCTGGTCCGCCGCACCGAGACCGCGCGTGACGGCGAAATCGTCGTCGCGCTGATCGAGGATAGCGAGGCGACGCTGAAATATTTCCGCCGCGAAGGCGCGATGATCCGTCTCGATCCCGCCAATCGCAGCTACGACCCGCAACGCTATCGTCCCGAACAGGTCCGCGTGCAGGGCAAGCTGGCCGGCCTGCTCCGCCGCTACTGACTGTCCGTCGTCGGGGCGATGCGTCCCGGCCGCAAAGTAAGCAGTGTCCAAGGAGTTCGATCTTAGGGAAGGTCTGGAGCAGCCCTAATTCGGCACTTGGCCTTCTTTACGGTGGTGCAGGTGCCGCGGTATCCGGAGCGGCTTATGGTCTAGGCCTGACGGACAAGGCGCCGAGCGTTGGTGTAGGTCATAATGCCATCGAGTTCAGCAATAATCTGTTCGCTTCCGCCGGTGCAGTCACGGTTGGCAACGTGTCGGTCTATGGTTCAAGTCCAAGCGCTCCCTTGCAGGGGGTCAGCCAAGGATGGCAACACGAGATTCAACACACGGGGCAAGGTGAGGTTCTAGGCCCTCTATACCTACCTGCTATCGGGCTGAGTTGGGCGGTCGGTCTCATTCGAGACGGCGACATTCATGGGCCGCATAGCTTTCTAGAAAGTGGTTCCGGTAAGAACGCTGCTATTCCGTGGGGGTGCTGATATGGGTCGGTATCGACAAGCATTTTGCCTGCTGCCGGCTCTGCTTTTGTCAGCCTGTAATTTTTCTCTCGGTCTCGATATTTTGAATGCAGGAAACCGGCCCATTGTAATCGCACTAGAGTCTAACTCTCAGCAAGTCGCTCCGGGTCTTAGTTTTCATGGCACCTTCCCGGCATCGGAGAACCGCAGTAAGCTGACAATCACCGATGGCTCTTGTGTTTATAGATACGCTCTTCCTGATCTCGAACAGGAACCCTGGCACTCTCTAATTGGGAAGTCATTCGCATTACGTTGGTTCACTGGTGGGCAAATGATTGCATATCCGCCTACTCCTGACGTTCGCATTCGCGATAATCCTCAGAGGGCTTCCACCGATCAAGCGCGAACGATTCAGCCCACTGAGGTAGCTTGTCACTGATCGCTTGTGGCTATGAAGGGCGTCGCGAGGATGCGCGACAAAGGGTGGCGAGTGTGACTTTTGTGAACTTTGGCCGGGCGATCGGCCCGCTCGCCCTGCCCGACTGCGTGCGCCCGGCCCGCCATGCGGCATGGGGCATGCAGCACGCGCCGCACCCGCGCTGAAGCCGCCCCGACGAAGCCCGGGATTTTCCGGCAAAGGGGCGGGGCAGCGGCCGATCGAACCACCGGCTCCCGCCGGAGTCCGGTCCGCCCGCCCCGGATCATCGACCACGGCCGCCTGTCTGTGACGATGCCGGCTGGCGAACAGGGGCAGCCGCGTGGGCATCACGTGACAGAGCACCGCCGGCCGTGATTGCGGCGAAGGCGGCAATCGCCGATCCACCTGCGCCACCAAGGCCGACGATTAAGCAGCCGCAGGTACTGTCGGTTCTCTGCACGCATCGACCTTCCCACGACATCATGGGCGGCGCGGCTGTGCAGCATTCCCCGTTGGCGGCCCGGCCACGTCTTTCCCCGGACCAGAAGCGACCGCCAAGGCTGCATGGGCCCGAACCGATAGCGCCATCCCCTGCGGCTGCCGCCACGGCATGGACCGGAAACCCGGGCCGTTGCGGACGACGATGCCGTTCACCCGGCCGCCGCCGCCCACGCCGATCGATGCAGCAGCGGCAGGAATGCCCTGCCGCCGTCGATCAATAATCCCGGCTGTAGCGCAGCGACGCGTTCGACCCGCCGAACGATCCGGTCTGCGACAACAGGCTCAGCGTCCGGCTCAGCGCGATCTGGATCTGCGTGGCGGTGAAGCCGCGCGCATCCGTGATGACCTCGATATAGATATCGTCGGTCAGATACTTGCCCGCCGCCAGCGACGTCCCGCGCCCGCTCGCCTCGTCACCGCCCAGCACCCGCAGCCGGTCGAACCCGGTTGCCGAGCGCAGCTTGCCCAGCGGGTTGAGCCCACCGCCGCCCGAACCGCGCAGCGAGTTGAGCGCCGCGGCCAGTTGGATCGCCTCGGTCGCCGACAGGTTCGTCACCGAACTGCCGAACAGCAGCCGCGACAACACCTCGTCCTGCGCCAGTGCCGGGGTTGAGTTGAACGCGATCTGTGGCGCCTGCGCCGTACCCGACACGTTGATCGATGCGGTGATCCCCTCGGCCGTGGTCGACGCGACGATGTCGATCACCGGGTTCATATAATCCTCGCCTTCGAAGCGGATGATGCCGCGCTCGACCTCGAACCGCTTGCCGGCGAAGGAATAGGTACCGCGCACCAACTGGAGCTGCCCGTTGATGGTCGGCGCGGCCGACGTTCCGGCGATCCGCAGGTTCGCCTGCCATTCGGATTCCAGCCCCATGCCGGAAACGAACAGCCGATTGTCGGCCCGTACGCGCAGCGCAAGGCGGAACAATCCTGCCGAGGCGGATGCCTGGCGCTGCTGCTGTTGGGCCGCCGCGGCACGATTCGCATCGCTCTTGCGGCGAACGCCGGTCAGCTCGGCGACATCGGCGGCTCCCTGCCGGATGATCTGATATCGCGCTTCGGGAATGACGATGTCACCGGAAATCAGCCCGCCGTCGGACCCGTTCTGGATACGGATGTCGCCGGTGGCCGATGCACCCAGCGCGTCGCTGCGCGCCAGTTGCGCGTCACGAAGCTGCGCCCGGATATCGATCGGGAAGCCGCTGTCCGCCGCCAGCCCGACCGTGCCCTGGGCCGCGACCGTCCCGTCGCCGGCCTGCGCGCGCAACTGGATCAGTTCGAACCGGTCGTTGGTGAACCGCCCGTTGATGCCGAGGTTGGTCAGTCGCGTGCCCAACGCCTCGTTCTCATAGGTAAGGCTGTTGGCGCGGACGACGCCGGTCAATTGCGGCGCCTGCACCCGGCCACCAAAGTCGGCGGCAAGGCCGATGGGGCCTGACAATTGCTGGTCGGCCAGCCCGGCGAACGAGAACAGCACACCCGCCGGCCCGTTGTAGCGGATACCCCCGGACAGCGGCGCTGCGAGCATCCGCGTGACCCACGATCCGCTCCCCGGCGGCAACGGCCGCAGGTTCGCGACCATCCGCCCGACGGTGGTCGTACCACGCCGGATCAGCGCGCGCCCGCTGCCGCCTTCGGGACGCAGGTCGCCGGCGAACACGATATCCACCGCTTCGGAGATCGAGGCGAGGCTGGTCCGCTGGAAGTTCCGGATGGTCAGCCGGGCATCGGCGCGGGGGAAGCTCTGATCCGCGGCCTGCGCGAAGTCGAGGCTGCCGGTCGCGGTACCACCGATCCCGGTACCGGGGACAAAGGCATTGACGATGCTGAGGTCGAGCCGGTCGAGCCGGGTCTGGATCGACATGCCGTTGCCATAGACGCCTGCCGCCCGGATCGACCCCTGCGCGAAATCGATCCGCGTCGGGTACAGACGATAGCCGCCCGGCGCCGATACGATGCGCGCCGGATTGGCGGTCTTGAACGGGATCGAATTGGCGACGCCCTGCAACGCGACCAGATAGTCGTCCGGCCGCAGCCGCGCATTGGCGGCGACGCGGAACGGTACGCCCGACGAACCCTCGGCAAACAACTGCGCCGTGCCGTTGCCACCGCGATAATTGACCCTGGCCCGGCTGCGCGCGAGCACGAAGTCCCCCATCGACAGGTTCGCGACCTGTGCGTCGGCGACGATCTCGGGCTGGTCGTACAGTATCGCGCTGGCCGTGACGATCGCGCGGCCGATGCGCAGCCCCATGTTGCCGGGGATGACGGCGTTCGATGCCTGCGCATTGACGTCCGCGCGCTGATACCGGCCCTGTGCCGACAGGCGGGCGATACCCGCCACGCCCGACCCGGCGAAGTTCACCCGACCGGCGAACGGGCCGGCGTCGGTCGCCTCGATCCGGCCGTCGATGTTCATGCCGGCGAACGTCGCCGAACGGATATCGGCGGCGAGACGGGGTGCGGTCGACAACAGCACATCGGCGCGGAACGGGCCATAATCGGTCCCGCCGGTCGCCTGGATCGCATAGCGATCGCCCTGCCCGCGCACACGCGCCTCGAGGTCGACAAGGCCGATGCCCACCCCCGGCCGCGCCGCGCGCAGCAGTACCTGCGGTGCCGCGACCGATCCAGTCACGCGGGCGCTGAGCGGTCCATATTGCGTCGAATAGGCGTCGGCATTCACCAGCAGCGGTCCTGCCGGATCATAGCGGCCCGATCCGTTGGTGATACGGAACTGCGGCGCGTTCATCCGCAGGTTGGAGAAGGTGACGATCCCGTCCGGGCCGACGCCGACATCGACCCGTGTGGTCGACACATTGCCGCCGAGGAAGTTGCGAACGCCTTCGTTGAACAGCCGCGTCGTCTGCGCAACCACCCGGCCCCTGATCCCGAACCCGCCATTCGGCGCGGTATAGAGGCTGGCATCGGTCGACAGGTTGAGGATACCGATGCTGGCGACCTCGTAATCGTTGATCCGCCCCTTGATCGCCCCGGTATAGCGTCCAGTGGTCAGGTTCGCGGCGACGATCGCCGTCGCGTCGATGCGGTCCGACCGGATCCGCAGATTGTCGGACAGCACCTGATCGCCCGCAATGGCGAGGTCGCCGTTGATCGCGACGTTGGTGACGAGGCCGCCGACCGCCGCGTTCAGCCCGGTGATCCGCCGCGCCCTGGCCGCGATCGGGATCAGGATGCGATCGGCATCGACCGTCGCGCGCCCCTCGGCATAAAGCTGTTCGACCACCGTCTCGCCAAAGCCGATCGCCGCTGCCTGCACCTTGTAGTCGACGGTCGGCGTTCCGAAGCCACCATCGAGCACGACGGCGGCGCGGACCGAACGGCCGTTGAGGTTGGGCAGGATCGCACCGGGGGTCAGCAGCATCGCTTCGGTCCGGAAATTGCCGAACCGGCTGTTGCCCAGATCGAGCAGCCCGCCGGCGTTGACCGCCAGCGCGCTGGACCGCAACTGGATGCGGGTATCGGCCTTGCGGTCCGCCAGCGTCGCGTCGATCGCCACATCGAGGCGCGGAGCGGTCAGCCGCTCGACCGGCCCCTGCAGGATCAGCCCCGGCCGGGTCGACCCGCGCACGGTGAAGCGTCCGTCACGCCCGGTCATGGCGAGGTCGGCAAGCGGTTGCCCGCCAAGGGTGCCCGCAAGCCGCCCGCGCCAGTTGCTCCAGTCGCCCTGTCCATCGATCGTCGCGGCGATCGGCGCGGTCAGCCCCGCCATGCCGGCGATCATGCCGTTCGCCGGCCCGGTGATCCGGGCATCGATGTCGAAGCGGTTATCGTCGGGCACCGCATCCAGTTTCAACGCGACCCGGTCGCCGCCGGCGATACCCGGCGCGGCGACCGTCGCGGCATTAGCGTTCACCTGCGCACGCCGGTCGGCGATATGCACGGCACCGTCGAGGCGTGCGACATGGCGCTGCCCGGTAACGGCCGGGCCGACCTCGATCCGGTCGACGCGCAGCCGGTTCACGTCGATATCATAATCGGGCAGCAGCGGCGCGTTGGGATCGCCGGGCGGCGTATCCTTCAGCACCGGATTGCGGGCATAGCGGATCAGCGGGCTGGTCAGGCTGCGGATATCGACATGGCTGTTGACGAAGGCGAACGGCCGCCAGTCGAGCGCGATCGCGGGCGAATAGGCGAACACCCCCTGCGTATCGCTCAGCCGCAGTTCGCGCACGGTCATCGCGCCATAGAGCGACCCGTCGATCCGCCCGATATTGACCTTCAGCCCCGACGCGGTGGTGTAGCCGTCGAGCTTGCTCACGAGAAAGCCCCGACCGGGTCCGGTATTCAACGCGAACACCAGCACCGCCAACAGGATCACCAGACCCAGCAATGCGATGCCGATCCATTTCAGGATGCGGAGCCAGAGCGGGCGGTCGCGTACGACGGCGGTGTCGGTGGCGGGCATGTCGGTGGCGGGCATGTCGACGTCGCTCATCAGAATGCCTGCCCGATCGAGATATAGAGCGCGATCTTGGATTCTCCCGGTCGCCGTGCGATCGGCGTCGCCACATCGACGCGCATCGGCCCGAAATTGGTGTAGAAACGCCCGCCGATACCGGCGCCGAAGCGCAGGTCCGATCCCTTGGGCAGGCTCGATTCATATACCTGACCGGCATCGATGAACGGCACGATCCCGAAATTGCCGAAGCGATAGCGCGCCTCGAGCGCGAATTCGTTGAGGCTGCGTCCGCCGATCGGCCGGTTCAGGTTGTTGCCGTCCTCGTCGAACTCGGGCGTCCGCGGCCCAAGCTCCTGAAATCCGAAGCCGCGCACCGAGCCGCCGCCACCGGCATAGTAACGCCGCGACGGCGCAAGATCGTCACGCGCGATCCCCTGGATCGATCCGGCCCGCGCGCGCCCGGCGATGACGATGCTGTCGCCTACCGGATAATAGGCCGTCCCCTCCAGCATGAACCGGCCGTACGGACGGGCCGCGCCCTGCACCGACGCTTCCGGACTGACGTTCAGCTTCACGCGGAACCCCCTGGTCGGGTTCAGCAGGTTGTCCGACGTGTCGAACCCGGCGAACAGCGGCAGGGCGGCAATGCCATATGTCTTGCGCCGACGCGCGGCGACATCGAAGTCGTAGGTGTCCTCGTTGGTACCGATCAGTTCGGCACCATAGGCATAGGTGAACCGTTTCTGCCAGATCGGCGTCGAGTCATAGGACCAGCGAATGCCGAGCGTCCCGGTAAACGCCTCGAACGCATCGTAATTGGAGCGGCTGGCATTGGCGAGGAGCTGGAACGTGCGGTCGCGCCGCCCCGCGTTCGACCGGCGGAAGATGACGCCCGCCCCCTGCTCCTGCGTACCCGCGACGCCGCGCACGATCAGCGCGCCTTCCGCCGGGAACAGGTTGCGGTGCGTCCACGACCCTTCGAGGCGGATGCCCTGCCCGGTGCCATAGCCCCCCTCGCCGGCAAGCGTTCGTGCCGGCCCGGCGTCCTGCCTGACCAGCAGGTTGACCGCCTCGGTGCCGTCCGCCGCGATCTGCCCGGTGCGCTGCGGCTCGACCGACACGCCCGAGAAAAGCCCGGTCGCCACCAGCGCGGCGCGCAGGTCGTCGACCTTGCGGTTGTCGTACAGCTCGCCCCGCCTGAACCGCGCCAGTACGCCGACATGCTCGGCATCGAATGCCAGCTTGCCGGTCGTCGAATAGGTTCCGAACGACGATCGCGGACCCGTCGTCACCGGCAGCGTATAGGCGCCGGTCACGGTCGCATCGTCGAGCAGGATATCGCGCTGTCCGACCTCGACAAAGGGATAGCCCTGTTGCGGCAGCTTCAGGCTGACATTCGCCTCGGCCGCCTGGATACGCTCGGCATCGATCGCGTCGCCGACCTTCAGCGGCAATTCGCGCTGTACCAGCCCCGGCGGCACGGTCGGCTGGGTATCGATGCGGATCGATCCCAGCGTGAATTGCCGCCCCGGAACAGCGTTGACGACGGCCCGCAGCCGCTGGCCCGGCTGCTGCTCGATCGTCGCGGTGGCCGTGCCGTCATAATAGCCCTTGGCGCGCATGATCCGGACCGCAAGCTGCTCGTCCTCCCTCGCCCGGGCCTGCACCATCGCCGCGTTCGCGGCCTTGCCGTCGCCTTCCTGCAATGCGGACAGCGACCGGAACTGGCCGGCGCTGTCGACCTCCTCCAGCCCGTTGACCACCGTCTCGTAGCGGATCTCGACCGCGCGCTGGTCATCCACGCCTGCGACCTCGACCGGCGTGACGTCGAACGACGACAGCGGCGTCAGCGGCTGCGCCAGTTCGGGCGCTTCGGGCAGCACCGCATCGGGCAGCGTCTCCGCCGGTCGCTGCGCTTCGTTGGCAGGAACCGTCGGCAGCGGCGTCGGCGCCGGCTGCTGAGCAGTTGCCGTTGGCGTATCGAACGACGACATCGGCTCCAGCGGCGCGTTGATATCCCCCGACAGCGACGGCAGTGCCGTTTCGAACTCCGGATCGGGAACGATCGCGCCGGTGGACGATTGCGCCGTCGGCGTGGCCGGCGGGGTGGTCGCAGGATCACGCCGTACATTGCCGTTCTGCGCGAAAGCAGTTGGCGCCAACATCGTACCGGCCAGCAGCACGACGATCATCCGCCCGCGAAAATCCCCCAAAACGCTGTCCCCGTCCCCGTGTCTGGCTGTCCCGATGCACAACCCCCGTACCCGCCGAACGCGCGGGCAACGATTTGGTTCAGATGGAAAATCGCTGCATCCGATCCGCGCATGGTTGCGTTGTGATGCGAAGCAAGGGGGCGCAACGTGACCGACACCCGATCCTCGATCGATCCGGCAACCATTCCGGGCAGCGATTCCAGCCATCCGTGGCAGCATCCATGGCGGGCGTGGCGCGCGATCCTGATCCGCGTCTATACCATGATCGGCTATCATAACCTGACCCTGATGGCGGCGGGGGTGGCGTTCTATGCCTTTCTGTCGTTCGTGCCGCTGCTCGGCGCGATCGTCATGACCTACGGCCTGATCGCCGATCCGTCGACGGTCGCGCGGCATATGGAAACGATCTTCGAACTGGTCCCCGCCGACGCCGCGCGCCTCATTTCCGACCAGTTGATCGCGATCGTCACCACCGCATCCTCGCAGGCCGGCCTCGGCCTGGTCGTCGCGCTGCTGCTGTCGATCTATGGCGCGATGCGCGCGGCCAGCGCGATCATCCAGGCGCTGAACGTGATCTATGAGGAGGAGGACGAACGCAACATCGTCACCACCACCCTGTTGTCCGCGATGATTACCATCGCGGCGATCCTTGCCGCGATCGTCGGCCTCGTTTCGGCAGGCGTCCTGACGTGGATCAGGAGCCAGACGGCGTTTCTCGGCACGGCGGGCGCGATCGTGATCCAGGGCGCGACGTGGCTGGTGGCGGGGGCGATCGCCAGTGCGGCGATCGCCTTCGCCTATCGCTACGGCCCCGATCGCGCGCGGGCGCGCTGGCGCTGGCTCTCGATCGGATCGGTTGCGGCCACCCTGCTCTGGCTGGCGGCGACGGTGTTGTTCGGGCTCTATGCGGCGAATTTCGCCAATTACAACGCGACCTATGGCGCATTGGGCGCGGTCGTCGTGCTATTGATGTGGCTGTTCGTGTCCAGCCTCGCCATCCTGATCGGTGCGGAAATCAATGCCGAAGCCGAACGCCAGACGGCAGTCGATTCGACGGTCGGCCGGCCGCGCCCGATGGGACACCGCGGCGCGCGACTGGCCGACAGCCTGCCCAGCAAGCGCCAGATGAAGCCGCGCCGCGATCGCTACTGATCGGCGGCGCGCTGCTCCATCGCCTCGGCGGCAACCTGCACACGGGCCAGCATGTCGCGTAACCGGTCGATGTCGTCCTGGCTGAACGATGCGAACAGTTCCTGTTCGATCAGCAATGCCTTTGGCGCCACCTGTTCGTACAGCGCGCGTCCCGACGGCGTGAGCTGCAACAGGTGCGACCGCTTGTCGCCGGCATTGGCGCTGCGTTCGACCAGCCCGCGTTCGACCAGCGCGATCGCGCCGCGGCTGACCGTCACCTTGTCCATCAGCGTCGCAGTGCATAGCGCCTGCTGCGTGATCCCCGCGCTTTCCGCGATCACCGCGACCAGCCGCCATTCCGGGATGCGCAGCCCGAACAGCGATCGATAGGTGGATGCGATCGCGTCCGACACGCGGTTCGACACGATCGACAGGCGATAGGGAAGGAAATCGTCCAGTAGCAGCGGTTTGGTCACGGCATGGATTGTTGCCGGGACGGCGCGACAGGTCAACCGTGACGGAACCGGTCCCGGCGCCGAAACGTACTGTCGTTCCACAAACCGGGTCGGGACTTCCGCGATGTTCAATTGGAAACACGAAGCGCAGGATCGCCTGCAGGCGATGCTGTTCGCCCATGTCGATGACCGGGCCTTCCCCTGCGTCGGCGCGAAATCGGCGATGGCGAAGGGGACGCTCGATGTCCTTGCATGCTCTCGCATCGACAGTGCATGGGACGATGTCCGCATCCACGACGCGCTGATGCGACTGGCCGAAAACTACCGTCGGGACCGTGCGATGTATCGCAGTTTCGCCGTGATCTTCGACGGGCCGGACGACCTGTCCGAAACGGACTTCGAACGCGCGCTATGGCAGCGTGTCCAGTCGCTGTCGGACAAGGACGTATGGCGCGGGCAGGATTATGACGCGCGGGTCAGTACCGACCCGGACAACCCGCATTTCTCGCTCAGCTTCGGTGGCGAGGCCTTCTTCATCGTCGGCCTGCACCCGCGCGCCAGCCGCCCGGCGCGGCGGTTCGAACGTCCGACGCTGGTGTTCAACCTGCACGACCAGTTCGAACGGCTCCGGGCCGAGGGCAAGTACGAAACGATGCGCGAGAAGATTCTCGTCCGCGACGAAGCGCTGGCGGGCAGCCGCAACCCGATGCTCGCCCGGCACGGTGCCGCCAGCGAAGCCCGGCAGTATAGCGGGCGGGTGGTCGATGAACGCTGGTCCTGCCCGTTCCATTATTCGGGGGAGCGCAAGTGAACGTCACGATCCCCGAACGATCGGGCGCAGCGTTCCGTGTGGCGAGGGGCGACACGCTGGTCGTGGTCGATCCGCGCGGGTGCCAGGTCGCCGATCTGCTGGCGTTCAATGCCGATGACCTCGACGAAGTGATCTCGTCGGGCCGGACGCTCGATTATGCCGAGACGATCCGCCTGACCACCGGTCACAGCCTCTATTCGAACCGCAGCCGGGTGATGCTGGAGATCGTCGACGACACGGTCGGCATGCACGACTTCCTGCTGACGCCCTGCTCCTACGATACCTTCCACCATTTCTATCCCGACCTGCCGCCGCACCGTGGCTGTTTCGGCAATCTGGCAGCGGCGCTCGAACCCTATGGCGTGACGCCCGACCGGATACCGGTGGCGTTCAACTGCTTCATGAACGTGCCGGTCGATGGTGCAACCGGCCGACTGAGCGTGCTGCCCCCGATCAGCAAGGCGGGCGATTCGATCACCTTCCGCGCCGCGATGGACCTCGTGATCGGCCTCACCGCCTGTTCGGCGCCGGCATCGAACGGCGGCAGCTTCAAGCCGATCGAGTACCGGGTGGGGCCGGCCTAGATCGCCCAGCAGAGATACGCGGCGCCCGCCAGCAGCGGGCCGAGCGGCAACCGGTCCGTCACGGCAATCCGCCTGCCGGCGATCGCCATGACCGCCACGGCCGCCAGCCCCGTTGCCGATGCGATCAGCAGCACCGGCGGCAACGCCCGCCAGCCGAGCCAGAGCCCGATCGCCCCGAACAGCTTGGGATCACCCCCCCCCAGGCCGATCCGCCCGCGCGCCCGTCGATAGCCGGCGGCGACCAGCCACAGCGCCCCGAAGCCCGCCGCACCCCCGATCAACCGGTCCGGCAGCGACGGCGCAAACCCGGCCAGCCCCCCGCCGAGTGCCGCCACCGCCAGCGCCCCGGTCAGCACGTCGGGCAACCAGAACGCCGCGAGGTCGATCGCCCCCAGCGCCAGCAGCAACCACCCGCAGGCCGCGCCCGCCACCCCTTCCCAGCCCGGCGCGACCAGCCCGGCGACGATCCCGACCGCAGCACCCAGCAACTCGGTGACGACATGCCCGGCGGCGATCCGGGCACCGCATGTCCGGCATCGCCCGCGCAACGCGACGAAGCCCGCCACCGGCACCAGTTCGAACCATGCCAACCCCCGCCCGCACCCGTCGCATGCCGACCGTCCGTGCAGCGCCGATCGCCCTTCGGGCCAGCGGATCGCGATCGTCGCGATGAAACTCCCGAACACCGCGCCCGATATGCCCAGCAGGATCGGCCAGAACGGAAGCGGCAGCATCGACGACATGGCCACGGCGCCTAGCGCGATTGCGGCGCCACGGCCATCACCCTAGATGATAACAAACGAAACCAGAATTTCCCGGAGAGACCCCATGTCCGACCCCGTCGTCATCCTGTCCTATGCCCGCACGCCGATGGGCAGTTTCCAGGGATGCCTGTCGGGCGCCACCGCGACGGAACTGGGCGCCACGGCGGTCGGTGCGGCGGTCGAGCGAGCCGGCCTGTCGGGTGAGGCGATCGAACGCATCTACATGGGCTGCGTCCTCCCCGCCGGGCTGGGCCAGGCCCCGGCGCGACAGGCGGCACTGGGCGCGGGCCTGCCGCAGCATGTCGGGGCGACGACCGTCAACAAGATGTGCGGATCGGGGATGCAGGCGGTGATGATGGCCGCCGACTCCATTGCCGCGGGCTCGGCCGATATCGTCGTCGCGGGCGGCATGGAAAGCATGACCAACGCCCCGTATCTGTCGCAGCGCCACCGCGGCGGCGCACGGATCGGTCATGACCGGCTGATCGACCATATGTATCTCGACGGGCTGGAGGATGCCTATGAACCCGGCCGCCTGATGGGCAGCTTTGCCGAGGAGACCGCCGCCGCCTATGGCTTCACCCGCGAGGCGCAGGATGCGTTCGCCATCGAATCGCTCCGCCGCGCGCAGGCGGCGCAGACCTCCGGTGCGTTCGATCGCGAGATCGTGCACGTCGAGATCGCCGGTCGCAAGGGCACCACCACCGTCCGCCTCGACGAACAGCCCGCGCGGGGCGATGCCGCGAGAATCCCGACCCTGAAGCCCGCTTTCTCGAAGGACGGCACGATCACCGCCGCCAACGCCTCGTCCATCTCCGACGGGGCGGCGGCGCTGGTGCTGGCGCGCGCGTCGGTCGCCGAACGGCTGGGGCTCAGCCCCCTTGCGCGGATCGTCGCCCATGCGGGCTTTGCCCATGCCCCCGCCCGCTTCGCCACCGCGCCGGGGTTCGCGATGCGGCGCACGCTCGAGCGCGCCGGCTGGAACGCGGAGCAGGTCGACCTGTTCGAGGTCAACGAAGCCTTTGCCTGCGTCACCATGGCGGCGATTCACGACCTGAACCTCGCCCATGACAGGGTGAACGTCCATGGCGGCGCCTGTGCGCTCGGCCATCCGATCGGCGCCAGCGGGGCGCGTGTCCTGGCGACCCTGTTGTCCGCGCTCGAAACCCGCGGCCGGGCGCGCGGCCTTGCCTCGCTGTGCATCGGGGGCGGCGAGGCGACGGCGATGGCGGTCGAGTTGGTCGACTGAGGACCGGAACCTTATACCGTTACCCGGCGTAGGCTACGCCGACAGGCGTTGAGAAGGAATGTTGCCGTGGCGGATCGCGATACGATGGTGGAGTATGACGGTCCGGCGGGGGGTTGGGGATCGGTCAAGGGGATGGCGAAGGTCCTCGCCAAGGAACATAACCGCCCCGCCGCGCTGGCCCAGCTCGCCCGGCAGAACAAGCCCAAGGGCTTCATGTGCACGTCGTGCGCGTGGGGCAAGCCGGCCGAACCCCATCCGTTCGAATTCTGCGAGAACGGCGCAAAGGCGACGTTGTGGGATCTCACGCCCAATCGTTGCACGCCCGAATTCTTCGCGAAGCATTCGGTCAGCGAACTGAAGGGGTGGAAGGACCACGACCTCGAACAGCAGGGGCGGCTTACCCACCCGATGCGCTACGACCATGCCACCGACCATTATGTCGAATGCGGCTGGGACGAGGCCTTTGCTGCGATCGGTGCCGAACTGCGCGCGATCGACCCGAAAAAGGCGATCTTCTACGCCTCGGGCCGCGCCAGTCTCGAAACATCCTATCTCTACGCCCTGTTCGCCCGGCTCTATGGCCACAACAACCTGCCCGACAGTTCGAACATGTGCCATGAGACGACGTCGGTCGCGCTGAAGAAGACGATCGGCGCGCCCGTCGGCACCTCGATCCTCGACGATTTCGAACATTGCGACGCGATGTTCTTCTTCGGCCAGAATACCGGATCGAACAGCCCGCGTTTCCTCCACCCCTTGCGCGATGCGGTAAAGCGCGGATGCAAGGTCGTGACCTTCAATCCGGTCCGCGAACCGGGGCTGATCGCGTTCACCGATCCGCAGAACCCGTTCGAGATGGTGACGCGCAGCGAGACGAAGATCAGTTGCCAGTATCACCAGGTAAAGCCCGGCGGCGACGTGGCGGTGATGATCGGGCTCGCCAAGCACGTCCTCGCCGCCGAGGACAAGAGCTGGGCCGAGCACAGGGTCCATGTGCTCGACGTCGAGTTCATCGAACAGCATACCGACGGATTCGCGGCGTTCGAGGCGATGGTCCGCGCGACCGACTGGGCGGATATCGAACGCGAAAGCGGCCTGCCCCGCGCCGATATCGAGGCGGCCGGACAGGTTTATGTCGAAGCGGACCGCACCATCGGCATCTACGGCATGGGCCTGACGCAGCAGGTGAACGGGTTCGACAACGTCGCGACCTATGTCAACCTGCTGCTGATGAAGGGCAATATCGGCCGGGTCGGCACCGGCATGTCGCCGGTGCGCGGGCATAGCAACGTGCAGGGCCAACGCACCGTCGGCATCGCGGAAAAGCCCGAACTGGTGCCGATGGACCGGCTGCGCGAATTGTTCGATTTCGAACCGCCGATGGACCATGGCCACAACACGGTCACTGCCTGCGAGGATCTGCTGGCGGGCAAGGTCGATGCGTTCCTGTCGCTCGGCGGCAATTTCCTGCGCGCGATCCCCGATCTCGAACGGATCGAGGCGGCATGGCCGACCATGCGCCTGACCGTACAGATCGCGACCAAGCTGAACCGCAGCCACCTCATCAACGGCAGAACCGCCTATCTGCTTCCCTGCCTGGTGCGGACCGAGGTCGACCGCCAGGCCAGCGGCGAACAGATCGTCACGATCGAGGATACGTTCAGCCACATCCACGGATCGATCGCGACCCACGAACCCGCCAGCGCGCATCTGAAGTCCGAGATCGCGATCGTCGCCGGTATCGCCAAGGCGACGCTCGATCCCAATCCGAAGGTCGACTGGGACGGCTGGACCGGCGACTATGCGAAGATCCGCAAGCTGATCGAGGCGACCTACCCGGACGAGTTCCACGATTTCGAGGAACGCATGTTCACGCCGGGCGGCTTCTACCGCGGCAATTCGTCGCGCGAACGCATATGGAAGACCGAGAGCGGCAAGGCGGAATTCACGGTGCCGCGTTCGCTGTCGGGCACGGCGATCGCCGACGCCCCCGGCCGGCTGCGACTGGTGACGCTGCGTTCGAACGACCAGTTCAACACGACGATCTATGGCTATGACGATCGCTTTCGCGGCATATCGGGCACGCGCGACGTCGTGCTGATGAACCCGAAGGAAATCGCGAAGGCCGGGCTGCACAAGGGGCAGATCGTGGCGATCGTCGGCGATGCCGGGGATGGGATCGACCGCCGTGTCGGCGGGTTGAAGGTCGTGCCGTTCGACCTGCCCGATGGCTGCGTTGCCGGCTATTATCCCGAACTGAACCCGCTGATCCCGCTCGACTGGCACGACCACGCTTCGAAGACCCCGGCGAGCAAGGCGGTGCCCGTGCGTATCGTCGCCGGATGACGATGAACGGTTCGGCCACCCGGCGGATCGACCGGGTGGCATTGTCGGGGGACACCGAACGCCGCGATCTGGCGATCGCGGTGGAGGCGCCGGTGGCGATCGAGGTCAACGGCCTCGGCTATGCGGTGCTGATGGCGACGCCCGCCGATCTCGACGACCTCGCTTACGGCTTCGTACTGGCCGAACGGCTGGTCGACCGGGCGGAGGAGGTGATCGATGTCGCATCGCATGGCACCGATGCCGGCACGTTGCTGCGCGTGACGCTCGCGCCCGAACGCCATGACCGCGTGGCCGACCGGGTGCGGCACCGCATTTCCGAATCCTCCTGCGGCCTGTGCGGCATCGAAAATCTCGAACAGGCCCTGCGGCCATTGCCCGCGGTCGCGGCGCAGTCCGCCGCAACCACCGCCGCGATCTTCGCCGCGGCGGCATCCTTGCGCGATCATCAGCCGCTGGCCCGCGCGACCGGGGCGACCCATGCCGCCGCGCTGTGCGCGACCGACGGCAGCATCCGGCTGGTGCGCGAGGATGTCGGTCGCCACAACGGCTTCGACAAGCTGATCGGCGCCATGGCACGGGCCGGGCTCGACTGGGATGGCGGCTTCGCGCTGCTGTCCTCGCGCTGTTCGTTCGAACTGGTCGAAAAGGCGGTACTGGCCGGTTGCCCGCTGCTCGCCACCCTGTCCGCCGCGACGACGCTGGCGATCGACCGCGCCGCCGCCGCCGGGCTGGCGCTGCGGACCTCGATCCGCCGCGATACGCTGCACGCCGCATGACCCGCATATTGGGCGCCATCCTGGGCGGCGGCCGTTCCAGCCGCTTCGGCAGCGACAAGGCACTGGCGATGCTGGACGGCGTCGCGCTGATCGACCGGGTCGCCGCCGCCCTAGGCCAACAGGTCGATGCGCTGATCGTCGTCGGCCGCAGCCATCCCGGCCTGACCGCCGTGGCCGATCGTCCCGCGCCCGATCTCGGCCCGCTGGGCGGCATCGCCGGGGCGTTGCACCACGCCGCCGCGGGCGGGTTCGACCAGCTACTGACCGTGCCATGCGACGCGCCGTTCCTGCCCTACGATCTGCGGCGACGATTGGCGGCGGCCGGCCCCGCCGCCTTCCTCGGCGACCTGCCGGTCATCGGCTGGTGGCCGGCTGCCGCCGCGCCGGTCCTCGACCATCTGCTGGACGGGGGCGGGTCGCGATCGGTCCGCGCCTTCGCCGACCGGATCGGCGCGGTCGCCGTCGCCGACGCCCTGATCGCCAACGTCAACACCCCCGACGATCTCGCTCGCCTTGCCGCGCAACGTGACTGACAGGTGCGATAACCCACGATATAGCATGGCCGTAATGACCGCATCGTTCCTGATCCTGCGTATCGGCGCCACCCGCCTCGCGCTGCCGATGGCGGCGGTGCGCGAAGTGCTGCCGATGCTGCCGATCGACGCGGCACCCGGCCTGCCGCGCCCGTTGCTCGGCTTCGTCGCCCTGCAGGACCGCCCGGTCCCGGTACTTGCCCCCGAACTGCTGCTCGACCCGCAGGCGCAGGTCGATGCGATCGCGTTGTTCGCGCATCTCGTGTGGCTGCGCGACGATCTGTGCCTGCTGGTCGACCGTGCCGAGGACGTTGCGCAGGGGAACCTGTCCCCGCTCGACCCCGCGCACAGCCTGAATGCGGCGGTCGTCGGCGAACTGGCGCTGGCCGATGGCAGCACCGCGTATCTCGTCGCCCCCGACCGCCTGCTGCTCGACGCCGAACGCGCCGCGCTGGCGACGCTGACCGCCGCCGCCGATGCCCGCCGCGATCAATGGGCCGCCGCATGATCGCCGACGAAGCCTTTGCCGAGGTCAAGGCGCTGGTGATCGCGCGCACCGGCCATCATTACTATATCGACAAGGACGCGCAGCTCGCCGAACGCGTGGCGCACCGGATGGCAGCGACGGGGGATGCGACCATCGCTGCCTATCGCGACCGGCTGCGCGATCCGGCCGATGCCGAATGGCCGCACCTCGAAAGCGCGGTGACAATCAACGAGACGTTCTTCTTCCGCTTCGCCGAACAGTTCAGTGCGCTGCGCACCACCATCCTGCCGGCGATGATCGAGCGGAACCGCGACGAACGGCGGCTTCGTATCTGGAGCGTCGGCTGCTCGACCGGGGCGGAGGCGCATTCGGTCGCGATCCTGCTCGCCGACCTGCTGGGCGACGGCATCGCCGACTGGCGCATCGTGCTGACGGGTACCGATATCGACGAAGCGGCGCTGTCCGCCGCCCGGTCCGCCGACTATTCCGCCTGGGCGCTGCGCACGATGGGCGAGGCGGAGCGGGAGCGACTGTTCGACCGGAGCGGCGATCGCTACCGGCTGAAGGATCGCTATCGCGGCATTGCCCGGTTCGAACGCCACAACCTGCTGACGATGATCGATGCCGCCGCGCCGCTCGGCTATGGCGATTACGACCTGATCCTGTGTCGCAACGTGCTGATCTATTTCGCGCAGGACGATG
The DNA here is from genome assembly GCA_003240755.1 of Sphingomonas hengshuiensis. Classification (GTDB taxonomy): domain Bacteria; phylum Pseudomonadota; class Alphaproteobacteria; order Sphingomonadales; family Sphingomonadaceae; genus Sphingomonas; species Sphingomonas hengshuiensis_A. The sequence continues at coordinate 23,379 of QFNF01000004.1, read as the reverse complement.
CGACCGCGATCGTCGGCGCACTCGCGCGCCGCCTCGCGACCGACGGCATCCTGCTGCTCGGTCATGCCGAACCCAATCCGGGGTTCGATGCCGTCGCCGATACCGCGCAGGTCGCCGGCATCCTGACCTACCGCCCGCTTCGCAGCCAGCCCCGACCCGTGGCGCCGCCGGTGGAGCTCGCGCCGCCCCCTCCCCGCCCTGCTGCCGCGCCGCCGCCCCCCCGCGTGGCGCGCCGGCCCGAACCCGCACCGCTCCCCCCGGCAGCCCGCCCGCCCGACGCGGCGGTCCATTATTTCGCCGCGCTCGACGCGCTGGCATCGGGGGACAGGGACCGCGCCGAACGTGCCTTTCGCGACGCGCTCTATCTGGATCGCTCCTTCGCCATGGCGCATTATCAGTTCGGCCATTACCTGCTGGCGCAGGGCCGCGATCCCGACGCGCGGCGCAGCCTGACCAACGCGCTGCGCGTCGCCAGCGCGCTCGACCCGGCGACCGAACTCGCCGGCGGCGACGGCATGACCGCCGGGGCGATGACCGCCGCCATCCGCCACGCGATCGGCACCCCCCGGTGAGCGCCCCGCCGATCGTCGCCGACGGCCTCGACGCCGATGCGATCGCCGCGATCCTGCTCGCCCGACAGCGGGCGCTGTCGCGGCCGCAGGCGGTCGATCGCGCGCAGGAGACGCTGCTCGCCTTCGACCTGGGCGGCGTGACCCACGGCCTGCCGATCGATCGCGTCCGCTCGGTGGCACCTGTGCCGAGGATCACCCGCCTGCCCCATCCGCCCGCCGCGCTGCTCGGGCTGGTCGCATGGCGCGGGACCGTCGTGAACCTGTTCGCGCTCGCCAGCCTTCTCGACCGCACGTCCGCCGGTGCCGCCGCGATGATCGTCCTGCGCCACGACGCCCCGCGCATCGCGCTGGCGGTCGATGCGCTGGCCGGCGTCGTGGCCGTGCCGCGCGACGATGCCCCGCCGTCCCTCACCCGCCTCGTGGCGCAGGGGGACGCGCGGCTGACCCGCATCGACCCGGCCCTGCTGATCGAAATGCTGCTCCCGTCCCGTCATCAGGAAGGATAAGGATTGTCCGTCTCCACCAGGATCGCCGCCGGCTTCGCGGCCCTCACCGCGATCCTCCTCGCCCTCGGCGTCTATGCGCTCGTCCAGATCGGCGACGTCCGCACGACCGTCGACATGATCGTCGAACGCGACCTCGCCTCGATGGAGGCGCTCAACCGCGTCGACCACGCCTTGTCCCGCAAGGTCGAATATCGTTCGGCGCTGGTCCAGTCGTTCCTGACCGGCAACACCGCCGGCGTCCGCGAAGCCACCACCGGCTGGCGCGCGGCGATCGACGAGGCGCAGCGCGGCATCGCCGAACAGGGCCGCGCGGCCGAGGCCTATCGCGCGAGCGCCGTGACCGGCACCCGTTCCGAACTCTGGGCGCGGATGGTGCGCCAGCTCGCCGATGCCGAGCGGGCGCTGGCGCAGACCCGCGCCGATGTCGACACGCAACTGACCGCGATCGCCAATGGCGACCGTGCCGGCGTGCTGGCGGTCGAGCCCGATATCGTGCGCGACCATGCCAGCACCGTCACCCGCGTGTCGCAGGCGCGCGAGACGCTGAACGTCGCGATCGAAAAGGGACGCGACGCGACCCGGGACGTGTATAATGCCAGCCGCCTGTCGATCACCCTCGGCCTGCTGCTCGCGATCCTCATCGCCGTCGCCGTCGCCGTCGCCATCCGGCGCTCCATCGTCCGCCCGCTGGACAATTTCATGCGGTTCGTCGGCCGCATCGGCGAAGGCGACCTGTCGACCACCACCGACGCGACCGGCCAGGACGAGCTGGGCCGGCTCGGCCGCACGCTGAACGACATGGTCGGCGGCCTGCGCACCATCGCGACGCAGAACCGCGCCGCGACGAACGACCTGAACGCGGCGACGACCGAGATCCGCGCCTCGACGCAGGAACAGGCGGCCTCGGTCGAGGAACAGTTGGCCGCGGTACAGGAAACCGCCGCCACCGTCGATCAGATCACCCACAGCGGCGCACAGATCACCCGCCGCGCGCAGGAGGTGATCGCCCAGGCACAGGCGACCGCGCAGGTCAGCGACGCCGGCCTGTCGGCGGTCGGCGACACCGCCCGCGCGATGGACGCAATCCGCGAACAGGCCGAAGCGGTCGCGACCAACATCGTCGCGCTGTCCGAGAAGACCCAGGCGATCGGCGACATCATCGCGACCGTCAACGACGTGTCCGAACGCTCGCACCTCCTCGCGCTCAACGCCTCGATCGAGGCGGCGGCGGCCGGCGAACAGGGGCGCAGCTTCGCGATCGTCGCATCGGAAATGAAGCTGCTGGCCGATCAGGCGAAGGGTGCGACGCGCAACGTCCGCTCGATCCTCGGTGATATCCAGCGCGGCATCAATTCGTCGGTGATGCTGACCGAGGAAGCGGTCAAGCGCGTCGCATCGGGCAAGGAACGCACCGATGCCGGCCATGCCGCGATCGAGGAACTGGCCGCGCGCGTGCAGGAAAACGTCCAGACCTTCCAACAGATCGTCGCATCGACCAACCAGCAGCAGATCGGTATCGAACAGGTCACGATCGCGCTGCAGAATATCCGCGAGGCATCGCAACAGACCGCCGCCTCGACCCGCCAGCTCGATCAGGCCGCCAGCGATCTCGGCGAATTGTCGCGCGCGCTGGTCGGGCTGACCGAACGCTACCGGCTCTGACGGGGGCAGGCCCAGGGTGGACGAGCTTCAGGCCGAATTGCTGGCGGCGTTCGCGTCGGAACTGGCCGAACACATGGCCGGCATCCGCGCGGCGCTGGCCGACGCCGCTGCCGGGCGGAGCGTCGACCTGCGCGAGTTCAGCCGCCGCGCGCACAGCCTGAAAGGGGCCGCCCGCGCCGTCGAGCTGCCGACCAGCGAGGCGGCGGCGCACGAAGCCGAAGCGCTGCTGCTTGCCATCGAACGCGGCGACCGCGCGATGGACGGCGCCGCCATCGCCGAACTGCAACGGCTGGCCGATGCGATCGAGGACGGCGCGACCCCCACCGCCCCGGATGTCGCGCCGGATGCCGATCCCGAACGCCGCGTCGCCATTTCGGGGAACCGGGTGGAGCGGCTGGGCCAGTCGCTGCACGTCATGGCGACGCAGGTCGCCGAACAGGGCCTGGTCGCCGACCGGCTGAGCGGCCTTGCCGACGATCTTGCCGCCCTCGCCCCGCTGCTCGCCACCGCCGGCGACAGCGAGGCCGCCCGCCGCCTGCGCCAGGCGACCGGCGAACTCGACCGCATCCGCCGCCTGCACGGGCGGCTGCGCGACTCGCTCGACCGATCGAGCGTCGAACTGGAACGGGACGGCGAACGGCTGCTGCTGCAACCCGTGGCGACGCTGTTCGACGGCTATGAACGCGCCGTGCGCGAACTTGCCGCGGCGGAGGGCAAGGCAGCGCGCCTCGTCACGACCGATGGCGATGGCGAGGCGGACCGCCGCGTCCTCAATGCCCTGCGCGATCCGCTGCTCCATGTCCTGCGCAACGCGGTGCGCCACGGCATCGAGCCACCCGAGCGCCGCCGCGCCGCGGGAAAGGAGGACGGGGGCACGATCACGATCGACACCCGGATCGATCGCGGGCGGATGACGATCGCGATCCGCGACGACGGCGCCGGGCTGGACGATGCCGCCATCGTCCGCCGCGCCCGGGCCGCCGGGCTGATCGCACCGGACGCCCCGCCCCCGCGCGGCGCGGCGCTCCACGCGCTGCTGTTCGAACAGGGCCTGTCGACCGCCGACCGGCTGGACGAGGTTGCCGGGCGCGGCATCGGCCTGTCGGTCGTGGCGGAGGTCGCGCGCCGGCTGCACGGCACCGCCACGATCGCGCCGGCCCCGGGCGGCGGTACGGTCGTGACGATCGCGGTGCCGGTGACGCTCACCCGCCGCACGCTGCTGCTGGTCGAGGTCGGGGACATGCGCTGCGCGCTGCCCGCCGATGCGGTGCGCGAGGTGCGCCGGATCGATCCGGCCGACCTGACGCCCAGCGGGGCCGAAGTGATGCTGCCGATCGATGGCACGCCCGTCCCGGTGGTGCACCTTGCCGATGCGATCGGTGCGGGCGCCGCCGAACCGGCCGGTCCGCCATATGCCGTGGTGATCGCCGCCGACGGCGTGCGCCGCGTCCTGATCGTCGATGCGCTGCGGGAGGTACGCGCGCTGCTGGTCGGGGACGCCGCCGCCATCGCCGCCGATCTGCCGGTGATCCTCGGCACCGTGCTGCTGAACGGAGAGGTCGTGCTGGTGCTCGACCCGGTCCATGTCGTCCGCGACCGCACCGCCGCGCCGCCCCGGCCGTTCGCCACCCCCCATGCGGCGCCGACGACCAGGACGATCCTCGTCGTCGACGATTCGATCACCACCCGGACGCTGGAGCGCAGCATCCTCGAGGCACAGGGATATCGCGTGCTGGTGGAGGTCGACGGGCTGGCCGGCCTCGAACGGCTCCGTTCCGGGCTGGACGCGATCGACCTGGTCGTCGCCGATGTCGAAATGCCGCGCATGGACGGCTTCGGCCTGCTGGCCGCGATCCGGAACGATCCGGCGCTCAAAACTTTACCGGTCATCATGATGACCTCACGCAACAGCCCCGACGATATCGAACGCGGTTTGAGCCTCGGCGCCGACGCCTATGTCACCAAGCAGGATTTCGATCAGGGAATGTTGATCGGCGTCGTTCAGCAGTTGATCTGATCGCCATGCCGAAAAACCTTCCCGCGCGCGTGATGATCGTCGAGGATTCGGGGGTCGTCCGGACCCTGCTGACCCATATCATCGGCAGCGACCCGCGCCTGACCGTCGCCGGCAGCTTCGCGACCGCCGAGGAGGCGATCGCGGCGCTGCCCAGCCTGCGGCCCGACGTCATCTCGATGGATATCCGCCTGCCCGGCATCGACGGGCTGGAGGCGACGCGCCGGATCATGGCCGACCATCCGACCCCGATCGTGGTCATCTCCGCCAGCATGGACGGTGGCGCGATGGGGACCAGCATGGACGCGTTGCGCGCCGGTGCGCTGTCGGTCGTCGAAAAGCCGGTGGGGCTGGGCGACGCCGCCTATGCGCAGGTCGCGCATGAAATACGCACGCAGTTGGCGATCATGAGCGAGGTGGCGGTCGTCCGCCGCCGGATGCATGCGATATCGCCGGTCCCGGTCCAGCCGCCGCGACAGCGTGGCGCGTCGATGCTGCTGGTCGCGGCATCGACCGGCGGCCCCCCCGCGCTCGCCCGCCTGTTCGGCGCGCTGCCCGCCGACCTGCCGGTGCCGGTGCTGCTGGTGCAGCATATGGGCGCCAGCTTCATGTCCGGTTTCGCAAGCTGGCTCGACAGCGTGGTGCCGCAACGCGTCGAGATCGCGCGCGGTGGCGACACGCCCGCCGCCGGCGCGATCCATGTCGCGCCGGGCAATGCCCATCTGGTCGTCGCGCGGGGCGGCACGCTGCGCATCGCCACCGACGGGCCGGTCGGCGGCCAGCGTCCGTCCGCCACCCGCCTGATCGAAAGTGCCGCGGTCGCGCTCGACGGCGCGGCGCTGGCCGTGGTACTGACCGGCATGGGCGAAGACGGTGCAGCCGGCGTCCGGGCGTTGTTGGCAGCGGGTGGACAGGCGGTGGCGGAGGACGCCAGCACATCGGTCGTCTATGGCATGCCCGCCGCCGCGCAGCGTGCCGGCGCCCTCTCGCTCCCGCTCGACCTGATCGCGCCGCATGTCCGTCGCGTACTGGAGCGGCAACGGTGAACGAGGGCGCTTCGATCCTGCTGGTCGAGGATTCGGATACCCAGGCACTGCAACTGCGCCGGATGTTCGAACGCGCCGGCTGGCGTGTCGATCGTACCCGCGATGCCGAAACCGCGCTCGAAACGCTCAATCACGCCCGCCCCGACCTGCTGGTGGTCGATTACCGCCTGCCCGGCATGAACGGCGACGAACTGGTCCGGATCGTGCGCCAGACCGGGGCGACGCGGACGCTGCCGATCCTGATGCTGACCGGCGATGCGGCGTCCGATGTCGAACGGCAGGGCCTCGACAGCGGCGCGAATGCCTATGTGCCCAAGATCGGCGGCGGCGAACTGATCGTGTCGCGGGTCCGCGCGCTGCTGCGACAGTCGCGTTCCCGGCCGGTCGATGCCGGCCCGGCGCCGATGTTGCGGCAGGCGCGGCTGCTGCTGCTCGAACCGGCCGATGGCGATCCCGAACACCTCGTGATGCAGCTTGCGGCCGATGGCTATCAGTTGAAGCATGCCGGCGACGTCGCCGTGGCGATCGATGCGATCGACCATGACGATGCCGACGGCATCCTCGTGGTCGAACGCGACGGCACGGACCGCTTCACCCGGACCGCCCGGCTCGACGCGCATCGGGTCGAACGCACCAGCGGCGTCGCGCTGGTCGCGCTGACCGACGATGCCGCACCCGCGACGATGCTGGCGGGGCTTGCCGCCGGTGCCGACGACGTGGTGTCGCGCGGCGCCGATGGCGACATGCTGCTGGTCCGCATCCGTGCGATCGTCCGGCGCAAGCTGGCGCGCGACGAGGAGGCCGCCGGCATCGCCCGCGAACGCGCGCAGGCGATCGCGCTGGCACAGGCGCGCGCCGAGGCCGATTCGGCCGAGCGGCTGGCACAGGCCAATGCCGAACTTGCTGGGGCCAACGCCCTGCTGCGCGAAACGCAGGCGCAACTGGTGCAATCGGCCAAGATGGCGTCGCTGGGCGAACTGGTCGCGGGCATCGCGCACGAAATCAACAATCCGCTCGCCTTCATCCTCGCGCATCAGGCGACCGTCGAGCGCGCCGTGGCCGGTGCGCGCGACGGCGACGATGCGACCCGCGCGCTGATGCTGGCCAAGGCGTCGGACCGGTTGCAATCGATCCGGTCGGGGCTTGCCCGTATCCAGGAACTGGTGGTGAAGCTGCGCCGCTTCTCGCGCCTCGATGATGGGGAAGTGTCGCGGATCGACATTCCCGACGCGATCGACGCGGTGCTGACGCTGCTCGCGCCCCGACTGGGGACGGTGCGGGTCGTGCGCGACTATGGCCCGGTCCGGATGCTCGAATGTTCGGGGGCGCTGGTGAACCAGGTGGTGATGAACATCGTCGCCAACGCCGCCGACGCGGTCGATCCGCAGGCCGGGGAGATCGCGATCCTGACCGCGATCGAGGATGGCCAGTTCCTGATCCGCATCGACGACAACGGCCCCGGCATCCCGGACGACCGCCGCGAACGGGTGTTCGAACCCTTCTTCACGACCAAGGACGTCGGCGCCGGCACCGGCCTCGGCCTCGCCATCGCCTATGGCGTGGTGCGCTCGCACGGTGGTACCATCGCCATCACCCGCGCCGATCGCGGCGGCGCCTCGTTCAACATCCGCATCCCGGAACACCCCTAATGCCCCCCCACCCCCTGTTGCTGCTGGTCGATGACGAGCCGGAAATCCTCGTCGCGTTGAGCGATCTGCTCGAGGACCGGTATCGTATCCTGTCGACCGCATCGCCGGTCGAGGCACTGGAGATCGTGCGGGACCACCCTGATATCGCCGTCATCGTGTCGGATCAGCGGATGCCCGAACTGACCGGCAGCCAGTTCCTGACCCGCGCGCGCGCGATGACCGATGCGGAGGCGATCCTGCTGACCGGCTATGCCGATCTGTCGGCGGTGGTGGCGGCGCTCAACGACGGCGCGATCGGCGGTTACGCGAACAAGCCGTGGGATGCGGAGTCGCTGCAGGCGATGATCGCCACCGCGGCCGACCGCTTCGCGCTGCGACAGGCGCTGGCGTTCGAACGCGCCGCGTTTCGCGGGTTGGCGGAACAGTCCGGCGACGTCGTCACGATCCTCGACGACCAGGGCCGCGTCCTGCGCGGCGACGCGGCGGCCCCGGTCGATCCGCGTGATCTGATCGCCGTCGCGAACGATGCGCTCGACGCGGAGGATCGTCACGAGCCCCTGCCTGCGGGCGACCGCTGGACCCACATCCGCCGCATTCCCTTCCGGATCGGCGGCCATCGCTACCTGCTGAAGATCGAACGCGACGATACGGATCGACGTCTGGCCGAGCGGCGGTTGCACCAGTCGGAAAAGCTGGAAGCACTCGGCACCCTCTCGGGCGGGATCGCGCACGACTTCAACAACCTTCTGGCGGCGATCATCGGCAATCTCGAACTGGCCGAACGGCGGATCGACGACCGCGAACGGCTCCGGCGCTATCTCGGCGCGGCGAACGAGGCGGCAGGCCGGGGCAGTGCGATCACGCGACGGCTGCTCAGCTTCAGCCGCCAGCGCGATCTGGCCGCCGAAATCTTCCGCCCGGACGACGCCATCCGCTCGATCGAGGAGTTGATCGTCCGGACCGCCGCCGGGCGTATCCGCGTCGCTTACGACTTTGCCGATCCGGCATGGGTGGTGCGGACGGATGTGGGGCAGTTTGAGCTGGCGATGCTCAACCTGGCGATCAATGCGCGCGATGCGATGGACGGGGATGGCACGGTGCGGATCGGCACCGCCAACATCGACGAGGTGGCGGCGGAGCTGCCCGGTTTCGCGGGACCGTTCGTGCGCATTTCGGTCAGCGACACCGGCACCGGAATCGACCGCGCGGTGCGCGAGCGGGTGTTCGAACCGTTCTTCACCACCAAGGCGCAGGGTGCCGGCACCGGGCTGGGCCTGCCGATGGTGCGGGCGATGGCGCGCGCGGCGGGCGGCGACGTCACGATCGACAGCGAGGTCGGACGCGGCACCAGCATCCATCTGTGGCTGCCCCGCTGCGAGGAGCGTCCGGCCGCGCCCCCCGCGCAACAGGACGGACCGACGCGCCCCCGCCGGCTGCTGCTGGTCGAGGACGATGCCGAGGTGCGCGCGGTCATCGCCGCCCAGCTCGAGGCCGAGGGGCATGACGTCGTCGTGCAGGATTCCGCCACCGGCGCGGTCGAACTGCTGGAGAGCGGCGAACGGTTCGACATGGTGCTGACCGACTATGCGATGCCCGTGCTGTCGGGGATCGAGGTCGCGGCCCGGGTCGAGGCCTGCTGCCCCGGTACGCCGGTGCTGCTGATTACCGGCTTTGCCGAGATCGGCGATACGCCGGTCGGCGTGCCCGTGCTGACCAAACCCTTTACCGCCGATCAGCTCCACGCGGCCATCGCCCAGATACTGGGCCGGTAGCCGGTCAGCCCTGCCCGCGCAGCATCCTGAGATCGATGCCGAGGCGCTGCACCTTGTAGTAGAAGGTCTTGCGCGGGATGCCGAGCCGTTCGATCGCCGCGCCGATCTCGCCGCCCGTCGCCGCGATCGCCGACAGGATCGCCTCGCGTTCGAACGCGGCAATCCGTTCGGGCAGGGGTCGGGAGGCGTCGCTGCCCCGCCCCGCCTCGGCCCCGCCGTCCAGTCCCAGCACGAACCGGTCGGCGAAGTGCGCCAGTTCGCGCACATTTCCCGGCCAGTCGTGCTGCGCCAGCATGTCGCGCGCGGCGTGGGTCAGCGGCGGTACCGCCCGCCGCAGCCGCGCGGCCGACAGGTCGACCAGATGCGCGAACAGCAACGGCACATCCTCGCGCCGTTCGCGCAGCGGCGGCATGCGCAGCCGCACGGCCGCCAACCGGTAGAACAGCCCCGGCGCGATCGCGTCCGGCACGCGCTGCGCCTCTTCCGCTGCCGTTGCGATGACGCGCACGTCGATCGGCACGACATCGCGCGGCCCCCGCAGCGCGCGATCCTCGATCACCTGCGTCAGCCGGCCCTGCAGCCCGCGCGACGCCTGGTCGATATCGTCGAGGAACAGCGTGCCGCGTTGCGCCCCGGCGATGCCGCGGTCGCCCACGACCGCGAACAGTTCGTCCTCGATCGCCTGCCCCGGCAGCGCCCCGCAGGCGACCGATACGAAGCGATGCCGCGCCCGGCGCCCGGCGCGGTGGATCGCGCGTGCCAGCAATTCCTTGCCGGTGCCCGTCTCCCCCTCGATCAGCAGGTCGATATCGGTATCGGCCAGCACCGGGATCATGTCGCGCAGCCGGGCGATCGCCGGCGACCGCCCGACCAGCGCCACCGCCCCGCCCCCCGCCGCCTCGGTGCGCAGCCGCCGGTTTTCCAGCGCCAGCGTCCGCGCGGCCATCGCGCGCGTGGCGGCGGCGATCAGCGCATCGGGATCGAACGGCTTGGACAGGAAGTCCCATGCCCCCGCCTTGATCGTCTCGACCGCCGTCTCGACATCGGCATGGCCCGTCACCAGTACCACGGGCAAGGTCGGGTCGCGTTCGCGCAGCGTCCGGAACAGCTCGATCCCCGACATCTGCGGCATGCGCACATCGGTGACGACGATGCCGTCGAAATCGGCGTCGATCGCCAGCAACGCGGGCGGCGCGGCGGGAAAGGCGACGACGTCGAACCCGGCCAGCGTCAGCAGTTGCGTGGTCGACACGCGCAGGTCGTCGTCATCCTCGACCAGCGCGACCCGTCCGGTGCGTACCGGCGCGGTCATGGCACACGCCGCAGCGTCGCTTCGAACCGCGCGCCCGACGTCGACGGCAGCAGCCGCAACGCGCCGCCCAGATCGGTCATGATGTCCTGCGCGATCACCAGTCCCAGCCCCAGCCCGTTCGGCCGGCTGGTCACGAACGGGGTGAACATCCGCCCGGCGACGGCGGGATCGACACCCGGACCATTGTCGACGACGATCAGCGAAACCATGGTGTCGCGCACGTCCAGTTCGATCGCTATCCGCGGATCGGGCCGTCCGGCCAGCGCCTCGATCGCGTTCTGCAGCAGGTTCACCAGCACCTGTTCCAGCCGCACCCGCCCGGCGACGACGATCAGGTCGGGCGGGATATCGGGCACGGCGAAGGCGACCGCCGACAGCCGTTCCTTCAGGATCAGCCGCGCGCCTTCGACCACCTCGGCCAGCACGACCGGGCCGATCGTCCCGCTGCCCTTGCGCGCAAAGCCGCGCAGTTCGGCAGTGACCAGCCCGATGCGATCGGTCAGCCGGGCGATCGCCCCCAGATTGTCGTCGACCGCACGGGCCTCGCCGCGCGCCAGCAATTGCCGCGCCGTGGTGACATAGTTGCGGATCGCCGCCACCGGCTGCGCAGTCTCGTGCGCGACGCTGGCGGTGATCTGTCCCAGCGCGGCGAGGCGGTTGGCCTGTCGCAACCCCTCGCGCAGTTCGGCGGCGCGGGTTTCCGCCGCGATCCGCTCCTCGATCTCGGTGCGCAGCGCGCGGGTTCGATCGGCGACGGCGGCCTCCAGCTCGCTCGTGCGCAGCGCGCGACGCCGCGACCGTTCGCGCGCCCCCCATGCCAGCGCGATCAACGCCAGCGTGACCAGCGCGGCGGCCAGCGCGCTGCCGCGCACCACCCCGTTGATGGTCGGCTGGATCGGCATGGCCAGATGGACGCGCCAGCCACCCTCGTCGGTATCGGTGGCCACGTCGTGCAGCGCCGCCCGCCGCCCCGGCAGGCGCAGCGTGGCCCCGTCGAGCGCGAACGGCTGCGGCCGGAGCGCGCCGACGCCGCTGTCGGTGCGGACCGCCGCCGCCTGGCGCACGCCGATCGGACGGGTGATGGCGAAACGCCATTCGGGCCGGCTGGAGATCAGGATCACGCCGCTGCGGTCGGTGACGAAGGTGATGCCGCCGGCCGCACGCCATTCACGCTCGATCCGGTCGAACTCCAGCTTGACGACGACCACCCCGCCATCGGCGGTCCGGCGGCTGAGATACAGGCCGGGACGATGGCTGACGGTGCCGAGCGCGAACTGGGTCGCGGCGCCGTCCTGCATCGCCTCGCGGTAATAGCGACGGAAACCATAGTCGCTGCCGACGAAGCTCTGCCGGTCCTGCCAGTTGCTCGCCGCGATCGCGCGGCCGTCGCGCCCGATGACGTAGATCACCGACGCGCCGGTCGCCTGGGCCAGCGACGCCAGCTTGATGTCGAGCCGATGGGCCACGGTGCGCCCGCTGCGGACCGCGCCCACGACGTCGCGATCGTCGGCCAGCGCGAGGGGCAGCAGGCGGAAGCGCGCGATCTCGCTGGCCAGCAGCACCTGTCGCAACCGCGCATCGGCGGTCATCCCCTCGACCAGATCGGCCCGCGCGCGGCGTTCGGCGATCCCGCCGACGAGCAGGGCCATCGCGACGCTCAACAGCACCGCCGCCAGTATCCGGACGAGCGTCGCTCGCTTCATGGTGCGCATCGCCGGGAGGATATGCCGCCGCGCCGTCATGTGCAACAATTTGCACAACATCGATCGACGCTGCGCAGAAATATGCGCAACTTCGATCGGTGATGAAAGCTATCCATCTGTTATAGAACGACTATTTTTCCGTCGTTGCAAACACGACAAGCAGGGATGCAGCGCGGTAAACCGGATGGGACGCGTCGACCGCCCACCAGAGCCGGCCGGACGCCCATAGAGGATGAAAGGCCGCAGCATGATACTGGCAACCGACGCCGCCCACCCGCCCGTCCCCCCGGCCGCCAAGCCATGGTACCGGCATCTGTACGTCCAGGTCCTGATCGCGATCGTCGCCGGCGTCCTGCTCGGGCATTTCTACCCGGCGCTCGGCGAGAGCATGAAGCCGATCGGCGATGCCTTCATCAAGCTGGTGAAGATGATTATCGCGCCGGTCATCTTCCTGACGATCGTCACCGGGATCGCCGGCATGCGCGACCTGGCCAGCGTCGGCCGCGTGGCGGGCAAGGCGTTCGCCTATTTCCTCACCTTCTCCACGCTGGCGCTGATCGTCGGCATGATCGTCGGCAACGTCGTCCGGCCGGGCGCGGGGCTGAATATCGACCCGGCGACGCTCGATTCGTCGAAGGTGACGGAATATGCCGCCAAGGCGCATGAATCGTCGATCGAGGGATTCCTGCTCGGCATCATCCCCGACACGTTCATCTCGGCGCTGACACAGGGGAACATCCTCCAGACCCTGTTCGTCGCGATCCTGTTCGGCATCGGCCTTGCCATGATCGGCGCCCGGGGCGAACGCGTGCTCGACGCGCTGAACGACATCTCGATCGCCTTCTTCAAGGTCGTGGCGATCGTCATGAAGGCGGCACCGATCGGCGCGTTCGGCGCGATGGCCTTCACCATCGGCAAATACGGCATCGGCACGCTCGCCAACCTCGCCTGGCTGGTCGGCACCTTCTATTTCACCGCCTTCCTGTTCGTCACCGTGGTCCTCGGCCTCGTCGCGCGCTTCTGCGGCTTTTCGATCTTCAGGCTGATCTCGTACCTCAAGGCCGAACTGCTGCTGGTGCTGGGCACCTCGTCGTCGGAAAGCGCGCTGCCCTCGCTGATCGAGAAGATGGAGCGCGCGGGCATTCCCAAGTCGATCGTCGGGCTGGTCGTGCCGACCGGCTATTCGTTCAACCTCGACGGCACCAACATCTACATGACCATGGCGGCGCTGTTCATCGCGCAGGCGTGCAACGTCGACCTGTCGATCGGCCAGCAGATCCTGCTGCTCGCGGTCGCCATGCTGTCGTCGAAGGGCGCGGCGGGCGTCACCGGCGCGGGCTTCATCACGCTGGCCGCCACGCTGTCGATCGTCCCCACCGTGCCGGTCGCGGGCATGGCGCTGATCCTCGGCGTCGACCGGTTCATGAGCGAATGCCGCAGCCTGACCAACTTCATCGGCAACGCGGTGGCGACCGTCGTCGTCGCAAAATGGGAAGGCAAGCTCGACAAGCAGCAGTTCGACGCGGCATTGACCGGTCGCAGCGTGCGCGTCGAGGAAATGCCCGAAGGCGCGGTCGCCGCCGAATGACGTCCAACAGGACCGGTCCGTTTCAGGCGGACCGGTCCGTCGACATCGCCCCGCGGGGTGAACGAAGGTATGCCGAGATGAAGTCCCTCCTGCGGCTTTGCGCCGCCACTCCGCTGGTCGCATCGGCGATCGCCCCCGCCGCGGCGTTCGCCATTGAACCCGCCGCCGCCGCCGCCGCTCAGCTCGCCGATCGCGGCAATTCCAGTCCCGTGGCACAGGATTATCCCTCCGCCGGCGACGGCGACGGCGTCACCGCCGGCGGCTACAACCAGTCGCGCTGGGCCGAGGACTGGACGAAGTATCGCGATCCCAGGAAGCGCGACGATATCCTCGACCGGCTGAAATACATCCCGATCGGCGGCGACGACGTCTATCTGACGCTGTCGGGCGAGTTCCGCTACCGCGTCAACCTGACCACCAACCCCAATCTGCGCGACCGCGAGGCGCAGCGCCAGGACATCAACCGCATCGTCGGCGGTGCCGACCTGCATCTGGGCGACCATGTCCGCCTCTATGGCGAACTGGCGCATGCCGGCATGTCGGGCCGCAACCTAGGGGTGAAGACCGGATTGCTGCACAACGACCTGGTGGTGCAGCAGAGCTTCGCCGACGTGACCGGAACGGTCGGCGGCGTCGACCTCGGCGTGCGCTACGGGCGACAGACCTTTGCCGACGGCCCCAACCTGATGGTCGTGCCGCGCGACAACAACACGATCTTCTTCGTCTATAACGGGGTGCGCGCCTGGGCGAAGGGCAAGGCGCTGCGCGGCGACGTGTTCGATTTCAAGACGACGCGGCTGGGGGTCGGCGGTATCGGCGACGACATCATCGACGACAATCGCCGCTTCTCGGGCGCTACGGTCGGCACCGTGCTGCCCAAGACGCTGCTGGGCGGGTCGAACCTGTATTTCGACCCGTTCTTCTGGCGGCTGCGCAACAGCAACGCGACATGGGGCACCCGCACGACCGAGGAAGTGCGCCAGTTCTACGGCCTGCACCTCTATGGCGATGCCGGCCCGGTCAATCTCGACTGGACGGTGAACTATCAGGGCGGCGAGTTCGACAACCGGCCGATCTCGGCATGGCTGGTCCTGCTCCAGCAGACCTATCGGGTCGGCAAGTCGAGAAGCGCGCCGCGCGTCGGCTTCCACTTCGACTATGCCAGCGGCGGGGGTGCCTATGGCGACGGCACGCTGCGCAACTCGCTGGCGCCGTTCGGCAACAACATCTATTACAGCTACCAGCTCTATGCGACGCCGACGAACCTGATCGCCTTTGCCCCCAGCGCGACGTTCCAGCCGATGGCGAAGCTGCGCCTCGCGACCGAATATCAGTTGTCGTGGCGCGACAATCCGAACGACGCGGTCTATCGCGCCAATGGCCAGGCGTTCGCCGGGACGCAGCTCGGCAATGCGCGCAAGATCGCCGACACGATCCGGTTGCAGGCGATCTATACCATCAGCCCGCGGGTCAGCATCACCGCGCGCTACGAGCATCTGATCGCGGGGCCGGCGCTGACCGACGCGAACTACAAGAGCTCGGACTTCCTCGCCGGCTGGATCAGCTTCCGCTTCTGATCGCCGCCCCGGTGCCACCCGGCATCGGGGCGTTCCCATGTCCGCTTGCCGATGAAGGGCCCGCCCATGTCCCCCGCCGCCCATGCCGCCGCCCGCGCGCTGCTCGCCGATCCGCTGACCAACAAGGGCACCGCCTTTACCGAGGCGGAGCGCGACATGCTGGGGCTGCACGGGCTGCTCCCGCCCCATGTCGGCACGCTCGACAGCCAGATCGAACGCCGCCAGCGTGCGCTGGCGGGGATGCCGGACGATTTCCACCGCTATTCCTTTCTGCGCGAGTTGCAGGATTCGAACGAGATCCTGTTCCACGCCATGGTCCAGCGCGACCTGCCCGCCATGCTGCCGCTGGTCTATACCCCGACCGTGGGCGAGGGGTGCGAGCGGTTCAGCGAGATCTGGCGCCGCCCGCGCGGGCTGTTCCTGTCATGGCCCAACCGGCAGCGTATCGCCGAGATCCTCGGCGATCCGGCGCTGGACCGGGTGAAGGTGATCGTCGTGAGCGACGGCGAACGCATCCTCGGGCTGGGCGATCAGGGCGCGGGCGGGATGGGCATCCCGATCGGCAAGCTGGCGCTCTATACCGCCTGCGCCGGCATCCATCCGTCGGAAGTGCTGCCGATCCTGCTCGATGTCGGCACCGACAACGCGGCGCGGCGCGAAGATCCGCTCTATGTCGGCTGGCGCCACCCGCGCATCCGCGGCGCGGAATATGACGCGTTCGTCGACGACTTCGTCACCGCCGTCGCCGACCGCTTCCCCGGCGTGTTGCTGCAGTGGGAGGATTTTGCCGGACACAATGCCCGCAAGCTGCTGGACCGCTACCGCGACCGGCTGCTCAGCTTCAACGACGATATCCAGGGCACGGCGGCGACCGCCGTCGGTACGCTGCTGTCGGCGATCTCCCGCGCCGGGGCACCGCTGGGCGAGCAGCGGATCGTGCTGTTCGGCGCGGGGGCGGCAGGCTGCGGCATCGCCGACATGCTGGTACAGGCGCTGCAGGCCGAGGGGCTGGACGAGGCCCAAGCGCGTCAGCGTATCTGGGCGGTCGATCGCGACGGGCTGATCCTGTCCGACATGACCGGGCTGTCGGACGGACAGCGCGCCTATGCCCGCGACATCGCCGAAACCGACGGCTGGACCCGGACATCGCAGGGGGGAATCGACCTGTTCGATACCGTCGCCAACGTCCACCCGACCATATTGATCGGCACATCGGGGCAGCACGGCGCGTTCAGCGAGGCGGTGGTGCGCACCATGGCGCAGGCGACCGGGCGACCGGTCATCTTCCCGCTGTCCAATCCCGTATCGCGCGCCGAGGCGCATCCCGCCGACCTCGCCCGCTGGAGCGCCGGCCGGGCGCTGGTCGGCACCGGCAGCCCCTTCGGCATCGCCGGCGTGACCCAGGTGAACAACATCTACATCTTCCCCGGCGTAGGACTGGGCGCACTGGCAGCGGGGGCCGACAGGGTCACGGACGCGATGTTCATGGCCGCCGCACGGACGCTGGGCACGATGGGCGGCGACGACACGTTGCTGCCGCCGATCGAGCGGCTGCGCGAGGTGGCGCTGGACATCGCCGTGGCGGTGGCGGCGCAGGCGGCGGCCGATGGTGTCGCAACCCCCGATGCGGCGATCGATCGGGACACGATCGCGGCGCAGATGTGGACCCCGACCTATTAGAGCTGATCGAGCCCGAACCTATCGGTTCCCGCGCCCGCGACCGGTGCAGTCTGCCGCCGCACACTCGCCCGGCCCGGTCCGCTTCCCGCCGGAACCCGGAACCATCGCCGCGACCGGAGTCTTTCCGACTACTGTCAATCCCGTCCAGCAGCGGTTCAGTTGAACGCTGGCAGGACGGGGGCAGAGAGGAAGCGATCATGAAGCTGTTGTTGAACATTTTCGCTGGCGTCGGCCTGACCATCGCCGGCCTGACGGCGGTTCCCGCCGCCGCCGACGCACAGCCGGGGCGCCATGTGCAACGCGATCACGGCCCGCGTGCCCAGCATGACGACCGCCGCCGCTGGGACGATCGCCGCTACCGGGATGATCGGCGGGGCTGGGACAATCGCCGCGCGTGGAACGACCGCCGCCGTCACGACGACCGCCGTCGCTGGGACAACCGCCGCGGCCGCTATAACAATCGCGGCGAGCGCGTCGTGCCGGGCTGGTCGCGCGAAGCAGCCGCGATGGGCGTCCAGTATCGCGGCCCCTGCCGCTACGTCATCCGCAACGGCCGTCGCGTCTGCGGTTGAGGGTTCAGGCCCCCTTCCCGGCACGACCGCCGGGAGGGGTCATTTCCGGGGCGTGACCCATACCGACACCGGCACCACGACCTTGCCCGGTGCGGGCTTGCCGACATCGACCCGGTCTGCCGTGACCAGTTCGCCGGTTTCGAGGTTGAACGACGCCCATGGCTTCGGCATCCGGCCGAAGGTCATCTTCTGGATCGGTTGGCCGGTGGTCGAATTCATGATGGTGGCGATGACAGGCATGGCCGCGCGCCTAGCCGCCCGCGGCCCTGCCTGTCCAGCGTTCAGAACCGCACGTCCCACCCCAGGGTGAACGTCCGCCCCCGCCCGGCGAAGAACGCCAGATTGTCGTTCGGCAACCGCGTGTCGCTGTTATAATCGATGTAGAACCGGTCGAAGATGTTCTGCGCGCTGAGCGACAGTCCGCCGAATTTCGTCTGATAGCGGATCGACGCGTCGGTGACGTCATACCCGCCGAAATCATTGTCCGGAGACGGGTTCGCCTTTCCCCGGAAATTCCGCGACAGATAGAACTGGCTCTGCAACCGCGCCGTCAGCGGCCCGCTCGACACATCGGCGGCAAGGTTCAGCCGGTCGGGCGAGATGTTGGTCCCGTCGAGATCGGTATCGACCACGCCGTCGACCGGACGATCGCTGTCGTAGCGACCGAGAATATGGGCATAGCCGGTCGACAGCCGCAGCCATGGCAGCGGCGTGCGGAGCGCCAGATTGACCTCCAGCCCTTCGAGTTCGACGCGCTGGCGCTGCACCTCGAAGATGCCGTTTCCCTGCGCGATCAGCACCTGTCCCCGGTCGCTCGACGACCAGAAATAGGTGGCGCTGGCGTCGAGCGGACCGCGCTTCACCTCGACCCCGACCTCGCGGTTGTTCGATACGACCGGTTCGATATCGAGGAAATTGTCGAGCCTGACGCCCGGCGTACTGATCGCACGGGTGATGCGGCCGATATCGGCCATGGTGAAACCCTGCGCATAGCTGGCATAGGCGCGCACGCCGGCGATCGGTTCGACGATCGCGCCGCCATTGTACAGCAGGTCGGAAAAGCCGGGCTTGCCGCCCGTCACCGCCACCCCGCCATAGGTGGCCGGGTTGCGCCCGTTATAGGTCGTCGATGCCAGCGTGCGGAAATCGTCGATGCGGACCTGCACATTTTCCCACCGCGCGCCGCCCGCGAAGCGTAGCAGCCCGTCGAACAGCTTCAGATTGGCCTGCGCGAACGGCGCGAGGCTGCGGAAGTCGGCGGGCGGCACCCAGATGCGGTCGGTAGCGATCAGCCGCTGCTCCGTCTTGTCCAGCAGCGCGTCGAACCCGACCGTCGCGACCAGCGCCTCGAACCCCGGCACCGCGCGTTCATAGCTGGCCTTGGCGCCCAGCTTGCGCGAACGGTTCTCCGACTGGTCGAACAACGTGCCGACGGGGGCGATCGACGGGTCCTGGAACGTCGGCGTGATCGTCAGTTCACCACCGAACGTATCGTGGGTGCGGTTGAAGAAGATCTGCGTGACGAGGTTGCCGCCCAGCACGTCGGTATCGGTGTAGGACAGCGACAGCGCCTCCGCCCGGTTGGCGGCGGGCTTGCCCGGCGGGTTGCCGCGCACCGCGCTGGTCGGGATGCCGGTGCGGCGGTTGCCGGCGAGCGCGACATAGTCGCCGTCGCCGTTCAGTTCGAACCGGTTGGCGATCAGGTCGAGTCGTCCGGTCGCGCCGACCTCCATACCCAATCGCGCGAAGAAATCGGTCGCGCGCGAATCCTGCGTTTCGCCCTGCGTCAGGTTGATGCCGATCCGGCGATCGCGCGCATCATAGAATGCGCCGCGCCTTTCGTAACTTGCGCCGAACGTCGCATCAAACCGGCCGGCCTTGTACTGGACAAGCCCCGCCGCCTTTCCGCCCAGCGAGTCGCCCTCGAACCCGTCCGCCGCCGTGCCCTGGACCAGCGCGCGGCCGGTGATGCCCTCCTGTCGCGGCGCGCCCACCGTCACCTGGTTGACGATGCCGCCGGTCCCGCCAATGCCCTGCAGCGCGTTCGATCCATAGATCAGTTCGACCCGGTCGATGAAGAAGCCGTCGATGGTGAACCCGTCGCGGCTGCCGTCGCGCAGCGGCGTCGTCTGCGGAATGCCGTTGATCGCGTAGAGCGGCGAGCGGCCACGCAGCGTCTCCCCCGCTCCCGACAGCTTGCCGCGCGTCGGTGAAAAGCTGGGCGTCAGCGTCGCGATCGCATCGGTGATGCTGCCGGAAATGGCGATCTGCTGATCGATCACCTGCTTGTCGATGATATCGATCGTCAACGGCAGCGCATTGGGCGGCAGGATCGTGCGCGCGGCGGTGACGACGATTTCGTCGTCGGCGTCGGTCGACGTCGTCGTCGCCGGATCGACCGTCTGCGCGCCCGCCGGCGCCATCGGCAATGCGAGCGCGGCGACGCTTGCCATCCAGCCATATCGTGCCACCAGCCCCATCGTCATTTCCCTTGCGTAATATTGACCCCAACGGGGCGCGCCGCTAACGCGATCAATTATCAATATCAAGTCTTTTGAGTGGCGCCGCATGACCCGAAACATCCTGTTCCAGATTCACTGGTTCCTCGGCATCACCGCGGGACTGGTGCTGGCGGTGATGGGCGTGACCGGGGCGGCCATGAGCTTCGAACCGGAAATCATCGCGGCACTGAACCCCGATCGACCGGCGGCCGGCGCGGTACGGCTGGGCGCGCCGCAGCTTGCGGTCCGGATCGCCGAACAGCGGCCGGAGGCGAGGATCACGCGACTGACCGTCCCGGCCGGTCCGGGCGAACCGACGCTGGTCGGCTATACGATCGGCACGTCAAAGGTACGACATCTCGACCGGATCGACCCGTTCACCGGGCGGCTGCTGGGCGAACCGCGCGGCAGCGGCGTGATGGAGGTGATCGAGCATCTGCACCGCTGGCTGGCGCTCCCCGGCCAGGGCAACGGCATCGGGCGGCAGATTACCGGCTTTTCGGCGATGGCGCTGATCTATTTCGCGCTGTCCGGCCTGTATCTGCGCTGGCCGCGGCGACCGCTCGACTGGCGCAACTGGTTCGTGCTCGATTTCGCCAGGACCGGCCGCAACCTCTACCGCATGCTGCACGCGGTCGTCGGCGGATGGGTGCTGCTCTTCTACCTCGTCAGCGGCTTTACCGGGCTGTGGTGGTCGTATGACTGGTATCGGCAGGGGGTTCGCGCGATGCTGGTCGCCGAGGCACCGGAGCGGCCGAAATCGGGGCGGAAGGATGCGCCGGTCGACCTGGCACGCGCATGGAACGGCTTCGCCGCCGCCACCGGCGGCCGCGCCTATGACCGGATCACCGCCACCGTCCGCGATCATGGCGAGGTTCAGTTTCGTGGCAAGCTGCCCGGGGGACGCCATGACCGGGTCAGCGACGAACTGACGATCGACGGCACGACCGGCGCAGTTGTCGAGGCGACGCCCTATGCCGGCCGTACGCTGGGACAGGACATCGTCACGAGCGTGTACGAACTCCATCGCGGCGCCTATTTCGGCATGGCCGGGCGTGTCGCGATGCTGCTGGCCAGCCTGACGATGCCGTTGTTCACCATTACCGGCTTCCTGCTCTATTTCGCGCGGCAGAGGCGCAAGGCGGCGCTGGCACAGGTCGTCATCGATACCGACGCTACGCCGCCCGAACGCGCGACGACGCTGGTCGCCTATGCCAGCCAGACCGGATCGGCCGAACGCATCGCGCGGCTGACTGCCGGCGCCCTGCCCGGCGCCGCCGCGCTGCCGATCGCGTCGCTCGATCCGGCGATGCTGACCCGTGCCGAACGGCTGTTCGTCGTCGCCAGCACCTATGGCGAGGGAGAACCGCCCGACAACGCCCGCGGCTTTGCCCGGACGATGGCGCGTGTCCGCCCCGACCTGTCGCACCTCAGCTATGCGGTGATGGCGCTGGGCGACCGCGAATATGCCGAGTTCTGCGCCTTCGGACACCGCGTCGACCGCTGGCTGCACGATCATGGCGCCACGCGGCTGTTCGATCCGGTCGAGGCCGATGGCAACGACGCCGATGCGCAGCGCCAGTGGCAGCATCAACTGGCCGGCATCGGCGGCCGTACCGATCAACCCGACTGGGCGCCCGTGGCGATGGCCGATTGGCGGCTGGTCGAACGCCGCCTGCTCAATCCGGGCAGTCAGGGCGGGCAAGCGTGGCAGGTCGTGCTGGAACCGGTCGCGATGCCGGCCGACTGGATGCCCGGCGACATTGTCGAGATCCTGCCGCAGCAGGATGTCCGCCGGGTCGATGCCTGTCTGGCGCATACCGGACTGGCCGATACGCCCGATATCCGGGAGCGGCTGATGCGCAGCATCCTGCCGGGCGACGACCTCGAGGCCGCGACGCTCAAGCCGCTCGGCCACCGCGAATATTCGATCGCATCGATCGCCGCCTCCGGCCGGGTCGAACTGATCGTCCGCCGCTGCACGGCGGTGGACGGGTTCGACGGTCTGGGGTCGGGCTGGCTGTGCCATGGCGCGCCGATCGGCGGCATCGTGCAGGCCCGCGTTCGCGCCAACCCCGCTTTCCAGCCGCCGGCCGACCCGGCCACGCCGTTGATCCTGATCGGCAACGGCACCGGGCTGGCCGGCCTGATGGCGCATCTGCGCCAGCGGGCCGTAGTCGGCGGCGGACCGGCATGGCTCTACTGGGGCGAACGGCACCCGGTGCAGGACGATTTCCTTGCCGGCGAACGGCGCGCGCTGGCCGACCGGGGCGTGATCGCACGCAGCGTCACTGCGTGGTCACGTCACCCCGGACGGCATCGTTACGTGCAGGATGGGGTAGCAGCGGACGGCCCCGCCATCGCCGCGGCGGTCGCTGCGGGGGCCGCCATCTATGTCTGCGGCAGCATGCAGGGCATGGCGCCGGGCGTGCATGCCGCGCTGGAGGCGATCCTGGGCGAGGCGACCGTGGAGACGATGCTCGAGACCGGCCGCTACCGCCGGGATATCTATTGAAACCCCGTCCTCAGTGGCGGTGCTCGCGGCGCAGGCGATAGCGGCCATCGGCATAGTCGTCGAACAGACCGCCGATCGCGGGGTGGTCGACCGGCTCCTCGCTGTCGTCGGCGATCAGGTTCTGCTGGCTGACATAGGCGACGTAGCTCGCCTCCGCATTCTCGGCGAGCAGGTGGTAGAAGGGCTGGTCCTTGCGCGGCCGGGCGTCGGCCGGGATCGATTCATACCATTCGTCGCTGTTGGCGAACACCGGGTCGATATCGAACACGACCCCACGAAAGTCGAACTGGCGATGGCGCACGACCTCGCCGATCGCGAAACGTGCATGGGCGACCGGCGGCAACGGCGTGCCGAGGTCGAGCGGGTTGGCGGACAATGCCTTCATGCGAAATAATCTAGGGCCGATGTGCGATTGCAGCAAGGAGGCGCTTGCAAGTCCCGAAACCATGGGCTAACGGACCGCCCTCGCTGACCAACGTGCCGCGCTGACCTGCGGCATGGAGCGGGAAACCTCTGCGGAGAGGTGGCAGAGTGGTCGATTGTACCGCACTCGAAATGCGGCGTGCCTTTACGGGTACCGAGGGTTCGAATCCCTCCCTCTCCGCCAGATCCCGCCCTTATGGCGCAAAAGAACCTACCCGTTGACGTTCTCGAAAGGTGTCCGCGGCAGTAACCATCGTTTTAGGATGGGTGTCACGAATCTCAAAGTC